>JAEWMY010000017.1 GCA_023393015.1 Spirochaetota bacterium
AAAAACCGTTCGCCTAATTCCAGGAGGATTCCATGATCAAGACCGTGAAGGATGTCGATCTCAAGGGCAAGCGCATCGTCATGCGCGTCGATTTCAACGTACCGATGAAGGACGGCGTCGTCCAGGACGACACCCGCATTATGGCCGCCCTCCCTACCATCAAGTACGTCCTTGATCAGGGACCCGCGTCCCTCGTGCTCATGAGCCATCTCGGAGATCCCGCCAAGGACGCGAAAAAGGCCAAGGAAAAGGCCGAGAAAGACGGAAAGGCCTTCGACGAGGCGAAGTATATCGCCGGCAAGCACCGTATGGCGCCCGTCGCCGCCTATCTCGAGTCCAAGCTCGGAAAGAAAGTCGCCTTCGCCGACTCCTGCCTCGGCCAGAAGGCCACGGTGGACTCCCTCGCCGCGGGTTCGGTCCTCATGCTCGAGAATACCCGCTTCCACAAGGAAGAAACCGCCAAGACCGAAGCCGAGCAGGAAGTCCTCGCCAAGGAACTCGCGCTCTACGGCGACATCTTCGTGAACGACGCCTTCGGTACCGCGCATCGCGCCCACGCCTCCACCGCGACCATCTCCAAGTTCGTCAAGACGAGCGTCGGCGGTTTCCTCATGGAAAAGGAGGTGAAGTACCTCGAGCCCATGGTTACCAATCCCCCGAAACCCATGGTCGCCATCATCGGCGGCGCCAAGGTTTCCTCCAAGATCGCCGTCCTCGAGAGCCTCCTCAAGAACGCCTCCGCCCTCATCATCGGCGGCGGTATGGCCTATACCTTCCTCAAGGCCCAGGGTCACACGGTCGGCAAGTCCCTCGTCGAGGACGACTTCATCGACACCGCCAAGAGCCTCCTTTCCGCCGCCGCGGCCAAGGGCGTCAAGATCATCCTTCCCGTCGACCACGTCTGCGGCGACGGCTTCGCGCCCGACGCCAAGGTGACGAACGTCGCCGGTCTCGACATCCCCGAAGGCCAGATGGGCATGGACGTCGGTCCCAAGACCGTCGCCATCTACAAGGATACCATCCTTTCCTCGAAGTCGATCGTATGGAACGGCCCCGTCGGCGTGTTCGAGTTCGACGCCTTCGCCAAGGGTACCGAAACCGTCGCGCACCTCGTCGCCGACGCCACCGCCAAGGGCGCCGTAAGCGTCGTCGGCGGAGGGGATTCCGTCGCCGCGGTCAACAAGTACAAGCTCGCCGAAAAGATGAGCCACGTTTCCACCGGAGGAGGGGCTTCCCTCGAGTTCCTCGAAGGCAAAACCCTCCCGGGTATCGCCGTTCTTGAGACTAAATAGTCTCAAGAACGGTCGGAGAATTCCCGCGAAGCGGGAATTCTCCACGCCCTGGTTGGAAACATAGTAAACTTTGTTTCTAACACTGGGAGAACCGATAGCATAGCCATCGGTTCTCAACGTTTTTCGAGACTAAGTAAGCAACCCGCAACATTTTTTAGCAGGGGTGGTCGCGACACGACCACCCCTTTTTTGCATACCGAGAATGAGGACATGATTACTACCATAAACGTTCTTGAGCGCGCATTTACGCGAGTTTGATTGACTTCCCGAAAACAGGTGCTATAATAGAAAATCAATTCTGCTTCAGGATGGAGAAATGAAAAAACTACTTTTGATAGCGTGTTCTGCAGTCGTTGTGTCTGCCTTTGGGTGTTCCACCCAGCCCCAGACGATCAAAACCGATTCCCAGGTGAACGAGGCGGCTACCCTCAAACAGGAAGACGTGCGTGCCCTCAAGAGAAAGGTCGCCATCGCGCGCTTTTCCAACGAGACGCAGTACGCCAAGGGCGCGTTTTACGACAAGGATAACGATCCCGTCGGCAAACAAGCCTCCGATATCCTGGCGACGAAACTCGTCGCGAGCGGCAAGTTCCTCCTGCTCGAACGGCAGGACGCCGACAAGCTCGACGAGGAAATCAAGCTGAACGGCGGAAAGTCCTACCGCAAGATCGGGGCCGATTACCTGATCATCGGATCGGTCACGGAGTACGGACGCAAGAACGTCGGCGACGTGAATCTCCTTTCGCGGAGCAAGCGCCAGATCGTCGAAGCGGCGGTCAGCCTGCGCCTCGTCGACGTGTCCACCGGAGAGATCGTCTATTCCGAAGAGGCGAAGGGCGAGGCGGAGACCACGAACAAGACCGTTCTCGGTCTCGGCGAACGGACCGACTACGACGCGACGCTCGGAGACAAGGCGATATCCGCCGCTATCTCCAAACTCGTGGAGAACGTCATCAACAATTGCATGGATCGTCCCTGGAAGTCCTTCTTCCTTTCGTACGACGACAAGGGTATCATCGTTTCCGGCGGCAAGAGCCAGGGACTTCGCGTGGGAGACGAGTACAACGTCGTCAAGCGCGGCGCCTCCGTCGAAAACCCCCAAACCGGTTTCATGATGGAGCTCCCCGGTCAGAAGGTCGGCAAGGTCAAGATCACCTTTATGGGCGGCGCTACCGAGCAGGCCGAGTTCTCCCTGGTTACCTTCGTTTCCGGCGACATCGACAGGAAGAAACTGTCGGATTATTACATAAGCGAGGTGGAATATTGAAACGGTCATTTCTTTTAGTGCTGCTCTGCGCCCTCGTTTTCGCCGGGTGCACGAGCGTCAAGTCGACCTCTTCCGGCATGGATAACGAGGCCTTCCTCGAGTTTCTCGGAGACCCGCACCTCTTTACCGGCGGCGTCGACGTGGATATCGACGGAACCGTGTCGTTCAACGCGCAGGTCGAGGACACTACGACCGAGAACCGGTTGCGCGGCAAGGTGTATTCGGTCAAACCCGGCGTTCACGTCATCACCGTCACGTACGACGGTAACGTGATCTATAAGCAGAAAGTCATGCTTTCCAATCAAGAAACGAGGAAGATTAAACTATGAAAAGAATCATGTTCATCGTGATCGTCTGCGCGCTCGCCTGCGCGCTCGCGACGAGTTGCTCGAGCGGCCCGAAGCCCATGTACAGCTGGTACGAATACGACAACGCGTCGTACAAGTATCTCAAGAACAGCGATCAGGAGTCTCTCGACAACTTGATCAAGGCGTATGACAAGATCATCGCCAAGCAGTCGGGAACCCGCGGCGTCGTGCCTCCCGGAGTCTACGCCGACTACGGCTTCGTCCTAATCCAGGCCAACAAGCCCGCCGAGGGGAAGAAGATGCTCATGAAGGAAAGCGAGCTCTATCCCGAGTCCTCGGTTTTCGTCAACAGCGTAATAAGGATGATTGAAAAATGAAAAAAACACTACGACTCATCGCGGTAGCGGCCCTCGCCGTCGTTCTCGCGTCCTGTATGACGGCAAAGACCGAAAAGAAGAACGTCGCCTATGCCGGAATGTACGAGGAAAAGCCCGTTTCGGTGCTTCTCATGCCCCCGATCAACCGCAGTACCGCGGTCGAGGCCAAGGAATATTTCTACTCGACGCTCATGACTCCGGTCGCCGAGCACGGGTACTACGTCATCCCGCCGTTTATCTCCATGGAGATCCTGAAGCGCGAAAGCGCGTACGACGCCGAACGCTTCCTCGAGGCACCCCTCAAGAAGTTCGGCCAGCTCTACGGAGCGGACGTCGCCCTCTTTACCGTCATCCACAAGTGGGACAAGTCGGCCCTCTTCAACACCATCACCATCGACGTCGAGTATATCTTCCGCTCGGTCGATACCGGCGCGACCCTCTACAAGCGGCGCGGGGCCATCGTGTACGATACCTCGGTCGCTTCGGGCGGCGGTAGCATATGGGCGCTTGTCGCAAAGGTCGCGGTCAACGCGATCGCCACCGCGGCGACCGATTACGTCCCGGTGTCCCGCCAGTGCAACAACTATACGCTGAGCGATATGCCCGCAGGAAAGTATCACAAGGA
The DNA here is from genome assembly GCA_023393015.1 of Spirochaetota bacterium. GTDB lineage: Bacteria > Spirochaetota > Spirochaetia > Treponematales > Treponemataceae > Teretinema. The sequence goes on from JAEWMY010000017.1 coordinate 3,870, forward strand.
CTTCGGACTTGACGGCGATAAGCCCGCCGGGGCACCGCAGTTCCAGGCCAGTCTCAAGAACTGACCTTCGGGCCATGATTTCATGGCACAGAGCATGACTGAGGTCGCGGGTTGTCCCGCGGCCTTTTTTTTACCCGGGAAATCCGTCATGCTTGATGGAACTCGGTAAAAATGGTACGGTTTACCAGTTTTTTTCAAGGAGAACACCATGCGCACGTATTTTATCGCCGGTAACTGGAAGATGCACAAGACCGTGTCCGAGGCCGTGACTCTCGCGTCCGAGCTCGTCAAGGAGCTTGCCGGCGGTCCCCATAAGTATATGATCGCCCCGACCTTCACCGCCCTCGACGCGGTGTCCAAGGTCGTCTCCGGCTCCAATATCCTCCTCGGGGCCCAGAATATGAGCACCGACGAGGCCGGAGCCCACACAGGCGAGGTCTCCGTCCTCCAGCTCAAGGACCTCGGCGTCAAGGTCGTCATCCTCGGGCACTCCGAGCGGCGCCATACGTACAAGGAAGACGACGCCATGATCAACAAGAAGGTGAAGCTCGCCCTGAGCCACGGTCTCGAGGTAATCCTCTGCGTGGGCGAACTCCTCGAGGAGCGCGAGGCGGGGAAGGCCGAAAAGGTCTGCGAGGAGCAAACCCGACTCGGTCTCGCCGGGGTTTCGGCCGAGGATCTCAAGCACGTCACGATCGCGTACGAGCCCGTCTGGGCGATCGGTACCGGAAAGACCGCGACCCCCGAGGACGCGGACGCGATTCACTCCTTCATCCGCGGGATTATCGCCGATATGTACGGAAAGCAGGCCGCCGAGGCCATGGTTATTCAGTACGGCGGTTCCATGAAGGCGGAAAACGCACAGGCCCTGCTCGCCAAGGACAATATCGACGGCGGGCTCATCGGCGGCGCGGCCCTTAAAACCGAGCTTTTCAAGCCCATCGCCCTCTGTAAGTAACACGGTACCGCCTAGGGTGCCCCGGGTCCGCCCTCGCGGTCCCGGGTTCGCTTGCATAAGTACGCCCTTTCCGGTATAGTTTCCCGTAAGTTTATTTGGAGTTGTGTATGACAATTATCGGTGTCGTATTGTTGGTCGTTTTCGTGCTGGTATGCCTGCTCATCGTGGCGCTCGTTCTTTTGCAAAACGAGGACGGCGACGGGCTCGGAGGCCTTTTCGCGGGCGGCAGTAATTCCGCCTTCGGTTCCCGCTCCGCCTCTGTACTCACGAAGGCGACGTACGTCGTCGTGACCCTGTTTTTCGTGACCGCGTTCTTCCTTGCGTTTATCCATCGCAGTCGGGGCGACACGGGTCTCGAGGAAGCGGCCCGAATAGAGCAGGCCGAGACCGCGACCGAATGGTGGGACGAATCCGCCGAAGCTCCCGCCGCGGCGAATGACGCCGCGCCCGTTTCCGAAACCGGAACCGAGCAATAATCCGGAGCGCAGCGTGGTACTCGGGAGCGTGTTCTCCCCCGGGCTCATAAAGGTGGGGCTCGAGGGCGAGGATAAGGAAGAGGTATTCGAAGAGCTCGTGGAGCTCTACGCGGCCGGGAAAAAGGGCGTGTCACGCGACGCGATCCTCTCGGCCGTTCGCGCGCGCGAGGAGAAGCAGACGACCGGCGTCAAGTCCGGGATGGCCTTTCCTCACGCGCAAACCGATCAGGTCAAGTCCGTCGTCGGATTGATCGGAATATCGCCTTCCGGAATCGATTACGACGCCATGGACGGAAAACCCGTACATGTCGTATTCCTGATACTTTCGGGGATAGACGAGTGCTCCATGCACCTTCGCGTGCTGAAGCGCCTTTCCATCGTTCTGGAGGACCCGGAGATATACCGGAGTCTCCTTGCGCAAAGGGATTCCGCGGGCGTGTACGAAACGCTCTGCAAGTACGAGACTATACTTACCAGTTCCGTGTAGCTTGCCCGATGACAGGCACACGCCGACGCAAGTGGGGGTGCGATATGGAACAGGACGTAATTGGCCATCTCATTGACGTCGAACGGCTCGCGTATGACCTGTTGCTGGACGCTCAAACGGAAGCGGATCGCAGGAAGGCCGCCGCCAAGGAGCAGGCGGAACGCGAGTTTCGCGCGGAATACGAAAAGATAATCACGGAATTAGAAGCGATAAAATCAGCGGCGATCGCCTCGTGTGACGAACGTCAAACGCGCGAGTTCGCGGAGTTTGACGAACGCCTTGCCTCCATCAGCCAGGACCGGACAGCCTTCAACGACTATCTCGATTCGGTATTCTCCGGAAGCTGATCGATGGACAGAACCGCCGCCGATTCGTATGTATACGCCAAAGCGTGCGGCATGTACGCGCGTTCGTTCGTCGGGCCGAGAGCCAGGCGGCTTTTCGAGCCCAAACGGTTGCGCGACCTCTGGTCCATGCTGTACGGCGGCGAGGTTCCGCTCGTTCCGGAAGGACTTCTCGCGCTGCTCCTCGAGAGGAAAAGCGAGGAGAACGCCGTAAGGGACGTCATCACCCTCCTTTCGTCCTATGACACTCCCGACCCGCTCACGCGAGCCCTTCTTTCGCTCTATGACTACAGCAACTTGAAAGCCGCCTCGGCTTGGGCGGCGCTCGGCAGGGCCGATCCTCCCTTCATGGTCAATCTCGGCGCGTTCGCGATGCTCGATTACTCGGCCTGGCCCGACATCGGCGCCATGACCCGCTCGAGCCCGGTATCCTGGTACGACCGGGTGCCCGAAGAGGGCGAGCAGATGGAGTGGGAGAGCAGGCTCGATCACGAGTATTACCGTTCCCTCTGGAAGGCGTTTTCTTCGGTTTCTTCCAGGGATCGGGCCGCGATCGAGGAGCTGATACGGGAAGAGATCGTCTTGCAGAACATAGTGTGGGCGATACGGCTTCGGGTGTATTACCGGAAAACCGAGGAAGAGATACTGCCACTTCTCGCCGGTCACGACGAGGAACCGCGCGTGCGGGAAACGCTGTGCGGACCCGCCCTCGATACGACGCGTCGCGCGATCGATGCCCGCGACGAGTGGAAGGGCTGGAAGTACGCCTGGCTCCTCAATCCGGGAGAGGAGGGCGTTCCCTGGGAGATCGATCCGCGTTGGGCCCAGTTCGCCTCGGAAAAGCATCTCTACCGCAGGGCGCTCAGGCTGTTCCACCAGCATCCCTTCACGCTCGGCGTCCTGGTGGCCTTTTTCAAGATCAAGCAACTCGAGGAACAGAATATCCGCGTCGCCGCCGAGGGGATCAGGCTTGGCGCGACCGAAGGACAAATAAGCGAGTTTATGGGAGATACCCAGGATGCTTAAAACGACGAAGATGAAGCTGGTCGAGCTGATGATACTCAAGCAGGACATCGACCGTGTGCTCGAGTATCTCGGAAAGAACGCGAATTTCCAGATACAGAACGAAACCGATTTTTCGGGGTCGTCGTCGGAGAACCCCAATCGTGAATTCCTCGAGCGGCTGCATTCCGCGAGAAATTATCTCGGTCTCGCGGATTCGGACGAATTCGACAGCTCCATCTCCCTGCCTGCCGACGCCGATTGGGCTTCGGCGAACGATCTCCTCGCGGCAACCGAGGACTTGCGCAAGAGGGAGTTCGAGGCGGCGGAGGTCCGCAAGCGCGTGTCCGGCGCCTATGACGAGGCGCGGGCCTTCGCGAACCTGAAGGTCGCGTACAGCGAACTCGAGCATCTGACCTTTCTCGCGATGCGCGTCGGCAAGATCGACCCGTCCGTGATCGACGAACTGAAATTCGCCGTGGGAGACCGCGGCGTCATCGTCCCGCTCGGCGAGGATTCCTCCCGCATACTCGCGGCCGCCTCGAAGAAAGGTCGGTTCGCCCTCGATACCGAGCTCAAGCGGTTCGGTTTCGTACCGCTCGAGATTCCCGAGGGATTCAAGGGCGTTCCCGACGACGTGCTCGACGGCCTCAAGGGGCAGGTTGGCGAGGCCACTGCGACGCTTGACTCAATCGCGGCGGAGCGCGCGCGGTTCGCCGAACTGAAGGCGGGTGAGCTCATGCGGCTGATCGAGACTTTCACGCTCGCCTCGCAGGTGCGCGAGGTGCGCGAGGGTCTCGAGTCGACCCAACTCGTATACCGGCTCATGGGGTGGATCGGCGAGGACGACTCCTCCTCCCTCATGCGCGATCTCGACAACCTCACCGAGGGGCGGGTCGCCATACGCGCCTATGCCCCGTCCGAAGTGCCGTCCGTCAAGAGCGGCAGGGAGAAGGTTCCCGTCCGGTACCGTCACGGTTCGTTCGTCAGGAGCTTCGAGCGGATGATCTTCAGCTACGGCGCTCCGCTGTACGGAACCATAGACCCGACGCCGATCGTCGCGTTTTTCTTCACGCTGTTGTTCGGGATCATGTTCGGCGACGTGGGACAGGGTCTCGTGTTCGTCCTCATGGGCTTCCTCCTCGTGTCGGGTAAAATCCGGCCCTTGCGCGGCTGGCGCCATTTCGGCCCGATCTTCCTGGCTATCGGTTGCTCGAGTTCCGTCATGGGACTCCTGACCGGCGAGTTCTTCGCGAATTCCGAGGTTTTACGCCCGTTCAGCCGGTGGGTTACCGGGCTTTTCGGCGAGCCGCGGAACCACATACTCGAGATGATGCCCTCCAAGGACTCGCTCGACAAGCTCATCGTGTTTTTCGGGTTCACGCTCGTCGTCGGTTTCGTCATCAACTCGGTCGGTCTCGTGATCAACATCGTGAACCAGTTTTCCCTCGGAAGGCCGGCAAAGGCGATATTCAGCAAGACCGGCGTGGCAGGCGCGCTGTTCTTCTGGTACGTCGTCTTCGCCGCCGTGCGCATCGGGACGACCGGCGGGTCCATCCGCTGGTTCGACGCGGTATTCGTCATCGTTCCCCTTCTGGGGATATTTTTCGCCGAACCCCTGACCCGACTCGTCGAGGGACACCGGCCGGTGTTGGAAAACGGGGCGTTTTCGGCGATAATCGAGGGTGTCGTCGAGATACTCGAGGTCGTGTCGACG
>JAEWMY010000005.1 GCA_023393015.1 Spirochaetota bacterium
CGTCCTCAAGCGAGAATTCCCGTAGTCGCAACCGTTCCGTCCGTAGTTCCATTATCCCCCCCCCCCGATTATGCAAGGCCCGACGAGCGCTACTCCGTATAACCAAACGCGAGTATCGTAAAGGCGCTCGCCTCGTATCCCGCCTCCATCCTGATCGTGACGACGCGACGCGCGCGCTCCGTCCCGTCTGCCAACACCCGCGCAAACGCGTTATTCCAGGACCCCGGGGGAGCGCCGTCCAAGGTATCGACGACTTCCCCGTCGACGAGCGCCTCGGCGACGCCGAAGGCGCCGGAATCGACGCTCCTTTTGTACACGACCACCAACGCGCGGCACTCGATCTCCATCCTGAACTCGCCCGCGTCGCTGCCGTCCGGCTTATGCCAGTTGCTTGGGAAAATCGGCCGCGAAGCCTCCTTGCCGAATACGGCTAGCGCGGGGTCGACCGCGGAGAAAGCGCCGGGAACGACCGACGCGCCGGCCGAAACGCGTTCCCTGTCAAGCATCCGAATGCCGACGAATTGCCGCCCGATAACCGCGGGAGGGAGCGACTCGGGCGACTCGGTTCGGGCTCCCGGCGACGCTCGCGCGGCGTCAAACTCGTCAAGGTAGCGGGCGAGGCAGTCGGCAATCACGCGATGCCCAAAGTCCGTCGGATGGTAGATATCGTCGAAAAACTCGTCGTCGCCCATCCGCCCCGCGTCCAGTTCGGGAACGACGGCGTCCCTCACGCTGACCATCGGAAGGCCGTAGGCCTCGCCTATCGGCATGAGACGGTCCTGGAGGTTCCACCGCGACTTGAACACGCTGAAAAGGAGGATCACGGCCGGCGCGTTCGGCGCGCCGAGAATTTCCGCGACGAGGCTTTCGTAGGCCGCGCCGTTCGTCACGTCGTCTCCGTCGTTAACCGCGAACTCGACGACCACGACGTCGGGTGCGCGCCCGTCCCCGCCGATGACGTCGCGCCGATAGCGGATCATCCCGAGCGTCGAGGGCGTCCCGGCCATCCCGGCGTTGCGATACGTTACGTTTTCTCCGCCGTTTACGCCGTAACGCGCGGCGAATTCCCGGTGAAAGAGCCGCGCGTACGACCGATCGGGCGCGCTTGCGTTGTAGCCCTCGGTTATCGATCCTCCGATAAAGGCGATCGTCACCGGCTCTCCGGCCCGAGCGCGAGCGACGGCCGCGCGCGTTCGCGCGGAATCGCCGACCGACACGAGCGACCGATCGATCGTCTTTCGATAGGCCCCGTTATCCAAGGCGTTCGAAAAAAACATTGAGTTCAGCATGATAATTACCCCGCACAGCGCGACACGCGTTTTCACGGGGTATATCTTGAACCATCGTCGGCCGAAACGCAAGCGCGGCGCGCGACTCGAGCTGCAAACAAGGCGGTCGAGGCCTTACCCGAGCGCGGCGTCCGCCTTCAGCACGGCGTTTAAAAGAACGCTCGCGCCCGCCGCGCACTGCTCGGGCGCGGTGTACTCGAGCTCGCAGTGACTGTGCCCGTCTTTCGAGGGGACGAAGACCATCGTGGTCGGCATCAAGTGCGAGACGAACTGCGCGTCGTGCCCGGCCCCCGAGTTGACGTACCGGTTCGACACGCCGAGTTCGTCCGCGCTCTCCTTCACGAATCCGACGAGCCGCTTGTCGAAATATACCGTGTCCCGCGCCCAGGCCCGCTCGAACGACGCCTCGCATCCGGCGAACTCCTTCGGCATGCCCTCGATAACCGCGACGACCTCGGCGACGACGCGCGGGTCCTCGTGACGGGCGTCGAGCGAAAAGTCCACCTCGTCCGGGATCACCGTATGCACGCACGGATGACACTTGATCTCGCCGGTAGTGTAGACGAGCGCGGGGTCGAGCTTGTCGAGTTTCTCGTGGAGGTACAGCAACGCCTGAGCCGCGGCGAATAGCGCGTCCTTCCGGTAACTCATCGGCGTGGTACCCGCGTGGTCGGCCTGACCGCGGGTCCTGACGCGATAGTTAACCATGCCGAGCACGCAGGTGACGACGCCGACGTCCGTCTTCGCGGCCTCGAGTATCGGCCCCTGCTCGATATGGAGCTCGAACATCGCGGCGTACGCCGCGGCGGACAATCGATTTTTTTCCTCTCCCCGATACGGGCTCGCCCGGAGCGCGTCGCCGAAGGTCTTCGACGGGTCGAGGACGCTTTTCGACGCGAGCATCATCTCCTTGTCGAACTTCCCCGTCACCACGCCCGAGGACATCATCGCGGGGGGATAGAGCGAGCCCTCCTCGTTCGTCCAGATCATCGCCGTCAGCGGATGCCGGTGCGCGATCCCTTCGGCGGCGACCGTCTCGAGAACCTCCATCGCGCTGATGACGCCGAGGATACCGTCGTAGTTCCCGCCGTTTTTCACCGAGTCCGCGTGGGAGGCCATGACGATCCGCTTGAGCGAGGGGTCGGTTCCGGGAAGGGTCGCGTACACGTTCGCCATGTCGTCGGTTTCGACAACCGCACCGATGGCCTTCATGCGCCTCGCGAACTCGTCGCGCGCAAGATGGGCCTCGGGCGAAAGCGAGTAGCGCGTGATGCCGCCATGTCCGGCGTCCCCGTACTTAGCGAACGTCCCAATCTTTTCCTTCATTCCTTCGATACTGCATGAGTGCATTCGTCTCCCCCTTTTCGCTAGATCGTTCCGTCGTCCCTGAGCACGCGGCAATTCTCGAGGAGGTACCGCACCTCGTCCGCGGCGACCAGGAACGTCGCCTCGCAGTCGCGCGCGCCGTTCTCGAGCGTCACAAGGAAATCGTCTCCCCAATCGTTCAGGAAAATTCTCCGCTTCTCGTACACGCTCCCCATCTTTCCCGTAAACGCGGCCTTGAGCCGTTCGTTGTCGTGCACGAAGCCATACAGCTTGCCGTCCCAGGTGACTGGCACTTCGAGCTTCGAGGAGAACTTCGCCGAAAGCTCGAGCTCGACGGGAATTTCGGTGACGCCGGGCGGTACGTCGCGGAGCTTGGGGAGGATCGTCCTGAAATGCTCCGCGGGGATAAAGTCTTCGAGGCGCGCGTACTCTACGGTCGCGTGCCGGGAGAGAGCGAGATCCTCGCCGAAGCGGCGCGGGGAGAACGACTCGACGAACATCGCCAGGATCTCGTCCCTGCCGGGAGGGACCGCGCAGTTCGCGATATTCTTCGAGGAAGCGGCCTTGTCCGCGTACTTCCCGAAATCCCCCGCGTCGATCCGTTCCTTTTCCCCGAGCAGGCGCTCGAGCGTCCGGGAAAGGGCCGAAAGATCGCTCATGCCGAGGGCGGACAAGATGCGCTGGACGAGGGCGGGCCTGGTCCCCCGCACGAAGCGGAGATACGAGCCGATCAAGAGGCCGTTCGCGCGCCCGTGGTCGATGCCGTGAAAGTACGTGAGCGAGTAGCCCATCGCGTGAAGGGCCGTCGTACCGGTATTCGCGATTACCATGCCGCCCATCGCCGAGGCGAGAAGCAGGCGCTCGCGCATGGCGTCGGTAAGCGAGTTCTCGGCGAGGGGCCCGAGACACTCCGCGACCGTCGCGAGGGCGCGCGCGGCGAGCGCGTCGGAAAGCTCGCTCGCGCGGCACGAAAGCATCCCCTCCATCGAGTGCGACATCGAGTCGATCACGGTATTGACCATCGTCTTGCGCGGGAGGCGCGCGAGGTATTTGGCGTCGAGGAAGGCGAGCCGCGGGAAAAAGAGCGGCGTGGCGATCCCCGATTTCGTCTCGGCGGCGTCGTTCGTGATGATCGCGTACTGCGTCGTCTCCGAGCCCGTCCCTGCCGTCGTGGGCACGCACGCGATCGGCAGGGCCGCCTCTCCGTAGTTCCCGGAAAATAGCTCGGCCTCCGGGATGTCCGCCTTGGCGAGGAGCGCGATCACCTTGGCGGCGTCCATGGGGGAGCCCCCTCCGATGGCGATGACGAAATCGCACGCCTCCGCGCGCGCGAAAGACGCGCCCTCGTACGCGCACGCGACGCCGGGGTTGACGGGAACCCGGTCATAGACCGCGTATGACTGCCCGTTCGCCCCGAGCGCGGCGACGGCGTCCGCGAGCGATCCGTTCGCCCTTGCCGACGAGGCGCCCGTTACGATCAGGGCCTTCGTTCCGAGGGGCATCAATTCCGCGCGATACGTCCGCAGGCAATCAGTTCCCGAAAGGACGCGCGTAGGCGCCCAGTATTTCATGTCCATTGGCTGTCGACCTCCGAGAGAACCCCGTCGAGCTTCGCTATCTCCTCGCGGAGCTGGGCTTCCGTTATGATGAGCGGCGGCGCCACGATGACGACGTTCTCGTGGCTGTAGGTCATGAAACCCTTCGCCGCGAGCTTGCCGCAGATTCCCTTCATGATTCCCTCCGGGTCCTTGCCGTACGGCACGAGCGCCTCTTTCGTCGCCTTGTCCTTCACGAGCTCGACCGCGGAAAAAAGGCCGATGTACCTGACGTCGCCGACGCACGGGTGCTTCGCCTTGAGGTCTTCCAATAGCTCGCCGAGGACCTTCCCCGTTGCCTTGACGTTGTCGAGGATGCCGTGCTCGGAATAATACCTGACGCACGCGACGCCCGCGGCGCATGCGATCGGGTGTCCGCTGTAGGTGAGCCCGCACGAAAGGAGCCGGTCGTCGAAATACGCCGCGACGTCCTTGCTCACCGCGACACCGCCGAGTTGGACGTAGCCGCACGTCACGCCCTTCGCGAAGGTCACCATGTCGGGCTTGATTCCCCAGTGCTCGAAGGCGAACATCTTCCCCGTGCGGCAGAACCCGGTCATGACTTCGTCGCAGACGAGCATGATGCCGTAGTCGTCACAGATCTTCCGCACGCCGGCGAGATAGCCCGCGGGCGGGATGATGACGCCGTTCGAGCCGGTTACCGTCTCGAGCACGATCGCGGCGACGCTGTCGGGGCCCTCGTACACGATCTGCTCGCGGAGCTTCGCCACGTAGTAGTCGGACGCCTCGGCCTCGGAAGAGAACTTCGCCGTCTCCCGGTAGAGATACGGGTCGAAAAACTTCACGAAGCCGGGGATGCCGGGCTCGAGCGGGTAACGCCTCGGCTCGCCCGTGAGGTTGCCCGCGCCGAAGGTGGAGCCGTGATAGCTCCGATAGCGCGAGAATACCTTGTTCCGGCCGGTGAACATGCGCGCCATCTTGATAGCGTTCTCGTTCGCGTCCGCGCCGCCGTTCGTGAAGAAGACCTTGGCGAAGGTGTCGGGCAAAAGCCCGACGATCATCCTCGCGAGTTCGGCGCGGGGCTCCGACCCGTAGCCCGGCGAGATATAGCAGTACTTTTCCGCCTGCTCCTTGATCGCCTCGATGATCGCGCGGTTACCGTGCCCGAGGTTCAGGTTCACGAGCTGCGAAGACATGTCGGAATACCGCTTGCCCGCGAAATCCCAGAAATAGAGCCCTTCCGCCTTTTGTACCGGTATCGGTTTCAGTCCCCGTTGCTTCGACCAGGACTGCAGGTTGTACGTTGCCGAGATTTGGGTTATCTCTTCGCCGGTCATATTCGTCTCCTTGCGCTCATGCGCGATTTCCGTATTCGTTTCCGCGACTCGGTTTTCGCGAGTCCGCGTTGCGATCATTTCAGGTGCTCGGGTTTCTTCGATCGCGTGCCCGCCCGGATCGCGCCAACCGGGCACACGAGCAGGCACAGGTGACAGCCGACGCACGAGCGCGCGACGAGGCGCGGTCTCCGGTCGGCGTTCCACTCGATGGCCTGATGTCCCGCGTCCGCGCACGAGACGTGACAGCGCCCGCAGCCAACGCAACGCGACTTGTCGAACCGGGGATACGCGACGGTGTCCCGGTCGAGGCTGTCGGCGCCCGTCAGTTTCGGCAAGGCGAGTCCCACGAGCTCCCGCACGGACGCGAGACCGCGCTCGACGAGGTAGTCCGCGAGTCCCGCGACGAGGTCCTCGACGATCCGGTAGCCGTACTGCATGACCGCCGTCGTTACCTGCAGGTTCGCGCAGCCAAGCGCGATGAACTCCGCGGCATCGCGCCAAGATTCTATGCCGCCCATGCCGCTTATCGGTTTCCCCGCGAGCTCGGGGCGTTTCGCGAGGTCGTGGATGAACCGGAGGGCGATCGGCTTGACCGCCTTTCCGGAATACCCCGACACCGCCGAAAGCCCGCCGACGTCCGGCGGGGAGGCGAGCGTCGCGAGGTCGAGCCCCGTCACGCTCTTGATCGTGTTGATCGCCGCGAGACCGTCGGCACCCGCGCGTATCGCCGCGAGCGCCGGGATCTCCATATGGCCGAGATTCGGCGTCATCTTCGCGAGCACCGGAAGCGCCGTCCCGCGCTTCGCCGCCCGGGTGTACCGCGCCACGAGCTCTGGGTCCTGACCGACGTCCGAGCCGAGCGACTCGCCGGACATGTGCGGGCAGGAAAAATTGCATTCGATGACGTCCGCGCCCGCCTCCGTCGAGAGGCGCGCGAGCTCGGTCCATTCGGCCTCGTCCCGCCCCATGATCGAGACGACAAGGACCTTCGTCGGGAAATCGCGCTTGAGCCGCGCGAGAATTTCGAGGTTCTCGGCGAGCGGCTTGTCGGAAATCTGCTCGAGGTTCCGGAAGCCGACGAAGGGCGTACCCTCCTTTCCGACCGCGGCGAACCGCGGGGAGACCTCCGACGGCTTGAGAAAGCCGATTGTCTTGAAGGCGGCCCCCGCCCATCCGGCGCGGAACGCGGCGGCGCACATGTCGTAGCCGCTCGCGACGACGGACGACGAAAGGAAAAACGGGTTCTCGCACCGGACGCCGCAAAAGTCGATCGAAAGGTCGCGCCCCTTTCCGGGCGCGTGCTTCGCGCCCTCGCCGGGACACAGGGCTTCCGCCACGGCGCGGCGCGTCCGCCTGATCCTGACGGGAAAATCGGGATGCACGCACGCCGATTCGCACGGCGCTGCGCAATCGTCGCACGCGCACGCGCCTTCCATGTGGGCGAGCGCGCCGAGCGGGCGCTCGAAGCGGACGGAACGCACGAACCGCGCGGGGTCGAGCCCCTTGGGGCAAGCCTTCGTGCAGGGCGCGTCATGGCACAGGAGGCAGCGGGCCGCCTCCAGCGCGGGAACGGGCCGGCCGATCGCGTCGACGGGCCGACCGGTTTCGGCAAGTGATTCTTTCATCGCTACGGCCATCGGTCACTTCCTTCCCGCGCGCTTGACGAACGAGCCCTCGCCGGGCGTTCCGACGTAGGCGCCGTTATCGTAGACGAGTTTCCCGCGAAGGTACGTCCTGACGGGATACCCGCGTACCGAGACGCCTTCCCAGATCGTATGGTCGTACTTCGAATGCATGTTCTTCGCGGAGATCGTAAAATCCTTTTTCGGGTCGTACACGACGATGTCCGCGTCCTTCCCCACGGCGAGCGAGCCCTTCGACTCGCAGCCGAAGATTTTCGCCGGGTTCGCCGAGCACACCTCGACGGCCTTGTTGAACGTGATCTTTCCCTCGTTCGCGGCGCCGAGCATGTACGGGTACAGGTTCTCGATGCCGGCGCACCCGTTCGGTATCTTGGTGAAGTCGTCCTTGCCCCAGTCCTTTTCAGACTGTTGGAAGGGACAGTGATCGGTCGCGACGGTCATGACGTCGCCCCGGCGCAGCGCGTCCCAGAGCGCGTCCCTGCTTTCGGCTCCCTTGATTGGGGGCGAGCAGACGAAATTCCTTCCGTCTTCGCGCTTGTACACGTCGCAGGTGAAGTTGAGATACTGCGGGCAGGTCTCCGCGTAGATTTCGTGGCCCTCGGCGCGGGCCTTCGCCACCGCCTCGACGCCTTCCTTGTTCGCGAGATGCACGATATACAGGGACGCGCCGAAGGCCTTCGCCCAGTGAATGGCCCGGACGTCCGCCTCGGCCTCGACGAATTCGGGCCGGCTCAGGTAATGGTACCACGGCGACTTCTTTCCCTCGGCGATAAACTGCGCGACGCGCGTGTCTATCACGTCGGGATTCTCCGCGTGGACATTCGTGAGCATGCCTGTCTCTTTCGCGCGCACGAGTATTTTCGCGAGCGTGCCGTCGTCGACCATCATGCCCTCTTTCTTGTAGACCATGAAGCACTTGAGGCTCGGAACCCCGTACGCCACGGCGGAGGGAAATTCGTCGAGGACGGAACCGCCGTTCAGGTCGGTGATCGCGCAGTGGAACGCGAAATCCGCGCACGCCACCGGCGCGGCCATCGCGCGCCGCGCCTCGACCGTCTCGACGATACCCTTTCCCTTTCTCTGGATCGCGTAATCAAAAACGGTCGTCACGCCGCCGCACACCGCCGCCCTCGTGCCGGACTCGTAGTCGTCCGCGGAGACCGTGCCCCCGAAGGGCATCGCGAGATGGGTATGCGCGTCGATCGCTCCGGGAAGCACGAGCATTCCCGTCGCGTCGGCGACCTTCGCGCCGGGAGCGGATAAATCCCTCCCGATCGCCGATATCTTTCCGCCTTTCACCCCGACGTCCGCGATGAAACTTTCGGACGGGGTCACTACGGTACCGTTCCTGATTATCAAATCCATGGGTTCCCTCCTTCGGGGGTTTTCGCGTCTATTTCGCCGCGAGCTTCAGGTACTTGTCCGTGTACAGGTCGGCCGTCGTGAGCTCCTTTAGTTTCTTCATCGCGGCCGAATCGCCGAGTTCGGCATAGGCTTGCGTGAGCTTCACGGTCTGCGCGAGCTTCGCCTCGTCGAACGAGCCGATGGGGGCGGCGTCAGGGGAAACGAGCTTCTTGACCTGCGCGGCCATGAACTTCTGGTGGTCGAGCGAGATGCTCGAGCCCGCCGCCATGACGATATCGGCCGCCGCGTCGGTATCCTCGCACGCGACCTTCCATCCCTTGAGGGAGGCGCGGAGGAAGCGGACGAGCTTGTCCTCGTTCTTCGCGTCCTTGAGCCATTCCTTCGAGACGAACAGGCAGTCTTCCATCATCGCCACGCCCTCGTCGTTCATGTCGATCACGTTGACCTTGTCCGCGCCGTAGCCCATCGCTCCCTGGTAGGAATTGATGACGAGCCCGTACTCGTTGTAGGTCATCGCCGAGGCGAGGTCGATATCGCCCTTGTCGAAGCCGTTCATGGTGAAGTCCTGGTTCACGTACGTCGTCGGCAGCCCGAGCTTCTGCAGGAGGGCCTTCACCTCGTACTCGTTTCCGAGTCCCCAGTTGCCGACCTTGGTCGACTTCGAAATCTTCGCGCTCGAATCGATTCCCGCGGTCTTCTTGGACACGAGCAGGAGTCCCGACTTCTGGTAAATCTGCGCCACCTCGACGAAGTCGTAGCCCTGCGCCTGATAGGTCAGCAAGGTCGGCACCCACGTCACGCCGACGTCGGCGGTTCCCGTGCTGACTCCCTGCTCGGGCGCTATCGTGCCGTCGCACGGGGTGATGGTGACCTTGAGCCCTTCGTCCTTGTAGAAGCCCTTGGCGTCCGCCACGTAGTACCCCATGAACTGCGCCTGCGGCAGCCATTTCAGGTGTATCGTGAGCTCCTCGAGTTCCGCCGCCGCGACGGGCTTCTTCGCGCACCCAGCGAAAAGGGCGAGCGCGACGAGCGCGAAAACGGCGACAAGCCGCGCGTTGTTCCGTACGTTCATTTCGTTACCTCCATATATCTGTTCCGTATCTCGACGGGATCGCCGGCGAGCCGGTCTTCCCGCAACGCACCGTTCAGGCGACGCCCCGCAAATCCTTCCTCTTTCCCGACGCGAGCGATTCGAGCGCGGACGCGAAAGCATAAAGGAGGATGCCGACGGCGGACGCGCCGATGATGTAGGCCCACCCGAGCGGAAACTGCCCCGTCGAAAGCCTGTTCCGTATCCCGTAGCCGAGCCCGTTGCTCGCCTGCGAGAAATACTCGCTCACGATCGCGCCGATCATCGCCGACGCCACGTTGATGCGAATCGCGGTGAAGACGTAGGGCACCGAGTTCGGGAGCCTCAGGCCGAAGAATACCGTCGGGCCGCTCGCCGCGTACGAACGCATGAGATCGACCGAAAACGGCTTCACGTCGTTGAGCCCCCGGTACGCGTTTACCGCCATCGCCACCGTGCACACGACGGAGACCACCGCGGTCTTCGCCGCGGAAGGGGAAGCGAACCACACGTTCATGATGGGCGAGAGCGCGACGACCGGAATCGCGTTGAACGCCGAAATCATGGTGAGCGAGCCGTACCCCCAGCGGGGAAAGAAGGTCGCCGCCACCGCGACGAGAAAGCCGATCGCCGAGCCGATCGCGAGGCCCCGCGCCGCGGTGCCGAGCGTAACGAGGGCGTCCGAGGCGATCTTCGGCAGGTTCTCCGCGAACACGCCCGCTATCCTCGTCGGCACGGGAAGCTGCAGGACCTTCACGTCGAGAAGGGCGTGAAAGGCCTTCGCCTCCCAAAGGAAGATCACGAGGGCGCCGAACAGGACCGGAAGCGCCACGTCGAGCGCGCGCGATGCGACGTGCCGCGGCGCCTTTGGCGCGGCGGAGCGGAATCGAAACAGCGCGTTCATTTCACGTTCCTCCCGTTCGCGGCGGAAACCGCCTTCCAGGGCATGCACGCCGCCTCGAGCAGCACCATCGAGTAGTACCCGAGGATGCCCATCGCGGCGCTGCAGAGGACGCTCGCCCAGAAAATCGGGTACGCGCCGGTGTAGAGCGAGTACGTCAGGTTGTATCCGATACCGCCGGCGGCTCCGAGGCTGTCGACCAGTATCGAGGCCGTCACCGCGAGCGGGGCGGCGATCTTTAGCCCGGAAAAGAGGAACGGCACGCTGAACGGGATCATGAGCTTGACGTACCGCGTCGGCGTGGTCGCCGCGTACGAGAACATGAGGTTCCGCTTGTCGCGGTCGACCGCCTTGAGCCCCGAGAGCGTGTTCGTCGCGACGGGAAAGAACGTGATGTAGGCGGCGATCACGACGCGCGTGATGTCGCTCGCCTGGATCGTGACGGAGCCGATCCTCACCTTGTGCACGATCGAGATGACGACGGGCGCGAGCCCGAGTATCGGGATCATCTGCGACAGGAGGAGGTACGGATACGCGATCCGCTCTATCGGGCGAAAGAGGCTCATGAACACGGCGAGCGCGAAACCGACAGCCGCGCCGGCGGCGAACCCGAGCACCGCCCGGCTGAGCGTGGTAAGAATAGCGGACGAAAGGAGTCCCGCGTTTCCTATGATCGTCGCGATGACGTCATGAAGGTACGGGAGCTTGCTTCCCGCCATCCTGTCCCGCAGAACGTCCGCGATGACGAAGGCGACGGCCTCCCAGGCGAAGGCGACGGCGAGGGCCCATACCAGCGTGACGAACCGGCCCGACTTGAAAAAAGAAACGCGCGCGGGCATTGTCACACCCCCTCGAAGCTGTTGCGGATCTTAGAGACGAGCGCGAAGAACTCGCTCGTGTCTCGTTGTTCGCGGACGCGCGGCCGGGGCAGGGTGATCTCCACGACGGCGGAAAGCCGTCCCGGATGCGGGGAAAGGACGCACACGCGGTCGGAGAGGTACACGGCCTCCGCGATGTTGTGGGTCACGAACACGACGGTCTTGTTCGTCCTCCTCCAGATTCGAAGGAGGTCCTCGTGGAGCTTCTCCCGCGTGAACTCGTCGAGCGCGGAGAACGGCTCGTCCATGAGGAGGATCTCGGGGTTTATCGCGAGGGCGCGCGCGATCGACACGCGCTGCTGCATCCCGCCCGAAAGCTGGTGCGGATAGTGGCGGCCGAAATCCGAAAGGCCGACGAGCTCGAGCATCGAGTCGACGCGCTCGTCCCACTCGTTCTTCCCGATCTTCATCACCTCGAGCGGGAGCCTGACGTTCTTGCGGACCGTTCTCCAGTCGTACAGGACCGGGCTTTGGAAGACGATCCCGTATTTCCGGCCCATCCGGGCGGCGGTCGGGCTTTCTCCCGCTACGGTGACCGACCCCGCGGTCGGCGCGAGCAGGTCGGCGATAATGCGGAGCAGGGTCGTCTTGCCGCAGCCCGACGGCCCCAAAAGGGAGATGAACTCTCCCTTTCGGATGTCCAGCGACACGTTGTCGAGAGCCTTCACGCACTCGTTCCCCTCGCCGGGGTACGTCATGCTGACGTTCTCGATCTTGATTTCGCTCCGTTCGCGCGTCCTAGTTTCCATGCGGTAAACTCCAAAAAAAAGGCAACGGGCCCCTTTCGGGCCTCATTGCCGTTGGTAAAATACACAAAAAAAAAGACGTCAACTTCCCCCAACGGGAAATCGACGTCTTTGTGTCTGTCGGTACGGTAGCAGAATGAAGGATCAATGTCAATGCATATTTATGCAGTAAGCTAAATATTCGTCGTTATTTTTGTATATTTATACAGGATCGTCTTGAGAGACATCTAGCCGCCTCTTTTTCAGTCGCTTCAGCAGCTTTTCCTTGCCCAGCACTATCGCTTGCACCGCGCCGAAGCCGATCTCCGACGCCGAAAACAAAAGAATGGTCGAACTCGTTCCCTTGTACGAGTAATGGAGCATCATCGCCGCGACGACGAACCGTCCCGTCAGGTCACAGAATGACAGGAAGGCGCTCGGTTTTATGATTCGAACGACCGCCCAGAGCACCGCGAGTATTCCGAACAGCTGGACGAAAAAAACGTGAAGATCGTAAAACACCGGGAAGGGCGTTTCGGGAGACAATCGGGCATGTAGCACGGACAGCAATTCTAGCACCCGGACGTTTACCGCGGGGAGCGCGAAGGGAAGCGTGAGCAGCAAATCCCAGAACCCGACGAGTCTACATATTTTTTTACCGGTACATTTCCCCATGCGATCCTCCCGTCAGACCGAGGCCTCGGGACCGAACGCTATGACGTCGCCGGGACGCGGTCCTTGATCGCGCGTAACGTCGAATTTGTTGTAATGCACCGCGTCCTCGAGATACTTGGTGCGCGGCCTCTTGCGTTCGTTCGGATACCCGACATACAGCATTCCGATCGGCTCGATATCGTCGGGAATTCCGAGTATCTCTTTGACGCTCTTTCTGTTGAATCCGCCGACGCACACCGTGCCCAACCCGACTGTCGGCGCCGCGATCATCATGTTCTGCATCGCGAGCGCGCAATCGATTATTCCGTTGTCCTTCCAGGGGATATTCCTGTTGTTGCCGGTTATGACGATAATCATCGGGGCGTTATAGTTTCCGTAATTCTCTATGCCGTTTTTTATCCTTTGGACGATCTCCCTGTCGTCGATTACGACAAAGTCCCAGGGTTGAATATTGCACGCCGACGGGGCCGCCATGGCCGCCTTCAGGAGCTTGGTTATCTTGTAATCCTCAACCTTTTTGTTCTCATGGAAGTTGCGAATGCTTCTTCTGGAATACAAGGCGTTAAAAACCACCATTTCGCGTAGCGACATTTTCCGTTCTCCCTAAAAATCCGAAACGAGTCACAGTGAAGCCGTTGGCGGCTCAACTACGTTGTCGTCGACTGCGGCGTTCCGTGACAATACTATCAGGCATCAAAAAAAAGAGGCAGACAAGCTATATATATAGCATGCCTACCCCTTGTTGTGCGACCTTAATTTTCGTCGATTACTAGAACTCTCTCGAGGCGCAATTCAACGAAGAAGAACGGAATTCGATTTTCTTGATGTTCATCTTGTCTTTCAGCAATTCGTAGAAGACCGTGCAAAACCATTCACACGTGGAGGGACCCTTGCTGACCGAAACCCTGCTTTCCGGGAAGGATTTAACCAATTCATGGTTCAGGGCCATTGCGGGCGTCCCGAACCGGTTTGTCGTTCCCTTCATCCCGGTTTTCTCGTATCCCTGCAAGACCAAGTCGAGCAAGGGATCCCCCTCCTGAAAAATGGTCGCGTGATGGAAATTGTCCGCCACCGCCCATGCCAGTTTTTGTGCCTCCTTTACGGGATAGGCATAGTTATGTTTGTCCATATCCCCTTCGATCTCGAGAGTCAAATACCCCGAGTGACCGTGGAGATAGCTCGCTTCGCCCGGATAATTCATGAACCTGTGCGCGTACTGAAAATCCAGTTTCACGATCGACCTGTACTTCCCATTCGACATGGCGGACTCCTTCCTCGGCAAACTTACATCATTGCATGATGGCAACGCATCAAAGATGAAGTATCGTTCACAAGGCGAAAAAAAGCGAATTTCGCATTTCCCCCGCTTGCATCGACGCCGGAGGCGTTAAGCCAGCTCGAATAAACGCTTCGGGTACGGACAATGAACCCGGGAATTGGCTCACACGTCGGTTCCCTCCGTTCCGCCCGGCGCTTTCCTGAAATGCGTAACGAGCAGATAGAGTCCGAGCGATGCCATGGCAATGCCGATACAGTCAAACCACAGTGGCTGAAAAACGGTCGGCGATACGAAGTTTGCGTTGAAGCCATTGACCGGCACGAATTCGGGGAAGTTGGTCGTAAGCAAGTACAGGCCGTTATTTATCATGTGCATAACGATGCTTATCACAATGGATCTTGTCTTGATGAAAATCCATGCCGAAAAAACGCCTATGGAAAAAGCGCCGACGAACTGCCAGGGATTGAGATGGATTAATCCGAACAGAAGCGCGCTGTATACAATCGATCGCCGTGTTGAATAAACCTTCGCAAACCCGTGAAGCAACAATCCCCTGAAGAAGAACTCTTCAAAAAAGCCCGGGATCAGTATGACAAGCAATATCGCGGTAATTACATGATCATCGGACAAGAAGTTGTCGAACATCTCCTTGAAAAAAGGCGGCATGGGCAAGAAGTAACCAACCACGTTATCGATCTCCGAACTGATAATCAGAAATCCGAATATGAATATCAATGAATAGCCAAGCACCCGCCAGGAAACCCGCTTGAGTTGAAAGACCGCCGCGTACGGGAGGCCGATCTTCTGTAACGCGAGAATAAGCGGGACCAGAAACGTAAGAATTTGTACGATCGTTATACCGTATTTGTACGTCGCGTCATGATCGGCGACCCCCAGGACACTTGCCAGTACGGTAAAAACAAGCGTATACGCGTATTGCAATACGATTAGCAAAAGGCACAGCAAGATCGCGTCTTTCAATCTGGGGTAAGCGGCTGTTTTCATCTTCTGGGAATCCTTTTTTCGAAGTCTTTATCCTTGTCTTGATCGAAATCAAGCATGTCGCTTTATCGGGCGTTCCGTTTGCTTATCCAGAAAAATCCCGGGCCGAGTTCAAGCACGAGTGATCCCAAAGGATATTCCCCGTCCATACCGCGCCTCTTGCGTGCAATACGTTGCTCTTCACGCTGTAATTCAAGCGTTCGCTCGTTTGCGTTTCTCGTTCGTAGTCTTCTCCTGACGGAGCAACCAATGATAGATATCCATACTCGAATACGTTCTCGTCCACGCGTCGTGCCCCGTATTCTCGTAGTACGTGTATTTGACGTTCCCGTCGCTCTTTATCAGCGTATCGACGAGTATCCTGGTCAACGCGACGGGCAATACGTCGTCGTCCTCGCCGTGGAACGCCCACACCGGGACGTCCTTTATCCTCGTGACGGCGTCCGGGTAGCCGAGAAAGGGATAGGTGCCTCCGCTTATCGGCACTATCGCCGCGAACGCGGACGGGAAGCGTATCGCCAAATGCCACGCGCCTATCGCGCCCATGCTGAGCCCCGTCAGGTATATCCTGTTCGTATCGATCCCGTATTGCTTGACCATTTTATCAAGATACGTCTTCAATGCGTCCAGCTGAAATACCCATTCCGACTCGGCGGGGCACTGCGGTTCGAAAATAACGAAGGGCAAGTCGTTCTTGTCGACGAAGGAATGCAAGCCCCCGTCGGGAAGGATGTCGAAGGTCTTGCCCGTTTCGTCTTTCCCGTGCAGGAAGAGAATCGCCGGCCGGGCGATATCGCCGCTTGCGTCGTACCCGTCGGGCAGATAGACAAAGTTGGTGAACGTAACGTCCGTTTCGGTTTTTACCCGCGTCTCTTGCTTGATAGCGTTCATCGGGAGCTCCTTTTTTTTTCAGCGGCGCGCCGCGCGAGTGTCTCGAGGTACTCTTCCGTACTGAGGCACCTTTCGTCGGAATCCGGCTCTTCGAAATACTCGTTCAGGGTCTCAATGGTTTGCCTGTCAAAAGCGTAATGATTTACCCCCGCTTCGCTCTGCCGTTTTTTCATGAAGCTCACTTGCTGCGAAAAGGCGACGGGGAAGTATACCGTCGATACGGCGAAACCCCGATCTCCGAAGCGCCGAGCGACCGCTTTACGATCCTCCTTACTCCAGAAACCGAAGTCCAGCGCGACGTTGTTATCGCCTCTCTTTCTCAGGATGTTTTCGGATACTCTGTAAATAAGCTCCGTACATCTCCGCAAGTTGCTTTCGAATACCTCTCGATCCTCAGTTTCTTCGTAAAGCTGCAGCATCCATTCATCCGCGGAAAAGGCATAAAAGCCGTACTCCTTCTCGAGAATGCGGGTGAACGTCGACTTCCCCGAGCAAACCTTTCCGCAACACAAGACGATTTCCGCCATAGAAACGCTCCTGCCATTGCCACAAGCGATCTCTCTGCCATCCGTCAAAAATACGTTATCTTCCGCTCGAAGGCGTCTTTGCATAATAACGACTAACCGGCAAAGACGCAATTTTTATTTTAACCGGAGTATAGGGGATTCGGCTTACGCCTCTCGGTTTCCTGCCTCGGGGCTCCTGCCCGCCTCCGGGACTACCGCGCCATCCCTGCCGCGCGCCCTCTCTGGACGCTGTTTCGGTTCGAATCCCCTTCACAACAAAAAAAGGCCATCCTGTCGGACGACCTTTTTCGTTGTGGAGAATAGGGGATTCGGGTTTCGCGTCGCCGCTTCCTGCGGCTCGCTTCAACCCCGCCTCAACAGCTCGCGCGGCTTCCTTGCCGCGCGCCCTTACGGGACGCTGTTTCGGTTCGAATCCCCTTCACAACAAAAAAAGGCCGTCCTGTCGGACGACCTTTTTCGTTGTGGAGAATAGGGGATTCGAACCCCTGGCCTATTGATTGCGAACCAATCGCTCTACCAACTGAGCTAATTCCCCGCTTTCGGTGAATATACAGGAAAAATGATTTGAAATCAAGCGGTCCGGCTGGTAGTATGAAGGCATGAAAACCGCCCGATTCGCGGCCGCCCTGGCCGCCGCCCTCGTCATCTTCGGCTCCTGCGCCTCGCCGGGATCGACGGCAAAACGGCCGCCGAAGGAAAAAGGCGTCGGGGAACGCCTTTCGGGCCGGGTGTGGCTCCTTGCGGGCTATGCCGCGGGAAAGACCTTTATCCCGATAGAGCCGGGACACGGAAGCTCCGGCAAGCTCGTATTCTCGCCGGACCGGACGTTCTCTGGGTCTACTGGATGGAACTCGATCGGCGGTGCCTGGTCCATCCGCGCCGAACGACGCCCCGGAGAATACCCGTTCACGCTACGACTGAAGGCATCGACGAAGCTCGCGCCGCCGGGGGCCGTGGCCGACCGTTTCGAGCGCGACATACTGAAAAACCTCGAAGCAACCGCGGTAATACGCCTCTCCCGGGACGAGTTCCGGCTCCTTGACGGGAAGGGCACGGTACTCCTGCATTATATCTTCCGGCGGGAAGGGCTCTAGCCCCGCCCGACCGGAAAAGAGCCGTTATTTCTTTCCCTTTCTCCGTTCCTGGCTGTTCTTGATGAAGGCGTCCTTGTCGTTCACCATGAGGATCGGCTGGCTCGTCGCGTCGAGGCAGTCGCGCCAGAGCGATCCCTCCGGGTCGACGTAGTTCCGCTTGCTCGTGACCACGGCGATCGGGAGGTGCACGAACTTGTTGTGCACGAGGCCGATGATGAGTTTCGTCTTGCCGCACATCGCCGCGTGAACGGCGTTGTTACCGAGGCGCTCGCAGTAAATAGAGTCGATGGGCGCCGCGGGTGCGGAGCGTATCTGATAGCTCGGGTCGATGTACTTCAGGTTTATGTGCATGCCGATCGACTTGAAATACGCGGCCATCTTGTCGCGGAGGAAGGTGCCGATATCGGCGAGCTTTCGGTTGCCAGAGTCGTCGGTGCCGCCGTCGGCCTGCAGGAGGTCCTGACCCGCGCCCTCGGCGACGACGATGACGGCGTGCTGGCGCTTCCTGAGGCGCGCTTCCAGGTAATGGAGAAAGCCGTTCGGCCCTTCGAGCTCGAAGGGCACCTCCGGGATCAGCACGAAATTCGCCTCGTGGCTCGCGATGGCCGTGTGCGTCGCGATGAATCCCGAATCCCGTCCCATCAGCTTGACGAGCCCGATGCCGTTGATCTGGGAATGCGCCTCCATGTGCGCGGCGGCGACTGACTCCGCCGCCTTCACGACCGCGGTATCGAACCCGAAGGATTTCTGGATGAACGAAAGGTCGTTGTCGACCGTCTTCGGAATCCCCACCACGGAAATCTTGAGGCCGCGTTTCTCGATCTCCTCGGCCACCTCGAGCGAGCCCCGCTGGGTCCCGTCGCCGCCGACGATGAAGATCATGTTCAGGTTGAGGTTTTCTATGGCGTCGGCTATCTCGACAACGCGGTCACCGCCTCCGCGCGACGTGCCGAGGATCGAACCGCCCGACTTGTGAATATCGTCCACCACCTCGGGGGAAAGCGGCAGTATCTCGAAGCCGTACTCGGGCAGGAGGCCCTTGAAACCGAAGCGGATGCCGCTGATGCGCTTGACCCCGTAACGGTTCCACAGGCACCGGACGACGGCCCGGATCACGTCGTTGAGACCGGGGCAGAGTCCGCCGCACGTCACGATGGCGGCGTGCACATGGCTCGGATTGAAAAAGATATTCTCACGGGGACCGGCCTTTTCGAGAAGCTCGGACCGTTTGCACGGGCCGACGACCTGGTCGAGGGTCGCGTCGAGGCGGTAGCGAATGAAATCGTCGTCCGTGACGTAATTCGCGATAAAGTCGCCCTCCTCCTTGGAGAGCAGGATGGGGGACCTCACCTTGCACGGGCCCAGCGTGGCGATGGTGAAATCGAATGGTGCGTCTGTCATGAGCAACTCCTTTCGGAAACGAGCGCGCGAAACCGTATCACGCAAAGTATATTGATTTGCCCCCGGCGAAACAATAGACAACTTGACCCCGCGTGCCCATCGTTGGTATCTTTCAGGGGATCTCGACCTTTCAAGGAGACGAACATGCTTACCGACGCGGTAAAAAAAGCGCTTCAAGATATACGGCCCCAGCTCCAGGCTGACGGCGGGGATATTGAATTCATTTCCGTATCCGACGAGGGCAAGGTACTCGTCCGGCTTACGGGCGCCTGCGGCTCCTGCCCGATGGCGACCATGACCCTCAAGATGGGCGTCGAAGCCCATCTCATCAAAACCGTCCCCGGGGTCACGGAAGTAGTCCAGGCCTAAGTACAGATGGACAGGACGGCGTTCCTCCCCGTTTCCCTCCGCGAAGCGCGCGAGCGGGGATGGGAGTCGTGCGACTTCGTGATCGTCTCGGGGGACGCCTACGTCGATCACCCCTCCTTCGCGGCGGCGGTACTAGGCCGCGTGCTCGAGGCCGAAGGATACCGGGTCGGCATCGTTGCCCAACCCGCGTGGCAAGACCACGAGTCCGCGCGCGACCTGTTGGCGTGCGGCGAACCCCGCCTCGCCTGGCTCGTAAGCGCCGGGGCGATGGACTCGATGGTCGCCCGCTATACCGCGAACAACAAGCCGCGTTCCGAGGACGCATATACGCCAGGCGGCGTCGCGGGCAAACGCCCCGACCGAGCCGTCCTCGCTTACGTCGCGGCGATCAAGGCCGTCTCCTCCGGCGTTCCGGTCATCATCGGGGGTATCGAGGCCTCGCTCCGCCGCTTCGCACACTACGACTATTGGTCGAACACCGTCCGCCGGTCGATCCTCCTCGACTCGAAAGCCGATCTACTCGTTTACGGGATGGGCGAACGCCCGATACTCGAAATCGCGGCCCGACTTTCGGAGTCAGTCCGGCTTTCAGGGTCTGCACGCATCTCCGATGCCTCCGCCTTGCGGGGCATCAGGGGGACCGTCTGGAGAACCGGGAAAGAGGCGGAGGTGCCGGAGGACGCGATTCTCCTTCCGTCTTACGAAGAGATCAAAGCCGACAAGAAAGCCTATTGCGCCCATTATCTTTTACAGGAGCAAAATTCCGATCCCGCCAACGCGAGCAGGCTCGCGGAACGAAGCGAGGCCCGCTACGTCGTGCAGGAACCGCCGTCAGAACCGCTTGATCAGGCGACCTTCGACGGGGTCATGGAACTGCCCTTCGCGCGCGCATGGCATCCCGACTACGACGCGGCCGGCGGGATCCCGGCCCTGTCGGAGGTTCTCTTTTCATTGACGAGCGGCCGCGGATGCTTCGGCGCCTGCTCCTTCTGCGCGATTACCTTCCACCAGGGACGACGCATCCAGGCGCGAAGCCACGACTCTCTCGAGCGCGAGGCCCGGCTCCTGGCGGCGGACCCTCGGTTCAAGGGCTACATCCACGACGTGGGCGGGCCCACGGCGAACTTCCGCGTTCCCTCCTGCCCCGCGCAGGAAACCCGAGGGTCCTGCAAGGACCGCCAGTGCCTCGGCGCGAGTCCCTGTCCGGCGCTGCGACCCGACCATACAGACTATCTCGCCCTCCTCAGACGGCTTCGCGGCATACCCCGCGTAAAAAAGGTCTTCGTCCGATCGGGAATCCGCTTCGACTATCTCATGCTCGATCCCCGCGGGGAGGAATTCCTCCGAGAACTCTGCGAGCATCACGTATCGGGTCAGCTCAAGGTGGCGCCCGAGCACAGCTCGGACCGCGTGCTCTCGCTCATGCGCAAGTCGACGAACGCGGTGTACCGATCGTTCGAGGCGCGCTATGGGGAGATTAATCGCGAGTTGGGGAAAAAACAGTTCCTCGTGCCGTACTACATCGCCGGACATCCGGGCGCGACGCTCGAGGACGCGATAGACACGGCGCTCGCCCTGAAAAGGACGGGCTTCGCCCCCGACCAGGTTCAGGACTTTTACCCGACTCCCGGAACGCTCGCGACATGCATGTATCATACGGGTTTGGACCCCTTCACCGGCGAGGAGATACACGTTGCCCGGGGGGGACACGAGCGGGCCCTTCAGCGGGCGCTCCTGCAGTTCAACAAGAAGGAAAACCGGCCCCTCGTGCGCGAGGCGCTCCGGACGGCCCGACGCGAGGACCTTATCCCCGTCCTGCTCGGCGGAAAATAAAAAAAGGCCGATTCCGCGCCAAAACGGCGGAAAACCGGCCTTCTCCGTAACGGTCCGTTCGGGATTCCGTCGAAATTACCACCAACCGAAAAGCGTGCCGGCGCGGGTCGTATACCACACCAGAACGATCAGGGACACGACGGAAAGCGCCCGGAACCAGTAGGAAAGCGCCACGCCTTCCTTTTTCAGCATCATTCCCTCGAAGAACGAGATGAGAACCAGGAGGATGAACCCGACAAAGGCGTATATTCCGTACATGACGCGGCTATTCTCGATAGCGTCCAGGCACATGGTAAAGGCGAGGACGAACAGCACGACCATGACGATAAAAAGGACGAGTATTGACTTGTTATCCATAATATATCGTGACTCCTTTGAGCAAAGTATATAGTCACCCACCCCGTTTGTCCATCTTATTTCTTCTTTCGCTTGCCCCCGTACCGCTATTGTGGTATTTTCACGGTATCTTATCTCAAGGATATACCATGGTAATCAGCAAGGACAGCGTCGTCAGTATAGAATATACCCTTACGGACGATCAAAACGAGGTGCTGGACTCTTCCAGCGAGGTCGGCCCCCTCGAATATTTGCACGGACACAACAACCTGATCCCGGGGCTCGAGAAGGAACTCGAGGGCAAGTCAGCGGGGGCCTCCTTCAAGGCGACCGTCGCACCGGCGGAAGCGTACGGCGAATACATGAACGAGCTCGTGGTCGAGGTTGACCGCTCCCAGTTCCCCTCGGACGTAACGATCGAGGAAGGGATGCAGTTCGAGGCGGGCGGACCCGACGGCTCGCGCGTCGTTACCGTAACGGCGGTCAAGGACTCCAAGGTTACCGTCGACGCGAATCACCCTCTCGCGGGCGAGACGCTTCACTTCGACGTAAAGGTCGTGTCCGTCAGGGCCGCCACCGACGAAGAGAAGGCGAACGGCCTCGACAACGGTTGCGGATGCGGTTGCGGCGACGACGGTTGCGGCTGCGACGACGGCGACTGCGGCGAAGGGTGCGGCTCCGGCGGCTGCGGCTGCGGGCACTGAGTCGACAACGGCCGGTTCCGGCGGAACTTAAGGTTCCGGCGGAACTTAAGGTTCCGCACGGGACAGCAGTTCCGCACGCGACCGGCCGTTTTAATTTCAAAGGGTAACCGATGCCACGCGCCTTGACCGACGGTAAAAACCACTATGTCATCGTTCGCCTGGCGGCTCTCTGTTTCTTCCTCTCCACGATAGAATTCATGATTCCGCGCCCCCTACCCTTCTTGCGCCTGGGGCTCGCGAACGTTCCCGTAATGCTCGCGGCGGACATGCTTTCTCCCGTGCCCTTCGCGACCCTGGTCGCGCTGAAGGTTCTCGGCCAGGGGATCGTCGGCGGCACGCTTTTCTCGTACGTATTCCTGTTTTCCCTCGCGGGAACGGCGGCGTCGTCCGTCGCGACGTACGCGCTCCGCCGCGCGCTCGGGAAGCGAGTCTCGTTCGTCGGAACGAGCGTCGCCGCCGCCTTCGCCTCGAACGCGACGCAACTCGCCCTCGCGCGCGTCTTCGTCTTCGGAGAGGGAATCGCGTTCGTCGCCCCTCCCTTTCTCGCGCTCGGCGTGGTTACGGGAGCGGCCCTCGGCTTCGCGACGAACCGCTTCGCCTCCCGCTCCCGTTGGTACGCGGGCATCCTCGACGGAACGGTTCCGGGCGACGCGGACAACGCGTCGGCTGAATTGACGCCGGCGTTACGGCCCGGCGCCGGAACGCGGTTGCGCGTCGCGCGCGCGGCACGCCTTTCGGCCGGGCTTCTCCTGACGGCGTTCATCCTCTTCGCGCCGGACGCGCGGATAAAGGCCGTACTCGCCCTGGCGGCGGCCGTCCTGCTCGTCTCGGGAGGCGGTAAAATCCGCCTTCTTCCGACCCTGTCGATCTCGCTCGGTATCGTGTATTTCAACCTTCTCTCGCCGTTCGGCAGGGTGTTGGCCGAACCGTTCGGCCTGCCGGTCACCGCGGGAGCGCTCGAAACGGGCGTAAAAAAAGCCCTCGCGCTGGAGGGCATGCTGTTCGCTTCGCGATGGGCCCTTTCGGCCGGCGTCTCGCTTCCGGGCCGGGCCGGATCCCTGATGTCGCGCATCGCGTCCTTTCTTTCTTATCTTACGCGATGCCGCCCGAAGCTGGACCGCAAGGATCTCGTCGCGAGCGTCGACGCAATCATGTTCGGACCCGAGTGAGTCCGTCCGAGGCGTCCTTGTAATCCGGTCTCAGCTTCAACGCCCTCTGATAGGCGTCCGTGGCACCGCGCTTGTCTCCGACGTTCTCGCGAACGCTTCCGAGACGGAACCACCACAGCGAGATCGACGGCTCGAGGTATACCGCGGCCGAGTAGGATATGTCGGCGCGGTTGAACTGCTGGGTGATTCGGTATATCTCGCCCACGAAGAAGTAGGCCGTGCTAATCCGTTCGCCCCGGGGGGCCGAATCTATGTACCGCTCCATGTACTTGAGGGATTCCTTGTAGTTACCCAGGTAAAAGTAGCCCTCGCCGAGGGACTCGACGATCCGGCTGTCGTTCGAGGTCTTGAGAGCCTCCAGGCACACGTTGACGGAATCCTGGTACTTGCCCATGCGCAACAGCGACCACCCGTAAATGGCGTAGGCGTCCATGTTCTTCGGGTTGTCCGAAAGATCCTGCTTGCAGATCTCGATGGCCTGCGCGTAGGCCTTGCGCGCGTCCTCGACGCGGCCGACGGCGTCAAGGTCGCGGCCGTTCCGGTAGAGCTTCAGCGCGTCGGGCTTGTCCTGGGCGCCGAGGCTCGAGAGAACCGAGAGGAATACGGCCGCGCAGGCGACGAAACGGAAATGACGACTTCTGTTCATACCGACACTATGACCCCTTTGCCCTCTTTTTTCAACGGTCCGGCGCGTGCGGCCCCCCCCGCCGGTCAGTTCCTGAAACTGTGTATGGGCGCGGGGATGCGGCCGCCGCGGTTCACGAAGGTAGCGCACGAGAAGGAGTTCACCGGCATGATCGGCGCTCCGCCCAAAAGCCCGCCGAACTCGGCCCACTCGCCCGCCTTCTTGCCCGGGACCGGGATCAGGCGGACTGCCGTCGTCTTGTTGTTCACCATGCCGATGGCGAGCTCGTCCGCCATGATGCCGGCTATCGTCTCCGCGCTCGTGTCGCCGGGTATCGCTATCATGTCGAGTCCGACCGAGCACACGCAGGTCATCGCCTCGAGCTTCTCGAGGTTGATCGCCCCGTCGCGTACGGCCGCGACCATCCCCTCGTCCTCGGACACGGGGATGAAGGCGCCCGAAAGACCGCCGACGCTCGTCGAGGCCATGACGCCGCCTTTCTTGACCATGTCGGTCAACATGGCGAGCGCCGCCGTCGTCCCCGGCGCGCCCGCGCGCTCGAGCCCCATCTCCTCGAGGATGCGCGCCACGGAATCCCCGACGGACGGGGTCGGCGCGAGCGAGAGGTCGAGAATGCCGAAGGGAACGCCGAGCCGGCGCGCGGCCTCCTGGCCCACCAGCTGGCCCATTCGGGTAATCTTGAAAGCCGTCTTCTTGATGCCGTCCGCGAGGACGTCCAGGGGGGCGCCGCGGTACTGCTCGCAAGCCGCCTTGATGACGCCGGGACCCGACACTCCCACCGACAGAACCGCCTCGCCCTCTCCGGGCCCGTGGAAGGCGCCGGCCATGAAGGGATTGTCCTCGGGGGCGTTGCAGAACACGACGAGCTTCGCGCACCCTATCCCGTCGCGGTCGGCCGTGAGGCGCGCCGTTTCCTTGACGACGTCTCCCATCCGCCTGACGGCGTCCATGTTGATGCCGTTTTTGGTCGTTCCGAGGTTTATCGAGGAGCAGACGCGCGAGGTCGCGGCGAGCGCGCGCGGGATCGAGTCGATGAGCCGCTCGTCGCCGGCCGTCATCCCCTTTTGCACGAGCGCGGAAAAACCGCCGACGAAATCGACGCCGAGTTCCGTAGCCACCTCGTCAAGGGTCGCGGCCCAAGGCGCGTAGTCGGTCTCGCCGCTCGGTTCGGCCACGAGCGCGATGGGGGTTACGGCGATCCGCTTGTTGATGATCGGCACGCCGTATTCGGCAGCGATGTCGCCGCCCGCGCGGACGAGGTTGCCCGCGATCCGCATGAGCTTCTCGTGGATCCTCGCGCGGGATTCCTTTCCGGAGGAGGACGCGCAGTCGCGGAGGGAGACGCCCAGCGTTATGGCCCTGACGTCGAGCTTGTGGCGGAGGAACATGTCCACCGTTTCCTGTATCTCGTTGGGGGAAAATATCATATTCTCGCTGTTCCTAGATGCGGTGCATGGCGGAAAACACCCGCTCGTGCATCATGCTGATGCTCACGCCCATCTCGCCGCCGAGCGCGGAAAGGCCGTCCTTGGTCCCCTGAACGGGCTCCTTCGAGCCGGAAAGGTCGACCATCATCATCATGACGAAATTCCCCGAAAGGACCGTCTGTGAGATGTCCACGATGTTGATCCCGTGCGCGGCGAGCCAGGAGGAGACCCTGGCGATGATGCCGACCTGATCGGTGCCCACTACCGTAATAATCGCGTTCATGAATAACCTCGCGGGCGACATGATATCCGGTACGGTACGACCGCGCAAGACCGGCCGCGCAAGGCCGAAAGCCGCCGTTAGAACAGAACGGGCCGGCCGGCGTTCGCGAACGACTCCCGGAGATCGTGCGAATACCGCGCGTCGCGTCCGCCGACAGCCCGCTCTCCCCGGTCTGAAAAGCGCATGAGAACCTTCGCCGTTCGCGGGAAAAAGAATACGCGCCGGGGACGATTCCCCCCGACCGAATACGAATCCACCGGAACGCGTTCGCGCTCGAGAAAACCGAATACGAAGCGGATATTCATGCGGGGAACGTCATACGTCGCGTCGCGGCCGAGATCTATCATGGAACCGCCGCCGAAAACCTTCGCGCGAAGCGCCTCGCGGCGGCCGCCCTTGCGCAGGAGGTCGTTTATCAGGAGTTCCATCGCGTGAACGCCGTACCGGGCCTCTTCCGACAGCGGTCCGGAAGACGGGACCTTCGGCACGGGCAGCATGAAGTGGTTCATGCCGCCCAGGGCCCGTTCGGCGTCGTAGAGGGCGACGGATATGCAGGACCCGAGCAATGTCGAGATGACGACGTCATCTTCCGACGAGGCGAATTCCCCCGGCCCGATATAGATCTCGGGAAGGTTGAAGGCGGGATTGAGCTTCAGGATAGGACTTTCTTGATCGTCTCTATGAGCTTCTCGTCGTTGAAAGGCTTCACGATCCACCCCGTCGCGCCGGCTTTCTTGCCTTCCTCGATGACGGACCCTTGCGATTCCGTGGTCAATACGAGAATCGGCACGAACTTGATGCCGTCGGTTTCGCGGATTTTCTTGACCATGGTGAGACCGTCCATGTTCGGCATGTTCACGTCCGTAATCACGAGGTCCGCCTTGCGTTCGGCGAGGCTCTTGAGCCCCTCGGCGCCGTCGGCCGCCTCGTTTACGGTATACCCGCTTTGTTCGAGGATAAACCGAACGCTCTGCCTGATA
This sequence comes from Spirochaetota bacterium, assembly GCA_023393015.1. GTDB lineage: Bacteria > Spirochaetota > Spirochaetia > Treponematales > Treponemataceae > Teretinema. The sequence goes on from JAEWMY010000005.1 coordinate 26,706, forward strand.
GAAACCGAATCGTCGACAACGAGAATGGATGCGCCCATGAGAAAACCTCCCGAAATACGTCGCGGCGCCGCCGCGCTTTCCTAAAGTGTAGTAAGAGCCGGACCCGAGCGCAAGGAGTATTCGCGGTTTTTCCGCGACTTTTGCCGCGACACCAGACGAACTCCGCCTAATTCCCCCTGCCTTTCCGTATAACGAGCGGCGCTATCTCCCTCAGGGGCACGACGGAATCCACGGCCCCGAGCTTGATGGCCTCCTTGGGCATGCCGAAAACCACGCATGTCGCCTCGTCCTGGGCGACCGTGAAGGCGCCCGCCTCCTTCATCTCGAGCATGCCCTTCGCGCCGTCGTCGCCCATGCCGGTCATGATGACGCCGATGGCGTTTTTCCCCGCGTACCGCGCGGTCGACCGGAACAGGACGTCGACAGACGGCCGATGCCGCGACACGAGCGGTCCGTCCTTGACCTCGACGTAATAGCGGGCCCCCGAGCGCTTCAGCAGGAGGTGCCGGTTGCCCGGCGCGACAAGCACTCTTCCCCGAAGCACGGAATCGTTGTTCTCGGCTTCCTTGACGTTGACGGCGCAGATTCCGTCGAGTCGAGAGGCGAACGCGGCCGTGAAATGCTCGGGCATGTGCTGGACGATGACCATGCCGGGACAGTCGATCGGAAGCTGTTCCAGAAACTCGCGCAGGGCCTCGGTTCCGCCGGTGGACGCGCCGATGGCGACGACGCACTCGGTCGTCTCGATCGAGACGGCGTGCGGCGACGCGGGCGGCAGGATGACGTCGGCGGAGAGCTTGGGCGAGACGCGCTGGACCGACGGGGATATCTTCTTGACGCGAGCCAGGTGCGCGGCCCGTACGGCGTCCGATATCATTACCCTCGACTCCTCGATGAACTGCTTCGTGCCGACCTTCGGCTTCTGGATGATGTCGACGGCGCCGAACTGCATCGCCTGGAACACGTTGTTCGAGCCCTCTTCCGCCTTGCTCGAGCAGATGATGACCGGAAGGGGATGCTGGCTCATGAGCTTCCTGAGAAAGGTAAGCCCGTCCATCCGAGGCATCTCGATGTCGAGTATGATGACGTCGGGCACGCACTTCTTGAGCTTCTCGACGGCGTCGTACGGATCGGACGCGGTCTCGATTACCGCGATGTCGTCCTCTCCCGAAAGCACCTCCGAAAGCGTCTGCCTCACGACGGCGGAGTCGTCTATGAGCATAACCTGAATCATGGAACGCCCCCTATTCACGCCGGTATACGGCGGACGCGACGGACTTGAACGGCATCGCGGCCCCCGCGATGTTCTCGGAATGGCCCATGAAAAGATACCCCCCCGGCGTCATGTGCGCGTAGATCCTTTCGAGCACCTTTCTCTGGGTATCCCTGTCGAAGTAGATGAACACGTTCCTGCAAAACACGATCGCGTATTTCCTCGCGATCGGATACTTCCCGTCCATCAGGTTAAGCCGCCGGAACGTCGTCTTCGCGCGGATTTCGGGTCGTATCCTGACGGTCTTCGCGCGCGGATCGCTGCTTCGCAGGCAATAGAGACGCTTGAACGCGAGCGGGATACGCTCGGCCTGGTGCTCGGTATAGATGCCGGTTCGCGCCACCCTCAGCACCTTTTCGGAGATGTCGGTTCCCAGTATCCGGTACGAAAGCGGCACGCGGTTTACGCGGGCGTACTCCTCGGTTACCATCGCGAGGGTGTACGCCTCCTGACCGGTCGACGCCGCGACCGACCAGATGTTGACGTCGAGCGATCCCGAGGCCGAAAGCTCGGGGAATATGCGTTCGGAAAGGATGCCGAAGTGGGCGCTTTCACGGAAGAAGGACGTCTCGTTCGTGGTTACCGCGTCGATAAGCTGCTGAATCTCGCGGTCGAAACCCTCGCTCCCGAAAACGTAGTCGCAGTATTCCTCGTGGCTGGCAAGGCCGAGCGCGCGCACGCGTTTCGCGAGACGGGCCTCGAGCATGACCTTCTTCGCCGGAGGAAGGCGGATACCGAGGTTCGTCTCGATGAACTCCTTGAAGACGGAAAAGGTCGCCTCGTTCATCGCCGGGCTCATTCCTCCGAACGTTCCGTGGCGTGCAGTATCTGCTCCACGTCGAGTATGAGGGCCACGGAACCGTCTCCGAGGATCGAAGCGCTCGCGATTCCCTCCGCGCGGCGATAGAGCTTTCCGAGCGGCTTGATCACCGTCTGATTGCTTCCCACGACCTGATCGACGAGTATGCCCATCTGGACGTCTTTGATGGCGACGACGACGATCTGCTCGATCGCGGGCCGCTCTCCGTCGATCGAGAAGAAATCGCGCATGTTTATGTACGGAAGCTGCCGGTCGTGGAAGATGACGATCTCGTGGTCGTTCTTGGCCTCGGCCCGCCGGAATTCGAGACACCCGACGACGACGGCCAGGGGCAGGACGAAAGACTCGCCGCCGATGTGCACGAGCAAGCCGTCTATGATCGCGAGAGTCAGCGGTATCTTCAGCGTGATCTTGGTGAATTTCCGCGGAACGCTCTCGATCTCCACGGTGCCGTTTATGAGTTCCATCTGCCGGTTCACCACGTCCATCCCGACGCCCCGCCCGGAGACCTCGGTAACCGCCTCCTTCGTGGAAAAGCCCGGGGCGAAAATCAGCCGGTAGACGTCTCGTTCGGACAGGACGTCCTCGGGCGCGACGAGTCCCTTCGAGATCGCCTTCGCGCGTATCGCGTCCGCGTCGAGACCGTTGCCGTCGTCCTCGATCTGTATGTGCACGGAAGCCCCGGTTTGCATCGCCGAGAGCCTGATCGTCCCCACGGGCGGCTTGCCGCGTTCCGCGCGTTTCTCGGGCCGTTCGATTCCGTGGTCAAGGCTGTTGCGGATTATGTGGACGAGCGGATCGTTGAGCTTCTCGATCACCGTCTTGTCGAGTTCGGTCTCGCCGCCCTCCGCCAGAAGTTCAACGCTCTTCCCCAACTCGCCGGAAAGGTCGCGCACGAGCCGCTTGAAACTCGAGAACGTCGTCCCGATCGGCACCATACGGATGCTCATCGTGTTGCTCCGGAGCTCGTCGGTAAGACGCCCGAACTGCTCGACGATCGCCGACGTTTCGTCGGAGCCCTGGTCGCCCTTTACCGCCTGCTGTATGCGCGCGTGAATCGTGACGAGCTCCCCGACTAGCGACATCAACAGGTCGAGCTTTTCCGACTTGACCCTGATCGTGCTCATATCCGCGGCCGCAAGCCGCGTCTTTTGCGCGCGCTGTACCTGCCGCTGTTCCTCGAGGGCGGCGCGCAAGTCCGTCGGGGTGACGAGTTTTTCCTGGACGAGCATCTCTCCTATCCGGCGCTGTCCCTTGAGCACGAGTTCGAGCCGTTCGCGCGTTATCTTTCCGCGGGATACGAGGATGTCGCCCAGTTTCCTGTTGGGGGTCTCTCCGTCTCCGACGAGGTCGCCGAGGCTCTCGATCGTTATTTTCGAACTGTCCTCGACGAAGATGAATACGTCGCGTATCTGGTTCTCGCTGACAGGCCCGGTGAGGTACACGTCCCATCCGGTCAGGCAATCCTCGGGATTGATCTCCGATAGCGGGGGCACCCCGTCAAGGTCCGGGACGCATACCGTCTCCCCGAGCGACTTCAATTCCGAAAGGAGCGTCAGCGGGTTCCCGCCCGTGCGGAAGGTATCCTTCCCGGGGCGAAAGACGATGTGCCAGGTCTGCGGCTCGTGTCCGGGCTCGTCCCCTTTTTTATCCACGGGTCCTCCCGCGGGCGCCTTGCCCTCGTTCGCGAACCCGACCGACCGCCTGAAGGCGTCGAGAAAGTCCCGCATGGCCCCCGTCATCTCGCCGACGGCGCTTTCGGGATTCTCGAGCATCTCGAGGATCATGTCCCGCGCGACGAGGGTGTTGCCGATGAGGTTTTTGGTGACGGGTATCTTGCCGTCCCGCAGGGACGATAGAATCGACTCGACGTCGTGACTGAATCCCGCGATCCGCTCGAGACCGAACATCGCGGCGGAACCCTTGATGGTATGCATGACGCGGAATACGGCCGAAAGGAGCTCCGTGTCGTCGGGGGACTCCTCCAGCTCGAGGAGCCGGGCCTCGAGGGAACCGAGAAGCTCGAAGGCCTCTTCCCTGAACGTTTCGATAAATTGGTTTTTTGCCATGGTCTTTCCTCCGCTCCTTCAGCTCAACACGCCGCGCACGCCTCGGAAAGCTGCTCCCCGGTCTCGCACGGCCCCTCGCACAGTCCCGCAAGGAAGATCTTGTCCCGCACCGATTCGCGCAACGGCCCCTTCAGCGAGACCTTCCTTCCGGCCGCGCGCGCGTGCCTGAAAAGCGACACGATCAGCTGAAGCCCGGCGAGATCGATGTTCTCGATCGCGTCGGCGGCGATCGTCACGGAGGCGAACGAACCCGTCGCCTCGAGCAATTTCGCCCGCGCGTCAGAGGCGTTGGAGACCGTCATGTTTTCTATCCTGATCGGAATGGCGTCGTTCATTGCATCGTTCCCCTTCTCCGGTCAACGTCGGCAAGTTCCTCTTCCGACAGGACGCTGTCGAGTTTGAGGATTATCACGAAGGAATCGTCGACCTTCCCCATGCCGGCTATAAACGACGTGTCGACGCCCGTTCCTATGGACGGCGGCGGCTCGATCATGTCGCGCGGGATATCGACGACCTTCAGGACCATATCGCTGAAAATTCCGACGACGAGAGTCTCGTCCGCGTCGTCGGAAAACACGCCGGTTATCTCGGTGACGATAACGCTCGTGTCCTGGGTAAACGCCGTCTTGCCGATCCCGAACTTCTGCGCGAGATCCATGACCGGCACGACGTTCCCGCGGAGATTGATGATGCCCTCGAGGTACGCGGGCATCCTCGGCACCCGCGTGATCCGCGGAACCTCGAGAACCTCGCGGATGCTCGCGACGCTCATCGCGTACGTCTCGTCGGCGAGGCGAAAGGTGAGGTACTGGTCGGTATTCGAGCCGTCGCCCATCGGTTACACCCGTCCTTCGGCGGGCGCCGCCGCCTCGTCGCCCGCGGCTTCCCCGTCCGCGCCCGTTCCCGAATCGGCTTCCGCCTCGACGGGAACGCCGGCTTGTCCCTCGCGCAAGACCTCGATCTCGGTGCCGGTCAGCACGCGGTTGATGTCGAGGATGATCACGAATTCCCCGTCGACGCGGCCCATGCCGCGGATAAAGGCCGTGTCTATGGCGATGCCTATTTTCGGCGGCGGCTCTATCGACGAGGGCTCGATCGTGATTACCTTCTTGACCTCGTCGCTGAAAACGCCGACGGTCAGGAGGAAGGGGACGCCGTCGTCGCGCTCCGTCTCGATTTCGGTCACGATGATCCCCGTCTGCGGCGTTATCTCCGTCTCTCCGATCCCGAACTTCTTTCTGAGGTCCAATACGGGAACGACGCTCCCGCGCAGGTTGATGATGCCGCGCATGAACGGCGGCATTCGCGGCACGCGGGTTATCTTCGGTACCCCGAGCACCTCCTTGATGTTGGCGACGGAGACCGCGTACTCCTCCTCGGCCAGGCAAAACGTTAGATATTGATGGATTTCACCCCTGTTGATTTCGGCCATGTCCTATTCCTCCTTACCGTCGACGCGTCCTGTCCGCACGCTAGAATTCCTGAAAATCCCCGTCAAGATCGTCCTTGCCGCCCGCCCGCTCGTCGCCGTCAAGGTCGATCGAAATTCCGGTAAGCGGAAGCCGTTGCGCGGCGGCCGAGCGCTTCGGTTCCGCGTCCGCGACGGCGTCCCGATCTTTCGGGGCGACCGGATGCGCGGAGGCGGGGCGCGGCGACGTCGGGGGAGTCACCGTCGGGGGAGTCACCGTCGGATGCGACGTTGCCGGACGCGGCGCGGAAGGACGAGCCGTCTTGCGCGGCGTCTCTCGCGGCGTCCCGTGCTCCGCCTTGCCGGCGGCGTCGGGACGCGCCGACGCGCGAGTAATCGATCCGGACAGAATGGCGGACTCGGCCGTGTCGATCTTGAAGTATTCCATCGACGCCTGCATTTGCTCCGCCTGGCTCGCGAGTTCTTCCGCCATCGAGGCGGACTCCTCGGAAGACGAGGCGTTCTGCTGAACGACGGTATCGAGCTGCATGATGGCGCTGTTGATCTGCGCCGCGCCGGAGCTTTGCTCCCCGCTCGAGGCGCTTATTTCCTGCACGAGCTCGGCGGTGCGCTTGATGTCCGGAATCAGCGCGGTTATGGTCTTTCCCGCCTCCTCGGCGATCGCCACGCTCTCGGAGGAAAGGGTTCCGATGGCGCCCGCCTCCTTCTGGCTCCGCTCGGCGAGCTTCCCGACCTCGGCGGCGACGACCGCGAAGCCCTTGCCGTACTCGCCGGCGCGCGCGGCCTCTATCGAGGCGTTGAGCGCGAGCATGTTCGTGGAACGCGCGATCTCCTCTATGATTCCTATCTTGGAGGCGATTTCCTTCATCGCGTTGACCGTCGCGGAAACCGCCTGCCCGCCGGACTCCGCGGCCTTGGCGGACGCGAGGGCGATGCGCTCGGTTTGCTGGGCGTTCTCGGCGTTTTGCCTGATGTTGGCGGACATCTCCTCCATGGAGGCGGATATTTCCTCGACGGACGAGGCCTGTTCGGTCGCGCCCTGGCTCATCTGCTGGGAAGTCCCGCTCAGCTCCTGACTGCCCGAGGCGACCTGCATGACGGCCGACTGCACCTCGCCTATGACGGAGCGTAGGCGCTCCATCATCTCCTGAAGCGAGCGGGCCAAGTCGCCGATCTCGTCTCCGCGGGTCCGGTACCGGTGCGGCAGATCGTGACGGAGTTCGCCTCCGGCGATCTCTCCGGCCTTGCCCACCGCGACGAGAACCGGCTTCGTGATGGCGCGCGTCAGGAAAACCGCGAGGAGCACGCCCGAGACGAGGGCCGCGAGGGAGGCGAAAAAGATGAGCGCCAGCGCCCCGGCGATTATCCGGTCCATGTCCCCGGCGACCGCGTTGCTGATCTCGCCGACCTTCGCGGCGGCCTGCGCCCCCATGCCGGCGGCGACCGTCTGAACCTCGATTTGCCTACGCTCCGTATCGATATAGGCCTTCACGGCCCGGTCATACTCTCCGACTCCGGCGATAACCGCGTTCGCGAGATCGACGTTCTTTTTTTGGGCGAAATACCCGCGCATGGTTATCGTATCGGCCTCGAGCTTCTTGAGATGCCCGTCGATCTCGGAGAGGATCGCCCGGTCCTTGTATTGAAGGTACTTGTTAACGGCTACCCGCGCGCGGAAAAGCTCGGCGAGCAAAAGACCGGCAGCGTCGATCTTGCGGGCCTTGTCTTCCATTTGCGCCGTACGGGCGGATCGGGAAGTCAAGTCGGCGAGATCCTCGAGTTGGCCGGCTCGAAGTTCGAGTATGTCCCTCTCGAGGGTCCCTCCCGTTACGGCGAGGGTCTCCTCGAGCGCCTTGTTTTGCACGTCAAAAGCGACAAACTCGAGAAAATACTTCCTATATCCCGCGGCGCCCTCGAGAGTCGCGTCATATTCGTCGATCAACGTTTCATTGTAGGTTTTTCCCCTCAATTCCGTCGCGAGAGAGGCGATTTCGTCCATGTTCGCGGCTACCTGATCGCTGTATTTTTGGTCCCGATAGATAACGTAGTTCTTTCCGGCGATCGTACCCGTTTGCATGAGCTCGGCTATTTTCGAGGTCTTGTTGTTCTCGTGCGAAATTTTCGCTACCGTTCCCATGTTCGCGACGCCCAAAACGGCGACCACGACGGTCAACGCCAGTACCAGGGCGAACCCGCCACCGATCTTTCCCGCCAGTTTTAGTTTTTCGACGATCATCAGACTCTCCTTACCGAGCGACCGCGTCCTCGGGTATGGGTAAAAGTCTAGTTTCCGCGTCTCGTAAAGTCAAATCCGCGCGTTCGCGCTTTACCCGGGCCTGCGACGGCGGGTACAATGCGACATGCTCAGCTACCAGCACGGCTTTCACGCGGGAAACCACGCGGACGTCCTGAAACACTCGATCCTTACCCTTATACTGGCTCGACTTGCCGAAAAGGATCGACCGCTTACCTATATGGATTCCCACGCGGGCGCCGGATACTACGACCTCAACGGGGAGCGCGCGCTGAAAACGGGGGAGGCCTCGTCGGGAATCCTGAGACTTCTCGGGCGCGACGATCCGCCGGGCAAGCTCAAACCCTATCTTGACCTCTGCGAACGCCTGTACGCGGACGGCGCGCGCTATCCGGGCTCTCCGGGCGTAGCGTCCGCCCTGACGAGACCCGACGACAACCTCATCCTCATGGAACTCCACCCGGCGGAGCGGGAACGGCTCAAGGCGTCGATGTCGGACGACCGTCGTTGTCACGTGCATTTTCGCGACGGCTTCGCGGGACTCGCGGCCCTGAGCCCTCCGACGCCGCGACGGGGCCTCGCTCTCGTCGACCCGAGCTACGAGACGGAAGACGACTACGCCAACGTCGCGAAGGCTGTTCGGACACTGGCGCGTCGCTGGCCGGAGGGAATCGTGGCGGTGTGGTATCCGCTTGTGGCGCGCAAGGCTGCCGGCACCGAGACCCTGAAGGCCGATGTGGTCGCATCCGCGACGGGAGGCGTACTCTGCGCGGAGCTTCGGGCGGTACCCCGGGCAGAACCACGGGCGGGGCTCCGCGCGGAGACATACCCGAACGGGGCCCCCGAAGGTGGCTGGGGCATGTATGGCTCGGGGATGCTCGTCGCGAACCCGCCCTGGAGGCTGGACGAGGACATCTCCGGCATATTGCCTTGGCTGTCGCGGACGCTTGAAGTCACCGAGGAAGGAAGCGCGAGTCTTGTCTGGCTTTCCCCGAAGGCGTAACGAATTTACCGTTTTTTAGTCTATTTTGTTGATTAAAGCAACATTTAAATGTTGACAGATTCTACCTTTGGACCTACGCTTATAGAATCATGGCCCTATGGCTATGGAAGCAGTATGGAGGTCCATATGAAACCAAAACTCGCACGTATCGTACACCGCGCGCGCGCCCCCCTGGCGTTCGTCCTCGCGGCGTTGTTCCTGTTAGCCGCACCCGTTGCCTTCGCGCAGGACAAGGGCACGATAGCGCCCGACCAATTGCCCGGAGCCGTCGTCTACGTTCCCTTCCCGGTAAAGATCGCCCTCGATGGCAACCTGACGGACTGGAAGGGGATTCCGGTACAACGGGTAACCACGGGACCGATGACCGGCCCGGACAAGAAGCAAAATCAGTGGTTCGAGTTTTCCCTCGCGTCTGACGGGGCCGAACTCTTCGTCTTGATGTGCACGCAGGATTCCAACATCATAGCCGGAAAGCACGGAGAAAACTTCTGGAACGAGGATTCGATGGAATTCTACGTCAACCTCACCAAGAAGCTCGCCGCCCGCGCGTACGAGGCGGGAATAATGCAGGTCACGATCAACGCGACGAATATCGGCAAGACCGCGAAGGACGCCCTTTCCCTCAGCGGCGTCAACTCGAACCAGTCCAAGGCGAAGGCGCACGTCTTCAAGACGGGCGACGGCTGGGCCTTCGAGGCGGCGATCCCGCTTCCGAAGGGTTTCGTCGTAGAGCACGGCACGAACATCGGCTTTCAGACCCACGCGAACGGCGCCTCCGTCGCCGACCGCGATTCCAAGCTGATTTGGGGCGTTCTAGACACGGACGACCGTTCGTATCAGGATCCCTCGCTCTTCGGCAGGGCAGTCTTCTTCAAGACGGGAAGCTCGGATATCCCCCAGGCTAAGGACATGGGCCTCAGCCTGGCCGACATGTTCAAGAAAGACGGCGCGAAGGGAAAGAACACCAAGAAGGTGATTTGGTCCGACGAATTCGATTACGCGGGAGCGCCCGATCCGACGAAGTGGGATTACGACGCCGCCGATTCCGGCAAATGGAACGAAGAGCTCCAGATATACACGCAAAGCCGGGAGAATTCCTACGTCAAGGACGGCGTCCTGACCATCAGCGCGAAAAAGGACGCGAAGGGCAAATGGTCGAGCGCGCGCCTGTACACGCGCGGCAAGGCGGATTGGACCTACGGTTACGTCGAGGTCAAGGCAAAGCTCCCGCGGGGCGTCGGCACCTGGCCCGCCATCTGGATGATGCCTTCCCAGGACAACTACGGCGCGTGGCCCGCCTCAGGCGAGATCGACATCATGGAGCACGTCGGCTTCGAGCAGGACAAGATCCACACCTCCGTACACACGGCGGACTTCAACCACCGCAAGAGCACGCACAAGACCCGGGCGGCGAAGATTCCGAACGTCACGACCGAATTCCACACCTACGCCGTCGAATGGACGGACAAGGCCATCTTCTTCTATGTCGACGGCGAACCCTTCTACCACTTTCTCAAGGAGCCGGGCGGATTCGCGGTGTGGCCCTTCGACAAGCCCTTCTATCTAATTCTGAACGTCGCGATGGGCGGAATCTGGGGCGGCATGAAGGGCATGGATCCCAAGCTCGACCGCGCGGACATGACTGTTGATTATGTGCGCGTTTACCGGTAATACTATGCGACAATGATCACGACAAAGCGGCTCTACCAGATCAATTCCTCGCGGATACTTCAGCATATTCGGAGGAATCGCGGTAAGAGCCGCATCTCGATCGCAGAAGATCTCGAGCTTGACCGCTCGACGATCACGAAGGTCGTTCGGGATCTCATGGAGCGCGGTCTTGTCAGGACGACGGGAAAGTATCGGGGCAAGCCGGGAGTCGGCCGCATGGCGACCGGACTCGAGGTCGATCCCGACTTCTCGCTCGTCCTCGGAATAGAGGTGCAAACGGAATTTTTCGACGCCGTTCTCGTAAACCTCGACGGACATCTGCTCGACTCCCGCAGATACGAGTACGACAACAAGGCGGGAGAACTCGCGGACCGGCTGGAAGCCATAATCGCGGATTCCGTAAAACGGGCGATCGAGCTCAACGCGAGCCTGGCCGGAGTCGGAATCGGGCTTTCCGGCATAGTGGACCCGTACCACGGGATTATCCTCAATTCGAATCCCCTCGGAATCTCCGAGGCATACCCCCTGCGGGACCTGCTCGAGAGCAGGCTCGACCTCCCCGTATTCGTGGAAAACGACGCCAATTGCTGCTGCTGGGGAGAGCTCGCCTTCAGGCGCGGGGAAGACGCGCGCAATTTCCTCGCCGTGCTCGGCGAGTTCAGAAACGTCGACGTCGCGCGAAACCGCGTCAGCGGAACGGCGTTCGGAATCGGCATCGTAATACGCGGTAGCGTATTCCACGGCGACACCTTCACCGCCGGCGAGTTCAGGAGCCTGCGCTACGATCAAAAACATCCGAGCCATTCGCAGTTCGCCATAACCGACTCCGAGGCGGCACGCCTCCCGAAAGACGCTGCCGTGCTCGGCAGGGTCTTCGACGAGGTCGCCTACAACATGTCCCTGCTCGTAAACTGCCTGGACATGACGAAGATCGTCGTCGCGGGCGACTTCGCGAAGTACGCGAAGGACTTGACCCCGAGGCTCGAGCGCGAAATCCAGCGAAACTGGCTGTACGCGACCCCGAAGCAGTGCCGTATCGAGTATTCGCCGGACGCGGCGCAGGCCGTCCCCATCGGGGCCGCCGGACTTTTTATCGAGAAACTGTTCAGCGTACCGGAGATGACCGACCATACCGACGAGGACGTCGGGTTTATCCTCCTGGAGAGAATCGCCCCTCCCGCCGAATAAATAATTTTTTATTGACATGGCTTTCTTTCGTGCCCTACACTGAACGAAATCCATGAAGCCGAGACACGCGCCGGACGCAAACGACGACCTTCTCGAACTGGAGCGGCAATTCTCGCTCGACGAATTGGATGATTGGCATACCGCCGCCGGGCTCGTCGATTCGGCCCTCTCGATGATAGAAACCCGTTTCCCGACGACAACCGCCCACGCCTTCGTACACGTCAGCGAGGCGCGGGAATACCGGGAAATCACCCGCGAGGGACTCGCGTCCATACCGGACGATTCGCTTTTTATCGCCTGCCTCGCCATGTGCGGCTCCGGCGCGCCGCTCAAGACCGTCTTCGACGACTACGTCCCCGACGAGATGCTCCTTCGGCAACTGCTCGAAGGAGTCTACGGCGGCTTTTACATCGTGCCGGTCGTACACCGTTTCAGCCTGCTCGCGTTCGTCCTGCTTTGCTCGAAAGGAGGGTCGCCGCGCGAGATTACGTGCGAGCAAACGGCCTTCATGGCGGAACTCACCTCGCGCCTCAGGATCAACCTCTACGCCTCCTCCATCGCCGACGGCAGACAGCGGGAACTGTTGCGTCTTGCGGAGTATCCCGCGGCGCTGCACCGCCGCATGACGGTGGCCGACCTTTCCGCCCACCTTCTCGAGGATCTCCAGCCGGAGGTGGCGTTCGACCGCGGGGTGTACTACGAGTACGAGGAATACCTGAACATGCTCATCCCGATCGTCTGGGCCGGAATCGGCTCCGAACCGCCGCGACTCATGGCGGGGAAGGGACTTTCGGGCCATACCATCGAGAGACGAAAGGCGCTGTACGTTCCCGACCGCGGAAAGCATCCGTCGTTCTCCACCATGACGGAGGAACCGTTTATCGAAGGATCGTTCATCTCGGTACCGATCCAGACGGGCAAGCGCCTCATCGGGGTCGTAACCGTCGCGAGAAACCCCGACTCCCACGAGCCCTTCGGCGTCGAGCACCGGTACACCCTCGAGATCGCCGCGGCCTTCGCGGCAAGCGAGATTAACAACCGCCAGCTCTACGACGAGCTCGAACAAAGCCATTTCTCGACCGTCTCGTCGCTTACGCGCGCGCTCGAGGCAAAGGATCACTACACGAGGGGACACTCCGAGCGCGTCATGTCGTACGCGGTCGGCATCGCCGAGGAGCTGGGCCTTTCCCGCGAGGCGATCCGCCGCATCCGCTACGCGGCCATTCTCCACGACATCGGCAAGATCGGCATCAGCGACTCGATCATCAGCAAGACGAGCGAGCTGACGGCCGGCGAATTCGACGAGATAAAGCGCCATACCGAGATCGGGTACGACATCGTCAACGAAAGCGCGTTCTTCCGCGAGATTCGCGACCTGATACGTTACCATCACGAGAAGATGGACGGAACGGGCTATTACGCGAAGATACGCGGGGACTATCCCTGGGAGGCCATGATCATCAGCCTCGCGGACATCTACGACGCCCTGACATCCGAGCGCCCCTATCGCGTCGCTTTCTCGGCCAGCGAGGCCGTGGCGGCGCTCCGCGACCTCGTCGGGGTGAATTTCGACACCCGGATCTTCGACGCATTCAGGCGCTGGCTCGCGCGACCCGGAAACGCCCGCGACTTCGCTTGACACCGACGCGAAAAGAGGCGTATCCTGCGGCCGACAGATATCTTCAGGGCGGGGCGCAATTCCCCACCGGCGGTATAGCCCGCGAGCGGCGATTCCTTTCGTATGACGGGATTCGCGCAGCTGACTCGGTGAAACTCCGAGGCCGACAGTTACAGTCTGGATGAAAGAAGAGAATCGACCATGCGCGAAACGGCTCCGCTACGGGATATCCCGCGCGCGGATCTTTCGCCGCGGCACGCGATTTATCAACCCTGAAGACAAACAGTCTTCGGGGTTTTTTTTATGCTTGAGCCGGAATACGAAACAGACGACAAGCGTGATTCTCGCGACGCCGGGATGATGCGGCGCGCGATCGAACTGGCGAGAACGGCCGCGGGAAAGACGCGCCCGAACCCGCTCGTGGGGGCGATCATCGAGCGGGACGGCCTGATTCTCGGCGCGGGTTATCACGAACGCGCGGGCGGCGGTCACGCCGAGGCGCGGGCGGTCGCGGACGCGCGCAAGAACGGCCACGCGGACCTTTCCGGCGCGACGGCCTACGTTACGCTCGAGCCGTGCTGTCACGTCGGGCGCACCGGCCCCTGCGCCGACCTCCTCATATCGGCGGGAATCTCGCGAGTCGTATGCGGGATGACCGATCCCGACCCCCGCGTCTCGGGAGGCGGCATCGCGCGTCTCCGCGCCGCCGGCATCGACGTGACGAACGGAGTATGCGAGGCCGAATGCCGCGCGCTGAACGGGCCCTTCGTCAAGCGCGTCACGGAAGGCCTCCCGTACGTCACGCTGAAGTACGCGATGAGCCTCGACGGGAAAACCGCCACGGCGACCGGGGAGTCGCGCTGGATATCCTCGGAGGAGTCCCGCGGGGAAACGCATCGTTTGAGGTCCGAATCCGCCGCGATAGTGTGCGGCATCGGAACGGTACTCGCCGACGACCCGCTTCTGAACGCCCGCGTCACGTCGGACGCGCACGCGCCGCAACCCGTCCGCGTAGTCGTCGACTCGACGCTGAAAATTCCGCCCGACGCGCGCGTCGTCTCTACCGCGCGGAGTCAGTCCACGATTATCGCGTGCGCCCTTCGGGACGGGGAGGAGGCGACGCGCGAAAAAGCGCGCGCGCTCGAGGAGGCCGGCGCCGAGGTCCTGCGCCTCCCCGGGCCTGACGGGCGGGTCGACCTCGTCGCCCTTTTCGGGGAACTCGCGCGCCGCGGCCTCGACAGCGTATTGCTCGAGGGCGGCGGAACCCTGTCCTTTTCCGCGATAGAGAGCGGCCTCGTCGATCGCGTCATCGCGTATATCGCCCCGACGCTGATCGGGGGCGCGACGGCGCCGTCGCCGGTCGCGGGTACGGGATTTCCGGAGCTCCGCGGGGCCGCGACGCTCCGGGACGCGACCGTTTCACGCTCCGGACCCGACGTCCGAGTGGAGGGATACGTATGTTCACGGGACTCATAGAAACCGTCGGTCGCGTGCGCTCGACGACGCGTTCGGGGGACTCGCTCAGGCTCTCCGTCGAAGCACCCTTTCCGCTTCCGGACGACGCGCTCGCGATCGGCGACAGCGTCGCGGTCAACGGCGCGTGCCTCACCGTCTCCGGGCTTTTCGCCGGGGGTTTTTTCGCGGACGTGATGGGCGTTACCGCGAGAAAGACGCTGATCGCCTCGCTCCGGACGGGAGAGCCCGTCAATCTCGAGCGCGCGCTCAAAGTCGGCTCGCGTCTCGGGGGTCACTTCGTGACCGGGCACGTGGACGGCGTCGGCAGGGTCGGCGGCTCCAGGCGGGACGGCATCGCGATACTGCTTTCCGTACGCCACGACGAATCCCTCTCCCGATACATCGTCAGCACCGGCTCCGTCGCCGTCAACGGCGCGAGCCTGACCGTTTGCGACGCGAGGGCGCGCGAGTTCACCGTGTCCCTCGTTCCCCACACGGCGAGCAACACGACGCTTCCTGGCCTGCGCGCGGGAGACGCGGTAAACCTTGAATGCGACATACTCGCGAAATACGCGAAGGAGAGACCGCGATAATGAACACGAACGCCGTTACTGAAACCGAGCGGACGTCGGTCGAGGCCGCCGTCGCCGAGATACGCGCCGGAAAGATGGTCGTCGTGACCGACGACGACGACAGGGAAAACGAGGGAGACCTCGTCATGGCGGCCCGATACGCGACGCCGGAGGCCGTCAATTTCATGGCGCGTTTCGCCCGCGGGCTCATATGCGCGCCGATGTCCGCGCGTCGTCTCGCGGAACTCGGCCTTCCCCAGATTACGGGCGAGAACACCGACAGGCACGGGACGGCCTTCGCGATCCCGGTCGACCACGTCGAAACGGGCACGGGGATATCCGCCGCGGACCGCGCGCTCACGCTCCGTTCGCTCGCTGATCCGATCTCGACCGGGGCGTCCTTCAGGAGGCCCGGCCACGTATTCCCGCTCGCCGCGCGCGCGGGCGGGCTCGCCGAGCGGCGCGGGCACACGGAAGCGGCCGTCGAGCTCGTCGCTCAGGCCCTCGGGCCGGACGGAGGGGCGACGGGGGTCATCTGCGAGATACTGAACGACGACGGCACGATGGCCCGCGCGCCCGAGCTCGGGGAGTTCGCCCGACTTCACGGCCTGCGCTCGGTTACCGTCGACGTCCTCGCGCGATGGGCGGCGTCACGCAAGCGTCCCGTCATCCGTTCGGCCGAAACGGTCCTTCCCACGAGATACGGTTCGTTCCGCCTGTACGGCTACCGCGACAGCGCGACCTCGCGGGAACACGTGGCCCTCGCGATGGGGGACGTCGCGTCGGGAGAACCGGTGATCGCGCGCGTCCACTCGGAATGCCTTACCGGCGACGCGCTCGGCTCCAGAAGGTGCGACTGCGGGGAGCAATACGAGGAAGCCATGCGGAGGATCGCCGAAGCCGGCCGCGGCGTTCTCGTGTACCTCAGGCAGGAAGGCCGCGGAATAGGCCTGGTGAACAAGTTGCGCGCGTACGCCCTCCAGGACGCAGGGGCGGACACGGTTGAGGCGAACGAAACCCTCGGATTCAGGCCAGACGAACGGGACTACTCGGCGGGGGCGGAAATCCTGCGCGACCTTGGAGTCGGGAAGGTTCTCCTCATGACGAACAATCCCGACAAAGTGCAAGCCCTTTCCGTCGGCGGTATCGAGGTAACCGCGCGGATTCCGATCGTCGTCTCGCCGAACGAATGGAACCTGAAATACCTTCGGACGAAGAAAGACAAGATGGGACACATCTCGATCGTCTGATCGAAAACACAAGGAGAGATACATGAAAACGCATGAGGGAAGCCTGGTAGGAACGGGACTGAGAATCGCGATCGTGGCCTCGCGCTTCAACGACTTCATCGTCTCGAAGCTCGTCGACGGCGCGATTGACGGACTCAGGAGACACGGCGTCGACGACGACGGAATCGAGCTCGCGCGAGTGCCGGGAGCCTTCGAGATCCCGCTCGTCGCGTCCCGGCTCGCCGCGCGCGAAGACTTCGACGCGGTCATCTGCCTCGGAGCGGTCATTCGGGGGGCGACGCCGCATTTCGACTACGTGTGCGCGGAGGTCTCGAAGGGAATCGCGCATGCCTCCCTCCGGACCGGCAAGCCTGTCATCTTCGGCGTCGTCACGACAGAGACGATCGAGCAGGCCGTGGAACGGTCGGGAACCAAGGGCGGCAACAAGGGTTTCGACGCGGCCCTTTCGGCGATCGAGTCCGCGAATTTATTGCGCGCGATGGGTTGACGAACGGGAGTCAGGGGCGGGGCGCCCTTCTCGCGCGAAGCCTCGCCCTCCATAGAATCTTTCCCCCCTTTCGGCTACACTCCCCGCATGGCAAAGACATTCGACGACAAGAAGATCATTTACACGATGGACCGCGTCTCCAGGAGTCACGGCACCAAGCAGGTTTTGAAGGATATTAGCCTTTCGTACTTTTACGGCGCCAAGATCGGCGTTCTCGGCCTCAACGGCTCGGGAAAGTCGAGCCTCCTCAGGATCCTCGCGGGCGTCGACACGGAGTTTGTCGGCGAAACCTCCGTCGCCCCGGGCTACACGATCGGCTATCTCGAGCAGGAGCCGCACCTCGCGTCCGGCAAGACGGTCAAGGAAGTCGTTTCCGAGGGCGTGAGCGAGATCGTGGAGCTTCTCGCCGAGTTCGACTCGATCAACGAGGCCTTCGGCGACCCCGACGCGGACATGGACAAACTCATGGACAGGCAGGCGAAGGTACAGGAAAAACTCGACGCCGCGAACGCCTGGGACCTCGACAACCAGCTCGAGATCGCGATGGACGCGCTCCGCTGCCCGCCGGCCGACCAGGTCGTCGACGTGCTGTCCGGGGGCGAGCGCCGACGCGTCGCGCTCTGCCGGCTCCTGTTGCAGAAACCCGACATCCTCCTCCTCGACGAGCCCACGAACCACCTCGACGCGGAAACGGTCGCGTGGCTCGAGCGCCACCTTCAGACCTACGAAGGCACGATCATCGCGGTGACGCACGACCGCTACTTCCTCGACAACGTCGCCGGCTGGATACTCGAGCTCGACCGCGGCGAGGGCATTCCCTGGAAGGGAAACTACTCGAGCTGGCTCCAGCAGAAAAACGACCGCCTCGCGCGCGAGGAAAAGGGAGAATCCGACCGGCGCAAGCAGCTCGAGCGGGAGCTCGAGTGGATCGGCATGAGTCCGAAGGGCAGGCACGCCAAAAGCAAGGCCCGAATCAACCAGTACGAAAAACTCCTCGCGGACGACGGCAGGGAGAAGGTCAAGGACACGAAGATATCTATTCCCGCCGGGCCCAGACTCGGCAGCCTCGTCATCGAGGCTAAGGATCTCGCCATGTCCTACGGGGATCGCCTGCTGTTCGACAACGTGAGCTTCACGGTTCCCGCGGGCGCGATCGTCGGGATAATCGGCCCGAACGGCGCCGGAAAGACGACGCTCTTCAAGCTGATAGCCGGAGCGGCCGGGCAGGAAGTTCCCACCGGCGGACCCGACGGCGAGACGGCGATCGTCAAACCGACCTCCGGCTCGTTGCGCCTGGGCGACTCGGTCAAGCTCACCTACGTCGACCAGATGCGAAGCCGGCTCGATCCGGACAAGACCGTATGGGACCAGCTTTCGGGCGGTCTCGACGTGATCAAGCTCGGGGCCGTGGACGCCGCGGGCAAGCCGCTCAACGGGCCGGTGCGCGAGGTCAATTCGCGCGCCTACTGCACCTGGTTCAACTTCTCCGGCGCCGACCAGTCGAGAAAGGTCGGCGTGCTTTCAGGCGGCGAGCGCAACCGGCTCAACCTCGCGATGATGGTCAAGGAAGGGGCGAACGTGCTCCTGCTCGACGAGCCGACGAACGACCTCGACGTCAACACGATGCGCGCGCTCGAAGAGGCGCTTGAGTCCTTCGCGGGCTGCGTGCTCGTGGTCAGCCACGACCGCTGGTTCCTCGACCGCGTCTGCACGCACCTCATCGCGTTCGAGGCCGACGGAGAAGTCGTGTGGTACGACGGTAACTGGAGCGAGTACGCCGAATGGCGCCGCGAAAAATACGGCAAGGAAGCCGACACGCCGCACCGCGGCGTCTACCGCAAGCTCCAACGCTGACATCCGGCGCGCGCGGGCGTCCGATCAGCGCGGCGCCGCGTCGGACGTCACGCTTGCCGCACAACGCGTCACGCCCGACGCCCCGCGTGTTTCGCCCGCTTTTCCTCGTATAGCACGCCGTCGGCGAGCGAAAGCAGCGTTTCCAAATCCCTGTTTTCCGGGGAAAATTCCATGCATCCAAGGCTGATCGAGACCTTGAAGGGCTCCCCGCTCGCGGAGTTTCTTCGCGCGAGCGCGGCGTCGAGCCGCGCTCGGATCCCCGGCAAGTCCGAGGGCAAAAGGTCGTTCGCGACCGCCGCGAACTCGTCTCCGGACAGTCGCGCGACAACGTCCTCGGAACGGAATACCCGCTTGAGCGCGGCGGACATCGCGACGAGCGCGCGGTCTCCCGCGTCATGACCCCACTCGTCGTTTATGGCCTTCAGGCCGTCCAGGTCGCCGAAAATGACGATGCCCTCTTTCCCCCTGCGTATCGCCTGCGAAATCATGGCCTGCCCGCTCGACAAAAAGCCGCGCCGGTTCATGAGCCCGGTCAACTCGTCGGTACGCGAATCCACGTCGAGCTTGCGGTTCGTCTCCTCGAGATTCCTGAGCGCCTCGCTCAGCAGGTTTCCGACCTCCTCCTTCTCCGCCAGAAGGACGGCCGCGTTGACCATGCTCGATATCTGCACGCAAATCGTCTCGTACACGGAACTGTCAACCGATCCCGGCTCGTACAGGATGTACCCGAGCTGTTCTTCCCTGTGGTACAACGCGCTCGCCACGAGGGTCCTGGAACGCGACGAGAACGTTCCCTCCGGGATCATGCGCTCTCGCGGATTGAACACGTAGCCGAGCCTTTCGGCGCCCGCGGGCACCGCCTCGTCGTATCGCAGCTCAAGGCACGCGGCGTCGGGCAACCTGAACTCGCGGTCTACTGGGCGGATCAACCGCTTGCCGTACAGGACGATGGCGCACGACGCTATATCGAACGACTCGAGGTCGGCGCGTAAGCGCAGGAAGCAGTCGTCTATCTTCTCCGCGGCGTTTACCCGCGAAAGATACCGCCTCAGGCGGAACATGTCGTCGCTGAGCTCGAATCTCCTGACGCCCGAGGATATCTCGAGTCCGACGGGCCCCTCGAGCGCCGTGCCGTCGATTGCCTTCCCGTAAACGGACGTTTCGTGCTCCGGCAGGCACCCGCAACTTTGCCGCAACACCGCCCGCGTGGAGACGACGGTGTCGGATCTCGAGTCGGCTTCGGCACCGCCGCGAACGACCGCGTCCCGCGCCCGTCGCGCCGCGAGCCAGCCCTGCCTGAACAGGTTCTGGCTTACCGTCGTCAGCGGGGGAAGGGAAAACCTCGAACGGCTCACGTCGTCGAATCCGGTAACGATGACGTCGTCCGGAACGCGAAGCCCCCGTTTTTCCAGAACCTGCAGGACACCCATGGCCATGACATCGCTCAACGCGACGATCGCGTCGGGAAGGGCGCCGCCCGAATCGAAATACCGCGCCATCTCCTCAGCCGTCGTATCCGAGGAAAACTGCCCGCGAACGAGCGAGTCGTCGCCGAACGAAAGGCCCCGCTCCCCGAGCACGGTCCGCACGACGGCGAGCCGTTCGTTGGAATCGAAGTTGCCCTCGGGTCCGGTGACGACGAGGAAGGAACGGCATTTGTGGCGATCGATCAGGTGTTCCGTCAACTCTCGCAAGCCGATCTCGTTTTCGCCCAGCACGTTCTCGACGCCGTTTACCCTGACCGCGATGCTCACGACTGGCAGCGGCGCCTTCGTCGCGACGTACGACGCGAATCGTTCCGGGCCGATAAAGTTGCACTGCGTTCCCGAGGCTATCACGAGGGCGTCGACGTTCGGCTCCCGTATGTGATCGAAAATCACGTTGTTCTGGAATTCGAATCCGAAGGGCCAGCCGAAAGAACGTCCCGAAAAGACGACGAGGTCAATCCCGTTCCCGCGGCAAAACGCGTCGACGCCTTCGATGAGCGTGCGCGTGTAACTGGAGTCGATCGAGTCCACCTGGAACCCGATCCTGACGGCGGTATCGACCCTCATTCGCCCGCCGGGTGTTCCTTGGCGGCGCGCGCTTCCTTCTTGCGCCGTTTTTCCTCGTAGAGTACGGAGTCGGCCAGTGACAAGAGCCTCTCGAGATGGTTGTTGGCCTCGTCGGTAAAAGGCACGGCGCCGATACTGATGGAGAGCGTGAACGGCTCGCCGCTCGCGTCGTTGTATTCTTCGATAAGGCGCGCCATACGCGACCTGAACGTCTCGAGGAACGCCTCGTTTACGTCAATGGCGACGACGGCGAACTCGTCGCCGCCCAACCGCGCGACGATGTCGATGTTCCTGAAT
Organism: Spirochaetota bacterium; assembly: GCA_023393015.1. GTDB lineage: Bacteria > Spirochaetota > Spirochaetia > Treponematales > Treponemataceae > Teretinema. The sequence continues at coordinate 48,000 of JAEWMY010000005.1, forward strand.
GTCCGCTTGAGTATGGCGCCCATGGCGATGATGGCGCGGTCTCCCGCGTCGTGCCCGTGCGTGTCGTTGATCGCCTTGAGCCCGTCCATGTCGCTGAAGACGACGAGTCCGGCCTTGCCCATCCTGAGGGCGAGGTTGATGGTTTGCTGCCCGAGCGAAACGAAGCCGCGCCGGTTGTAAAGGCCGGTCAGCTCGTCGGTCCGGGATATATCGCTCAGTTTCTTGTTCGAACGTTCGAGGTCGTACAACGCGTCGTTGAGCCGTTCCTCGGCGGCCTGCTTCTCGGAAAACGCCATGGCCGAGCGTATCGTCGTGGAAAGCTGAACGCAGAGCGTCTCGTATATGGACGAGTCGCAAGCGCCGGGCTCGAATACGATGTATCCCAGCTGTTCCTCGCGGTGGTACAGGGCGTTCGCGACGAGCGTCCTCGTCCTCGCGGAAAAGGTTCCCTCCGGCAGGAACCGGACGCGCGGGTCGAAACGCGCGCCCGCGAAGCTCTCGCCGCGCGGCGTTTCCTCGTCGTACCGGAGGATTACCTCCGCCTCCGGAGGAAGGGCGAACGCGGAAGTTCTCGGACAGCGGATCTCCCTGCGGTACAGCACGATCGCCGCCGACGATATCTTGAACGACTCGAGACTCACGCGAAGGTCCGCGACGAGATCGCGCAGCGAAAGAAGCGAAATCAGGTGCGCGAGATACTGCCGCATGTGAACTATGTCGTCCTGGAGGCGGAACCATTCCTGGCCCGTCTGGATGATAAACCGCGGATCGACGGGAACGCGCTCGCCGCTCTCGCGGATCTCGGAAAACCGCGCCTCCGCCGCGGGAACGCAACCGCAACTCTGCCGGTACACCGCCGTCGTGCCGAGCGTCGTCAGTTCGGGGACGTCCCCTTCGCGCAGCGCGAGGCGGATGGCGTACTCGGCGGCGAGACGCCCTTGCGCGAAAAGGTCCTGGCTTACCGTCGTGAGAGAGGGACTCTCGTACCGCGCGCGCGCGATGTCGTCGAACCCCGTGACGATCACGTCCTCGGGAACGCGGATGCCCTTCTCGCGGAAAAAGGCGAGCGCGCCGGTGGCCATCGTATCGTTGAGGCAAACAAGCGCGTCGAAATCCGTACCGAGCGAATTGACGCGCTCCTTGAGGGGAAGGAGGCTGTTCTCGGCGGAGAAATCGCCGGGGAAGACGAGAAGGGGATCGAGCGGCACGCCGCGCGCGTCGAGAACTTCCCGAACGACGGCAAGCCGCCGCGACGCCTCCGCGTTGTCCTCCGGTCCGGTCAGCACGGCAAGGCGGCGGCACGCGTGTTCGTCAACGAGATGCGCGATGAGGTTGCGCATGCCGATCTCGTTGTCGACGACGACGCTCGGGATTCCGGGAAGCGCGATCGAAACGCTCACGACGGGCAACGGCGCGAGGGATCCGAGATACGCGCCGAATTCCTCGGGGGTAACGAAGTTGCACTGGGTTCCCGTCACGATCACGACGGCGTCGACGTTCCCCGCGTGGACATGGCTGTATATGGCCGCGTTCTGGTACTCGAAACCGTACGGCCACTTGAACGCGCGACCCGAAAACACGACAAGGGAATGACCGCGATCGCGGCAGAGGCTCTCCATTCCCGCGATCAACCCACGCGAATAGTCGGAATGGATGCCGTTTATCTGGAATCCTACGCGAAGCGACTTCACCGTTTCCCGCGCCTTCCGAGATCACGATATCATAATACCGAGCTGACGAGCCGCGGGTAGAGCCGCGAGCCCATGTCCGCCCCGGTGGACGAATCAAGCTGATCGGTAGCGGCGAAATCCGCGCATCCGACGCACTGCCAGCGCACGTGGGCCGCGTCGCGCGCGGTCCTCTCGTCGCGAATGCCCAGCAGGTTTTCCGCGACGTACTGCGAGATGAATATCTTGGACGGCCAGGTATTCCTGCTCGTGGAGGAGAGCTTCCATCCCCCCGAAACGGGATCAAGGCATATCCCCGGAACGAGCACGGCCTCGAGGTGCCGCTTGAGCGCCGCGACGAAATCGCCGTACGGCCCGTCGGGCGATGCCGCATCGGCCGCTCCGCACAAGCCGGGATACACGAGACCCTCGACCGCGGGAATGATGCGGGACCGGTTGCCGCCCTCGAAGACGGCCGGGATATAGCCCTCCGGTTCCACGACACGCGCGACTACCGTTTCGGCGATTCTGGCCGCCGACGCCCTAGCGCGGTCGGCGAGAACCTTGCCGTCCTCACGGGCGCCGGCACCCGCGGCGTCGAGCGTCGCGGCGGCGCACACGAGGGACGCCCAGGCCTTCGTCGCGATATACAGGTTGTTGCGCGCCTGGCCGAGACTCACGTCGAGCGAGTCGTACGTCGTGATCTCCGAGCCGCCGGCGCACCGGTCGGAGTCGCGGTCCATGATACCGTCGCCGTTACCGTCGCGGTTCAGTATCGACTCGACGGCCGAATAAAGCGTGCTCGCGTTCTTTTCGAGCCAGGAGCCGTCGTCGCCGTTATGCGAGTACAGGCACGCCATGAGTATCCAGTTCAGGGTCTCCTCGTAGCTCATATAGCTGAAGCATCCGGTAAGTCCCGGCAACTCGTAGGAAGACGTTCCCCGCGGGGTAAAGCAGTCGGCGACGCCCTGGTCGTGCGTCACTGCGAGACCGAATGCGTCGCGGTACGACGATCGCGACATGAGGAAGTCGAGTTCGTTTTTAACGGTCCAGGGGGAATAGACCAACTCGTGGAAGGCTTGATCGACCGTCAGGTCCAGGGTGTTCATCATCTGATACTCGCCCTCGTTGACGATAAAGACGGGCTTCCCTTCCTCGTCGGCCAGGAGCTCGGTGCTCGCGAGATAGCTGTGCGCGGCGTGCGCGGCGAGGAACTTCCGATCGTCCGAAATGGGCGCGGCGTCGAGAACGCGATCGAGCCCGTCGGCCAAATCGAGCGCGTCGCGCGAACGGGACACGGCATGTATCAGTACGTCGTCAAGGTCGCGAAACAACGTCGCCTGGTACGACCGCATGCGCATGCCGGCGGTTACGATCCCGTCGCGGTAGGCGCCGACCGCGATCACGTATTCCTTGCGCTCGCCGGCCTCGACCTCGAAACGCAGGCAACCATCGGAGGCGAGATGGCGCGTGACGTGCGGCTTGTCGGAAAAGGCCGCGGCGATCGCCATCCAGTCCATTACCTCGGTCACGCCGGGGGCGGGAGCGGTCGCGAATCCCCACTCGCCGACGTGCGCGAAACCGAGGAGCTTTCCCGGATTCGCGTCGGATAGCGGCCTGCGTATTCCCTGCATCCCGAATACCCCGGTCATGGATTCACCGGAACCGGTATTGTCGAACGAAAGTCGGACGTAAATAGCCGGGCACACGCGATCACGAAGGACGGATTCGCTTGAAGTGGCGGGATCGGGGACCTCGCCGAAAAAGGAGACGACGTTCATCTTCATGCGTCCCGCGGACCACGTTTCTCCCGAGAGGCTCAGCGACCGCTCGATCTCATCCCCGCCGAAAAATTCGAACGGGACCTTACCGGGCAACACCTCGGGATGCGCGGCGGCGTCAGGATGCGCCTCTTCTCCGGTATAGGCTTCGACGCCCCGGCCTACCTTGACGTCGGGAGCGAAGGGCAACAGAACGGGCTTTCCGGCACCGCGCCGGTATCCGGCGAAAAGCGCCCGTTTCGGCGGCTGCACGTCGCCGACCACGACGCCGGCGCCGCGGCCGAGACGCCCGAGAACGATTGAGGCGTACGCGCCCCAAATTCCGTGCAATGAATAAAAGTCGCCGTCCTTCGCAATAACGCCCATGTATCACTCCCGCCCGGACGCGTAATTGCGCCCCCAGCCATAATACCACGGGTCCGGACGTCTTGAAAGCCTTGATAGGTCGTCACGAAGGACGAAATCGCGATGGTAAAAGGCGAGTCTCAACCAAAGGCAAGCCGCGCGTCCAGGAGCCGTTCCCGCAGGGATTCCATCACCGCGATTTCCGCCGCCTCGTCCGCACCCTCGAACGTCGCGGAGAAACGGAGATAGGATCCAGCGTCGTCCCAGGGAACGGTTGAGACGTACGCGGTTGTCAAAAGCCACAGGGCGGCCTCCTCCGCGTTTCCGAACGGAACGTTTCCGGCCGCTACGGGGGCTCGCGCGTAGCAATAGAACGTGCCCGCGGGTTTTGCTGCGTCGAATCCCGCGTCCCGGAGCGCGCCGACAAGCAGGTCGAGCCTGCGCGAATACCTTTCCCGGGACCGTTCGGTAATCTCCGGATGCGACAGGGCCGTTATGGCGGCCTTCTGTATCGCGCGAAACTGGCCGGCGTCGGTGTTCTCCTTGATCGAGGCGTACGCGGACACGGCGGTCCGGTTTCCAGTCACGAAGCCCATGCGCCAGCCGGTCATGTTGAAGGCCTTCGAGAGGGAATGGACCTCGACGCCAACCTCGTCAGCGCCCGGCGTAGAAAGAAAGCTCAAGGGCCGGTTCGAGCCGTAGGTCAGGGCTCCGTACGCGGCGTCATGTATCACGAGAATCCGGTTGCGTTCCGCGAAACGGACGACTTCCCGAAAGAATTCGGGCGTCGCGGCCGCCCCCGTCGGATTGTTCGGATAGTTCAGATAGAGCAGCTTGGCGCGCCGGAGAACCCGGGGAGGGACCTCGGAGAGATCGGGTAAAAAACCGTTTTCGCGCCGGAGCGGAAGCGCGTGGACCTCGCCCCCGAGATAGCGCGTCCAGCTGGCCGCCACGGGATAGGCCGGACTCGGAACGAGTAGGACGTCGCCGGGATTAATGAAGCACGCCGGCAGCAACGCGAGTATCTGCTTGGAGCCGATACCGTGCACGATGTTTCCGGCGTCGACGCGGACGTCGTAGACCCGGTCAAGATACCGTGCCGCGGCCTCCGAAAACTCCCTCGTCCCGTTGTCGGCGTACGAGCGGTTCTCGCGCTTTCCCGCCTCGGACGCGAGCGTCCCGACGACAAGCGGGTCTGCCGCCTCGTCCGACTCGCCGATACCGAGATCGATGATCGGAACATCGGGGCGGGCGAGCGCGGCCTCCGCCTTCGCCCTCTTGATACGCTCGAATTTGTATTCAGTCCTTCCCCCGCCGAACGAGGCGCCGCCGAGTCGCTCCGCGACGATATCGCCGACGAATCCCGTCATCTTTCCTCCGAATCTTGCCTGTCAGCGGCTTCCCTTTGCGCGAAGCGCCCGACCGCGCCGAAATCGAGGGTACCGAAATGATCGTCGAGCGTTTCGGCGCGCCGTATCCGCAGGACGCTCCCGTCGGAGCGGAGCAGCAATTCGGCGGAGCGCAGCTTGCCGTTGTAATTGAAGCCCATCGAATGCCCGTGCGCGCCCGCGTCGTGTATGACGACGAGGTCGCCGATCCCGATCTCCGGCAATTCCCGGTCCACCGCGAACCGGTCGAACGACTCGCACAGCGACCCGGTCACGTCGTATTTACCGGCCGCCGGCAAGTTCTCCTTCCCCGCGACGGTAACGTGATGGTACGCTCCGTATATGGCGGGACGCATCAGGTTCGCCATACAGGCGTCGAGGCCGACGTGCGTCTTGTAGATCCGCTTGACGTGAAGCACGCGCGACACGAGCCATCCGTACGGCCCGGTTACGAACCTTCCGCACTCGAGGTACAGCGCGAGGGGATCGAGTCCGGCCGGAACGACGATCCGTTCGTACCGGGCGCGAATCTCGGCCGAAAGGGCCTCGATGTCGAGCGGCTGCTCCCCGGGGCGGTAGGGAATCCCGAAGCCGCCGCTCATGTTGACGAACTCGACGCGGATTCCGAGCCGCTCCCGTACCTCGCGCGCGAGATCGAAGAGCATCGAGGCGGTATCGGCGAGATACTCGGCCTTGAGTTCGTTGGAGACGATGAACGAATGGAGGCCGAACCTGCGCGCGCCCTTGTCGCGGAGCGTCGCCAGGCCCTCGAAGACCTGCTCCCGGGTAAAACCGTACTTGGCCTCTTCCGGATTTCCCATGATGGACGTTCCCGTCCTGAGCTTTCCCGGGTTGTACCGGACCGATATCACCTCGGGAATGCCGCACGTACGCTCGAGAACCGGGATGTGCGAGATATCGTCCAGGTTGATGATCGCGCCGAGTTCGGCCGCCTTCGCGAATTCCCCGACCGGCGTATCGTTCGAGGAGAACATGACGGACTCCCCCGTGATCCCGGAGCGCTCGGAAAGGACGAGCTCCGCGAGCGAACTCGCGTCCGCGCCGAACCCCTCCTCGCGGAGGATGGAGAGGATAAAGGGATTCGGCGTCGCCTTGACGGCGAAGTACTCGCGAAAGCCGCGGTTCCAGGAAAAGGCGGCGAGCAGGCGCCGCGCGTTCCGGCGAATACCCTCCTCGTCGTACAGGTGGAAGGGCGTCGGGTGGTCCCGGCACACGCGCTCGAGTACTTCCCGGGACAGGGGAAACCGCTTCGTCTCCGCGGCGTCTTTGTTTCTTTCGCCGTTCATGAATGCTCCTTTCCCCGCGCGATCTCGGCGAGGCGTATCTCGTTGCGGAGGGCCGTCTTGAAAAGCTCGACGAGGTTGGGATGGTCGGAATAGAGACACGTCGCCTCGCGCGTGTCATCGCCGAGATCCCCGGTCATGACGAAACGCGAATCGGCGATGGCGCGGATCTGCCCGGGCTCGCACGGAAGCGCGTGAACGGTCGCTCCCGAAAGAAAGGCGAAATCCCCGACCGACCGCGCCGTATCGGCCATCCGCGCGGTATCGGCGTCGGTAATCACGACCAGTTTCTTTCCGGCGCGCAGGTGCGCGGATATCTCGTCGGACAGGAGCCGCAAGACATCCCCGCCGAGGGCGAGATACGCGCGCTCCTCCGACCCCGCGACGAGGTGCCGAAGACGGTCGAGTATCCGCGCTTCCCCGCGAATGGTTATATACCTGCCGGGAGCCTCGCGTCGAACGGGCAGGACCTCGAGCAGACGGTCCCGGACGGCCGAAAGGGAGCGCAGCGAGCTTTCGCACCATTCGGCGGGCGGGACGGCTTGATACCGGACGGGAGAACCCTCGACAGTCCACGCGGCGCCCTTATCGACAAGGGACGCGAGCGTGGTATACGCGTTTGACCGGGATACCGAGAGGGCCTTGGAGAGCTCGTATCCGTTCAGTTCTCCTTCCGTTAACAGCGCGAGATATACGCTCGCCTCCAGCGCGGAAAGCCCGAAACGGGATAAAAGATATGCCGGACTGCGTTCTCCGGATACTTCACGATGGTAAACCGTGCTATTTTGGTGTTCCATATATGGAACACTACTAGCAATTGCGCATACTGTCAACTATTACTTGACAACTCCCTGATCTATTACTAGTATTAACTAACTGGTTAATTCAGAGGAGAGAACCGTGGCGCCGGAGATTGCAGAACAGAAGACAAAAGAACGAATACTCACGGCGGCCGCGGCGGAATTCGCCTCAAAGGGGTTTGACGGCGCCAGGGTTGACGAAATCGCCCGGCGCGCGGGAGTCAACAAGGCGCTCATCTATTACTATTACAACGGCAAGGAAGAGCTCCTCGAAATCCTGTTCACTTCGATGTCCGAGGAGATACTCGCCTCCGATCCGATGACCGGCATGCACAAAACGGATTTTTCCGATAAACGCGCTCTTTACGCGCTCATGAACGGCTTCCTTGACGTCCTTGAGGAACGCCAGGACGTGATTCGACTTGCCCTCATGGAACTCGCGAAGCGTACGCCGATCAATTCCGTGATTTTCTCGATCGTGGAAAAGATCATGGAACGAATGTTCTCGCTTCCGGTCGCCGAGGAGATGCGCAAGCCAGATAACATGCAGCAAGCGATGATTACCGAGTTTTTTACCGGAATCCTTCCCATCCTGGACTATGTCGCGTATCACGAGATTTGGATGGAGCGTTTCGGAATCGACGAGGCAACCCTTCGGGCGAACTTTATCGAATCATTTTTGGGCACCCATTTTGCCTATACGGTCCCGAAGATGAGTCACTAAGGAGGATGTTTTTATATATAGCAGAAATAACTATCCAGTTAGTTTTTTTGCCTTTTATTTAACTAACCGTTTATATAAGGAGGACTTATGAACACAGACGGATGGGCCGGGACTCTCGGCCGCAAGATCGTCGCCGCCGCCGTCCCGATACTCGCGGGAACGGCCGTCCTTGTCGCGGCTTCGCTGATAGCCGCCTCGAGACTCGGAGTCGATACGGAGATTGCGAACATGCTTCCCCCCGACAACCCCGTAGCCCGAAGCTATTCCGGGATTTCGGACGAATTCGAATCGACGTCATCGCTCATCGTCATGGTAAACGCCGACGGACGCGAAGCCCTTATCGAAGCCGCCGAGGCCTTCGTCGCGCGGTTATCGGACGACCCGCGCGCTGAAAAACTCGTTCGATCGACCCGGGTACGGCTGGACAGGGCCTTCGCCGAAAAATGGGGCCTCATGACGACCGACACGGACGACCTCAAGGACATGGAGTCCGCGCTCGGTCAGTCGGGGCTCGTTCCCCTGTTGCGCGCGACGAACGACGTAATCGAAAGCAAACTGGGAGACGGCGACAACGAGGAGGTCGAGGGGGCCGAGGGAGAAGACGCGTCGTTCGCCTTGATGTCGAAATTCGCCCTGTTCGCAAGGCGCCTTGCCGCCGCGATCGAGGCCGGCAATACGAATTCCGGCGGAGAGGCGGCCCAAGCCCTCGCGGACGCGTGGATATTCGGCGAGGAATACATGATCGACCCCGAGGAGCGGTCGCTTCTCCTGCAAGTCAGGCCACGCTTCGCGATCGGGGACAGGGCGAAACTTACCGAACTCCTCGCGGCCGCGGGCGACATCGCGAACGCGGTCTCCGCTGACCTGGCGGACTTTCGGGGAACGGTATCGTTCTCGTTTACCGGAGACGTCGCCAACGAGGCCGCTGAACAGGAAGCGCTGGGGGCCGACGTCTTCTATCCGTCCATACTTGCATTCGTGCTGATAGTGGGCCTGTTCTATTTCTCGTTCAACAGGAAACGTTCCATCGCCTTCGCCCTTCTCGCGCTGCTCGTCGGTATCGCGGTCGACATCGGTTTCGCGGCCCTGACGGTCGCGAAGCTCAACATGATCACGAGCTCGTTCGGCGCCCTTCTCGTCGGACTCGGCATCGACTTCGGAATACATATCGTGTCCCGATATGACGATTCCGCCAATCTCGGCGCGAGTCCGGCCGACGCGATGGCGAGCGTGTTTTCCGAAACCTTCATGCCCGTCGCGATCGGCGGCGTCACGACGGCCATCGCGTTCTATTCGTTGCTCGCGTCCCGGACTATCGCCTTCAGACAGTTCGGACTCATCGCGGGAACGGGAATCCTTACGACCCTCGCGGCGGCCTTTGTCGTCCTTCCGGCCCTGCTCGCCGTTTTCGGCGGCGGCCCGAGGGCTCCGGGCAGTGCGGTTCGCGGAAAGCTGGATTTCTCGATATCTCGTAAAATCGCGTCGGCGGCTTCAGCCAACCCCGTCATCGTTCTCGTCCTTGCGGCCGTCGCGGTAGCCGTTAGCGCGTATCATATTCCGTCGAACTCGTTCGAGTACGATCTCAGGAGGATCGGTCCGCGCGACTCCTCTTCGATGCGCGCGGAGAACGTCGTGGCCGAGCGCTTCGGAATCTCGGTATGGCAGCATTTCGCCCTTGCCGGTTCGGTCGACGAGGCGCGCGAACTCGCCGCGCGCTACGAGAAAGCGCCCTTCGTGCGCGGCGCGGAGTCGATCGCCGACTACGTGGTATCGCCGGAAGAGGCGCGGGATCGGCTCGAAATCCTCGCCCGAATCGAAGCTTCCCGAAACGGTATGACGCTCTCGGGCCCATGGACGGGGGACGACGCCGGCGGCTTCGCCGACGAGCTGCAACGGCTCGAATGGAACATGGTCGAGCTCGGGGATCTGGCCGCCGCCTCGCTCGGCGAGAAATCTCTGCCCGTGAGAAAGCGGAACGCGATGATACGCGAGGTATTCGGATCGGACACCGGCGCCGCGGGACAGGAAGTCTTCGGGAACGCCATCGCCGCGACGAACGAACTGCTCGCCCGCGATCCCGAAGGAGGGCTCCGCGTCCTCTCCAAGCTCGACGGCGAGTTCGCCGAGGCCATGGACGCGCGGATCGACGCGCTCGTCTCCGCGGGCAGGCCGCTCGCGCCGGAGGACCTCCCCGAGGACCTGCGTTCCGACCTCGTTACCGACGACGGGCTTCGTTACCTCGTTCACATACAGGGCGCGGCGGATCTTTCCGGCGACGAGGCCGTCCGGAGTTTCGCCGAGGGGATCGCGCGGGTCAAGCCCGACACGACGGGAACCCTTTCGCTCGGACTCGCGCTTTCGGGCGAAATACTCAGGGAATCGGAACGGGCGGCCGTTATCGTCGGCGCGCTTATTTTTGTCGCCGTCTTTCTGGGTTTCGGGTCGCTGCGCCCGACGCTCGTATCCGCGACCGCGTTCCTCTGCGCGTTCGCCTGGGTGTTCGGCCTCTCGCCCGCGATCGGAAAATTCAACATCGTCAACATACTCGCCCTTCCACTCATTATCGGTATCGGAATCGACTACTGCGTTCACGTGATCAGCGCCCTTGCCGACAAGGAGGATCCCGCCCTCGCGCTCGGGAAGACGATCAAGTCGGTCACCCTCAGCATGCTCACGACGCTCATAGGCTTCGGTTCCCTCGCGCTCATCGGTCAGTTCAAGAGCGTCTCCGATCTCGGAAAAACGCTTTCCGCGGGAATCGTCTGCTGTTATCTGACCGCGATACTCGTAGTTCCGGCCCTTATGGGCCTTCGAAGCAAACGTTCAAGGAGTAGATCATGAAAGAAACCGAAACGTACGGGAGAAACCGGACGGGCGTCGCGGCAATCGCGATCATCCTGTCCCTGTTAGCCGCCGACGTCGCCGCCGACGAGGCGTTGGACATCATACGCCGGGTCGACGAAAACGGGAAAAGCTCCAGCTCGAGGATCGAGTACGCGATGGATATCCATCCGTCCGACGGAAGCGCCGCCCGATCCTTCTCGCTCGTCTCGCAGGAGAACAAGGCGGGAGATTCCCTGATAGAGTTCACGGCTCCAAGGACGGTCCGGGGGTTGAGGATCCTGAGCAAGGAAAACTCGAGTTGGGCGTATTTTCTGTCAACGGGCAGGACGAGAAAAATCGCCGGATCGTCGCGTTCCGGTTCGGTACAGGGAGTCGGCGGCGATTTCTCGTACGACGACCTCGGCGGTGATCCGTGGGAGGACCGTTACGACTTCACGCTCGTTTCGTCCGACGCGGACTCGTGGACTTTACGCGGCCGGAAAAAGGCGGAGGACGCCGCCTATGACGAGGTTTCGATCACCGTCGACAGGAAACTGTTCCTGCCGACGCGCGTGGAGTTCTTCAAGGAAAAAGAGGGCGGGCTTTTCAAGCGGCTTGAGCTGTCGGGGTTCTCCGATTACTCGGGCCGCGCGAGGGCGGGCAAGATGACGATGAGCAACGTCAAAAAGGGATCTTCCACGGAGGTCCGCTTGCTTTCGGCGGCGTTTGACATACCCCTCGACGCGGCGTTGTTCGACCCGGTCCGATTCAGCCGGTAATCGATCGATGAAAGGAGACGAAACGATGAAACGAACGACACTCGTCGCGCTGGCGCTCGCGCTGACCTCCGGCGGCCTCGCGTTCTCCCTTGACGGAGACGCCCGCGGAATCAACCTCTACGGGACCGTATCGGCGGAGGCGCTGGCCGGTATCGGCCGCGACGACATCGGCTCGAACGGGTTCGAAAACGAGTTGCGTCTCGTCCTCGAGGCCGAGGACGGTGACCTATCCTTCAGGGCCGAAGGAGGATACTCGCTTGCGTACGGTCTCTCGTCGGACGCGGCGCTCGCGTTCGGAAGCGGGCTCGTAACGGCGCCGGACCCCCTGACCCTGCCGCCCGATAGCGACCTCCATCGAGATTTCTTCGTTGACCAGGCATGGGCGCGCGCCGTCCTTGGCGACTTCGAATTCAAGGCCGGCATAGTGCCCGTATCATGGGGAAGCGCCTACCTCTACAACCCGACGGCGAGAACCTCGGAACCCGGCTTTCCCGGCGAGGACGTCGACAGGGTTCGCGGAAAACCCGGCGTGCTGTTGGGATACGCCTTCCCCGCGGGATTTGGCGCTGAGGCCTACGCGCTCGCGCAGGGAAGGGCGCAGGAGACCGTACCGGACGCCCGGGAGCTGAATGCGGGGAACCTCCCGTTTGGGTGCAGGCTTTTCTTCCGGTCGGATCGCGTAGACGCGTCACTATCGTGGATACGGGAACGTTCCGGCGGAATCGCCGACGCGGTTTCCTACGCAGGCCTCGACGCCACGCTCGTGGCCGGAGCTTTCTCGCTGTACGTCGAGACGGCCGTGCCGATCCTATCGGACGCGCGCGAAACCGAGATCTCCGCGGGCTTCGCGTGGGACGCGCCCTCTCGCGGCCTCACGATCCGCGCGGAATACGTCAGGCTTGGAGGCGGATCGGCCGACGGCGAATACGATCCGACCCGCGTCCTCGCCGGAGAGACGGTTCTGCTTTCCAGGGATTATCTTTACGCGGGAGCCGAAATGGAGGACGGGGAAAACGCGCGATGGGTTCTGGAGACGGGCGCCATGATCAATCTCAACGACAGGTCAGTGGCGCTATCGTCCAAAGGCACGTGGAAACCACGCACGACACTCGAGCTCGCCGTCTTCGTGCGGTACTTCACGGCGGCCCTGAGCGATTCGGGTGCGGACGTCGAATTCGGAAGGCCCATCGAGCCCGTGCCGGGAATATCCTTCGCTCCCTACCGCTCGGTCGCGGGCTTGTCCGCGGCATGGTCGTTCTGATATCCTTCCGCCATGGAACTTCAACGACAAACGCGCGAACGAGTGTATCGCGCGTCCTGCGTCTCCCTTTTCATTTACTCGTCGGGTTCGGTGGCCCTGCCGATCTGCCTCGTCAGGATTTCGGAGGAACTCGGCTTCACGCTGACCCAGGGCGGGTCGCTGGGTTTCTTCGCGTCGATCGAGCAGTTCTTCGTCCTCATCGCGAGTTCCTTTCTCGCGGCGCGCTTCGGAAAGATCAGGGTTCTCCGCGCGGGCCTCGTGGCCCTCGCCGCGGGACTTTCGCTCTTCACTCTCAGCCACTCGTACGCCGCGGCGATCGGCATGATGCTGGTGATCGGCCTCGGGAACGCCCTGCTCGAGGCCCTTCTCACCCCGATCGTGGAGGATCTCTACCCGAACGACGACGGCGGCAAGATGAACCTCCTGCACGCCTTTTGGCCCGTGGGCACCTGCGTCGCCGTTCTGTCCCTCGGCCAGCTTCTTTCCGTCGGCATTAACTGGCGGTCTCTCTTTCTGGGCATCGCGGCCGTTACGGTGGCGATCGCCTTCTGGTATCCTTCTTCGCGCAAGGCACCGCTTCCGGCCTCCCGCGCGGACTTCAGCCATATCCGCGAGATACTCTCCCTTCCCCGTTTCTGGATTTTCGGCGCGGCGCTCGCGTTCTCGGGCGGTGCCGAGGGCGCGTTCGCCTTCTGGTCGGCGAGTTACATACAGATCAATTTCGCAGCCCTCCCCCGCGCCGGGGCCTTCGGCACGGCGGCCTTCGCCGTGGGAATGGCGCTCGGGCGCCTCGCCTCGAGCCGCATCGCCGGCCGATGGGGACTCAAGCGCCTCATCGTCGTCTCGCTTTCCGTCGCCCTCGCGGCGAGCCTCGCCTTCTTCGCCATTTCCGACCTGGGCACGCTCTACGCCTTCCTCTTCGCGATGGGACTCGCCGTCGCGTGCCTCTGGCCGAGCATACAATCCTACGCGGGCTCCGAGCTCAAGGTCGACCCGACAGTGCTCATGATCTTCCTCTCCTGCTTCGGCCTTCCGGGCTTCTTTTCCGCCACCCTCATCATGGGCGTCATCGGCGACGCGCGCGGACTCAAGACGAGCTTCGTCGTCGCGCCGATCTACGTGGCGTGCGCCCTTGTCCTGATGTTGATCGAAAAAAAGGGAGCCCGAAGGCTCCCCGCGTAATCCGTCGAACGCGAACCCGTTACTTCAACGGGTCGTTTCGACCGAGAAGAACTTCAGCAAATCGTCGAGGCGTTCCGACTGCGCGGAAAGCTCCTCCGCCGTCGAGGCGAGCTCCTCGGCCGCGCTCGCGTTTTGCTGGATGACGGTATCGAGCTGCATGATCGCCTGCGCGCTTTGCTCGACGCCGGCCTTCTGCTCGTTGCTCGCCGAGCTGATCTCCTGGACGAGATCGGCCGTTTTCTTGATGTCGGGAACGAGTTTTTCGAGGAGGCCGCCGACCATGGAAGACGCCTCTACGGTCGAATTCGAAAGGGCGCCGATCTCGCCCGCGGAAGACTGGCTCCGCTCGGCGAGCTTTCGCACCTCCGCGGCGACCACCGCGAAGCCCTTTCCGTATTCGCCCGCGCGAGCCGCCTCGATGGCCGCGTTCAGCGCGAGCAGGTTCGTCTGCCCCGCGATCTCCCCGATTATCGATATCTTGCTCGCTATGTCCTTCATCATCGACACGGCCTCGCCGACGGCTACGCCGCTCCGCTCCGCGTCGGAGGAGGCCTTCGTCGCGATCTTGTCCGTCTCCCGCGCGTTGTCGGCGTTTTGCTGGATGTTCGCGGACATCTCCTCCATTGAGGACGAAACCTCCTCGGCGATCGAGGCCTGCTCGCTCGCGCCCTGCGAAAGCTGCTGCGCGGTGTCGCTCAACTCGCCACTGCCGGTACGGACATACCCGGCCACCTCGCGGGCGCTCCTGATAACGTCGCCGACGCGGGAGCGCATGTCGTCGAGATTCCGGGCCAGGTCGCCGAATTCGTCGCCGAGGGAGAGAGTCCCCGCGTCGACGCGCGCCGCGAGATCGCCTCCGCCGATCCTTCCCGCGAAATCGCCGAGGTTACGGACGGCCCGGTTCATGAACACCGTGATGAGGACGGCGAAAAAGACGGAAAGGCCGATTATGGATACGAGCACGATCCCCAGTGTCGTGAGGACGCGGGAATACGCCGTCATGCTGTCGTTGTAATTCCTTTCCGTTACCTCGAGCATGACGCCCGTCAGCTCGTCCATGGCGCCGCGCATCTTGTCGAACACCTCGAGATACTCTCCGTAGTACACCTCGGACGCGGCGCCGGCATCCATTCGTCCCATGCTCGCGGTCAAAAGACCGCTCAAAGCGGTCAATCGCTTGTAATTCGAGTTGAAGGTTTCGAAAGCGGGATGCGACGTCTTGCCTCCCTCGAAATAAATCTTTTCGAAGGCGGAAAAGCGCTCCTGAACCTGTATCAGGTTGTCCTCGACTTCCTTAACGAGCTTTTTGACGCTTTCGGAGTTTCCCGAACGCATGAACTCGAAGGATTGCGCTACTGCGATGCTCGACTGATACGCGTCGCGGTCGGCTTCGATAAGCCGCTCTATGCCTATAAGCCCGTCGTTGTATATCTCGACGGTCGCCTGGTTGATGGTCTTTAGGGATGAAAGGATAAAGAGAAATCCGGCCAAAAAGACCAGGATTATCATGAAAAACACCCAGAAAAGTTTCCACCGCAAACGCAAATCCCTGATCGACGCCATATCGCCTCCTCACGGCCTTTCCCTTAAGTGTATTTACGCGCGGCGAGAATGCAACACGTAATGCAAAAAAGACGCGATCCGGGCGATTCGGCTTCCATGAGCTTCCGCCGGCTTCCGCGGGTTTCGCTTGCATCTTTCCGGATTATGGGCAACACTAGGGCAAACGACGCTGGAGGCAGTGTATGCCCGATAAATTCCGGAACATCGCGGTTCTCATCGACGCGGAAAACATATCCCATAACTTTCTCGAGGACATATCCGAGAATATAGCCCTCTACGGCATCGTGTCGGTTCGCCGGATATACGGGGACTGGACCTCCGAGAAAATGCGCAGCTGGAGGCCGCTCCTCCTCGAATACGCGATTCAGCCCATTCAGCAATTCAGCAACACGGTCGGAAAGAACTCGACCGACAGCGCGCTGATCATCGACGCCATGGACCTTCTCTACCTTCAGCATTTCGACTGCTTTTGCATCGTATCGAGCGACAGCGACTTCACGAGGCTCGCGAGCCGTATCAGGGAACAGGGAAAATACGTGGTCGGAATCGGGGAAAAAAAGACGCCCTCGTCCTTCGTAAACGCCTGCAACGAGTTCATCCACATCGAGCCGGCCGGCAAGGCCCGGGCGGAACCCCGAAAAACGTCCGAAACGCGCAACAAGACGGAGATACTCATCGAAAAGGCCGTCGACCAACTGGCCGACACCTCGGGGTGGGTCATGCTCTCCCAACTCGTTCAGTACGTCCGGCAGGTCAAACCCGATTTCGATCTCCGCGAGCTCGGCGTCAAAAAACCGCTCGACTACTTCGCGAACAGAAAGGACAAGTACAGCGTGCAAAAGGAACGGGAGGACGCCCCGAGCGCCGTTTTCATTTCCAAGAGGAAGTAAGCATCCTGGCGACGCTCGCGAAAAAGGGCGCCGCTATATACGCAGAAAATCCGAGAAGCGACGCATACCCGAGGAGCTCGACGCCGGCGGAAAGGCGACCGATCCTGGCCTCCTCCGTCTTGAGGCTCATGAACAGGCGTGTCCTTCCGAACCAGGCAAGATACCCGGCCGCGACGATCGGCAGGCTCATGCCGACGGACATCGCCGCGACCGCCGCGACGCCCGCCGGGACGAGATCGAGCGTGAGCGCCAGGATGAGCACGAGGATAGCCCCCGGGCACGGATACGCGCCGCTCAGGAGCAACGCGCCGAGTCCCGCAGCGCCGTGTCGGCGTTTTGGACAGGTCGACATCAAGTCGCACAGGGCGCGGACCGACAGAACGGCGGAAAGCGTAACGAGAAGGACGTAGGCGGAACCCTCCATCCAGAGGGTAACCTCCGTCGCGCGCGAGGATATCGCGCCCGTAACGCCCCGAAGGGCGAAAAGCACCGCGACGGCCGCCCCGCCGTGCAGCAGGGCGAGCAATAACCCGACGAGCGCGGGCTCCGCGGGCGACGCCTTCCTCGCGAGATAGAGTGAGAATACGAGGGTTTTCCGATGTCCCGGCCCCAGCGCGTGAAGGAATCCGTACGCGAACGCGGCACCGAGTACCGCCCGGAGGGCGCCGCGAGAACCGGTTTCCTTCCATTCCAGCAACAGGGCGGCCAGCCGTTCGCGCACGGCGAGCTGACGGGTCACGACGCCATCCGGTGGCCGCGAGGCCCTGACGGGAGAGGGGGTCGCGGTACGTCGACCGGAAGCGTCTCCCGAACCGGCGCCCGAAAAGGGATTCGCGAACGCGCGCGCGCAGGAAAGGGCGATAAAGGCGCAGACGCACGCGGCGAGGGCGCCTCGCGTCCGGGTTCGCCGCGCGGCCCTACCGCGCGTCACCGAAAATCCTGATCTCGCGCGGATAATACGTCGCGAGCCCGGGGGCCGGTTTATAGTACCCCGTCGTGTCGTCGACGGCGCCGAGCGGGTTGTAATACACGGGATACTCGCGGTTTTCCACGATCTCCCACCGAAGGGTTCTACCGGGAACTTGCGCGCCGTCAGTGATCGAGACCGGATCGCGTTGCGGGTAGCGGATGTCGCAAAAATACGTGTAATCGTACACGGCCAGATACAGCTCGTCCGCCGCATAAGCCGAAAGATCGACGAAGAAGCGGTAGATCACGGCGCCCCCGCTTTGCCGCGCGGAAAAGTCCTTCACCGCGGAAGGATTCGTGCGTACGGTCCCGACCCGGATAAACGTAAAGTAATGGTAATGACGGAGATTGGCGAACGCGCCTTGTTCGAGGGCGCGCGTTTCCGCGGCGTCGAAAATTCCGTCGCGGTTTAAATCGTACCCGTGAATCAAATCCGCGCTGAAAAAGGTGTCGAGCTTCCACTCGAGCCATACGCCCGAAAGCGAGCCACCGCGCGTGACGATCTCCGCCCTGCTTTCCAGAAACATGTGCGGATGCGCGGCGAGCGGGGCCGCGCAAAGAACGAGCGCCGCCGCCGCGACGGCGAAGCGCGAAACGGCGAATCGTATCACTTTCACCGGGTAATGGTACATCAGAATCCCAGGAGCTGTCCAACGGTATGAACGAGGGCCGAGGCCGCCCAGGCGACGCCGGTCTGGAAGACGACGGCGACGACGGTCCATTTCGCGGAACCGAGCTCGCGTCGGGTCGCGGCGACAGCGGCCACGCAAGGGGTATACAACAGGGTAAAGGTGAGGAACGACAAGGCGCCGAGCGGCGTGAAGTAGGACTCTATCCCGGCGGGCAATACGACCGACAGCGTGCTTATGACGGCCTCCTTCGCGGCGAACCCGCTCACGAGCGCGGCGACGGATTGCCAGGACGCGAAACCGTTCGGGGTAAACACCGGGGCGACAAGGGAACCAAGCGAGGCGAGGATGCTCCGGGAGCCGTCGTCGACGAGGTTAAAGGTCCAGTCGAGATTCGTCAGGAACCAGATGACAAGCGACCCGATGAAGATAATCGTGAACGCGCGGACGACGAAGTCGCGAATCTTCTCGCGAAGGTGGAAAAAAACCGCCTTGAACGAAGGAAGCCGATACACGGGCAACTCGAGGACGAAGGGTACCGAATTCCCTCGAAATACCGTCGTCTTCAGGACGTACCCGCTCGCGACCGCGACGAGTACGCCGCCGAAATAGAGCGCGGTCATCACGAGAGCGGCGCGGGTAGGAAAAAAGGCCGCGCAAAACACAGCGTAGACGGGAACCTTCGCGGAGCATGACATGAACGGCGCCAACAATATGGTCATCTTCCGGTCACGGGAACTCGAGAGCGTACGCGTCGCCATGATGGCGGGAACGGTACAGCCGAAACCGACCAATAACGGCACGAAGGAACGCCCGGAAAGGCCGATCTTGCGCAACAAGGTGTCCAGAACGAAGGCGACGCGGGCCATATACCCCGTGTCCTCCAGCATCGAAAGGAAGAAGAAGAGAATGGCGATCACCGGAAGGAACGAAAGGACGCTGCCGATCCCGGTGAGCGCGCCGTCGACGATGAGGGACCGCATCCCCTCGTGCACGCCGGCGAACTCGAGTCCGTCGGAAGCGAGGGCGATTCCGCGGTCGATGACTGCGGTAAACGCGTCCCCGACGAAGGAACCTAATGGCCCGAAGGTAACGTAGAAAATCAGGGCCATAACGGCCATGAACACGGGAATCGCGAAAACGCGATGTGTCAGCACGCCGTCAAGCGCGACGGACCGCGCCTGTTCCCGCGATTCCTCCCGCTTCGTTACCGTCGCCGCTACGAGTCTCGATATGAATGCGTAGCGCATGTCGGCTATCGCGGCCTCCCGGTCGGTCCCGAGATCCGTCTCCATCTCCTTCACGATACGTTTTATGATGTCACGGTCCGCGGCCGACAGAGCGAGCTCGGACTCGAGCGGAGGATCGCCCTCTATGAGTTTCGTCGCGGCGAACCTTCCGGTATACCCCGCCTTTCCCGCCGATTCTTCAACGATATGCGTAATGGAGTGCAGGGCCTTGTGTACCGGCCCGGAGCAAAAGTCTATTCTGCGCTCGCGCTGCGTTCCCGCTTGTGCGGCGTCGCGCACGCGCTCCACGAGCTCGGGGATTCCCTCGTTTCTCACCGCCGAGATCGGTACGACGAACAACCCGAGTTCCCGCTCCATCGCGGGGATGTCTATCGTACCGCCGTTCGAACGGACTTCGTCCATCATGTTGAGTGCTATGACCATCGGGATTCCGAGCGTCATGAGCTGCAGGGAAAGGTAGAGGTTCCGCTCGATATTCGTCGCGTCGACTATGTTCAGTATGACGTCCGGACGCTCCCGTACCAGAAAGTCGCGCGAGACGATCTCCTCGGCCGTACACGGCGAAAGGGAATAGATGCCCGGCAGGTCAACGACGGTGATATCCCTCGAAAAACGCACGACGCCTTCTTTCTTTTCCACGGTCACGCCGGGAAAGTTCCCGACATGCTGATTGCTGCCCGTAAGCTGGTTGAAGAGCGTGGTCTTCCCGCAATTCTGGTTTCCCGCAAGCGCTACTCGGACAGGCATTTCTAGGCGTCCTTTTTGAGCTTGATATTGCGCGCGTCCTCGCCGCGAAGGGTAAGCTCGTAGCCCCTCAGACACAGTTCGAGCGGATCGCCGAAGGGAGCGCGCTTGCGCACGGTTACCTTCGTTCCCGGGGTTAATCCCATATCCAGAAGCCTTCGTCTGAGCGCGCCTGCGCCCCCGACAGTCGCGATTACTCCCGAATCGCCCGGATTCATCTGATCAAGACTCAATTTGTTGCCCTCGTGTTACTTTCAACATATAATAAATCTGTTGTTTAGTCAAAGGTTATAGGATATATTCTAGCAATGCCCGACTCTATAAGCGCGTCCAAACAGGATTATCTCGAGACTATCCTCGACTTTTCCGCGGAATCGGGACAGGCACGTTCCATCGACATAGCCCGAACGCTTGGCGTATCGCGCGCGAGCGTCAACAAATCCCTCGGGGCGCTCAAGGAATCGGGGCTTGTCGAGCACGAGCATTACGGCGACATTCGGCTTACAGAAACGGGACTTCGCATGGCGCGCGCGGTCCGGGCGCGACACAACGCGCTGAAACTGTTTCTCGTAAGCGTTCTCGGGGTAAGCCCGGAAACGGCGGAACGCGACGCGTGCCGCATGGAGCACGCGGTTAGCCGCGAAACCGCCGAAAAACTCGAGGAATACCTCAAGAAGATACTGCCCGTAGCGGAAGCGGAGTCCTGAAGACTGAGCGAATCGACCGCGAGGAAGCCCCCGCGGCCGCAATCGTCACTTCCGTCCCGAATCCACGTATTTCTTCAACTGAACAAGCGCGACCTTGGGATTCGTGATTACCGAGGGTCCCGCGACGCAACCGCCTTGACAGGCCATCACCTCGACGAGGTTCGCCTCGGCCGGAGTACCGGAGGCCGCGGCCTTTCCGAACGCCGCCAGCTGTTTCATTCCCGCCGCGTCCAGTCCGTTGATGACGAACGGCTTTAGCCGTTCGGGCCGTTTGAGCCTGACGCGAACCGCCTCGGCGACGCCTCCCGACTGAGCGAAATTCCTTCCGGTAGCGCTCGGACTCGCGTCGCACCCGATACTCTCGCATTCGCCGATATCGATCCCCTTCGCCATCAGTAGCGCGCCGAGTTCCTCGGCCGAGAGGACGTAGTCGACGTAAGGATCGTCGAGTCCCTCCTTCCGCTTCGCCAGGCACGGGCCGACGAACACCGTAACGCTTTCAGGATCGTCCTTCTTCGCGATCCCGGCCGTATAGTGCATCGGGGACCTCGTATCCGACACGCAGGAATCGAGCTCGGGAACGTGAATACGGACCGCGCGCACGTACGCCGGGCAACATGACGTCGTCATCAGCGCGTCGCCCCTGTCCATCCGCTCCTCGAACTCGTGGGCCTCCTTTTCCGCCGTGATATCTGCGCCGACGGCGACTTCGTAGGTTCGGGCGAAACCCGCTTTCGACAGCGCGGCCTCGAGTTGTCCGGGAACCGCGCGGAACTGGGCGGCGATCGCGGGCGCGTACAGCGCGACGACGCGCCTGCCTTCCATGAGCTTCCTGATGACGTCGACGATCTGTCCCTTGTCCATCATCGCCCCGAAGGGACACTCCCTCATGCAGGCGCCGCAAAAGGTGCATTTCGAGTAGTCGATCCGTTCCTTGCCGTTCTCGTCCTTGGAGATCGCCCCGACGGGACAGGCCTCCTCGCAGGGAACAGGCACCTTGATGATGGCGTGGTACGGGCAGTTTTGCATGCAGATACCGCAATTGACGCACGCCTCGGGATCGATCCGCGCCCGCCCGCCGGTGATCTCGATGCACTTTTTCGGACAGTTCATCACGCACGGCCGGGCGAGGCACGCCTGACACGCGTTCGTGACGAGATAGTGCGCGCGAACGCAGGCGTTGCACGCCTCGTCCAGGACGGTAAGCATCGGCTCGGAAGGCCGCTCGCGCTCGATCGCCTCGCGCGCGTACTCGGCGAGTTTCTTTTCGTCGTCGTAGTCCTCGACGCTGTGCCCGAGACGCGCGATGACGCGCATGCGGAGGACCTCACGGTCATGGTACACGCAGCAGCGGAACGGGTCCGCGTTGCGCGGCGCCATCTCGCGCGGAATGTAGTGGACGCCTTCCTCGAGCTTCCCTTCGAGTTGAAGCTTCGCGATTCGCACGAGTATCTCGCGCTTTATTTTCGAGGCCGCGTTGTTTATGTTAAGCATCGTTCAGCTCCTGAATGCGGGCCATGACCTTCGGCAGCGTCGCCTGCGCCATGACCTCCCCGTTGATAGTGACGTACGGGGCGTTGTTCTTGTCGCCCGCCTTGCAAAGTCCGAGGCAGGTGGCTCCCTCTATCTCCACGTTTTTCGCGAGCTCGGGAGAGAGGCTCTCCTCGAGCAGCAGAATGTCCGACGCGCCCATGACGAAACAGGCCGTTCCCGAACAGATAACCACCTTGATCTTCGATGACATAGTCTCTCCTTCGGTCCGTCTATACGTAGCGGATCGTGACCTCTTTGAGGTACTTCTCCCTCAGCAAGGCCTGTATTTTCTTGACGACGTTGCGTCGTATTTCCAGTTCCACGGGCATGTTCGGATCCTGATGGGCCTCGTTTATCTTCGTGCCCACGACGAAGGTAATCCTGTCGCTGTCAAGCAGCAGTTCCTGGATCTTCGTGGCGGCGTTTTCGCGGACGCTTTCTCGGGCGGTTCCCCCGCCGATCGCGGCCCCGCGTTCGAGCAGCTCCGCCACGGTTCCGAGGGTGATTATTCCCTCCGTCACCAGGTCGGCGCCGTCCATGACCGACATCGGCGGCACTACGGGATCGATGTTCCTCATGACGAGCCTGAGCGGCCTTTCAAGCTCCCTGGAAATGATGTTCGCTGTAGTGCCGCCGCATATCACCTTCCTTCCCCGGAAGGCGTTGAAATCGCGGGCCATCTCCGCGTCCCTTTCCCGATTCACCGGCGGCCCCGACAGCACGAGCAGGTCACGGGGATGGCGGAAATAGATGACCCCGCAGGTTATGTCGTCCTTCGCAGCGTACCCGTCGTGCCTCTGCGCGGCCCCGACCACCGTCCGCGCAAGCTCCCGCGCGCTCACGCCGGGATCCGTCTCTATCGCGGAGAGGATGAAGTCCTGCACGCTCGCCGCGCCCCAGCCGAGAGGCGTAAGCCGGGCTCCCATGCCGGATTGGGTGACCCCGTCGGAAAAAAACACGAGCCGGTCTCCCGGGCGCGCCCGGTAGTCCGAGTAGTACAGCAACGCCTCGCGCGCGGGCGCGCCCTTCGCGCGCTTCCGCTCGATGGGCGTGCATTGCTTGATTGGCTCCACGACGGTCTTCTCTCGCACGAGGACGTAGCCGGGGTTGTCGTACTCCATGATCCGCACCGAGGAGTTCGGCTCTATGTCGACGAGGGTAAAGGTCGCGTAGCTGATGCCGCGTTCCTTGCATACGGGAAGCGTGCTCATGATGATGTTCGCGGCCCGCTTTATCGGAATGTCCGACGCGACGAATTTCATCGCCATGGTCGCCGTCAGGGTCGAAAGCACCCCAGCCTTGATGCCCGAGCCGAGGCCGTCGGAGAGTACGGTTATGACGCGGCCGTCCTGTTCGTTCTTCTGCGAAAGAAACGCGTCGCCCGGCGCGCCCTGTCCGCTCTTGCGAAGCTGGTAATGCCCGACCTCGATGAAGGTTCCGGCCTCGGTCGCGTCGCTCATCGTTCGCCCTCGTCGCCTTCGGCGAATGACTCGATTATCGAGTTGAGCGTCGCCTCGGTTTCGGCCGCGTTCTCTCCGAGAAGAAACGCGATCTTCTGCACCACCGCGAGGTTCTTGTCGATAACCCGTTTCGTCTGGCTGATGACGCGGTTACGCCGGATTTGCGGCGCGGTCACGTCCTGTATGACCCCGCACGCGCTCTCTCCCTTCTCGATGGAGAACACCGTCGCCTGGAAGATCTTCTTCCCCTCGCGGTGCTCGTGCTCCACGACGTCGGGCCCGTTGGCCGCCATGACGTCCCTGAAAAACCTCGACATGTCGGTTATACGCTCGAGATCGGCGCCCTCCATGCCGGGCTTCGCCTCGAACATGAGCGCGGTTTCCGCGCCCATGAGCCGCGCGAAGTTCTCGTTGCATTCGATCACGCGGAGGTTCGAGTCGCAGATGACGACGCCCGACGGAATCGCCCGGATGAGGCCGTTTGCCTTCTTTTGCGCGAGCTTTCGCATGTAGGATACGCACATCGTGCGCTCCGCGCGGTTTTCCAGCATCGCCGACGCGAAGGCCCGGCAGGTGTCGTAGCCGCAACTTCCGCAATTGAGCTCGTCCTGGGCGGTTACCTTGCCGACGGTCCGGAGCGCCGCGCGGATTTCCTCGTCGTCGTGCGCGGGAGCCGCGTACGTTTCCACGGGCAGGGTACCGGTCATATCCGGTTCGGAAAGTCCCTCGGCGAAATCGGCAGCGCGCGAGGCGTAATCGAGCAGGCGGATCCTACGGAGGGCCGTCGGCGTACCGCGCGAAACGAGCGGTCCGTTCACGCATCCTCCGGGACACGCCAGAAGCTCTACAAACAGCGGGGCGGGAAGATCGCGCGCGTCCAGTCCCCGCAAGGCGGAATCGATTTCATCGAGCCCGGTAACGGTCATCATCTTGACCCTCTCGGTGCCCGGATACTTGCGCACTGCCGCGATCATGCCGCCGTCAACGGGATAGAGGGCCCCTTTCGCGGCGGAAAAGGGTACGAAACGGGCGGGATCGTCGTCCCGATTCCGCTCGAGGTCGTCGAGGTCGATACCCGCGTCGACGAACCATTCGCGCAAGTCACGAAACGAGATGGAGCAGTCGATCGTTTGCCAGACGTCGGCCTCGCGCTTTTTCGCGATGCATGGTCCCACGAACACGACGCCGGTATCCGGCCCGTACAACTCCTTCAGAAACCGCGCGTGCGCGAGCAGGGGAGAGGCGCGGTCGGTAACGTACGGGGCGAGCTCGGGGATGTATTGCTTCACGTACTCGACGGCGACGGGACACGCCGACGACAGATACAGGGAATGTCCACCGTCCCGAACGCCGGATGCGCCGGGCGAGCCGTCAACGCCCTCACCGGCGAAGTCCTTCGCGAGACGCGAGGACACGAGGTCGGCCCCGATAGCCGTCTCGGAAACCCCGAAAAAACCGAGTCGGGTGATGGCGCGCACGAGGGTTCGGGAAGAGATCCCGGGAAATTCGGCCGAAAAGGACGGCGCGAGGGAGACGATTACCCGTTCGCGCAGGGTAATCAGCTGCCTCGCCCGCGGACGATCGTCCCTCACGCGCTTCGCGGCGGCCGGACATACGGTGACGCAATGGCCGCACAGGACGCAGAGGGCCGAAACGACCATCGCATGACCGTTCTCGACGCGGATTGCCTTTACGGGACACTCGCGGATGCACTTATAGCAATCCTGGCACTGGGTTTTTTCCGTATAAATCGGGCTTTGCAGGCTCATGAGCGGCCCCGTACCAGTTTATGCTCCAGCAAGTCATACACCATACCGGGCTCAACTCCCTGGTCAAGTTCCCCGTTAATCCGGATATTCGGTCCGTCCTTGCAATGGCCGTCGCACAAACACCCCTGGACTTCGATCCTGGCGCTTAAATTGCGCTCGCGAAGGAAACGTTCTATAATTTCAGCATTGAGGTTGTTTCCGCGGGAAAAACAGGAACTACCCATGCAAACGGTAATGATTATCTCTGGTGTTTCCATTCGCGACTCCTGAGGGTATTGTATAAAAATATATCGATTTGGTCAATTATTGAGCAAGGAGCGTTGATGAGCCAATCTTCGAGGCCTCAGGATACGGTAACGTATCTGGATAACATCCATGACTATTTCGGCGCGCTTCTGGAGTACTATGACGAGCTGTTTCCGCTCGCCGAGGGGGCCGTAGGGTTTATATCAAGCCTCGGCGAAGAATTCCGTTCAAACTTTCCTCCCGAGGATTCGCCCCTGTGCAGGTATCTCGGCGTCGGTTGCGCGACGGGAGCCCTGGAAAACCGCCTCGCGGGAAACGGTTTCGACATAACCGGCATAGACGCGAACGCGGAGATGGTCGCTACCGCGCGACGAAGAATGCGCCGAGGGCTTTCCTCCACGCGCTTTTTCGAGCTTTCAACGCTGGAAATGGGAAGATTTCTGAAAGAAGCTTCGTTCAACCTCATATCGTGCCTGGAAAACACCCTCCCGTTCCTGGGAGACGAGGTATTGCTGCGCAAGTTTTTTCACGACGCGAGGAAGCTCCTCGCCCCCGAGGGCGTTTTGGCGATTCAAACGCTGAATTTCGACGGATTACCCGAAGAAAAGCCGGTTCGTCTTCCCGAAAGAAGCTCCATTCGCGTCAAGCTGGAAACGGGCTACCGACCCGACCCGGACGGCAAGACTACCTATGAGGCCGCGCTTGAACTCGGCAACGGCAAACGGATCATCCTGCAAAGCGGCGCGCGAATCGTTCCGACAACGACCGACAAGATGGAATCGTGGGCGAAAGCCGCGGGCTTCGCGAAGGCCGAACGGTTCGGCGACTATGCCCGCGGCCCGTTCTCGCCCGAAAGCGAGAACGCCGTCATGCTCTTCCGGTAACGCGCGACCCCTACTGTATGCGCCACTTTCCTTCGACGCGGGTCATGCGCGTGGAGGGTATATCGAGCACGCGGCCGTCTTCGCCCTGCAGGCGAATCATCCTGGTCAGGGGATTAACCTCGGTGACGCGGAAATTGGCCTCGTCGTAAAACAGGCGCACGCCCTCGTTCGGCAGGGTTTTCCTCTCCTCGCAGTACCATTCGTGCTCGTAGGCGAGACAGCACAGGAGCCTGCCGCATTGCCCCGATATCTTCAGCGAGTTGAGCGAAAGGCCCTGATCCTTCGCCATACGGATGGATACAGGCCGGAGCTTGTCGGTCACCGAATGGCAGCAGTACGGGCGGCCGCATACCCCGAGCCCGCCGGTGATGCGCGATTCGTCGCGCACGCCGATCTGCCTGAGCTCTATGCGCATCTTGAAAATCGAGACGAGATCCTTCACGAGGTCGCGAAAGTCAACTCGATTCTCGGCGCTGAAGAAAAAGAGTATTTTAGGCTCGTCAAGCAGATAATGCGTGGCGATAAGCTTCATGTCGAGCCGGTGTTGCGCAACCTTCTCGCGGAACACGGCGAAGGCGGTCGCTTCCTTTTCCCGCAAATCGGCCATATGGGCAAGATCGCTCTCCTCTGCCTTGCGGTCGATCTTAACGACGTCGTCCGGCCTGATGCCGATCGGCACGCGGACCCTTCCCATTACGAGCGCTATGTCCTTGCCATACCTCGTCGGCACGAGCACGTGCTCGCCTTGCGCGAGAGAGTCGATATCGCTCGTGGCATAGAGGCTTTCGCTCGAGTACTCCAGCTTGAGATGATAGAGGGGCTCGGGAAAGACGAACGACCCGCCGCCTTCCACGGATTCGGCCTGCGGGTCCTCGAGGCTGGAAAGGTCCTCGGCGTGTATATCGTCATTGAATTCAGAACTCATGTTTCCACCTTATGCGTCGACCGCCCGTCAGGACATCAAGTCCACGAGCAGTCCGTTGATTTCCTCGATCCGTTCAAGAACGGCCAACTGGTTTTTTTGGTTTGAGAGGATACCGCGCGCCAGCTCCTCGAGTTTCGCGTCGATAACCTGCACCTGCGTGAATTTCTTCCGTTTCAGGATGTTGCCCCCGGACGTCGACTCGGTCACGTCGAAGGCCCTGGATACCACGTAGCCGACGAAGGAGCGCACCGCGTCCTTGTACGCCAGAATCGTGTCGGGCGTTTGCCTTCCTTTAAGCGTGTCGCCCGCCGAATGAACGTCGTCGAGCAAGGCCTCGAGCACTCGTTCGGGTGGCAGGTGCGCGAGTCGCTCCGGAACGGCCGCCCGGGCGCCCTCGTCGGTTTGCCTGAGCTCGTCCCCGAGAAGACGGTCAAAGGGCCTTGCCCCGACACGTTCCTTGCGCTTCTCTCCGCGGCTTTTTGCAGCCCCGCCGGCGACCTGACCCGCCAGCGACGAGAAATACGGCGATACGGGATCGAGTCCCGGAGCGGACATCAGGAAGAACCGGCGCGGGCCGCGCGGCCGCCCGCGAGGGACGACGAGCGAAACGCGCGGCGGTTATTGTAATCGGAAAGCGCCTCGGCGAAGCGATCCCCGTCGTTGACGGCGAAACACGATCCGTTCAGGATGACGGAATCCTCGACATTGAGCCGTCGGGTAAGGACATCTCCGAGCACCA
Source organism: Spirochaetota bacterium (assembly GCA_023393015.1). Classification (GTDB taxonomy): domain Bacteria; phylum Spirochaetota; class Spirochaetia; order Treponematales; family Treponemataceae; genus Teretinema. Next base: position 76,362 of record JAEWMY010000005.1, read on the forward strand.
TGCCCGAGGACAGGATCGTTACCCCCGCCTCGGCCACGACGTCGCCCTGTACGACGCCCCCCACGGTCACTTCCCGGGCGCGCACGTCGCCGCGTATCCGGGCTCCCTCTCCGACGATGACGCGGCCGTCGGTTTGCAGGTTGCCGTCTATGTCGCCGTCGACGCGCACGAAACCCGCCACGGCAAGCTCTCCCCGGATAAAGCTGCCGGGGCCGACTATAGTATTTACGGAAACGTCTTCGGAAAAGGGAAACGCCATCGAAACCGCCTCTACTTGTTGTTGGCGACCTTGATGTTAAGGTACTTCATGGGATCGACGACGTCGGAACCGATATGCACCTCGTAGTGAAGGTGCGGGCCGGTAGACACGCCGGAATTGCCGATATACCCGATCACCTGGCCTTGCTGGACATATTGTCCGCGCTGCACGCGGAAGGACTGCATATGGGCATACCTGGTATAGAACCCGTGTTTATGCTTGATAATCAGATAGTTTCCGAATCCGGGATCATACTCGGACGTCACCACCTGACCGTCCGCCGTCGCCAGGATCGCGTCTCCCGACCGGTAGGTCGAAAGGTCAACGCCCTTGTGGATATACCACTGCCCGGTGAAAGGGTGGCGATTCTGTCCGAAAGGCATCGAAACGTGCCCGATTCCGCCCTTTATGGGCCACATGTTCGGAATGTCGGAAAACAGGGTGTTTTGCGAATCAAGCAATTTGCCGATTTCCTGAATCGGTTGAACCGAATTTTCGAGATACCCCGTCAGACGCTGCAACTCCGCTATCTCGCGGACGGAACCCTGCGCGGTTTCCTTTACGCTGAAAAGGGAGGAAAGGTCGCCGTTTTGCATGTTCCCCTTTTCGACGGAGGACCCGGTATCGAGGCCGATGATGGAAAGGGTCGCGGAAAAGGCGGCCTGGAAATTCTGAGCCGCCTTCAGGAGGTTCCCCGTCTCGTCCTTCAGCTGGTCGAGGCTCGCGCGCGCGGTCCGCGCGTCTTCCTGAATCTCGGACAGATTCCGTTCGGTCACGATGCTCCGGCGCGAAAACCAGAAAAACGAGGCGAATATGACGACGACGATAGTCACGAAAAAAACGAGGGAAAACACGGTCGTCTGGAAATTGACGACGCGCTTTTGCGAATGGGGAACCACCATAATGGTCAGCTTGCGGCGTCCGCCGCTGAACACGCGCGAAACCCCCGCGGAAACGGTCTCGACCCCGTTTCGGAAAAACCGGCCTATTGACCTGACGATGGAGTTTTCGACCTTTTTATAGCCCCGTGTTCTTGACACCTAGACATCCCCTTATCCGTATTATCATATCATGGAATAAAATTATCTGTCAAATCCGCCGCGGGACCGTTCTCCCGGCGGCTTTTTTTGTTGACGCCGGGGAGTTCGTGTGGTACTTTCATCGTATCACCGCGCCCAGTTTGGTCGCGTCCCTGCCGTAATCCAGACGGCCACCACGAACGAATCGGAAGTCAGCCATGCAATTTTTCGATACTCATGCTCATATTGGGCTTATTTATGATGATCCCGTTGAGCAACTTCGCGTTATTCAGGAAGCAAAACAAGCTCAAGTCACCCGCATCGTAAGCATTTGCAACAGCTTGCATGACTTCAGCGTCGTATATCCCACGCTCAAGACCGCCTCGTCGGTCTATCATGCCATAGGCGTGTCCCCGTCCGAAGTCACGAATCCCGGAAAAGACTGGGTTCGCATCGTCGAGGAGGGGCTGAAGATGCCCAACGTCGTCGCCCTCGGAGAGATCGGCCTCGACTACTTCCGGAAATTCGGCGACAAGCGTTCACAAATTGAACTATTTATCACCCAACTTGAGATGGCGAACAAGGCCAACGTACCCGTCATTATACATAATCGGGACGCGGGCAAGGATGTATTAGATATACTTGCGGAGCGACTCCCCCCGGCGGGCGGGGTTCTTCATTGCTACTCGGAAGACGCCGAATACGCCCGAATCGCCCTCGACCTCAACCTCCGTTTCTCTTTCGCGGGTAATCTTACGTATCGTAACGCGCGAAACCTCCACGAAACCGTCCTCTCCCTCCCGCTTGACCGTATACTGGTCGAGTCGGAAAGCCCGTTCATGGTTCCCGCCGAATTCCGGGGAAAACGCAACATGCCGAGCTACACCCCGTCCACGGTCAAGTTCATGGCGGAGATGCTGGAGATGGATATCGAGGAACTCGCCGCGCAGTTGTGGAAAAACAGCTGCGAGTTCTTCCGTCTTCCGGAATAACCGTCCCGGACCGCCATGGACGCGTCACGATCCCTGTATCACCCAGTCTCCATCGGGGATCTCGAAATAGCGGGCAACCTCTTTCTCGCGCCCGTGGCGGGGTATTCCGACCGCGCGTTCAGGTCCCTCTGCCGCGAATACGGGGCCTCGTTTACCTACACCGAGATGGTTTCCTCCGAGGCGCTCACGCGCGGTTCCTGCAAGACGGAGGACCTCCTTCCCCGCGCGGACAACGAGGATATCTACGCGGTGCAAATCTTCGGAAGCGAGGCGGCGCGCATGGCGGATTCCGCGAGGATCGTCATCGCCGCGACGGGCGCGGACTGCATCGACATCAACGCCGGGTGTCCGGTACCGAAGATAGTGAAAACGGGCGCGGGCTCCGCCCTGACGCGCGACCCCGAGAGGCTCGCCTCGATCGTGCGCGCGACGGTTCAAGCCGCGGCCGAGGCCGGAGAGGAACGCGCGGGCCGTCCGGTACCGGTAACCGTGAAGATCCGCTCGGGGTGGGACGAGTCGTCCATCACGTGGGAGGAAGCGGCGCGGGCTTCGATCGAAGCCGGCGCGAAGGCCGTTACCCTCCATCCCAGAACGAGAACGCAGGGATACGAAGGCCGATCGAGATGGGACCATCTCGCGGAGCTTTCCGCGCTCGCGCGCGGGGAGTACCCCGGCATACCGGTTTTCGGCTCGGGGGATCTCTTTACGCCGGAATCCGCGAGGGAAATGCTCTCGCAAACCGGTTGCGACGGAGTCATGTTCGCGCGCGGGGCGATGGGAAACCCGTTTATCTTCGCTCAAGCCCGGGAGCTCCTCCTGACGGGCTCATACGGAGAAATTCCGGCGGCGGAACGCATGGCGGCCGGATGGCGCGAACTCCTTTCACTCGCGCGGGACGCGGGGGAGGAACGCGCGGCCCGGGAAATGAGGAAACGCTTCAGCGCGTATTCGAAAGGCATTGAGGGCGGAAGCCGTCTCCGTGAGGAAATCGTCCGCGCCTCGAGCGTGGCCGACTACAGGGCGGTGCTGTCGGGCTTCGGTCTCATGCCTCCCGAGTGAGACTCGGCGTTTACTTGCACAAGCCGGTCACATCCCACTACAATGGCAAGCATGTCGTTGTTTCAAAGGGTTCTGGCGGGAATCCGGGATTTTTTCGAATCCCTCTTCGCTGCTTCTTCGCCCGAATACAGCAAAAAACGGCAACTCAGGGCCCTTGCGGCCTCGATACGAGCCATTGACCCGCCGATCTTCCGGCAGGACGGACGGCTCCTTCCCGCCTTTCCGGCGACGCTCTACCAGATCAACCAGTTCCTCTCGGCTATCCGCGAAACGCTATCCGGCACGATATCGAACCAGGACAGGAGGATTGCCGACCGGACGCGCGACTGCCTCATCGAACTCGCCATGACGGAGGATCAGCGGAGGGAACGAAAGGCCTTCACGATGGCGGAACGCCTCGCCGCGATGGTCGCCAAGACGATGCCCCCGGAGCGGCTCATCGAGGAGCAGGGAAAACAGTTCGCGACGTTCATCCGCGGGATCGACGGACCCCAGGCCCATCAAATCAACGCGATGCTCGCCCGCCTCGACGCCCTCGCCGATTTTTGCGATTTCGACTTCAACTCGCTGTTTTCCTTCTTCGATCCCGCATTCAGGACGCATGCCGGACAGGAGACGACCGTCGAAACGCCGAGCTTTCAGCCGGTCGAGGTCGTGGAGGTCGTCCCGATCCTCCTTGATCTGTATTACCTTCTCGGCCCGCTCGACCTGTCGCAACCGGTCGTCGACGTACTGTCGCTTCTCGAGGCCAAGAGGGCGGGAACCGACCTCAACGAGGAGATCACGGGCAGGATGGCGCGCGTCGCGCAGGCGATCGTGTGGTTGCTGCAAAAAAGAATGAGCAAGGATATCCTTCTCGCGGTAATCAGGCTCGTCAAGGAGGACCCCGCGTACGTTCCGCAGCTTCCCCAGCGCAACAACGACTACGTGGCGCAGTATCGCGAGAGGCTCACGGAAATCTTCCACAGCGATTCCAGGAAAATCCTCAAAGAGCGGGAAGAGGACGAGATCGACGGACTCGTGCGCGCGGCCTTCGGCGACCGGCACCTCGAGAGGATCGAGGGCTACTCGGAAGAGACGAACGCCCTCCTCCAGGAGTTCACCGTACACTCGCTCGAATGGATCAAGCCGCTCCAGATTATCCGCACGTTCGCGACGTATTACTTCGAACCGCACTTTCGCGGCATCCTCCGGTCGGTGATCGTCGAGGGCTACTTCAACAACCGGACGCTCCAGAGCTCGCTTTCCACCGCGTACTATTTTTGCGAATCGGTCTCGGCGAAGCTCCGCGAGTTCGAGAACCTTTTCGCCGACGGGCAGCCGTGCAGCCTGAAGGTACTGACGGGTTACCTTACCGAACTCGAGAAGGGAATGGACTTCGAGAAACCGCTCCGGAAAATGGTGGAGAACATGAACGCGCACGCGAAGGATTTCGTGCAACAGGCCGTCAACAACTACGCCGACGTGTACGCCTTCTCTCTAAACCTGATGGAAGACAACAAGAAATCCGTTCCGGAATACGTGACCAACATCCGCAACCTGTCGAGTTCGTCGAAGAACATGGATTCGTTCGCCTGGCTTGAGCGCGAAAGTGGAGTTTTTCGAAATTTCCTTGAAATAATGAAGAAGTATGCTATAGTTGGTATGTTGCCGACCGCGACCTCCGGTGCGGGCAAAACGGAGAATTGATCGAACCATGCCGAGAGCGAAGAAGAACAACGCAGCAGACGCCTCTCTCGAAAAGCAGATCTATGACCTGAAGCAACTTCTGGAAATATCGAAGAGCCTCAACTCGGTGATCGACTTCTCCACGCTGATAGAGGCGATTCTGTATACGTGCATGGGACAGATGAAGACGCTCGGCGTGGCGATCTTCACGAAGAAGAACTTCGACGCCAGCTCGTTCCAGCTCAACAGGAACTATTACGGATTCGAGCTTTCGTGCGAACGCGAGTATTCCATACCCGAGAACCATCCCCTCATAAAGGCGCTCAGCGCGCTCAACGCGTGCATGACCGTCGAAGACATAAAAAAACTCGGAATAGGGGAGGATGATCTTGTTGACACGCTCGTCGAGCTCGAGCCGACGCTCATCGTCCCGCTCAAGGCGAAGAACCACGTGTCTGGACTCCTCGTCCTCGGGGAGCAGATAACGGCCGAACCGTATTCCGACTACGAGAAAGAACACATCATGAACATCGCCTCGCTCGCCGCGATCGCCATCAGCAACGCGGCCCTCCTCGAGATGACGACGACGGACATGATGACGCACCTGAAGCTGAAACACTATTTCTATACGGTACTTGTCGAGAAGCTCGAGATCAGCCAGGAACAGAGCATCCCGCTCTCGGTTCTCATGCTCGACATAGACTATTTCAAACGCTTCAACGACACGTACGGGCACGCGTGCGGCGACGCCGTCCTTCAGATGGTGGCGAGCGTAATCCAGCAAAACACGCGCAACCAGGACATGGCGGCGAGATACGGCGGCGAGGAGTTCGTCGTCATGCTTTGCGATACCGCCGACAAGACCGCCATGAAAATAGGCGAGCGGATCCGGAAGTCCATCGAGAACCTCGACATCCCCTACGAGGGGCAACACCTGAACCTGACGATCTCCGTCGGCGTCGCGCAATACGATCCCTCCGTCGACGCGACGGCGAAGAACCTCGTGGATCGCGCCGACAAGGCTCTCTATACGTCCAAGCAATCGGGAAGGAACCGGGTCTCGCTCGCGGAATAGGCTCCAACCCGAAAGGGGTAGCGGATGAAAGAACCCTGGTGGCGCGACGCCATATTTTACCAGATTTACCCGCGCAGTTTCAGGGACACGAACGGGGACGGCGTCGGGGACATTCCCGGCATCATCGAAAAGCTCGACTACCTCGTTTCGCTCGGCGTAACCGCTCTCTGGGTATCGCCGTTCTTCGCTTCCCCCATGGACGACTTCGGCTACGACATAAGCGACTATCGCGACGTGGACCCGGCCTTCGGCACCCTCGCGGACGCGGACGCCCTCATAACCGAGGCGCACAAACGGCAACTCAAGGTCGTCTTCGACCTTGTCATCAACCATACGTCCGACAGGCACCCCTGGTTCCTGGAAGCGCGGTCGTCGCGGGACAACCCGAAGCATGACTGGTACGTCTGGCACCCCCGTTCGGCGCCCGACGGCAAACGCCGCCCGCGGCCGAACAACTGGCTATGCCAGTTCGAGCTCAAGAGCGCCTGGTGGGACAATCCGGAGACGGACGAATGGTATGTCGCGACTTTTACCCGGCACCAACCCGAGGTCAACTGGCGAAACGGCGACTTGCGACAGGCGATGCTCGACGTCATCCGCTTCTGGCTCGACCGGGGCGTCGACGGTTTCCGCATGGACGCCGTCAACTGGTACGTCAAAGACGCCCTGCTGCGCCCGAACCCCCCGTCGCTCAACGCGGTTCCGGATATCTTCCAGCGCCACGTCTACGACAGAAACCGCCCCGAAACCCACGACGTCTGCCGGGAAATTCGCGCCTTCGTCGACGCGTGGCCGGGCGACAGGGTCCTGATCGGCGAGATATTCGCGCGCGATCCGGCGGTCGCGGCGTCGTATCAGGGAAACGGACTTGACGAGCTCCACATGGCCTTCAACATGGAGCTTCTCTTCGTCAAATGGAACGCGCGTTCCTTCGCGAAGGCGCTCGCGCGCTGGTATGACGCCCTTCGGCCGGAGGCGTGGCCCAACCTCACGCTGAGCAACCACGACCAACCGCGTCACGCGACGCGTTTCCGCTCGCGCAGCAAGTCCGTTTCGAAGGCGCGTCTCGAAATAGCGGCGATGCTCGTCCTCGCGGCCCGTGGCACGCCCTTTCTATACTACGGAGAGGAACTCGGGATGACGAACGCGCGGATACCCAGGTCGGAACTGCGTGACCCGACGGGAAAGACCTTCTGGCCACTTCCGTTCGGACGCGACGGCGAACGCACGCCGATGCGGTGGGACGATTCGGCGAACTCGGGATTCACAGATTCTGAAACGCGCCCCTGGCTTCGAATCGGAACCGACGCGGAAACAGTAAACGTCGCGAAGGAAAGGCGCGACGCGGATTCGCTGTGGCACTGGTACCGCCGAATGATCGAAACGCGCAAGAAAAGCCCGGCGCTCGCCTCGGGATCGTTCGAATTCATTTCTCGCGGCGAGCGATCCGTTCTCTCCTTCGCGCGCGCGGCGGGAACGGATCGGGCCGCGTGCTATCTCAATTTCTCCGACCGTCCGAGAAAAGTCAGGTTCGAAGCGGGCGCGCGGGTCCTGCTCGGAAACGAGAGGACCGCCGGAGCGACCGTGGACGCGGGGTACGCGGTACTTGCCCCCCACGAGGCCTTGCTGATAGGGTGGAACGCATGAGCGGATCCCCCTTTTTCCGGAAGCCATTCAGGTACGCCTTTTACAACGCAGCGCTTGTGCTGATAGGCGTGAACGTACTCGCCTTTCTCGCCACCTCGGCGAACCGCAACCTTGTCGGCCTTCTCTCCATGAATCCCGAGCTCGTGATCGACTACGGATACTGGTGGCAGGTTTTCACCTACCAGTTCGTGCACGGCGGACTGCAGCATCTCGTCGGAAACATGATCGGCATCTTGTTTTTCGGGGTCGCGGTGGAACGCCGAATCGGCTCGCGCGAGTTTTTGCTGTTCTATCTCCTTTCCGGAACCCTGTCGGGTCTCCTTTCGCTCGCGGCGTACGTCGCGACGGGCATGTGGGGCGTCTTTCTCATGGGCGCTTCGGGAGCCGTGTTTTCGGTCCTTCTCGCCTACGCGACGCTGTATCCCACGTCGACGATCTATCTGTGGTTGGTCGTTCCCGTTCCCGCGCCCCTGCTCGTACTAGGCTACGCGGGAATCGAGACGTACCTCCTCGTGACCGGAACGAGAAGCGGCGTGGCGCACGCGACGCACCTGTTCGGATTCGCCGTCGCATGGGTCTATTTCGTAGTTCGCTTCGGGGTCAATCCTTCGAAGGCGTGGTTCAGGAGATGATCCTGGCGCGCGTCACCAATCGGACGGGACTCGCCGTCGCGTGCCTCCTTCTTGCCTGCGCCGGGTTTCCCGCGACGCCCGAGGCCCCGCGCGTGCTCCAAGCCCCCGTGTGGGTGTACGCCGAACGCGTTCCCGGATCATCCGGCGCGGAAGACGTCGTCAACGACGCGCCGCCCCTGGACCGCCTCGACTCGGTTTCGCGGTTCGTGTTGTCGGGGATGGTTTACGGCTGGAAATTTTCGTACGTGCCGTACGACAAGAAACGCGGCGTTGCCGAGGAGTTCTCCCTCGAGCCCCTGGCGGAAATCGCGGCCGACGATCCCCGGTTCGCGATCCTCCACCTGAAACCCTCGTATCCGAGACTGCTCTGCGTCGCGGAATACTCGCTTGACGATTCGCACGCGAGATGGATAACGCATTGGGACTCGACGGTTTTCCGGACGTCGAAGGGCAGGGGCTCGGGAGAACGCGTCGACGAGACGAACGGCATACGCGCGGCTTACGCCGGCGCAATCCGCTCGGCGATACGCGAGCACGCGAGAAAACTCGAGAAGAACAAGCCGAAAGAAGTGACGGGGGAGGTTCTGCTCAGGGAGAATCCGCGGCTCTTCCCCGACGAGGGAAGGTTCGTCGCGGAAGTCCGGGTGCTGATCAACGTACGGGAAGTTGTCCCGTATCGTTCGTTCTAGCGACGGAAAACCGAACCGATATGCGCGTGCCGGCGGAATCGCTTTCGACGGCGAGTGACCCGCGCACCTGCTCGACAAGAGCCTCGATCATCTCGTACCCGAGCGTGTCCCTTCGCAGGACGTCGCCCTCGATGCCCGAGCCGTCGTCCTGTATCACCATCAACGCCTGAACGGGCGTTTCCTGCTCGAACGAAATGCGGATCTTTCCGGCGGACCTTCCGGCGAACGCGTGAAGGATGCTGTTCGACACGAGTTCGTTGAGCACGAGCGCGAGCGGAAGGGCCTTGTCTATCGGCAGGGCGATGTCGGTACCGTCGATGGAGCACGCGATGAAGGTACCTACGTCCGCGTAGAGATTGACGAGATAGTCGGCGAGTCCCCGGCAATACCGGTGCATCTGAACCTGCTGAATGTCCGAATAGAGGTATATCGTCTCGTACACGAGCGCTAGGGCCATGACGCGGGAATGCGTGGTCATGAGCGAAAGGCGCACGTCCTCGTCGGCGGAATGGCCGATTTGCAGGTTAATCATGCTCGAAAGCAACTGCAGGTTGTCGGATACCCGTTTTTGAAGTTCCTGCAGAAGGGCTTCGCGTTCCCTGATGGTCCTCTGATTGCTCAGGCTCCGCTCCTCGAGCGACGCGGCCATCGTGTTGAAGGCTTCCATGAGGACGGTTATTTCGTCGTGCGCGGTGTTGATGCCGGAGCGGACGCTCATGTCTCCGCGCGCGAGCGCCTCGGTGTAGTCGGTGAGACGCTCGATACGGACGACGAACAGGCGCCGAGCGAGCCACAGGGAAACGAAAAACGCCGAAAGACAGGCCGCGCCCATGAGCAGGAAAATGCGGACTACCGGCACGAGCGCCGCGTGGTATACGTTCTTGTACGGGACACGAACGGACACGCGAACCGAGTTGCCGTTCCTCGAATACCTAGACGCCGTCACGAGCCATTCCTGCCCGCCGACGGAAAGGATCCGCGGTCCCGTAAGCGACGAGAACTCCATCCACCGGGTCATTTCCTCCGGCATCTCGTCTCCGATTTCCACCAACGGGTTCGCGGCGCTGGTAAAGACGCACGTGCCGTTGTCGTCGCTTATCTCCAGGATGGTGTCCTCGGCGAGCCTTCCGACCGAAAGCTCGCGGGTATACTTTTCGAGCGAATACGTCGCGACCAGATACACCCATTCTCCGGACTTGACCCGTATCGGAAGCGTGAAGGTAATAGCCGGAATGCCGGTTGACCTGCTTATCAGGTACTGACCCATCGTGAACATGCGGGTATGCCGCGCGTGCGCGAGATAGGGCCTGTCGTCGAGGGAATAACCGGTCCGTCCGATGCCCGACGCGACGACGGTTCCGGACTCGTTCACGCACAACAGGACGGCGTAATCGGGATACAGGACCATGAGGTCGCGGAGGTAACGGTTAAGGAAGCCGTATTCGCCGTTCTGCACGGAGCGAGTCTGCGAGACGGCGAGCAACATGTGCTCGGCGTTGCGGACTATGAGACGCTGCTCGTTCACGTAACCGTCGCAGAGATTCGCGAGAAACGTCGCCTGTTCGTCGAGTACGGTTTGCTGAAAGGAAACGGCGGAGTAAACGGAAAACACCACGGTGGGAAGCACGGCCACGAGTACGGTGAAGAAAATCTTGGTCCGTATGCGAACTTTCCTCTGCACTCTTTACTGTACTCCGCGGAAAATGGTATAAATACCTCCACATTGTAACAGGAGTCTGTCATGGATGTACAGTCAATTGTCAAAAATCTGCATCCGCTCGAAATCCGGGTCTTGCGCTCGTACGAGCCGGGCACGGAGCTGACGGCCGACGCCCTCGAGAGGGAGCTCGCCTACAAGCCGGGACACGCCAACCAGGCGTTTTCGTGGCTGGGTGGAAAAGGCCTTGTCGTCGAGCTCAGACGCGAGGCCCGAACGCTCTTCGAGATCACCGATCTCGGCAAGGCCTCCGCTTCCGGCGGCGTCCCGGAAGCGCGCATACTGAAACTCCTGCGCGAGAAGGGCCCGCACTCGCTTCCCGAAATCGCCGCCGCGCTCGGTCTCGAGCAAAAGGACGTCGGCTCGGCCTTCGGGATGCTTTCGAAAGACGGCGCCGTCGCGATGGACGCCGACAAAAAGGCGTCGTACGCGGGCGAGCCGAAAGGTTCGAGGCTCGCTACGATCGCGGGACTGCTCGCGCGCGCCGCGCGAGACGCGTCCGGAATTCTCGACCAATCCGCCCTATCCGCCGAAGAGGCCGCCGTCATGGGAACGCTCGCGAAGAAACGCGGGGCGGCCGACTCGCTGTTCCGGACGATCGACCGGGAGACCGTCGTATACGCGCTTGCGCCCGAGGCGAAGACCGTAAAAAAGGCGCTCGACGAGGCGGGCATCACCGGAGAGGAAATCGGCTCCCTTTCGCCCGCGCTCCTCAAGTCGGGCGAATGGAAGTCGGGAACCTTCCGCGGATACAACATCGCAGTTCCGCCGGCGCGCGTCGTTCCCGGACGCAACAACCCCTACGTCAGCTTCCTCGAAAGCGTCAAGGACAAGCTATGCTCCCTCGGCTTCGAGGAATTCGACGGCCCGCTCGTGGAAACGGAGTTCTGGAACTCCGACGCGCTCTTCATGCCGCAGTTTCACGCGGCGCGCGACATCCACGACGCCTACTACGTCAAGAATCCCACGCACGCCAAATCGATCGAGGAGCCCTGGCTTTCCAACGTCGCCAACGTTCACGAGAACGGCGGAGACACCGGAAGCCGCGGATGGAACTACCGGTTCGACCGCGAGTTCACGCGCCGGCTCATTCTCAGAAGCCAGGGAACCGCGCTGTCGGCGCACCAGCTTCACTCCGCCAAGGTGCCGGGCAAGTACTTCGGAATCGCCCGCTGCTTCCGCTACGACAAGGTCGACGCGACGCACCTTTCCGACTTCTACCAGACGGAGGGAATCGTGCTCGGCGACGAAGTGAACCTCCGCACCCTGCTCGGAATACTCGAGATGTTCGCCGTCGAGATCGCCGGAGCCACCGAGGTGAAGTACGTTCCCGGATACTTCCCCTTTACGGAGCCCTCGATAGAGGTACATATCAAGCACCCGGTGCTCGGATGGTTCGAGCTCGGAGGGTCGGGCATCTTCCGCCCCGAAGTCACCAAGGCGATGGGCGTCGACGTTCCCGTTCTCGCGTGGGGCATCGGCATCGACCGCATGGCCCTCATGGCGCTCGGCCTCAACGACCTTCGCGAGCTTTTCAGCTCCGACATCGAGGGCGTACGCCTCCGCAAGGCCAAATACTAAGGAGAACCGGAAATGCCCAAGATAGAAGTCAACGAAAAACTGTTCTTCGGCCTGCTCGGCGAGAAATACGACTACGCGAAGCTCGAGGAGAACCTCACCTGCGGAAAGGCCGAGCTCGACGAGAAACCCGACGCGTCGCTTCCGGAAAACGAGCGCGTCATCAAGATCGAACTCAACGACACGAATCGCCCGGATCTCTGGTCCACGGCCGGCATAGCCCGGCAGCTCCGTCTCCACGCGGGCAAGGCGGCCGCGACGGACTACGCCTCGTTTTTCTCCGATCCCGCGGCTTCACGCGACGCGCGTGACCGCGTCGTAAAGGTGGACCCCGCGCTCAAGGACATTCGTCCTTTCATGTCGGCCTTCGTCATCTCCGGAAAGCCCATCGACGAGCCGATGCTTCTCGATATCATCCAGACGCAGGAAAAACTCTGCTGGAACTACGGGCGGAAACGCCGCTCCATTTCCATGGGCATATACCGGTCCGCGAACATATCGTGGCCCGTCAGCTACAAGGCCGTCGACCCGGACAAGACGAGCTTCGTGCCGCTCGCGTGCGACGCGCCGATGACCTGCCGGCGGATACTGTCCGACCATCCGAAGGGAAAGGAGTACGGCTGGATACTCAAGGACATGACGAAATTCCCGCTTCTCGTCGACGCGAAAAACGAGGTGCTTTCGATGGCTCCGATCATCAACAGCGCCACGCTCGGCGCCGTTCAGGTCGGGGACTCCGACTTGCTCGTCGAGATGACGGGCACCGACATGCCGACGCTGACGCTCGCCACGAGCATCGTCGCCTGCGACTTCGCCGACGCCGGTTATACGATCCTCCCCGTTCGCGTCGAGCATCCCTACGACACGGGCTTCGGTTCGATCGTGACCACTCCGTACTATTTCCAGAAGCCGACCACGGCCTCGGTCGGCGCCGTCAACCGACTCCTCGGCTCGAACCTTACGGCGAAGGAGATCGCGGCGGCGCTCGAGCGCATGGGTTCCTCCGTGCGAATCGCGGGCGAGGAGATTACCGTAACGCCGGCCCCGTACCGCAACGACTTCCTGCACGAAGTGGACGTCATCGAGGACGTCATGATGGGCATGAAGATCGACTACTTCAAGCCGCTGAAACCGAGCGATTTCACCATCGGTCGCCTTTCGCCGGTAACGATATTCAGCCGCAAGGCGAAGAACCTCATGATCGGGCTCGGCTACCAGGAGATGATCTTCAACTACCTCGGTTCAGGAAAAGATTTCATCGATCGCATGCGCATCGCCGGAACTCGGGCCGGCGACTCCGTCATCGAGATATCGAACCCGATGACCGAGAACTACCAGTTCGTCCGGCCGTCGATCCTTCCGAGCCTTCTCGCGGCCGAGGCGCCCTCCGGGAACGCCGTCTATCCCCATCGGATATTCGAGATCGGCAAGGTCGCGTACCTGTGCGAAGAGGAGAATACCGGAACGCGCACGAGGCAGCACCTCGGCTTCCTGTCCGCATCGGGCGACGCCAACTTCAACGAGGCCGCGAGTCAGGTCGCGAGCATCCTGTATTATCTTGATCACGAATACTCGGTCGTCGAATCCGACGACCCGCGGTTTATCCCCGGACGCCAGGCCGAAATTCTCGCGAAGGGAAAGAAGGTCGGCGTGTTCGGCGAGGTTCACCCGCAGGTCCTCGAGAACTGGACGATCGGAATGCCGTGCGTCGCCGGGGAAATCGACGTTGAAGGACTGATGTAGGCCTTACCGCAACAAATCGAGAATGGACTCGGCGTCGGGCAGTTCGCCCCGCGCCCGGGTCTGGGTCCTCGGCGCGATAAACCTCTTCGCCTCGTCGGGATCGATTCGTTCCCCCTTGCCCCGCGCCGAGGCGAATTCCCCGCGCAAGACGGCCTGCATCCTCGCGGTAAACTCGTTTGCGATTATCTCGTTTACGCGAATGAGGTGTTCGGGATCCAGCCCGTCGCGGTCCTCCCGGGAACGGAACACGAACACGTGTATCACGGAACTCTCGAGCATCCGTTTCAGGCAAAGAACCCCGTCGACCCGGAGAATGGCCCCGTGCAGGCTCATCTGAATTTCGTAGATCTTTTCGTGAAGGGGTATCTCGGGCGTCTCCCCGGGAAAAACGCACGAAAAGTGGCTCACGCTCAAATCCCGAAGCTCGACGCGATGCGAGACGCCCTCGTACTGGATCGTCGCCTTGTAGGATTCGTCGCACATCGCGCGAAGGTATTTCCGTTGCCCGTTTGCCTGGTTTGCCGCCAATACGTTCAGGAAAAGATACAGGTTTTTCGACTTTTGGTACTCGAGGGAAATGCACCCGCAAATGATGCCGATCGTGTAGAGATACAGTCGCTCGAGTTTCCGCGCTTCCTCAAGGTTGGTCCTCTTATGGTACATGACGCCGATCATGGCACGGTCCCCGTACTCGCGCTGTAGCGACCCGATGAAAACGGGCCATTCGAGGCCTTGAATGGGGCGGTCAATGTTGAAAAAAAGGATGAGCTGGGGGAAAAGGGAAAAAAGCCGGCGTATCTTGGTTTCCAGGGAGCAATAGGGATCATCTTCCAGAAAATAGGTCTCGTAGCCTCTCAAAAAGAAGCTTTTGAGAAATTCCTCGGGGAAAAGAGAACGGTCCGGGACGACGAAAAACGTCTTGAGCCCCTGAACCGAATCGGGCGAGCAATCAGGCATGTGTGTCCCCCTTTAGAGCAAGAGGACTTTTTTTTATTGGAGAAAGACTTTCGGAATTATCCGTAGTATACTTGCCTTCACGGCTTCGCACAACTTGTTTTCCATTTTTTTAGGACATAAAAAGGCGCGATAACCACCATGATACACGAGCGACTATCCATTCTCGGAACCGCGACGCTTGAAACCTGGTTCCCCTCGAACTCCGCCGAGATGAATCCGGAACGTACGCGACCGACCGTCGTTATCTGCCCCGGAGGCGGGTACTTGTTTACTTCCGATAGGGAGGCGGAACCCATAGCCCTCAGGCTTGCGGCCCGCGGAATCAACGCGGCCGTCCTTCGCTATAGCTGCGCCCCGGCCCGCTTCCCCGTCGCGCTTCGGGAGCTTGCCGCCTCGGTGGCGCTCCTCCGGGAACGCGCCCGCGAGTGGAATGTCGCCAAAGACCGCGTATTCACCATGGGGTTTTCGGCGGGAGGGCATCTTGCCGCAAGCCTGGGCGTACTCTACGACGACTCCGTTCTGGCGGACTTCGGATCGGACATACGGCCAAACGGCCTCGTATTGTGCTATCCCGTCATCCTTTCGCGCGAATTCTCCCATGAAGGCTCGTTCGCGGAACTCCTCGGCGACAGAATCGAGCCTCTCCGCGACAGCCTGTCTCTCGACTTGCGGGTAACGGAACGGACCCCGCCGGCCTTTATCTGGCATACATGGGAAGACGAGATAGTGCCGCTCGAGAATTCGCTCGCCTTCGCGCGGGCGCTCCGACGGCACGGGGTGCCGTTCGAGTACCACGTGTTCCAACGGGGCAAGCACGGATTGTCGACCGCCTCGAAAGACACGATTAACGCGAAGGCTTGGGGTATCGAGCCGTCCTGCCAAGTTTGGATCGACATGGCTGCTCGTTGGATCGACGAAACGGTCGCATCGGGCGAGCAAGACAGTATCATTGTACCGGAGGTATCATGAGAAGCAGAACGTTCGCGCTTCGCGCCATCGCTTCGTCCGTGTTGCTGTCCGCCCTCGTCACGGGCGGCGTCTCGTGCAAGGCCTCCTCCGGCAAAAACGCCGGCGCTCCCGCGGATGACGCTTTGAAACCGCGCGTCGTGTTTGCCGAAGGCACGGTTTCGGTAACGCGCGCGGAGCAGGACGCGAAGGGGTCGCCACTGCTCACGGGCGAGTTGTTGTCCGTCGGGGATTCGATACGGACGGGTCCCGACGGAACGTGCGAATTCGAATTGCCCGGCATAGGAATGTTCGGTCTCGGACCCGACTCGCGGGCGACCATCGACGCGCACCTCTTCGAAAAACGAAGGGGAGCCGTCTCCCTCGAGGCGGGAAGGATAACCTCGAAAATCGAGCGTCTCGGGGGGAAGGATTCGTTTATCCTTCGAACTCCGTCCATTGTCTGCGGTGTCCGCGGCACGATATTCACGACGTCTCTCCGCCCCGACGGAGAGCTGTCGCTTCGCGTATCGGAAGGTTCCGTCTCGGTGTTTCCGGACGCACTGCTTACGCACACGCTACACCCCGCGACGGGATTCCTTCGGCCAGAGACGGACGGCAACGACCCCGCGATGTGGGAAAACGAGACCGCTCGGGCGCTTGTCGACGCCCTGCCTACCGTCATTGCCGGACAAGAAATCGTAATCACGGCAAAAACAATGAGCGAGGCCCTTCCGGACATCGAGCGAGTCGCGGCCTCTCTTTCCGCGAATTCGGATTCGCCGGAGGCGAATGCGCGCGCTAGCGAGCTTCTTGAGGGCATCAAGGGATTCATCCCGGAACCCTCGGCAATTGCGGAACCGGCGGCCGTCGAAGCCCCGCCCGACCCGCAGCGAGACGGGTATGAGCATTCATCGGTAACCATACCCGAACCGGCCAATGGCGATACCGTCGGCGACATCTGGTTCAGGCCATACCAAGCGCGCGTGAAAACCGCGAAGCGAAAGGCGCTCGTCCCCATGAGCGACGAAAACGCGTTTATCGCCACAAATCAGGCAAAGGCCGGCGCCAAGGGCGCGTTCGAAAAAGGAAGGGCCCGACTCACGGTCGAATCGCAGGATCCGTTCGAATGGCTGGCCCTCGTCTCTTCCAACAAGCCGCACTCGCTCGCGCGGGGAGCCCTCTACCTCGCGGAGTGTACGGCATGGACGGAGAAGGGCGCCATGCAAGCCACCTTCAGCGTGTCCGAGGGCGCGGAAGACCGAAACGGCGACGGAGAGGCGTACAAGCCGTACCTGTGTTATTTTCTCGTCGCCGACCCGGAGCCGCGGCGATTTTCGTTCCTGTACTGCCATACCGACAACGCAGATCCGGGAGCCCGGTTAAGCGTATCGACGGGGGCGACGCAGGGAACGATGTTCATCCAGGACATGACCCTGACGAAACTGAGCGACGTTACGCCTTCTGGACCCGAACCGCGGACCGCGTTGATTCCTAACGGAACCTTCTCGCGCGGGTTCCTCTTTTGGGAGCCCCTGTTCTGGGCGAACGCCCCCCGGGAGGGAATAGCGATCGAGGAAGGACGGGCACGATACGATTCAAGAGCCGTGCCGCCGGAGCCGTGGCATGTCCAGCTCGGAACCACGGTCGCCCTCAAAAAGGGCGCCCGCTACGCGTTGACGTTCGACATGCGCTCGACCGCGTCCGGTAAACTCGGCGTCGAGCTGTTCGAAAACGACAGGGACTTGAACAAGGACGGGAACACCCTTTCGCCAAACGCGCCGTACATGAAGGTTGAAGTCGCGCCGAACGAGTGGCAACGGCACACCTTGCGGTTTACGGCGATCGAAAGCGATCCGAAATCACGGCTCTGCTTCAGTTTGGGGGATTTACCCGGAACGACCCATCTCGACAACGTCACGATGACGGAGGAGCGTTGACGACGGAGCCGTAATCCGCAAGGGGGCGGCGCCTATCGTCGTTCCCCTTCCGCGAGGCCGAGGCTTTTCCTGAGTCCCTCGGCGTCGATAACCTTCATCTTCCCTCGAGAGAGCTCGACGTAGCCGTTTTTCTCGAAATACTTGAGCATCCTGCTCACGACCTCGCGAGCGCTGCCGATCTCGGCGGCGATCTGATCGTGCGTCGAATAGATGATCGGGCTCGGCCGCGACAGAAGATGCTCGCCGAGCCTCCGGTCTATCCCCTTGAAGGCGATCTGCTCGACAACCCACATGACGTCGTTAAGACGCGCGTTCATGGTCGAAAGGAGATATTGCTGAATCTCGGGATACTTCGCGTGAATTCCGGCGAACACGTCGTTGGAAAGGCTCGCGATGCGGCAGTCGGTATCGGCCTTGATCATGGCCTGCATGGGCATCGCCCCCATGAGGCAGGAAATTGAAAGCGTGCAAATATCCCCCTCGAAGAGGCGGTATAGGGTTATCTCGCGACCGGTCTCGGAAAGGCTATACACGCGGACAACGCCCGAAAGGACCACGAGGACGCCCTTGCACGTCCGGGAATCGAAAAGGACGGTTCCTGAGGGTACGTCGGACAGGCGAAGGTTTCGACGAACGAGCTCGCGGTCCTCGGGAGTCATGTACTTATCAAGCGGAAAGTCGCGCGTCGCATCCATACGTACGGCAGTGTGAACCAATACGACAAGGTTTGCAAGATCGTTTCCGCGCTTGTTGCCCCATACAGCGCGTGGTATAGTTCAATCGGAGGAATTCATATGAAAGCACGTTTTTCCTGTTCCCTGACAGGCTCTCTCTGGTGGAAACCGTACCTTCTACTGCTCGCCGCGTCCGTTGCCATTATCGTACCCATGGAAATCGCCCTCTTTAAAATGCAACAACGGGGTCAAAGCCCGGAGTTGGCGCTTTCGGCGTTCCTTTTCGTCATCGTCATGGCAATCCTCGCGACGGTTGTCGGCGCGGCCATCTCGATGGTTCTGGCCAGGATCATGGCTCCCACCGTCGCGCTCGGATCCGCGCGGTTTTCCTTTGACGGAAAGCCCGGCGAGTATGCCAAGATGAATCTCTCCGGGATTCTCCTTTCGATCCTTACCCTCGGATTCTACGGTCCGTGGTACTATCGCAACGTCATCGCGTATTGCGTCAGCCATACGGAATACGCGGGTACGCGCGGCAAGTTCGAGGGGAAGGCCGGAAAATACCTGAAATACATACTGCTCGGACTCGGCATTCCGCTCTTTATCTGGTTCATCGTATTGAGCGCGCTCGTGGCGGGGATCATGATGACTTCGGGCGAAGCAGGTCTCGACATGTCGTCACTCATGATGGTAACGCTCGTTTCCTACGCCTTCCTGTTCCTCCTGATGGCGCCGTTCATCTATCTGACGTATAAATGGTTCGTCAATATTTCCTGGAATAACGGCGTCATCTCCCTCGAGGCCCGGTTCTTTCCCTCGGTTTTCTATATAATCGGGCAGATACTGCTTTGCTTCGTTACCTTCGGAATCTACCTTCCGGCCATGTACGTCAATATGTGGCGGTATTTCGTCGGCAAGGCTACGTACGAAGAAAACGGCGCGAAGGCCGAATTCGGCTTTGACGGCAAGACGGGGAAGGGATTCGCTCTTTTATGGGGACAATTCCTTCTGACGATCGTGACGGTCGGCATATATTCGCCCTGGGCCGTGGCGAGATGCACCCGGTTCTTCGTCGAAAACACCTTCGTCGAAACGAACGGAAACGACTCGCTCGTAGCCGGTTCCTGACGGTACGTCAATAAGCCGGGATTACGGTTCTATCTCGCTTTTGTTGGGCAAGACAAACGCGCATACCAGATAGAGGATAATTCCGGCGCCGTACATCAAACCGAACACCGCCCAGACGATCCGTACCAGGACGACGTCCACGTTCAGGTATTCCGCGAGTCCGCCGCAAACGCCAAAAAACTTCCGCCCGAATTCTATCTTGTAGAGTCGTTTCGACATGGTTAGCCTCCGCTGATATTATACTTTATATAATATACTTATCCGTGTAATAAGTCAATAAAAAACCCCGACGACGCTACCGTCACCGGGGTTTTTTTCAACAGACCGCGGGAACCCGCGGCTCCTGCCGTTTACTTTGTTATGCCGTCCTTGGTCTCTTTTTCGAGGAAGGAAAGCGCCTCTTTCGCCTTGAACTCGGCGAACGCGGCGGCCTCGTTTCGCTGGAAAGTAGCGACCGTGGCCTCGAAAGCCTTATTCATGTTCGCCTTCGGGAAGGAGCAGAGCATATGGACGCCGCCCTTGTCGTCTACCCACATTTCGTCTTCCTCCACGCCCACGAGAGTTTGCTCGGCGACCTGCTTGGAGATGTTCTCGAAATGAGTAAGGGTTTGCGTGTTCGTGTTCTCGCCGCCCTCGCTCGTGTAACTCACCAGGGCGTTGCTGACCTTGGTTCCGATCCAGCGCGCGATCTGGTCGCGGGCGTCCTGCCCGGCGGCGGTTTTGGATATCGCGCGATTGGACTTGATCGCGTATCCGACGGCGTAGAAATGAGTGTCGCTCTTCGGATTCTTGTTTACCCATACCGGCATCGGCACTCCGTCGAGGCCGATAACGGGTCCCGCGGCGGGGGGTTGCTCGGTCTTTGCCTCGGGCTGCTTTTTGGGGCTAGATGAACACGAAACGAATACCGCCGCGACAAGGGCGATGATCGACAGACTTCCGACGATTTTTCTGAACATAACGAATCCTCCTGCAATTTCTTGCTATAAAAAAGTGTAACACACGAAAGGTAACAAAACCACACCAGCTTCGGGCATATGGCGCGCGGTACGGCTCACTTTGTCAATTTTCCGGTATCCTTTACCTAATATGTAGTATAATCAACCCGATTTTCGTACACTCGGGGATAACCATGAATTCAATAAGCAAAAGCCTCCGGATAGTGACCATACTTTTAGTTATCACGGCCATATTTCGTTTATGGACACTCATGATGATACATACCGGTATTGACGAGCGGGATTACTGGTATTCCGCGAAATCGCTTAGCCAGGGACTGGAATATCCCTATATCAATCACAGAACGATTCGATGGAGCGTAATCATCCCCGTAGCCGCGGCCCAGATTGTAACCGGAGTTCACCCCAACGCGTATTACGTACTGCCCTTTTTAAACGCAATGGCCCAAACCGCCATTCTTTTCATGCTCGCTAAACGACTATTCGACCGCAAAACCGCGGTATTAGCCTGCCTTTTCATGATATTCTTTCCGTATCAAATCCGTGCGGCGTCTCAAATCCGACCGGAAATTTTTTCGATAACGTATATTCTCACGATGCTATGGTTCTTTTCATTGTATTGGGACGCGAAAGAGCAAGAGACAAACCGGCGATGGCTTGTACTGTCCTCGATCATGCTATACATCGCCTATCACGCCAAAATCACGAATCTTTTTTTCTTCCCGGGAATGATTGTGCTTATATTAATTCATGCAAAAGAGAGCCGGAAGAAAATGCTCGCCGATTCGGCCCTCTTTGGGGGCATATGCCTTGGGGCATTCCTTATCGAAACCTTTATCTATGGTATTGTCGCCGGGTTCCCCCTTGGACACTTGCAAATCATCTCAGCCAACCACCTTGAGGGCATGCGGTCTCTCGGATCATGGACCGAGATATTTAACCGCTACCGCTCTCCGTACCTACAGGCATATTGGCAAATACCCTTTATCCTATTCGCGGCCCTTTCGGCGGACGCGCTCGCGAACAGGCGTCATCGACTGTTACCGCTCATCATCGTACCCGCACTTTCATTCTTTCTCTTCATCACGGTCGCGGTGAGCGGGATTCATCCCCTCAAGATGGCCGAACCCTTTATTAATCGCTATTTCTCCGCCGTTCTTCCATACGTGTTCATCGTTATTTCATGGTATCTGGGGAGGGCTCTCGAGGCCATACGCATTCGGACAAGATTACGGCGCCAATCGATTCTAGGAGTATTTTATGCCGTCTCGTGTATCGGAACCGTTTCGTTTTCCGTGTTCTTCTCCCTGCCAATTGTCCCAAAAGCCCTGCGGGCATACATAACTTCGCCTTTTACAAGCAATCACCCCTTCTCCCTGAACCAACGCTATCGACAAACGATAAACGACGCCTGGGATTCGGGAATACCGATCATCGGCACGAGCGATCATGCCGGCATCAACGCGCTTGAGACGGCGGCATGGTATTACCTCGACATTGACCGTTACGACGGAAAACGGGCGCCAGGGCCCATACCCCTGTCGATAGGTCAAAGCAAAGGCGGCTTTGTGTCGCTCGGGGGAAGGGACCCGGGCACGAGACCAGTCTTTGTCAACGTAATTCGAAAACCATTCCGGATGGCCATAGTTCAGACTGAATTATTGCCGGAAATATCGGGAGAAACATTTCCGAGAAACACAAAGGAAGTAAAATGAAACTACTTATTCAGATCCCGTGCTTAAATGAACAGGAAACGCTTGCCGCCACGTTCAACGACTTACCAAAAACCATACCCGGTATTAGCTCAATCGAAACCTTAATTATCGACGACGGGAGCACGGACAATACGCAGGCGGTCGCGCGGTCCCTCGGGGTTAACCATATCGTGTCTTTTCGTCGCAACAAGGGCCTCGCAAGGGGCTTTATGGCTGGAATTGACGCCTGTCTCAAGCAAGGCGCGGACATCATCGTAAATACGGACGCGGACAACCAGTATCGGGGCGAAGATATCCGCTTGCTCGTCGAGCCCATCCTTTCCGGGAAGGCCGACATTGTCATCGGTCAGCGCCCCATCGACGAAACGGAGCACTTTTCTCCGTTAAAGAAAGTTCTGCAAAAACTCGGAAGCTTCGTCGTACGAGTAGCAAGCGACACGACCATCCCGGATGCGCCGAGCGGCTTTCGTGCTTATTCGAGGGAAGCCGCCTTGCAGCTTAACGTGTTCAACGAATACACCTACACGCTCGAGACGATCATTCAGGCCGGCAGGAACAAAATGTCCGTCACGGCCGTCCCAATAAGGACAAATCCAACTCTGCGGAAGTCCCGCCTCGTATCGAGCATGTTTGGCTATATCAAAAGATCCGCGGCTACAATCATCCGTTCATTTTTAATGTACAAACCACTTAATTTCTTTTGTAGTATCGGAACAGTACTTTTCCTGCTTGGCATGGCTCTCGGAATACGGTTCCTCTTTTTTTACTTTTCGTCTACGGGCCCTGCAGGACATATTCAGTCGCTGATACTCGCGGCTGTCCTGATTATTCTGGGCTTTCAGACTTTTGTTACTGGTCTTCAGGCCGATATAATCGCCGCAAACAGACGAATTCTTGAAGATGTTCAGAGACGAATCCGTGAGATGGACACCAAGACCAACAAGGATTCCTAAGAATCATGCGCGTATGTTTTATTAACAGGGAAACGGTTTCATACATCGTCTTCGGGGTCATTACAAGTATAATCAACATCGGTATATTCCAGGCATTTCTCCGTACGGGGGCGGATTACAGGATAGCGAATATCGTAGCTCTGGTTGCCACAAAAATATCGGCCTATATCCTAAACAAAGCATTCGTTTTCAGGTCAAAAACCGAGACTCTCACGGGTCTGCTATCAGAATTTGTGAGGTTTACGATAACACGGGGAGGAACGATGATTCTTGATTATGTCGGACTTATTATCCTTGTGAATGCCCTTTCAATGAACACAACTGCGGGAAAAGTCCTTATAACGGGCATTGTCGTGATCATTAACTACTTGCTTGGCAAACACTTCGTATTCACCTCTCGAAACCGACCGTTAGTTGACCCACGGGAAATAGATCGCTGATACCGCCCGTGTTATTCGTTTAAACCTCGTCCGTTTCAGACCAGACCCGCGAGCCGGAGCTCCCCTTGCACAAACGTATACGACGCGCTATTTTATAGGCGGCTAGAGGTAATTTTACCTATATAATCCCTTTCATCCCAATTCTTTATAAGGACGGAAATATGTCTGAGAAAAAGCTCGTTATGATCGACGGTAACACCGCCGCCGGTCACGTAGCCCACGCGCTGAGCGAGGTCATCGCCATTTACCCGATTACGCCCTCGAGCCCGATGGGCGAAGTCGCCGACGAATACTCGGCCAAGGGAAAGAAGAACATCTGGGGAACCGTTCCCGAGGTCGTAGAACTCCAGTCCGAAGGCGGAGCCGCTGGCGCGGTACACGGAGCCCTGACCACCGGAGCCCTCTCCTCGACGTTTACCGCGTCGCAGGGACTCCTCCTCATGATCCCGAACATGTACAAGATCGCCGGAGAGCTCACCAGCACGGTGTTCCACATCGCGGCCCGCGCCCTCGCGGCGAGCTCGCTTTCTATTTTCGGCGACCACCAGGACGTCATGGCCTGCCGCCAGACCGGCTGGGCGATGCTCGCTTCCAACAACGTGCAGGAAGTCATGGACCTCGCGGTCATCTCCCACGCCGCGACCCTCGAGTCGCGCGTGCCCTTCCTCCACTTCTTCGACGGCTTCCGCACCTCCCACGAGGTCCAGAAGATCGAGGAAGTCTCGTACGACGTCATGCAGAAGATGGTCGACGACGAGCTCGTCCGGGCCCACCGCGCGCGCGGCCTCACCCCGGAAAACCCCTCCATCCGCGGAACCGCCCAGAACCCCGACGTCTACTTCCAGGGCCGCGAGGCCGTCAACCCCTACTACCTGAAGGTTCCCGCCATCGTCCAGAAGGCGATGGACAAGTACGCCAAGCTCACCGGCCGCCAGTACAAGCTCTATGAGTACGTGGGCGCCAAGGACGCCGATCGCGTCGTGATCCTCATGGGCTCCGGCTGCGACACCGTCGAGGAAACCGTAGAGGCCCTCGTCGCGAAGGGCGAGAAGATCGGACTTCTCAAGGTCCGCCTCTATCGCCCCTTCAGCGCCGAAAACTTCGTGAAGGCCCTTCCCGCCACCGTCAAGGCGATCGCCGTCCTCGACCGCACCAAGGAACCCGGATCGCTCGGCGAGCCCCTCTACGAGGACGTCCGTACCGCCATCGGCGAGATGCAGGCGGCCGGCAAGTGCCAGTTCAAGGACTACCCCACCGTCATCGGCGGCCGCTACGGTCTCGGCTCGAAAGAGTTCACCCCCGCCATGGTCAAGGGCGTCTACGACAACCTCAAGGGAGAGAAGAAGCCCAACTTCACCATCGGTATCGAGGACGACCTCACCCACACGAGCCTCAAGTACGACCCCTCCTTCCAGCTCGACGACGCCGGAATGCACCAGGCCATGTTCTACGGCCTCGGTTCCGACGGTACCGTCGGCGCGAACAAGAACTCCATCAAGATCATCGGCGAGGCGACGGACAACAAGGCGCAGGCCTACTTCGTGTACGACTCCAAGAAGTCCGGGTCCATCACGACGAGCCATCTCCGCTTCGGCAAGCACGCCATCCGCAAGCCCTACCTCGTGACCCAGTCGGACTTTATCGCCTGCCATAAGTTCACCTTCCTCGAGAAGTACGACATGCTCTCCACGGCCAAGAAGGGAGCGACCTTCCTTCTCACCAGCCCCTACGGCAAGGATCAGGTCTGGGACCACCTTCCCGTCGAGGTCCAGAAGCAGATCATCGAGAAGGAACTCAAGTTCTACGTGATCGACGCCGTCACCATCGCCGAAAAGGCCGGAATGGGAGGACGCATCAACGTCGTCATGCAAACCGCGTTCTTCAAGATCTCCGGCATCCTTCCCGAGGCCGAAGCCGTCTCCCTCATCAAGAAGTTCATCGAGAAGTCCTACGGCAAGAAGGGCGCCGACGTCGTCAAGAAGAACATCGACACCATCGACATGGCACTCGCCGGCGTCGAGAAGGTCGACTATCCCAAGACCGCCTCGAGCAAGCTCAAGATGCTCCCCGCCATGACCGCCGACGCGCCCGAGTTCGTCCAGAAGGTCCTCGGAACCATCGCCGTCAACAAGGGCGACGACGTCAAGGTGAGCGAGGTCCCGAACGACGGAACCTTCCCGAGCGCGACCACGCAGTACGAGAAGCGCGCCATCGCCGAGCGCATGCCGATCTGGAACAAGGACCTCTGCATCCAGTGCGGCCAGTGCACGGTGGTTTGCCCGCACGCGGTCATCCGCGCCAAGGCCTACGATCCGAAATTCCTCGCCAAGGCGCCCGCGTCCTTCAAGAGCGCCGACTACAAGACCAAGGAATTCGAGGGCTGGAAGTTCACCATCCAGGCGTCCGCCGAGGACTGCACGGGTTGCGGCCTCTGCGTCCAGCAGTGCCCGGCCAAGAGCAAGGACGATCCCGCGGTCAAGGCGATCAACATGAAGAATTTCGCCGAGCACCGCGCCGAGGAAACCGAGAACTTCAAGTTCTTCATGACCCTCCCCGATCCCGACTCTTCCAAGCTCAACCTCGGCAACGCCAAGTTCATCGCCATGAAGCGCCCCCTCTTCGAGTTCTCCGGCGCCTGCGCGGGCTGCGGAGAGACCCCGTACGTCAAGCTCCTTTCACAGCTTTACGGAGACAGGGCGGTCATCGCGAACGCGACCGGCTGTTCCTCGATCTACGGAGGAAACCTCCCCACCACTCCGTATTCCAAGAACGCGGACGGCAAGGGTCCGGCATGGTCCAACTCCCTATTCGAGGACGCGGCCGAGTTCGGCTACGGCATGCGCCTGACGAGCGACAAGCTCGCGGTCTACGCGCGCGAAGTCGCCGCCAACGTCAAGGCCAAGGGAATCGCGGCCGGCACGATCGACCGCCTCCTCGCCAACGAGCAGGCCGACGACACCGCGATCGAAACCCAGCGAAAGGACATCGAGACGCTCAAGGCCGAGCTCGCCAAGGCTTCCGACCCGCTCGCCAAAGAGCTCGCGTCCCTCGCGGACCACTTCGTGAAGCGCTCGGTATGGGTAATCGGCGGTGACGGATGGGCGTACGACATCGGCTTCGGCGGACTCGACCACGTGCTCGCCTCCGGCCGCAACATCAACGTTCTCGTCCTCGACACCGAGGTGTACTCCAACACCGGCGGGCAGATGTCCAAGGCGACGCCGATCGGCGCCGTGGCCAAGTTCGCGGCCGGCGGAAAGGTGACCAGCAAGAAGGACCTCGGCATGATCGCCATGACCTACGGCTACGTGTACGTCGCCCGCGTGTCGATGGGCGCCAACATGAACCAGGTCATCAAGGCCTTCCGCGAGGCGGAGAGCTACGACGGCCCGTCGATCATCATCGCGTACAGCCACTGTATCAACCACGGTATCGACATGGAATACGGCATGACCAACCAGAAGGAAGCGGTAACCTGCGGACTGTGGCCCCTGTATCGCTATGATCCGCGCCTCACCGCAGAGGGAAAGAACCCCTTCCAGCTCGACAGCAAGGAAGGCGACTACAAGCTCGCCGACTTCATGTACAAGGAAGTGCGCTTCAAGAGCCTCAAGGCCGCAGATCCCGCGCGCGCCGACTCGCTCCTGAAGAAGGCCGAGGAAAAGGCGAAGCGCCAGTGGCAGGAGTACAAGTACCTGTCCGAGCGGCCTTTCTAAGACCCTCGTTCGATGACGCGGCCATCCGGTCGCGACGGCCTTCCGGCTTTCGCCGGAAGGCTTTTTTTTCGTCCCGGCGGCGATCGTCCCTTTACGCCGAAGGGAAGATGGTCTATCGTTACCGATAAGGAGACTTATTGCATGAAAGAACGTATCATCCGGGCCTTGGGGACGGCCGCGCTCGCTTCCGTGATATCCGTTTCGTGCTCCGACGCCAACGTTCCGTCCGGAACGATAACGCTGCGCGCGAGCGACGGAGTCCCGGTGACCGTTGACGTCTACGCGCCGCATCCGGCGGAAGCGACGTTCGTCGTTCTGTGCCACCGGGCGAACTGGAGCAGGGGCGAATACGCCGAGTTGGCGCCCTGGCTCAATTCCCTCGGTTACAACTGCGTAGCCGTGGATCAGCGTTCCGGGGGCAAGATAAACGGCGTGGACAACAAGACCCTTGTCGAGGCGCTCAAGCGTTCGAAGGACACGGGCTATCCGTCCGCCGAAACCGACATCCTCGCGGCGCTCGAGTACGCCGGCAAGCGGGCGAAAGGGAAAGTCGTTTTATGGGGCAGCTCATACTCGTCCTCACTCGCGATAGTCGTCGCCGCGAAGAGACCGGACTTGACGGACGCGGTAGTAAGCGTCTCTCCCGGCGAATATTTCGCGGAGTACGGCCTTTCCCGCGACTGGGTCAAGGAACACGCGGCCCGGCTTTCCGTTCCCGCGCTCGTGATGGGACCGGCGGAAGAGCGGACGCAAGCCCTGTCGATTTACGACGCGATTCCCGAAGGGAACAAACGACTCTTTGTTCCGCAAAAGGGCGGCCGGCACGGCTCCGAAACCCTCTGGCAAAAAACGCCGGGACACGAGGAGTTCAGGTCAGCCGTCGCGGAGTTCCTCGCATCTCTCGGGAAATAAATCACCCCTTGTTCGTCCCCGCGTACAGCACCAGGGGGACGACACGCTCTTCTTCGGTAAGGCCCGCGTGGTGCGAGGGAAAATCGAAGGAATGGTCGTTCCGTGGCGCGTACTGTTTGAGCGCCCGCGATCCGGTCGCGACGGCGAGATAGTCCCCTATGAAATCACCGGTCCTCGCGTGCGCGCGGATAAACGGCCCGAACGGTTCTTCGCGAAGTATGTCGGCACGGGAAAGAAGGCGGAAATCCGCGCCGAACTCGCGTACGAAAAGACGTTCGAACTCCGAGCGGCGCTCTGCCCGCACGAAGAACATGGCCGCGCGCGCCTCGAGAAACGGCGGGACAACGAGACATTCCGAAAGGCCTTCGATCGCGCCGATGTCGACGTACCGCGTCACGTCGGCGTGCCCGTGATCGGCCGTGACCACCAGCAGGTCCCGCGACGACAGCGCGCGGGACAGCGCCTCTACGCGGGCGTCGATGTCCCTGACGCGTGAGCGTGCTTCGGACGAGTCCGGTCCCGCGCGATGAAGGGCGTAGTCAGGTTCGGGCCAGTATCCGAGCGTGAAGCATTTTACTGACTCCGCGTTCCCGGCGCACTCGAGCACGGCGGCGCACCACTCCTCCAGCGTTTTCGCCTCGACGTGACGCGCGTCGCTTCCCGGAATCGAAATGCCGGCCGGCGAAACGAACGCCACGCTCGCTCGCTCAGGATCGATCGCGTCGAGCAAGGGCCGATATTCTAGAATTTTCCAGGGATCGAAATAGGGCAGAACCGATTCCTTGGTAATGCTGTCCGCGCGCGGAAAGACGTCGACGGCACGCCCCGCTTCGCGAAAATGAAGCGACCAGCCGAGCCATCCGTGTTCCGCGGGGGTCATCCCCGAATATATGCCGTTCATGCCCGCGGCCGTGGTCGGCGGAAAGACGGAATCGATTCCCGCGGCGAGATGGCGCCGCAAGAAGGCGTCCGGGGGCAGGTACCGTTCGAGCTGCGCGACGCCGAGACCGTCGAACGCGAGCAGTATGACGCGCTCGGGGCACGGAGACAGCGCGGCATCGAGCTCCGGTAAGCGCGCAAGACGCCGCGAAGCCGGACCGTCCGTTGCGGCATCGACGCCGAAATACCGCGCGATCGCGGCGGACAGGGCGACGATTGACCGTGAATAATCCGGAAAACGATTCATGGAAATCAAGGTACGCGCCCGAATCGCGGCCTGTCAAGCGCGGGAGAGAAGGTCGCGGATGACG
This sequence comes from Spirochaetota bacterium, assembly GCA_023393015.1. Classification (GTDB taxonomy): domain Bacteria; phylum Spirochaetota; class Spirochaetia; order Treponematales; family Treponemataceae; genus Teretinema. The sequence goes on from JAEWMY010000005.1 coordinate 106,029, forward strand.
TAGCCCGCGATCGTCAGCCCCGCGACCGAAGGCACGAAGGGAACGCTTCCCGGCGGCGGCCGCTTTCCGGAAAACGGGCCTTCATCTTTCGCGGGGAGGGCCAGGACGCGGGGCTCCTCGCGTGAAAACAGCACGGGAACATCCGCGATGCCGAGGGCCTTCAGTTCTCGCCTCATGACGCGCGCGAGCGGACAGACGCTCGTCTTCGAGATCGGCGCTATCTCGAACCGCGTCGGATCGACCTTGTTGCCGGTCCCCATCGAGCTTATGACTGGAACGCCGCCCGAGCGCGCGGCGAGTATTATCGCGATCTTGGCGGCGACGTCGTCGACGCAATCGATCGCGTACGAGTAGTCCTGGACGCGCAAGGATCCTATCGTTTCGGGAGACACGAACGTCCGCATGGCGGAAACGAAAGCGAGGGGATTGATGTCGAGCGCGCGATCCCGCATGACATCCGCTTTCGCCCGACCGAGAGTACTGTGCAGCGCCACGAGTTGCCGGTTGAGGTTCGTTTCTTCGACCACGTCGGAGTCGACGAAAGCGAGCGTGCCGATCCCGGCCCTCGCGAGCGCCTCCGCGACGAAAGAACCGACTCCTCCGATCCCGAACACGATGACCGATGCCTCCGCGAGCGTTCCGGTTGATTCCGCCCCGAGTATCCTCTCGCTTCTTTCGAATTGGGTTTCCGACAATCCGCTCACTCCCCGATAATCTTTACCAGCACGCGCTTACGCCGCCCGCCGTCGAACTCCCCGTAAAAGATTTGCTCCCACGGACCGAAATGAAGCCGTCCCTCGGTTATCGCGACGACGGCCTCGCGCCCCATTATCTGGCGTTTCATGTGCGCGTCCGCGTTCGTCTCTCCGACGTTGTGCCGGTACGAAGACACGGGTTCGTGCGGAGCGAGCTTCTCGAGCCATACGTCGAAATCGCGATGCAATCCCGATTCGTCGTCATTGATAAAAACGGAGGCCGTAATATGCATCGCGTTCACGAGACACAACCCCTCCCGAACTCCAGATTCCGAAATAAGCTCGTCGATTTGAGGAGTAATATTGATAAACTCGCGCGCGTTTTTCGTGTTGAACCACAACTCCCTCGTCAAATGTTTCATATCTCCAAATCCTCCTAATTATTTATAATATATAGACTTAGTACATACTCTCGGGTTTTTTTCCTTGACTGAACCGGTAGTTGGTCGATATTGTAATGACGGAGGAACTATGAGCCAAGAATTCAAACCGATCGACGCGCGACACTGCTATACCTGTATACAGTGGGACGGGCAACGAACCTGGTACGCAGATAAAAAACTCGTGAAGGTTGACGTGAAAAAAGAGGGGCCGTGCCGCGTGTTCCACAAGAAGGTAAAGGCCGAGTATCAATGCGAACATTTCTTCCCGATTCGATAGCCGTCTAGCCATGTAGCGTACCGCTCGGAGGCTTCGATGAGTGACGGAAGCAGTGGAACCGAAAGGATATCCCCCCGATCCAGGTAGCGCATCGCGTTGACCGGCACGAGCCTCGTTGAAGTACTGCTTACGAGCAAACCCACCGAGCGCGCCTCGACCTCCGCGAGCGGCAATGGCCGTTCGCGGATTTTTTTTCCGTATTCTTCACAAACTGATATGAAGGTTTTTCTCGTTATGCCCGAAAGAACGTCCTCCGCGGGCGGGGTGCAAATCTCGTCAGGCGCGTCGACGAGGGCGTAGAAGACGTTCGTTCGCGTTCCCTCCGTAATCTCTTCCCGTCGGTTGACGAGCAGGGCGTCATAGCATCCGATCGACGTCGCCGCGCGATACGCCACGGTGGAAAGAAGCATGGAAAGGCTTTTTGCCTGCGGAAAGTGCCTTTCGCCCGGATACACGAGGCAGGTCACGCCTTCTCGCTCCGAGCCGACGGGCGGATAGACGGGAGGGAGCGGGATCGCATACCAGTCGGCCGATCGCCCGTCGCGTCCGATTACCACGATCTTTACGTTGTTGTCCTCGAGGCCGTTAGCTGTCACGAGTCGCTCCAGGGCCTCGACCACGGTAATCTCGGAAAAGTCTATAGCGATGCCAAGGATACGCGCGGACGCCACCAGCCGTTCCGCGTGAAACTCGGGGAAATGCAGCACGCCGCCCCGAACCTTGAGCGTCTCGTAGCACCCGTATCCGTACGTTACGTCCGTATCGTCGAGCGAGAATACGGCGGCCCCGTCTTCGGCCAATTCCCCGTTATGGATGATCATGCACGTACGATACGCGACGAAGGGGAAAGATGCAAGGGAATCCCGGCTTACGTCACGCGTCGAAACGCGTGCTTACCCGCATACCCCGATACAGAGAAACGAATACGGAGTCCAGTCGGCGCCCTTGAAATCCCCGTAGAACCGAACGTCCTTGAATCCGACCGCGGACAGATACTCCTGCAACTGATTCTTTCTAGCGGGATACAGTTCCACGCTGTTCCGTATCTCCGTTTCGGTCTCCGCGTCCGTCAGTATCGTGTCGAAATCAATCAAACCGTTTTGCTTTGGCAGGGAGTACAGCCTCGTAAGGCTTACCTCACCGCGCTCGATGGTGGGCAAACCCCTTTCAAGGTTATCGAGGATTCGGTCATAGTTGATCGTCTGAAACACGAACACGCCGCCCGTCTCGAGAAGCTCGCGTATCGAACCCAGAACACCGACGAGCGAGTCCGGGCCGCTCGCGTGCGCGAGCGTGTTCCCCAAACAGGAAACGAAGCAGAACGCCTCCTGCGGGAAGTACGACCGCAACAGGTTCATGTCTCCCTCAATGATGTCCACCTTCTTTCCTTCCCCCGGCAACACTTTTTTGGCAGCGAGCGAAAGAAGGGAGGTGTCCGTATCGAGTCCGACGACCCGCTCGAACCGATCCGTGAGATACGACAGTACCGTGCCCGTGCCGCATCCGACGTCCAGAAAGGAATGCCTCGACACCGCCTCCTTTCCGGCCCTGACCCCGACAGTCCCGGCGGGACCGGGATCGAGCGCCTGATTGATAAAAGCCCCGAGCTCCTCGTCAAAAGGAAACAACAAGTCATACCAAGGTGCGATGCTCGCGTAAAACGCCATAGTGTCCTCCTTCCCGTCGCGACCGCGGAAGTCCGCTATATCAAACGACTGTCATAAGCCCAATGAAGCAGGGCCTGGCGTTGCCTTCGCCGACACGCCAGGTCTCCCGGCGCGCAATGAGCCCTGAGTTGCGCGACGTGCCGCGACATCGCCTTCCAGCGTCTGATTTGTCGCTCGTCGTCCGGCCCGCGCCTTCCTCGATAGTACCGGCAATACCACTGAAACCACCCCCGCGGGTCGTCCGGGTGTATCCACCCCTTCGCTCGCCAATACCACAGGGGTTTGGACGCGCTTACCAGGAAATAATTCAGTTCTGGCCGGGACGCCTCGTGACAAAGCTTCGCCCCGACGAACCAGTCTTCGGGAAATTCCGCCATGCAGTCGGTCATGTATCTTCCGCCGAAAACCCCGAGGGCAAGCATCTCTTTCGGCGTCAGGTCGGGGTTGAACCCCTCGGCAAAACCCGCACCCTCTTCCTCGGCGAGTTCATAGCTATAACCCCGTTGCATCAAGTCGTTTACGACGACGATCTCGCCTTTCATCTCCATACCCCGTCCATTAATTCTTACGCACGCGTCGTACGCCGTCAATACGCCGTCACGGACTCTTTGCCAACGCCGCCGTTTTCTGGCATTCTGATACCATCAATATATGCAAGAACGCTGTTATCGCTGCTTTCGCCCGCTCATTAACTGCTTTTGCCCGAGGATTGTTCCCATAGAAACGAACGTGAAATTCGTCTTTCTTTTGCATCCCAAAGAGGCATACCATCAAAAAACGGGAACGGGCCGGCTCGCCGCGCTCTCCCTTTCGGGCGCCGAGATTATCGTCGGAATTGATTTTACCGAAAACACGCGGGTACGCGAGCTGACAAGCGGCAGGAACGGAAACGAGGGCTACGGGGACGGAGCCGGATACTATCCGGTCGTTCTCTATCCGTCCGCCGATTCCCTTTCGGCCGATTCTCCGGCCTTGCGGACGGCGCTCGGAGAAAGGAAACTCCTGGTCATCGTGATAGACGCGACGTGGTTCTTCGCCCGCAAGATGCTCAAGGCCAGCGCCAACCTGACAAGCCTGCCGACCGTATCCTTTCGGGCGGAGTACCGGTCGGTATTCGAAATCAAGAGGCAACCGTCCCCCGAATGCCTTTCCACCATCGAGTCCGCGCACTATCTGATTCGCGAGCTCAAGGCCGCGGGCATAGCGAACCCCGAGGCGGACGAGTCCGGCCTCATGCGCGTATTCCGGGAGATGGTACGCTATCAGCTCGCGCGCGAGCAGGAGCGACACGAGGCGGAGGCCGCGGCTCTCTATCCCGAGCTATTCGACAGTTAACGCCGAAAGGTACCGCGAAAACTCGTCGCGGGCGTCTGCGAGGGCCTTTCGCGCTCCGTCGACCTGTCCGACGAGGCTTTCGATATCCGCGTCAAGCGAGCCCATCTTGCGAAGGTATTCCTTGCCCTGCTGGGTCTCGTTTCCCGCCGCCTCGAGGTTTTTCCTGATCCTGTCCTGTTCCGCTATCCTGTCTTTCCGTCGCTCCTCGAGTCTCGCGAGCTCGTTTTGTCGGGCGTCGACCGCCCTGCGGAACCCGACGGCCTTCTCGATCGCCGACCGAACCTTGGCGGGAAACTCGCCCGACGTCGAGTAATACGCCAGCGCGTCGACGCTCTGCTGCGTGAGGGCGATCGTCTCGCTTACCGGTGTCTGTTCCCTGACGGAGAGCGTGATTTCTCCCGCGCCCGGCAATTTGGAGGCGAATCGATACGCCGCGTCGGTCTTTTCCTCGAATACGGCCGGTGCCGAAAGCGTTGCTCCGGGGGTAATCGGATGTTCCACGAAGACCTTCCTGTCGCGCGACGAGGCGTTTTTAAGGGTATAATCCCTGCGATGGGTCACCGTACGCCGAATCGTCAGCACTCCCTTCGCAACCGTCACGCCGGCCGTTTCCTGGGCGCTCGTCGAATTGACGACTCCCGTGACGGAAAGATCCTCGCCGTAGGCGATAATCCTCTTGTCGCGCTCGGGAAAGAACTCGATCAAGGCGTCGCCGGCGTAACTCTCGTCCTCGAACACTGTAATCGGACCCGCGGGCAGCTTCATTCCGGTGGTGTTTTCCAGGACGGCGCAGAGCATGGGATGCACGACACCGCCCGACAGGGCCTTCTGTCCCGAGAATACCGAAACCCGATCGGCCGCGACCGACGACTCCACGAGCGGAATCATCGCGCCGTTCTGCCTTGAAAGGGATACGGGTTTCTTTACCGTAAACAGAAACTGATCTCCGGCCGAACGTACGGCTGCCGTTTCTACGGCGCCACGGGCGAGCGAGGCCCCCGCGTTACGGGTCGGCATGGAATCATACAGGGCCATGCTCGCGGAAGGAGCGGGGGCCCTTTTGGCCTTGTACTCCATTTCGGACTCCTCCGCCATCTCGTACGAAGCGTCTTCGTCCGCCCGGCCGAAACCGGATTCGTAGGTCTCGGCTTCGGCGATTCCGGCTATGGAAAGCGGAAGGACGGGACGAGAAAGATGGAGTGGCGGATACAGATTCTGTATGAACGATACGGGTCGACCCGTCACCAACGTCAACTCGACGTTCTCCCAATCCATGTCTCCGGCGTTATCAACGATAGCCCACCCCTGTAAGAGGGGTTTTTTCGCCGAAAGGTCCAAGCGATAGGAAACCTTCCACACCGGGGCGGGAATCACGTACCCCAACGTCGCCTTCCGGCTGCCGGTACCGGGGAGATTTACGGAAAGCGAGCGGGTCTCCCGGCCGCGCTCGGTCAGCAACACGTCGAGGGCACGGGAAAAATCGCGGGAAATAGCGGGATCCGTGAATGAAAGCGACGAGATCTCGGCGACGTTTACCGACTTCAAGCCGGACGAATTGAACACGGTCACGTACGTCGTTTGCGAAACGGCGCCATCCGGCCGTACGCTACCGGCTCGCGTTTCTACGCCAACGATCCGCCCGACAACCTCGTCGGGAACCGAAACGCGGATCTCCGCGCCCCGCAAGCCCAGAAGGATGTCCGAAAGACCCGGGTTTCCGGAAAGATCTACGGACAGGCTTTTAAGCGTCTTGGCGAACGTCTCCTCAGACGCGTACGTCACCGACGGATTGGTCGTTCCGGGATCGTTAATTATCAGCGACTTCAATACGTCGTTGACGGCGGAGACGGGGAAGGGCAATACCGCGCGATACTCGCCGGCGATGGTTCCGGAATGCTCGAAATAGCCGACACCCGAGGAGAAAAGCGCTATTCTCCGAACGGGAAGATCGCTTTCGGCGAAAGCGCGTCCCGCGGACGCAAACAGCGTACAGCCAATAAAAAGGGCGAAAGCCCGTACGCGAAAAGAGCCCGGCGCGTTGGTCATGTGTTCCTCCTCGAAAAATCCCGAATCTTGTCCATATATAGATCCGGCGCGTAAAAGTACGCGCCGATATGCGGAGCTTCCGGTACAACAACGCATTCGTTACCCGGTTTCATGCCGTTTCTCAAAAGACCGCGAACGGAGCCGACGGGCACGAGGACATCGCCCGAACCGTGGAAGTAACAGACAGGCAAACTCACGCGCGGGGCGGCCGCCTCGGGACGCATGGCGCCAAATCGGACGCCGCAAAACGCCAGGCTCGCCAGGCTCGCGCCGCGCACGATAGAGGCCGCCAGAAAGCGGTTTTTTACGGCCTCGACTAGAACGCGGGTCATGGCTTCGGAATACGAGGCGTAGCTCGAGTCGGATATCATATACCGGACGAGGGGATTAACCCGCCGGGGCTTGCTCGCGTAAAAGAGGGCGGTCGCGCCCCCCATCGAAACGCCGTGAACGCACGCGGACAGGACCCCCTCGCGCGCCGAAAGCCAGTCGATCCATCCGGCGAGATCGTCCGCTTCGCGAACGCCCATAGTCCGCTTGGTCCCCTCGCTTTCTCCGTGGGCCCGCTGGTCCATCGCGAAAACTATCCATCCGTCCGTATGATACGCCTCCGCGAGATATCCCATACCCGCCGCCGAGTCCATGAAGCCGTGCACGAGAACCACGGCCTTCCCGGTAACCGCCTCGGAGAGCCCGCCTTTCGCCGGGACGGAGGGATACCAAAGATACCCCGAAAGACGAAGCCCGTCCCGGGAAAGTATCTCGTGCCGGGAAATCTCCCCCGATTCCCTTCGCGCGTACCAGCGTTCCTTGGCCGCCTCAAGCGGTTCCATTATCAGCGGGTCCTTGGCGTGCGCGTACATCGCGCTCGCGCGCTCGGCGTCTCGCATTTTTTCGGTCTCGAGCGCTGCGTTATCTGTCGTAAGCATGGACAGATACAGAATGGCGCCGGACGCTACCGAAAAGACGCACCAGCCCAGTACGGCTAGGCTCATGAAGGCGAAAACGCTGAAATACATCGTCTGGGCGGTCATTCATTATTCCTCAAGTCGAGGATATACCTGAGCGCCGTCCATATCAATCCTTCGCGGGGAGCGTTCTTTTTTCCCCGTAATCGTGATACCATGGTCGCGGGCACCGGCCCTTCCCTCGCGGACGTTGCCGGAGAAAGGAGCGTGACATGTATCTCGACACGAGTTATTTACTGATCATCCTTCCGGCACTCGCGCTTTCGCTGATCGCGCAAGTGTGGGTAAAATCCGCTTTTTCGAAATATTCCAAAATCGCGAGTCGCCGGGGCATAAGCGGCGCGGAGGCCGCCCGCGTCATTTTACGGGCAAACGGCGTCAACAACGTGCAAATCGAGGGCATTCGGGGTAGCCTTTCGGACAACTACAATCCGTCCACCCGCGTCCTCTCGCTTTCGGAGCCGGTTTTCGACAAGACGTCCATTTCCGCAATCGGCGTCGCGGCTCACGAAGCGGGCCACGCGTTGCAGCACGCGCGCGGATACGGGCCGCTCGGACTGAGAAGCGCGCTCGTTCCCGTCGCGGGAATCGGCTCGAGATTCGGACCCTACGTTGCGATAGCCGGCGTTTTGATGGGAATGCCGGCGCTCGTTGACGTCGGCATCATCCTTTTCGCCGCGGCCGTCGTCTTCTACGTAATTACCCTTCCCGTCGAGTTCAACGCATCTGGAAGGGCGGTCGAAGCCCTCAGGGCCAACGCCATTCTCACCGAGGACGAGCTGACCGGCGTCAAGCGGGTTCTTTCCGCGGCCGCGATGACGTATGTCGCGTCGACCCTGAGCGCCATGGCGAACCTGCTTCGCCTCATACTCCTCAGGGGACGACGGCGCTAAACCCGTGATCCTTAGATATTCGGCGGGATTCATGCTATACTCGTCGGAATGACGACTCAAACGACCGCCGGCGCGCTGATAGACGGGCTTTCATCGGTAATCCGGGGAAAACGCGAGCGCCTTGAGCTCTTCGCCGCCGCGTATTTGTCCGGCGGACACGTCCTCCTCGAAGACGTTCCCGGCATCGGCAAGACGACGCTCGCGAAGACGCTGGCACACCTCGTCGGGACAAGGGCTACCAAGTCTAAGAAGACGCTCGCGCCCGTATCGTTCCGGCGAATTCAGTTTACTCCCGATCTCCTGCCGTACGATATCACCGGCGTCGACGTTTTCAACCCAAAGGAACGGAGGTTCGATTTCGCCCCGGGGCCCATTTTCAGCGACATCCTTCTTGCCGACGAAATCAACCGTACGACGCCGAAGGTCCAATCCGCCCTGCTCGAGGTAATGGCAGAACGGCAGGTTTCCGTCGGCGGAACCACGAGACCCGTCAGCGACTTGTTCTTTGTCGTAGCGACGCAAAACCCCGTGGAGAGCGAAGGTACGTACCCCCTGCCGGCCGCGCAACTTGACCGCTTCATGATGCGTCTTTCACTCGGCTACCCCGAACCCGAAGCCGAGATTCGCATCCTTCGAGAGGATCCTTCCAGCGTCCTCTTGCCGACGATTACCCCGGCCGTGTCCGCCGACGAGATTCGCGAGTCGCGCGCGGAGCAGGCGCGCGTATTCTGTCATCCCGCCCTCGAGCGGGCTATCGTGGAAATCGCCAGGGCGACCAGAAACCATCCGTCGCTCAAGTTGGGACTCTCGCCTCGCGGAGCCCTTCAACTGCTTCATGCCGCGCGTTGCCTCGCCCTCATCCGCGGGCGCCCATGGATCGCCGACACGGATCTCCTCGACCTCTCCGTCCCGGTGATGGCTCACCGTCTCGTAGCGCGCGAACGTTCGGTCATGGTCGCCGAACTGGTAACAAGGGTCGCCACGGACACGCTTCGCTCGGTCGAACGGAAGACGAACTGGTCGGAGGCCTCCGAGCCGCATGGAAAGTTCTAATCGCGTTTCACGCGTCCGGCTTTCGGCATCGGCGTACGGCATCGCCGCTCTCGCGCTTTCCCTGGCGTTGTTCTCCGTGGGCGTGTTCCGAGGAGAGCTGTCGGCGACCGTAACGGGCGCCTCGTTGCTCGTGTACTTCGCGTTCTCGCTCGTCACCCTTATCGTCTCGGTCTTTTTGAGAAGGGATCTCATACCGTCCGTCTCCCGCGGGAACGATGGCGCATTTCGCGTATCGGGACCGGTTCCCCCTCAACCCGCCGCCACCGCGGGCGCCAACGCGCGCGCGTTCTTCCGAAAAGCCCTTTCGAAGACATCCATCATCGTCTCATACGCCACGGATCCTTTTTCCCCGACGTCAAAGGCGGCAAAAATAACCCTGCCGTATCGCGACGCCGGCTGTCGACACGATCCGGGACCGCTTCCCCGCGGAAATTACGAAGCGATTGCCGTACGAATTCTGGTTTCGGATTTCGCCGATTTTCTCTCGCTCTCCTGGCGTATCGACTCCTTCGTCTCCGTCGAACCCCTTGTCGTGCGTCCCGTTCCCGTCAAGTGCCGGATACCGGAGCTTCCTCCCGGCGCGACGGGAACAACCACCGGAAAAAGCACGCGTAGCCGTTCCGAGGAATTACATGAAACGAGACCCTATCTTCCCGGAGACGACCCGAGAAAGGTGAACTGGAAGGTGTACGCGCACTCGGGGGAACTTTCGGTCAGGGAAGGAGAACTTCTTCCGCCGCCGACTTCCGAATACGTTCTGGCGTTTTCCGAAGCGTTCCCGCCGGCATCAGGGAAAACGGAACGCAGGAGATCGCAAGAAGCCTTTGACGTCCTTCTTTCGAGGGCTTCGTTTCTCGCGCTTCGTTTGCTCGAGGATCGGCACGTCGTAACGGTCATGACGACTTCGGCTGACGGAACACCGTCGAAAAAGTCCTTCGCCCGCGACGACGTAAACGCGGAAAACGCCCTGCTCGAAGCGCTTTCCGCGCCGCGTCTCAAGGAGATGCGAGGAGGTATGGAAAACGCGATAGACTCGTGCCCGAGCCGGGCCGAAATTCTCCTGTTCTCCTTGCCCTCAAACGCTCCGTCCGGTCTGTCCCGTTATTCCGGGCGAATGCGCGTTTTCATCGGCCCGACCGGTCCTGTCCGTCATGGAACGTCGCTTTCGTCCTTCTTGCGTCGCCTCGTGTTCATTGCCGACGACGTTTCCGGCCCCGGTTCGTCGCACACTTACGAATCGCGAATTGTCGAGAACGCGTGCACGAACCTGTTCAGGGAGGGCCTGTGTGCCGAAGCGCTGTAACATAGCGGTAGTCGCGAGAGTCGCCTCGTATGTCATGCTGTCGACCCTCGTACAGCGTCAGCTTCACGACTTTTTTCATTGGTCGGTGTCTTTGCTAATCACGCTTGCGGCCCTCTACGCCGGAACGCGCGCCTCGAGACTCAAAATCAGATTATTCCCCCTGCTCGCCATCGTCCTGGCGCTCGGTTCCGCATTCTACGCGTTGACGTATTTCTTCGCCGTCTATATCGATTCTACGGCATTTCACCGAGCCTTTCTCCACATCTCCGTTTCATGGCCCGTTTTTGTCGCGCTCGCCTCGGGGTCTTTCGCGAGTACCGTTTGCAATCGGAGACTCCTTTCGTGGAGAAAGGCGGAGCCGCTCGTTCTCATGACGGTATTCTCGGCTCTTTTATGGACGGAAGGGTATCATCGCCTCACGCTTTTCTCGCATCCCGTGCAACTCGCGGCCATAACGTTGGCGTTCGGGATGCTTCAGTTTGTCGGCCTTTTTTTCGTACGGTCTCCCAAACGCGCGTCGTTCGCGAACCTCGGGCTTTTCCTTCCGTTCTTCTTGACGGCGGTCGTATTCGCCCTGCTTTCATTCAACTCGCTCTCCGTCGCCTCGCGGGGAGGTTTGATCCAACCGACCTTTTTCCGCTTCGATTTTTCCCAATACCTCACCCTCCAAAACGAGATACGCATGAACGACAATCTCGTGCTCATCGCGCGTATTCCCGAGGAATACGCCAATTCCTTTATCAGAAGGACGTGGCTCGCCGGATGGGATCCGGCCCGCGGGTTTTTCGAAAAAAACCCCTCGGGGGCCATCCCTCAGCGACTCGAAATCCCGCGCGCGCCGGAAGACCTTGAGCACGCCGCTTTCGATCTTCGCCATGTCGTCGAGCAGGAATATTTCATCGTGAACTTCGATCCACGGGCGCTCCTCGCCATGGAATACCCGACACGGGTCACGCCGTACAAGATTTGGGACAATGCGTCGTTTAACGGAGCGTACGCCGTCACGAGCGAAGTTTCCGGGTTTATGCCGTTTGAACTGTATGACTGCGGCCCTCCAAGCGGCGACGAAGCCGAAGGTCTCTCGAAGGAGGAGCTGGAATTTTACACGGTTATTGACGGGGAAACGAGGCTTCTCGTCGAACCGATCGCCCGTCGGGCGATCGGTACCGCCGAGGGATATCTCGAACGAATCAACGCGATCGTGGCTTATCTTCACGACGGAGACTATCGTTATTCCCTGAAGCCCGGAATCGCGAGCGACGGTAATCAGCTCAGGCATTTTTTGCTGGACTCGAAACGGGGCTATTGCACCTACTTCGCGTTTTCTCTTTGCCTCATGCTCAGAAGCCTGGGCATCCCGTCACGGATTGCGGCCGGTTTTTTTATCCAGCCGGGTTCCGGCGCGCTTGACTATTACCCCATACGCGCCAACATGGCCCATTCATGGGTAGAAGTATTCTTTCCCGGCTTTGGCTGGATGTCCTTCGACCCCACGACGCTCAACGTCGCCGAAGGCGAAACGATCAACTTCGGGCAATCCGCCGGGGGCGAGGAATTCCTGTCGCTTTTGGGCGAAATTTTCGACAATCGCGCGTTTCTCGAGATCTCCGACGAACCTGGCGGACAGACAAGACCCGACACGATCCTTTCCGCGATCGCGCGCGCGTTTTTCCGAGCGGCGCGTTACTACGGCTTGCATGTTTTACTACTCCTTCTTGTCATTCTCGGGCTCTACGTTCGCTTCCGTACCCGGGCAATAGCGTTTTTCTCCCCGTCGGCGAGAAAAAGGATCATTTATCTCTCCGGGGAGCTTCGCGCGCGATCGGGGTGCGCCGCCCTTACCCGCGACCCGCGCGCGAGAAAGGCCCTCTGTGATTCCCTCAACGATTCCCGAGCGACGGAGCTATATGAGCTCGAGCAAATAGCGCGATTCGCGCCGGTATGTGGCGAGAAAGAGGCCTCCCGTGCAAAAGCGCTCTACAGCTCCCTCTCGCGCGACAGATCTTTCAAAACAGCCGCCAGGATAGCGGGCCGAACGCTCAGATCTTTCTTTTTTATACTCGCTTTCATCGTCGCGTCGGGCGGAACGGCGCGTTCGCAAGACTCCGACTCCGGTCCGGACTCGGATCGGGAAATCCATCTTTCCCGTGCGCTTTCCGCGGTTGAGGCCGAAAACTGGGAGCAGGCACTGTCGCTTTTATCCGATGGGGAACGACTGTATCCCGATGACCCGAGATATCCGTATCATCGTGGCGTGGTATTCCTCGATAAAGGGCTGTATCTACCCGCGAAAGGCTCGTTGATGCGAGCGTTATCCCTCGGAATAGAAGGAGCAGAAATATATGCCCTGCTTTCGTCGTGTGCCGGATACTTGAACAACGAAGAAGAAGCCCTTTCGTATCAGCGTTCGTATCTCGAACTCGTCCCGGACGACCTCGGCGCATGGTCTACCTTCGGCTGGCTGTGCTACAAGACAAATCGGCTCTCCGAGGGCATCGCCGCCATGCTCGCCGCGACTGATCACTACGGGCCCGACGGAACCCTCTTCGTAAGCCTCGGAAACCTGTATACCTCCGCGTTTGACTATGACAACGCTAAAAAATACTACACGCTTGCCGTGGATTTCGCTCAGGAACGGGGACAAGCCTATCTTCTGTCGATTTATTACTATAATCGATCGATACTCGAAGAAGTTTTCTACAATTTTCAAAACGCCGAAGAAGACACGAAACGATCGCTCGAGGCCTCGGCTCGCTCGTCCGGATACCTCATGCGCGGCGAACTGGCTCTCAGAAGGCGTGACTTCACGGAAGCTCTCGAGTGGTACAAAACCGCTTACGGACAGGACACTTCGCCGTTAGCGTCTCTGGGTTTGACCGAAACCCTCCTCGCAGCAGGATTCCCCCGGGAGGCTCAAGCGTACCTGACAGAGGCCATGCTGCGCGAGGACCTTTCCTGGATCGCAAATTACGGGACAACCCAGGATCAATTCAAATCCGATATTCATCGCCTGCAAAGAGATATCTTTCATTTTCAGTATAATGCCAAAAAACGTCAGTTTGTCCACAGTTTGTCCACATCGCTTATCAAGCATTTTGATCTGTTATGCTTGCGTTTCAGGGAATGGTATCACAACGGGCTTTTCAGGATATACACGAAGCGAACAGCCCGTTACTACGAACTGAGCGACGGACACGGTCAAACCTATAATGGCAACGGGTTGTATCGAAACAGTTACTATTTTTTGGCCTTGGATCAATGGAGAACCGTGGCTATACGTTATTTGAACAAGGCCCGTGAAATCGAGGAACTCCACGTTCCCCGGGCAAAACCGTCGTACTTATACGAAAAAGCGCGACTTACAGGCGATTCAGAAGCTCTTAGAGAGTCAATTCAAACGCTTGACCCCGTTTGGGAGCGCGATTATCTGGTAAAAGCCCTCTCGCAAGCGCTTTCCGACGCCAGAACGCCGGCTCTTGCCCAATCGCTCTACGACATTCAACCTTCCGCGTTTATCTCGGGCGACATTACCCTTCCAGTGGACTTCTCGTTTATCCATGAGTCACCCGGACGCGAGTGGACAAAAAGATCGCGAGAACGCGCGCTATTGCGAGCGTTCAGAAGCGCGGGATTTTCCGAAGCGGAGGAATCCTCTCTTGAAGTAGAAATAGTCGATGGTCCACAAGGAATTAAGATCTCACTAAAAAACAGAAACAAAAACATCACATATTGTACACAGGTTATCCACAAATCGGGATCTCTCAAGAACGCGCTTGAGGAAGGTCTTCCTGCTTTTATTTCTGGTGTTTTTTCAACGGATATTGGGATAGGGGTAAAGTAAAAACGGGGCGGACGTTACGCCGCCCCGTTAGCTAATCATTTAACGTCAAGCAATTCCAGCTCGAAAACAAGCCAGGAATTCGCCGGAATCACGCCGGGAACGCCCCGCGAACCGTATCCGAGCTCGGGAGGGATGGCAATCGTGCGCTTTTCGCCCTTTTTCATCTCAAGTGCCTGAGAATCAAATCCTGGAATCAACTGACCGCGACCGACCTGAAACTGCAGTGGCGCATGCATATCCGAGTCGTCGAACACCGTGCCGTTCAGGAGCGACCCCTTGTACTTCATGGTCAGGTTCTGGCCGGGGGTCACGGGCGCGCCGCTTCCTTCCTTCGTTATTTGATACAATACGCCTGATTCGGCCTTTTTCGCGTTCGGAAGGCGCGAAGCGAGTTGTTCGGTTGCCTGACGAAGCGCGCGATCCGCGGAACCGCTCGCCAGACGGCTGAAATCGGCCTGTGTCGTGCCGAAGGCCTTGGCCGCGTCGCCTCTACGCACTATCGTCACGGAAACGATCGTGTCTCCCTGGGCGATCGCGTTTACGACCGACTGACCCTCGATAACGCGGCCGAAAACGGTATGCTTCCCGTCGAGCCAGGGCGTCGGCACGTGGGTAATAAAAAACTGACTGCCGTTCGTACCCGGACCCGAATTGGCCATGGAAAGCGTCCCGGGGACGTCATGCTTCAACGAAGGGTCAAATTCGTCGGGAAATTTGTATCCGGGTCCGCCGGTACCGTTTCCGTTCGGGTCTCCGCCCTGAATCATGAAATCGTTTATTACCCGGTGGAACAGGAGTCCGTTGTAGAATTTCTTGCCCTTTGCCGCGTCGAGGGTTCCCTCGGCGAGCCCGACGAAATTGCATACCGTAAGTGGCGTCTTGTCGTAAAACAGCTCGAGAAGAATCGCTCCCTTCGAGGTTTCCATGACGGCATAGATTCCGTCCTTCGTGATCGCTCCTGTTACCGCGTCTGCGCCCATCTTGCCTGACTCTCCTCGTTTGGCGGATATCCCGCCCATGATGATGGCGGCCGTGGTGGCGCCGCCCATGATTACCAACAACACTGCCGTTATAAGCAGAATCTTCGTCTTTTTACTCATGTCCTGTACTCCCTCGTGGCAGATACGGCGCAATGCCATATATCAAGCCGTTTTCTCCGTTGTTTATCGTCCATATCGGGAACCCACTTACACTGCATTTTCCAGTTTTTTTCGATCTCGTCCATCCCTGACCAGTATCCCGAGTATAAACCCGAAAGATACGCCGCGCCGAGGGCTGTCGTTTCGGAAATCTCGGGTAGTAAAACGGGTATTCCAGAAATATCGGCCTGAAACTGCATCAAGAATCCGTTATCCGTCGCCCCGCCGTCGGCTTTGAGAACCTCTATGGGTCGCCCGTAATCGGCGCGCATGGAGGAAAGAAGATCCTCCGACTGGTACGCGACGCTTTCCAACGCGGCGCGCACGAGATGGGCGCGCGTAACACCCCGAGTCAAGCCCAGGATGGTTCCGCGCGCCGACGGATCCCAATGCGGAGCGCCGAGTCCAACGAAGGCCGGAACCACCACGGCGCCGTTCGCGTCGGGAACGGAACGCGCGAGAATTTCCGATTCCGCCGCTGTCGCGATGAGGCCGAGTTCGTCCCGAAGCCATTGTACGACCGCGCCGGCGATAAACACGGACCCCTCGAGGGCATACACCGTCGTGTTACCGATTTTCCAGGCGATAGTGGTAATGAGATTGTTTTTAGACCAAACCGGTTTCGTACCGGTGTTTAAAAGAGCGAAACAACCGGTTCCGTAGGTATTCTTCGCCATCCCCGGCGTAAAACACGCGTGACCGAACAACGCGGCCTGTTGATCTCCCGCGACACCCGTAACCGGAATTTCCCCGCCAAAAAGATCGGACTTCGTGACTCCGAAGTCGTCAGAACTCGATAGAACCTCGGGCAAGGCCTCGCGCGGAACGCCCAATACGGAAAGAAGCATCGGGTCCCATTGCATGGTCTGAATGTTAAACAATAGCGTCCTGGAGGCGTTGGTGACGTCAGTAACGTGCCTTCCGGTAAGTTTCCAGACCAACCATGAGTCTATCGTTCCAAAACATATCTCGCCGGCTTCCGCGAGGGCCTTCAACCCGGGAACCTCCCGAAGCAGCCAGGAGAGCTTCGTTCCGGTAAAATACGGATCAAGTCGCAGCCCGGTCCGCGCGCGAATCTCGTCCTCGAGACCCGAGTCAGCGAGTTCCGCGCAAATTTCCGTCGAACGCCTGCATTGCCAGACTATGGCGCGGTAGACTGGCCTACCCGAGGCGCGATCCCACGCGACGAGCGTTTCCCTCTGGTTGGTTATCCCGATGGATACGATATCCCCGGCCGTCAGCCCGCGGGAGGCGAGAGCCTCTCGCGCCGCGGAAACCTGTGTTTGCCAGATTTCCTCCGGATCATGCTCAACCCAGCCCGGCTCGGGATAGTATTGGGTAATCGGTTTTTGGGAAAACGACACGATCCTGCCCGCGCGATCGAATACTATGGCCCGGGAGGTCGTGGTGCCCTGATCGAGCGCGAGAATATACCCGCTAGTCGCGCTTTTCATATTCCGAAATGAACCACTTGTAAACGGCCTCGGCCCTCGTCGTGAAAGACGCCCGGACCTTCGATTCCATGCCGGGTATGGCCGTGAAAGAAACGCGGGTAAGGTTGTAGATGAGGAGATAATCCCCCATATCGTGGACGACGAGACTCGTTCGCAGGGCCTTTTCGTCAATCAGGTCGAAAATGGCGTAGGTAAGCGTTTCGAGGTTTTTCGAGTAAAACGCGACGGTATCTTCCGTTTCGCGATACTCGTATTCATACAAGTACTCGCCGAACGTAAGGTCCTTTTGGACGGCAAGAAGCGTGATGCCGTCGGCCGACCCTTCGACGGGATCATCGATCCGGTTTCGCGTTTCCTTCCCGTCGACGACGTAGGATTTCTCGTAGAGGGTTCTCATCTTCTTGCGACTCGTGGAATAGTATTCCACGCCCTTAAGGCGCGACAGGGAACGCAGTATAACGGAAATCGCCTCCGTTTCCCCGCCGGGCTTTCCGACGCGCGGCTCGCCTTTCTTGTACAGATACAGGGATTCGCTGAAAAAGGGCGGGGCCTTGCCTTCCCAAAAGGAAAGAGCCGCGTCCGCAAGCGGAAGACGCGGGGCAAGCCTCGGCACGGCCTCGCTTTTCCGGTACATGACGCTTTGCAATAATCCCTTTTCGATCAATTCGGTTGTCACGTCAGACGGCAACACGGCGGAAAGCCTTTCTGCCAGATCTTCGGCGCCAAGAACGGCCATGAGTAACGCCAACGCGAACGCAAAGCCCGTTCTTTTCATTTACCGCCCCCTGAAAAACACGCGAACCTGCTTATACAGTCCCTCGCCCTCGCTCTTCGTGTCGACATCGCCGATATCGTTGAGCGTGGTATGTATCAACCGCCGCTCGAAGGGATTCATGGGCTCGAGAAGGATGGAGCCGCGCGAAGTTCGTACGCGGTCGGCGGTGGTGTACGCGAGTCGTACGAGCGACTCCTCGCGTCGAATTCGGTAATTCTCAGAATCGAGAATCACGCGCATGTCCTCGTGACCGAGCCGGCCGGCGTACACGTTAGCGAGCAATTGCAGGGCGTCGAGATTCTTTCCCTTGCGCCCGATCAAAATCGAAGAACTTTTCGAGTTGAGCCTGAGGCCTATCTTGCGTTCCTCGCGGCTCATTACCTCGACAGTCACGTCATACCCCATTTTCCGGACCATGGACGCGACGAAATCGATCATCGATTTCTCGAACTCGTCCTTCGGAAGGGGATCCTGAAAGAGTGCCTTTCCGCGCGGAACCCCGCCGTCGAATTCGGCGTCGCCGCCCGAGTCCGCGCGTGACGCGCGGTTCGCGTGCGCTACGGGCTCGTCGGTGTGTACGCGGATTTTTACGAACCCCTTCTTGAAAATGCTGTTTCTCTGCGCCTCGATTATTTCCACGTCGAACTGGTCCTTTTCAAGACCGAGTTCCGCGGCGGCAAGCTCAATGGCTTCCTTTTCGGTTTTACCCTCGAATTCATATGTCATAGCGTCGCTCCTGGCAAATAAAAATCATTTTTTTACGAGCTCGAGTCCGCCCGTTTTCCGCTTCTCCATCATCCTGTTGATGATTACCTGCTGTCCCAGGGTCAGGATGTTCGAGAACGTCCAGTACAGCAAAAGCCCCGCGGGCGCGTTGTAGAACAGGAAGAAGAAAACAAGCGGCATGCCGTACATCATGAACTTCATCGAGCTGTTCTGCTGGTTTGCGGTCGGCGTTTGGGTCACCTTTCCGAAAAACAGCTGTGAAACAACGTAAACAATGGGAAGGATACGGAGATTGTCTCCGAGGAAAGGCAACGAGAACGGGAAGAGCATCACGCTGTCGCCACGAGAAAGATCGGGAATCCATCCGGGAATGAACATCGCCCCCCGAAACTCGAAATAGTTGTTGAACAGGTTATACATCGCGAAAATAAGGGGAAACTGTATAAGCAGGGGCAGGCATCCCGAAAGGGGGTTATAACCGGACTCCTTGTAGAATTTGGCGAGTTCCTCGTTGAGCTTTTGCGGATTCCCGCGATACTTCTCCTGTATTTCCTGCATCTTCGGCGCGTGTTCCTGCATCTTGTGAGTCGCCTCGGAGCTTTTCTTCGTAAGCGGGAAAATAACGATTCGCATCAGAATCGTCATTAGGATGATCGAAACGCCCCAGTTCGGCACGAGCTTGTAAAAAAGCTCCATGAACCACTTCAGCAGTATCTCGAGCGGCGCGAGGATACCGCTCGATTCGACCATTTCGTTGATCTTGGTATCGGCGAGCTTGAACGAGTTGTTCCCCGCGACGTTGTACTTCGCCAGCTGCTTGTCGGTGCGAGGACCGATGTAGAACCGCCATACGTCCGTGTTGCGACTCCCCTCGATAGGCTGATGCACCAACAGCAACTGAGAATTGGCCGTTCCGTCGGAAGCGACAACGGAAGAATACGTCACGCCTTGAATGAAGTTCTCGGGAATCGCCACGATCGTGAAGTATTTTCCCGCGACGGCGGCCCACGAAAACTTGTCGGAGACGGACTTGGTTTGTCCCTGATTGACCGTCAGCGTTTTCTTCTTGCCGTTGAGAAGGTGGAAAAATTTGCGATATTCGTATTTATCCTGCTTTACGTCCCACTCCGGACCAAATTGCGGCGAAGCGCGCAGGGTGTAGGCGGCATCGCCGAACGCGAGCCCCGGAAGGTCCCTGTCTCCGTCTATCGTTATCTTGAGTTCGAACAGGTATTCGCCGGGAACGAAGCGATACTGTTTAACCAGGGTAAAACGGGCTTCGGTTCCGTCAGCCCTCCTTACCGTCATGGGCCGGAAAAAACCGATCTCGGTATCGCTGATTCTCTTGACGGAAAAAACCTGGTCTACCGGCGTTCCGTTGGCGCCGCCGAGAAGGAGAGAGAACGCTCGATTCCCGCCCGCGGTTCCGCTCGCCATTTCTACGGGAACGCCCTTGTCAAGATGGTCCTTAAGCTGATACGAAACGATGTCACCGCCCCGATTCGTGAAGGTTACCCGCACGAGATCGGTCTCGAGAACAAACGTTTCGGCCGTTTCGTTTACGGGACTCCCGTCCGATGACGCGGAAGCCTGGCTTGAATCGAACGTTACCGGATCGACCGCGATTCCCGGTTCCGGGACCGAGTCTTCTATCTTTACCGGGTTCGCCTGCGCGGCCGCTTGCGTCTTCTCAACGGGAGGGAAAAGCTTCGACTGAAGCGTAAAGCCCCCGATTATGACGAGGGTTGAAAGGCCGATAGCCAATACCGTATTTCTGTCCATTCTGTTGCTCCTTTCGAGAGAATATGGCGTGTCGTATCAGGCGGCGGCCTCGGGTCTCGTTCGTCGTTGACCGAATGGCGCGACAATGGCCCGGACTACTTGCCGGGAACCGGGTCGTAGCCGCCTTCATGAAAAGGATGACAGCGCATGATTCTTCGCACGGCGAGATACAGGCCCTTGAAGGGGCCAAACCTCACTATGGCTTCGTAGGCATACGCGGAGCATGTCGGATAATACCTGCAGGAAGGCGGTAAGAGAGGGGAAATGAACCGTTGATACGCGCGGATCAACCCGCACATCAGGCGCGAAAGAACCTTCATTCATGTCCATCCGACCACAGTCCGGCTTTTCTGAAAAGGCATTCAAACTGACTAATCCGAACGGAAAAATCGTCTTTGCCCGGAAAAACCAACACCGTGAAGTCATAGCCTGCCGCGAGATGCCGCTTGAGAAGTCTGTACGATTCCCGACTCAACCGCCGGGAACGATTCCGCTCAACGGCCGTCCCGTAGCCCCGCGGAAAGGTGAATACAACCCTGTTCCGCTCCGTCCCGTTCGGCAGGACAAACAACTTTGCCCCGTCGCAATGGTATTTTTTTCCTTTCCGGAAAACAACCTGGATACTGGCGGCACGGCTAAGCCGTTCCGCCTTCGAAAAACTCGAGCGTTTCACGGCTCCCTGTGGATCAGTAGGGCTTCTTTTCGTCAGAAATGGTCAGTTTGTAGCGTCCCTTCGCGCGTCGGCGCTTCAAGACCAACCGTCCGCCACGAGTTGCCATTCTGGCCCTAAAGCCGAATTTGCGGTTGCGCTTGACCTTGCTGGGCTGGTATGTCCGTTTCATGGATCGTAGACTCCTTTATTTGCAAGAACGGAAACCCCGATGAGTACCGTTCATAAGATCTGCTTCTATCGCGTACAATAGGCAACGCAGTATACATGACAGCCCCCCGGAGGTCAATAAGCGACACGCTACCCTTTCGACGGCTTTCCTTTGCGGATACTGTCGCGAAGCTTGGCCAAAACCTCTTGCAAGGGACCGTCCAACGTTCCGTCAACGGGGGGCGGGGCGACAGGGTCCCGCGATTCGTCCATCGTTGCATCCGCGTGTGTCCCGCCAGAAGCCCTCGGAACGCCCGCTCCGACCGGCGTTTCCTGTCTACGATACTCCTCGCCGTTTTCGGGCCGGACGCGCACCACCATCGCCTTAATGGCGAGGGAGGGAAACGCGCGTGATAGATCCGATATCACGCGTTTTTTGACGAAGGACAGTTGTTGGCTCCACCCGGGGTGGTCGACCTCAACGACGACGACGCCCCGATCGACGTCGACGACCCGGCTGTGCGCGGCGATCTTCTCTCCTACAAGCATCCGCCAGTTGCCGTAAAAGTCATTCGCCTCCCGCATCCTATTCCCGTCAAGGGTCGAAAACAGGGAGGTAACGATATCCGCGGCCTTTTTTACGTCCTTACTCATGCCATGCGCCTCCCGCTATATGATATACCCGGGTCGTGGTTCGTCGGTATCGTTCATACGGTTCGCCGGGCATGAAAGTGCAAAACAACTGGTCATATGCCGGCAGAAGGGCCGTAAAACGTTGTCTTTTGTCCGGATCCAACTCGAGCAACACGTCGTCCATGAGAAGAACGGGCAATCGACCCGTTACGTCGGTATAAAACACGGCTTGCGCGGTACGAAGCAGCAACGAAAGAAGCCTTCGCTGCCCGGTCGAGGCCGTCGGAATGAATCCCGTTCCATGACGCACGAACCTGATCCTGTCCCTATGAGGTCCCGACATGCTCGTTCCCATCGTCTCGTCAAGCGACCGCTTTGCCACGATCTCCGTCATTATCTCGTCCGCAGTAGACCCTTTCCATGATGGAGCGTATTCCAGAGTAAGCCCGTCTATTCCGGTCACTTCCTCGTATAAGCGCGCGAAAACTCCGTTAAAATCACGAATTGTCTTGCGTCGGCGACGGGTCACCTCGATCCCCGACTCGACCAGCTGGGCGTCTACGATGTCGAGAATTTCCGGTTTTTTTTCTTTTAGGAGCGCGTTTCTCGTTTTGAGTATTTTCTTGTATGCCCTGAAAACGTCGATATACGACCCGTCGTACATCGATAAAGACTGATCGATAAAAAACCTTCGCCGTTCGGGAGCCCCGACGGCGAAATCCAGATCGTCATGACTGAACAGTACGCATGGAATCGTATCGACGAGCTCCTTGCGGTCTGAAATGACTTTCGCGTTCTTCTCGATCCTTTTTTTTCCGTCCTTAAACGTCACTGAAATGGTGTTTGTACGTTCCGTTTGATCGCGAAAAATCGCGCGAACGGAAAAATCCTTGAGCCCGTTCGTAGCTATTTCGGAATCGTTTCTCGTCCGAAACGAAGACCCGTATGCGGATAGGTACAGGGTTTCGAGAATATTGCTTTTACCCTGTCCGTTTTCGCCAATAAAATAGACCTCCTTCGAAAGGAGGTCTATCGTCTTGTTTTCAAGATTCCGGACGTTCGTAAATGACGCTGATAAAAAAGGCACGTACTGTTCCGGTTCTTATTCCATCTGCATGGGCATGATGATGTGAAAGAAGTCTTTGCCGGGCTCCGATCTTACGGTTACGGCCTTCATTGCCTCGGTAAAGTCGAATTTCACCCGATCCGATCCGATTACCTTGATAGGTTCTTCTACGTACAGATAATTCAGGGCTATCGTAATCTCATCACCGTCATACTTGCAAGGAATTTCCTCTTTAGCCGTACCGATTTCGGTTTCCTGTGAACTGATGGTAAGCGTTCCCGGAGCGACGGTAAGATAGACCCTGCGGGATTTCTGCTCTACAAGAAGGGCAACGCGCTTAAGCGCCTCCATGATGTCCCTTGTATCGACTTCAAAGGAGTATGACTGGCTTTCCGGAATTACCCTGGAATAATTGGGAAATTGACCTTCGATCAACACCGATGAGAATTCATAATTGGCAAAACGGAAAAAGATGTTTTTCTCACCGACGGCTATAGACAGCGGACCTTCGTCCGTAGCTCGCTTGTTGATGATCGTAAGTATCTTCGGCGGTACAATAACCCCTTTGAACTCGGGAATCGCAATGCCGAATTCCTTCGCGATAAAAGCCAATCTACGGCCGTCGGTCGCCACGAGTTGGAGTTTGTCCCCGAGGCGCTCCATGTAAACGCCGTTCATGAAGTAACGCGTTTCGTCCGCCGAAACGGAAAAAACAGTCTGGTTTATCATTTCCTTGAATTCTTTCACGGGCACTTCGAAGAACTGGAGATTGCTCGGGGAAGTGAACTCGGGATATTTGTCGCTCGTAATACTCTTGAGCTGGAACCGGGCTTTTTTCATGGTCGAGCGAATCGTAATTCGTATGTCTTTCTGTTCGAACTCGATTTCTCCCTGAGGAAGGGAAGAAATAATGCTCATAAACTTATCGCAAAAAACGGTCGTAGATCCCTCTTCGCTTACGTCTACCGGTATCTTTGTTTCGAAGTTGACCTTGATATCCGTAGCCTTGATCGTAAGAGTTCCCGCAGAAGCCTCGAGAAGAACATTCGACAGAATGGAAATGGCGTTTTTTGTGGCGATTATTTCCTGGGCAATGGAAATTTCCTTAAGAAGTGCGTCTCGATCAAAACTGAACTTCATATATCCTCCGATTCTCTATTATAAGTATATATATAATATAATAGTAGTAGCAGTAATAGAGCCTGTTGAAATCTTAATAACCGATGGTTCTCCTTATAATATAAAGAGTAACAGTCTTAACAACCTCTGCTTTTAGTAATCGGTGTTATCCACTAATCCACAGGAAATCAAACTCTCCACGGGATATACACAGCATTGTAGCATACATTTAACAGGAAAAAAACGGCATCCGAAATACTTTATCAGCTGTTATAGTCCTTAATGAGCTTCATGAGTTTTTGTATCGTTGAATCGAGAGAGGGTTCCGCTTTAAGACGCTCGTCGATTTTTTGACATCCGTGCATGACGGTAGTATGATCCCTTCCTCCGAATTCCATACCGAGCTCCGTCGTTGAATACTCGGTAATCTCCCTGGCGATAAACATCGCCAATTGCCTGGGGAAGGAGATGGCCTTTGTTCTCTTTTTCCCTTTGAGATCCGTATATGATAGGGAGAAATACTCGGCGACCACCTTTTGGATCGTTTCGATCGTGACGTTGTTTTGTTTGGGAGAGCCGAAATTATCCCGAAGTTGCTGTTGGGCAATTTCGAGAGTTACGGGTTTTTTCGTCAGTTCCGCATAGGCGATCAATTTCGTAAGGGAAGCCTCGAGATCCCGTACGTTCGACGATATGTTTCTGGCAACGAGGTTAATCACGTCCGGAGGTATACTTACTCCCCGAGCCTCTACCTTTTTGGCCAATATCGCGCATCGCGTTTCGTAGCTGGGTGGTTGGAGGTCGACATTGAGTCCGCGTTCGAACCGTGAACGCAAACGTTCAGACAGGTTTTTCAGCTCGGAGACCGGCCTGTCACACGTAAAAATAATCTGCTTATTCGCGTCATACAGGGCGTTAAACGTATGGAACAACTCTTCCTGTGTTTCGTTCTTTTTTTGGAGGAAGTGAATGTCGTCGATGAGCAACATGTCGGCGTTTCTATATTTGTTCTTGAACCCCTGCGTGGCGGAGTTCTTGATCGCCTCCACGAATTCGTTCGTGAAGTTTTCCGCAGTGATATAAATGATCTTACAGCCTTTTTCCTGCCAGGAAAGGTTTCCGATCGCCTGCATCAGGTGCGTCTTTCCGAGACCGACGCCGCCGTAGATGAGACAGGGGTTATAGGCCGTACCGGGGTTTTTCGCGATGGCGATAGCCGCGTTCGCCGCGAAGAAGTTATTCTCGCCGATGACGAAGTTGTCGAATATATAATCCTTGCGGAGCTGGGAATGCCCTTCCCGGGCGCGGGGTTGTTCGGGTTTTGTCAAATGATCCGATACAGCGCGGGCTCGCGAGCCGGTTCCCTTGTTCCCGGCATCGGATCCCCGCGACTCTTTTTTTACGGTTCCCGATACGGCGCCATGCGAATCATCCTTCGTCCGTTGCTTAACCTCAAGGATGACCTGGATGTGTTGCCCCGACAGTTCGAAGAGCTTGTTTTCGATACGGGTCTGGTATCGTTGTTTCACCTGATCCCGATAAAAGGCGGAAGGAACGGAGATTACGATAGACTGTTCCCCCGAAGACTCGTATTCCATGTTAAACCACATGGCGTATTCCTGCTCGGACAGTTCTGATTTTAGCTGATTGAGCGTTTCTTTCCAAAAGACATCATAATCCCACGTACCCATAGGGAGCCATTATACCCCTTCTTTACTTTTTTTGACAATGACGGTAGTATGTCTGATACGCGTTTCTACTATATAAGGATACTAAATGAGTTCTGCTACCTACTCAGCCAATAATATTACGGTACTTAAGGGTCTCGAAGCCGTCAGAAAACGCCCGGGTATGTATATCGGTTCTACCGGCCCCGACGGGCTTCACCATCTCGTGTACGAGGTGGTCGATAACTGTATCGACGAGGCGATGGCGGGGCATTGCGATCGAATCCTGGTAGTTCTGGAAAAGAACGACGTGGTCCGCGTCGAGGATAACGGGCGAGGAATCCCCGTAGATATTCACCCGGGGGAGGGCGTCAGCGCGCTTGAGCTCGTTTTGACCCGGCTACATGCCGGCGGCAAATTCGACAAGGGCTCGTACAAGGTTTCGGGAGGACTCCATGGCGTCGGCGTTTCCGTCGTGAACGCGCTATCCACCTGGATGGAGGCCTTCGTCGCGCGTGACGGCTATGAACACGTTCAACGGTTCGAGACGGGAAACCCCGGCGAACCGATCAAGCGGTTGGGCGAAACCGACAGACGCGGGACGACCATTCGCTGGCAAGCCGATCCGACGATATTTACCGAGACTACGACATATAACTTCGACGTCCTGGCGACCAGGCTTCGGGAGCTCGCCTTCCTCAACTCCGGCATCACGATCGTCATGCGGGACGAGCGGCTGAGCGTCCCGAAAGAGATCGAATTCCGTTTCGAGGGCGGAATTCGCGAGTTCGTCGCGTATCTCAACGAAAACAAGACTGTGCTCCACCCGGAACCCGTCTATATAACCGGCGAACGCGACGACATCATCGTGGAGGTCGCGCTCCAGTACAACGACTCCTTCAGCGAGATCATGTTCAGCTTCGTCAACGACATCAACACCCGGGAAGGCGGAACTCACCTGGTGGGCTTCAAGTCGGCGCTCACGAAGGTTCTAAACGAGTTTTTGAAGAATTCCAAACTATCCAAAAAAATGGAAGAAACCCTGTCAGGCGACGATGTCCGAGAGGGATTGACGGCCGTTCTGTCCGTGAAGGTTCCCGAGCCCCAGTTCGAGGGACAGACCAAGACCAAGCTCGGCAATTCCGAGGTCAAGGGTATTGTCGAAACGTTCGTTAACGATCAGCTTACCCTGTATCTCGAGCAAAATCCCGAGGTAATCAACCAGATACTGGAGAAGAGCGTGCTTGCCGCAAAGGCGCGAATAGCGGCCCGACAGGCCAGAGACGCCACGCGTCGCAAAAACGCGATGGACTCCTCGGGATTACCCGGAAAGCTCGCCGACTGTTCCGAAAAAGACCCGGCCAAGTGCGAGATATACATCGTCGAGGGAGACTCGGCGGGCGGCTCGGCGAAGATGGGTCGTAACAGGAAGTTCCAGGCCATCCTCTCGATGTGGGGGAAGATGCTCAACGTCGAGAAAACCCGGCTGGACAAGGTTATCGGGAACGACAAACTTCAGCCGATAATCGCGAGTCTTGGCGCCGGAATCGCCGACACCTTCAATTGCGCAAAACTGCGCTATCACAAGATAATCATCATGGCGGACGCGGACGTCGACGGATCGCACATCCGCACGCTCCTGCTGACTTTTTTCTACCGGTACATGACGGATATCATCAAGGACGGCTACGTGTATATCGCGATGCCTCCCCTGTATAAGATTTCGTACGAGAAAAAGGTCTTTTACGCTTACGACGACGACGAAAAAGAACGGATCATGTCCACGATCGACCGTGACCCGGAAAAGGTCAACATTCAGCGATACAAGGGCTTGGGCGAAATGAACCCGGAACAGCTATGGGAAACGACCATGGATCCGGAACGGCGTAAGATGATGCGCGTCAGGCTGGACGACGCCGTCGAGGCGGATCGCACCTTTACGACCCTGATGGGCGAGCAGGTAGAGCCCCGGCGCAAGTTCATCGAGGACAACGCCGTGTACGTTTCCAACCTTGACGTGTAATGGAGATATCTAGCGATGAGTGAACACGAAGAAACGTTTCCGACGGGAACGCTGATTCCCATTTCGATAGAACAAGAAGTGAAAACGGCCTATCTCAATTACGCGATGTCCGTTATCGTGAGCCGTGCCCTTCCCGACGTACGAGACGGATTGAAACCGGTTCACCGTCGCATCCTCTATTCCATGGAAGAGCTCGGAATCCGTTCCAACACGCCGTTCAAGAAATGCGGACGCATCGTCGGAGACGTGCTCGGTAAGTATCACCCGCACGGGGACCAGTCGATCTACGACGCCCTCGTCCGTCTCGCGCAGGACTTTTCCCTGCGGTATCCGGTTATCCAGGGTCAGGGTAACTTCGGCTCGGTCGACGGAGACCCGCCCGCGGCGATGCGCTATACGGAAAGCCGCCTCACCAAGATCGCCGAGTCCATGATCGAGGATATCAAGAAAGAGACGGTAGACTTCGGGCCGAACTACGACGACTCCCTCAAGGAGCCGCGAGTCCTTCCCTCGGCCTTCCCGTTTTTGCTCGCGAACGGGGCCTCCGGTATCGCGGTCGGAATGGCCACGAACATCCCTCCGCACAACCTGAACGAGATCTCGGCCGCCATTGCCCACTATATCGATAATCCGGAATGCACGATCGAGGACCTGATGAAGCACATCAAGGGCCCCGATTTCCCGACCGGCGGAATCATCTTCGGCAAGAAGGGAATCCGGATGGCCTTCAAGACCGGACGGGGCAAGATCATCGTCCGCGGCCGGTTTACCCTCGAGGTCGACAAGAAGGGCAAGGAAACCATCATCTTTTCCGAGATCCCGTACGCCGTCAACAAGGCCGTCCTTATCTCGCGAATAGCGGAACTTGTCCGTGACAAGGTCATAGACGGGATATCCGAGATACGCGACGAATCGGACCGCGAGGGCATGCGTATCGTCATCGAGCTCAAGCGCGGCGCCATCGCCAAGATCGTTTTGAATCAGCTTTTCTCGCGTACCGCGCTGCAATCGTCGTTCGGCGTCATAAACCTCGCCCTGGTCAAGGGGCGACCGGAAACCCTGACGCTCAAGCAGATGATCCAGTACTTCGTCGAGCATCGCGTCGAGGTCGTCACCCGCCGTACCGTCTTTGACCTCCGTAAGGCGGAAGAGCGGGCTCATATCTTGCGCGGCCTCGTAATCGCCCTGCAGAACATCGACGAGGTTATCGCGATCATAAAGAAGGCGCGAAACATCGACGCCGCGAAAGCCGGTCTTATCGCCCGCTTCGAGTTCTCGGACGCGCAGGCCCAGGCAATCGTCGACATGCGGCTCGGGCGGCTTACCAGCCTCGAGACCGAGAAGATACTGCAGGAGTTGGCGGAGATCGAGGCGATGATCGCCTACTACAAGGACCTGCTCGCGAATCCTCCGAAGATCCTGGCTCTCATAAAGACCGAGACGGAGGAGCTGACCGCAAAGTTCGGCGACAAGCGACGTACCGACATCGTGTCCGACGAAGTCGAGGAGATTAACATCGAAGACCTGATCCAGAAAGAGGAGATGGTCATCCTTATCTCGAGCCTCGGATATATCAAGAGAATCCCCGCCTCCGCGTACAAGAGCCAAAACCGCGGCGGGAAGGGGTCAAATAGCGCAAAGTTAGTCGAGGATGACTTTGTGAACCAGATATTCACGGCGACAACCCACGATAACGTCGTCTTCATTACAAGCGTCGGCAAGGCCTATTGGCTGAAGGTTCATGAAATACCCGAGTCCAACCGGACCAGCCGCGGGACGCATATCAAGTCGCTCCTTTCCGTTACTTCGGAGGAGGAGATCACGACGGTCGTGGCCCTCAAGGATTTCAGCGATACCGAGTACCTGCTCATGTCGACCTCCGCGGGCGTCGTCAAGAAGGTCAAGACGAGCGATTTTCAGAACGCCAAGACGCGCGGAATTATTGCGATCAAGCTTGACGAGGGCGACCGGCTCATCAGCGGGATACTGACTTCGGGTAACAACGAGCTCATGCTCATAACCCGTAGGGGACAGGCCCTCCGGATGAGCGAGACGGATATCCGTCCGCTCGGGCGCGCATCGCGCGGCGTGACTGGAATACGACTTTCGAGCGACGACGAACTTGCCGGGGCGCTACGCGTCGACGATTCGGCGCGCATGCTTATCATGACAGAATGCGGATACGGCAAGCGCGTGGATTTCTCCGAGTTTACCCCGCACGGAAGAGCGACCGGCGGACAGAAGATTTATACTATCTCGGAAAAGACCGGAGAGATCGTAGGATTGATCGCGGTGAGCGATAATGACGAGATCGTCTGTATCACGAGCCAGGGCAAGACCCTCCGAGTCAAGGCGAACGGCATTTCTGTCATGGGTCGGGCCGCGCAGGGCGTTCGTATCCTGAATATCGAACGCCCCGATATCCTGATCGGGCTTGATACCGTCGCACGGGAAGACGAGCTTCCGAGCCGGGCCGCGACCTCGCCGACGAGCGAGATTTCGATAGCCGGGGAACTGGACCTTGATGGTTCGGATGATATCGCCGAGACCATCGCGGATTCCGCGGCGGAGACGGACTCGGAATCAACTGATGATTCTGACCTGGACGGAAGCGCCAGGGAGCCCGACGATGAGGAATGATTCCGTTATAAACGGTTGAAAGGACCGTTTGCATAAAGGGGAACCGTTTGTCGCGATTGATAAAAATCGATAGCGACAAACGGTTTTTTTATTGAGCTCTGCCACAGTACTTGTCGGCAAGATTGACGAGCGGCATATGTAACTATAATATGACCGTAATGGAGCATATATGGTTAGTCTGACCGTGCGAAATATTCCGCAGGCCCTTCTTGAGCGGATACGCGTCTTTGCCCGCGGCGAGCGGCGAAGCGTTAACAGCGAACTTCTCGTGTTGTTGGAGGAAGGACTTCGAAATCGACAAGAAGGACAAGGCCGCAAGGATTCCGCCTCTTCGTCTATACTCGCGCGCTCGAGGGTATGGGGAGAGTTATGCGGAAGCTGGCGCGGAGATAGTCAATCGACTGCGTTGCTGCTTGAAGAGGCTCTACGATTAAGAACTGGTAATGGGATATCTACCGAAGGCCGGCCCGGTGGGCTTACCGTAATCGAGGATTCGTATGATCCTGCTTGATACCGACGCATGTCTTTCATTCTTGGGCGGTAACAGGAAACTCCTGGAATTGTATGGTGACTCGCCCGATGAAATCGGAATTCCCGCACCCTGCGTTCAGGAACTGTTTTTCATAGCGGGACGATCATCCGACCCTGAGCGGAACACGGAGCTAATAGAAACCTTGTTGCTAACGGTGCGTATAGCATATCCGGATCTCCCGGTTTTACGTCACGCTGCGAGTATTCAAGGAAGAGTTGCCGTGGACGGAATATGGACGACGCAAGTGGATCTTTTACTGTATAGCATGACTAAAGTGTACGGAGCACGATTGGTAACGGCACATGGAAAGAGGTATGTGTTTCACGTGAAACAATAGATACCACCGCATGGGGAATGCGGACCATCAGGCGGCAGTCAGGGAGTATCCCTGACTGCTTTTTTTTATTTCACGTGAAACAGTGGTTGCCGTGCAGGAGTTTATTACTGCTTAATCGTTACGTTATTCTCTCTCGCTGGTGGGTTTCTTTCGGTTTTGCTTTCGTACGGAGACAAGGGCCTTTGACTCAAGACGACGTCGTATAGCGGCCTTTCCGGGTTTCGTCGGGATTCTTTTGCGTCTCGGTCGAGCCGCGGCGACGACGAGTCCTTCGATACGTATGAGGACAATCTCGCGGTTTCTGAGTTGAGAGCGATCCTCGTCGGACTGGAGAACCAAGAGTCCCTCCGTCGTACATCGAGAGGCAAGGGTCTCTCGTACTCGTATTCGTTCATCCTCGGTTAGACCCTGAAGAAGATCGATGTTGACAGTGGCGGTTACCTTGGAATTAACCTTGTTTACGTTTTGCCCCCCGGGGCCTCCTGAACGGGAGAAGGTAAGGGTTACGGTAGTTTCGAGTGACTGGCGGAGCTCTTCTCGGTTCATGTCAGGAGTTTGCACGAGCGATATCGTGAGGTCAATAGCGATAGCAAGACGCTTGCCATTATGTTAACTTAATATTACATTACAAGCAGATATCGGGATGTGTATTTCATACTATTGAATCGGAGGTTAAATATGAGTGGATTCGCTGCGGCAATTGTGAAACGAAGAAGCATCTATGCCTTGGGAAAGAATAAGGTCGCATCGGAAAAGCGGATACGCGAGATCGTGGAACATGCGGTAACGCACGTTCCTTCGCCGTTCAATTCGCAAAGCGCCCGGGTAGTTATTCTTTTCGGAGCCGAGAGTTCGCGATTTTGGGGTTTGGTACGGAACGTCTTGAAACCGGTTGTTCCATCCGAGTCCTTCGGGAAAACCGAGGAAAAAATACGGTCGTTTGACGCGGGGTTTGGAACCGCGTTGTTTTTCGAGGATCAAGAAGTCGTACGCGGTTTGCAGGAACGCTTCCCGTTGTATGCGGACAACTTTCCCGTTTGGTCGCTTCAGTCAAACGGGATGTTGGAATTCGCCGTCTGGACCGGCCTTGCGGAAGAGGGTGTCGGAGCATCCCTTCAGCACTACAACCCGTTGGTGGACGAGGCCGTACGGAACGCGTGGGGTGTCCCGGCTGGCTGGAAGCTGTTGGCCGAGATGCCGTTCGGATCGGTCGAAGCCCCCGCCGGCGATAAGGAGTTTCTTCCGTTGGCGGAAAGGGTTCGTGTATTCGGGGAAGAAAAATAACGACCGGCCTTGACACGGGCAGACTCGCGGGAGTAGGCTACACGGAGTAATCGAAAGCAACCCTGCCAAAAGGAGGAACGGACATGAATAAGAATACCGTATGTTTCGCAAACACCGCCGCGAATCGTGACGATATACGTATCGTTTGCGCGTATCCGCGTGCCGGCGCTATTCCTGTCCGTTTCCGCGAACCCCGATACTAGCGGGTAGATCGCAACAGGAAGGGATCGGCGCCGAAAGTGGCCCGATCCCTTTTTTTTGGCGAGACCGCGTTTTACCCCGACGCGACCGAGCTGAACCGGGATACGGACCACACCGTTTCAGCAATATCTTCCGGGAGGAAGACCGTGTCGCACAATATTGAATCGTACGTTATCGCGAAAAACTCGTGGGCCCCGTGGGCTCGAATCGGAATTCTTTTTGAGGCCCTCGCCGGACGGCGGCTCGTGTATCTGGCGGGGATTCTTTCCCTGGCGTTTGAGGCCCTTTTTACCTTTACCTCTCCGGTTATCGTGAAGCTGACCATTGATAGCGTTATCGGCGAGTCCAACCCGGTCGTACCCTATTTTCTCGAGCCCGTTCTAGGGCTCTGGCCCGAGCGAATCTGGCTTCGGGAACGACTATGGGTCGTTGGTCTTTTGTTCGTGGCGTGTATCCTCCTGCAGTCCTTGTTCGGATTTCTTGCGACGTACTCTGCGAACGTATCGGCCGAACACGCGGCAAAACGCCTGAGGGATCGACTGTACGCGCACGTCCAGGACTTGCCGTTTGAAACCCTGTTGCGGGCGCAATCCGGCGATTGGCTTCAGCGGTGTACTTCGGACGTGGATACGACAAGACGGTTTCTGTGCGTGGAGCTAATGGAGATATTCCGAACGGCCTTTCTCGTGAGCGTAGCCTATCCCGTAATGTTTTCCCTGAGTCCCCGGCTTACTTTGTGGGGAAGTATCGTCGTTCCGCTCATCATCCTTTTTTCGGTCGGTTTCCATCGCGTGGTCGAGCGCGTATTTCTCGGCGTCGACGAGCGAGAGGGCGTGCTTTCGGGAATCATCCAGGAGAACGTTACGGGCGTTCGGGTTGTTCGCGCCTTCGCCCGACAGGAATATGAAACCGGACGGTTTTCAGTCGCGAATGACCGGTTTCGCGACCAGGTGTTTCGACTGATCGCCTGGCTTGCGGTCTTTTGGTCCTTCTCGAGTTTTCTCGGAATCGTTCAGATCGCCATTGTCCTCGGCGCGGGCCTCTTTATGATGTCGACGGGCGCCGTCAGTCTCGGGTTGCTCGTCATGTTCCTGACGTACGAGCATCAGACGCTCTGGCCCGTCAGGCAGTTCGGGCGCGTTCTCGCCGACGCCGGGAAGACGAAGGTCGCGCTCGGGAGAATCGCCGAGCTTTTCCGTCTTGAGCGGGAAAGCGGGCTCGAGAATGGCGGGACGGAGACGGACGAACGGGGTCTCGACGAATGGGAACCGGGGTCTATCGAGTTCGACGGCGTTTCCTTCGCGTATCCCGACGGTACCGCCGTTCTGCGGGACGTATCCTTCAGTATCAAACCAGGCGAACGGCTCGCCATTCTCGGGCCGACCGGTAGC
This sequence comes from Spirochaetota bacterium, assembly GCA_023393015.1. Classification (GTDB taxonomy): domain Bacteria; phylum Spirochaetota; class Spirochaetia; order Treponematales; family Treponemataceae; genus Teretinema. The sequence goes on from JAEWMY010000005.1 coordinate 140,139, forward strand.
GGAAAGTCATCGCTCGCGCATCTCTTGCTGCGGTTCTATGAACCGGATTCGGGCACGATCAGGATCGGAGGCCGTGATATCCGGGATATCCCGAAACGTCGTCTTCGACGGGCCGTCGCCCTCGTCATGCAGGAGGGCTTCCTGTACGGCAAAACGATTCGTGAGAACATTCGAATGGGACGGTTTTCCGCGAGCGACGAGGATATGGAGGAGGCGGCACGGACGGCTGCACTGCATGAGGTCGTGTCGTCCTTTCCGGCGGGATACGAAACGATGGTGGGGGAACGCGGGGTAACACTGTCCGGAGGACAGCGACAGCGGCTTTCGCTCGCCCGAGCGTTCGTTCGGCTTTCGCCCATCCTGGTGCTGGACGACAGCCTGAGCGCGGTCGATACCGAAACCGACAGCGCGATACGCGAGGCGATGGAGCGCGTAGGCGCGGGGACGACGATTATTATCGCGCATCGCCTTACGACGCTGGCCTCCGCCGACCGGATTCTCGTTCTGGAGGGCGGGCGCGTGACGGCCGTGGGAACGCATGAGGAGCTTCTCGCCCGAGAGGGGCTGTATAGAAGGCTTGCCAACCTGCAACGGGCGGTGGCGGGCGAGGTTAAAACGAGGAATGAATAATGTCTGATATAAAGCAATTTACCGAACGGGAGTATTCGTCCCGGTTTGATTTCGGGATTTGGAAGAAGATACTGAACCACTCCCGTGCCCTGTTTCCCGTCATGGCCCTGCTCGCCCTGTTCATGACGGGCGTAGCCGTGGTTGACGGGATATTCCCCCAGATGACCAGGTACGCCGTGGACGTGATCGTGCCGACGCTCGGTAGCGTCGGGGCGGCCGCGAAGATACGAAACTTTCTCGCCCTGTTCGGCGTTCTCGCCCTCGCGCAGGCGGCGAACGTCTTTATTTTCATTTGCGTAGCCGGGATGATCGAGGTTAGGGTTTGCCATACGCTGCGCGCCCGGGCTTTCGCGCAGTTGCAGGATTTGAGCTTCTCGTATTACGACCGAACCCCGGCAGGTTGGATCATGGCGCGCATGACCTCGGATGCCCAGCGACTCGGAGACACGATCGCCTGGGGACTCGTGGATCTCGTCTGGGGCTCGATCATGATGACGGTTATCGTCGTATTCATGCTGGTGATGAACTGGCGCCTCGCCCTCATGACGCTCGCGTTCGTTCCGTTGCTGCTCGCCGCGACGCTCTGGTTTCAGCGGCGCATCCTGCGCACGCAGCGAAAGGCCCGGCGGGCGAACTCGATCCTTTCTGGGTTGTTCAACGAGGGCTTGCAGGGCGCGAGGACGTCGAAGTCGCTCGTTCTGGAAGCTCATAACGGAACCGAGTTTTCGGCGCAGAGCCTGGCCCTGAAGGGCTTTTCCCTCAGGGCGGCCCGGCTTTCGGCCCTTTTCATGCCGGTGGTTATCTTCCTCGCGGCTACCGGCGCCGCCATCGCCCTCAGCGCTGGCGGGACGCTCGTAATCGGGGGTGGCGTGAGTTTCGGAACGCTCGTGGCCTTCGTTAACTACGCGATGATGTTTTTTGATCCCGCCCGCGAGGTTGCCCGCGTCCTTTCCGAGTTCCAGGCGGCGCAGGCGAGCGCGGAACGGCTCTTGGGCCTCATAGAAACGGAGCCGGAGATCGTGGATCGGGAAGACGCCGTAGATTCGGGGGACATCAGGGGAGACCTGGAACTTTCGCGCGTGGGCTTTCAGTACGGGGACGGCCAGTGGATATTCAGGGACTTTTCGCTATTCGTGCCGGCGGGGCAAACGCTGGCCATCGTCGGCGAGACTGGTAGCGGCAAGTCAACGCTCGTAAACCTGCTGTGCCGGTTTTACGAGCCGGTCGAAGGGGCGGTGTTGATCGACGGGACGGATTACCGCAATCGGACGAGACATTGGTTGCACAGCCGTCTCGGGTACGTGTTGCAGACGCCCTTTCTTTTCTCGGGGACGGTGCGCGAGAACATCCGCTACGGGCGGCTTGACGCCACCGACGCGGAGGTGGAGACCGCGGCGCGAGAGGCGAACGCGCTGGGCTTTATCGAGCGGCTCGATCACGGGTTCGATACGCCTGTCGGGGAGGGAGGCGCCCTTCTTTCCACGGGGCAGCGGCAACTCATCAGTCTCGCGCGCGCCCTTGTCGCGAATCCGCGGATCATGGTGCTCGACGAGGCGACAAGTTCGGTTGATACGGAGACCGAAGTGCTTATCCAGGGTGCCATTGACCGGCTGTTGCGGGACCGGACGAGCCTGGTTATCGCCCACAGGTTGTCTACGATCAGGAACGCCGACCGAATCGTCGTCCTCGAGAACGGAACCGTCCTTGAGGATGGGGACCATGACAGCCTTATGGAGAAACGCGGTCATTATTGGAGGCTGTATACCAGACAGTACATAGACGAGGCGGCCCTCGCCGACGCTTCGCGGGCGTAAGGGTCAGGCGGAACCGTCAACCGAGCGCCACGTCGAGGATCATCATTGCGGTAAACCCGAGGATGGTGCCGATCGTGGCGAGGTCGGTGCTCTCGTGGTCGCCTTCCTGCGCGGTCGGGATGAGTTCTTCCACGACGACGTAGATCATGGCGCCCGCCGCGAACGCGAGCGAGTAGGGAAGTATCGGACGAACGAGCGTAACGAGCAGGGCGCCGAGAACTCCGGCGACAGGTTCGACCAAGCCGGAGGCCTGTCCGTAGAGGAACGCCTTGGTTCGGCTCAAGCCCTCGCGACGCAGGGGTATGGAAACCGCCGCGCCTTCGGGAAAGTTCTGGATGCCGATACCGATAGCCACCGCCAGGGCGGGAAAAAGCGCGTCCGTCGTGATAGCCCCGGTAAGCGCGCCGAAAGCGACGCCGACGGCGAGTCCTTCGGGGATGTTGTGGATCGTAATCGAAAACACCAAAAGGATGCTTCTTCGCAATTTCGTGTGGATGCCCTCGCTTTCTCCGTGTTGCGCGCTGAAGTGAACGTGCGGCATGAGGCGGTCGGCGAGCCAGAGGAAGGCGGCGCCGGCGGCGAAGCCCGAAGCTGCGACGAACCAGGCGGGAAGCGGGCTTTCTTCGGCAAGCTCGATGGCGGGCGCGAGCAGGGACCAGAAGCTGGCCGCGACCATGACGCCGGAGGCGAAGCCGAGCATCATGTTGAGGACGCGAAGGTTGATCGATTTGAAAAAGAACACGAGCGACGCCCCGAGGGCGGTCATGCCCCAGGTAAAAAGGGTCGCGAAAAGGGCCAACAGGACGGGATCCGTCGAAATGAGTGCGTTCATTGCGTTCTCTCCTGGAGGTAAATATACAGGATATGACTGGAATCAGGTAGGGATAAAATGGTAGTTTCAATCAGTTAATCTATGTACAAAGGGGTACACATGAAACGGAGCGATATCAACAAGGTTCTCATTATCGGTTCGGGACCGATAGTGATCGGACAGGCGTGCGAGTTCGACTATTCCGGCACCCAGGCTTGCAAGGCACTTCGGGAGCAGGGCTATAAGATCGTGCTGGTCAATTCGAATCCCGCGACTATCATGACCGATCCGGTCATGGCGGACGCGACCTATATTGAGCCGTTAAACCTCGCCCGGCTCGAGCAGATTATCGAAAAGGAACGACCCGACGCCCTGCTTCCGAATCTCGGCGGGCAAACGGGCCTTAACCTGGCCTGTGAGCTCAACAAGGCCGGCGTTCTTGAGAAATACGGTATCAAAGTCATCGGCGTGAACCTGGACGCCATCGAGCGGGGAGAGGACCGCGAGGTTTTCAAGGCTACGATGCAATCTCTGGGAATCGATACCCCCCGGTCCGACATTACCTATTCGGTCGAAGGCGCCGAAAAAATCGCGGATACGCTCGGATATCCCGTCGTCGTCAGGCCCGCGTACACGATGGGCGGCGCCGGCGGCGGACTCGTCTACAACGTCGAGGAATTGCGCGTCGTCTGCGCCCGCGGGCTCGAGCTTTCGATGACCCACCAATGTCTTATCGAGGAATCGATCCTCGGGTGGGAGGAGCTTGAGGTCGAGGTCGTCCGCGACGGCAAGAATCAGATGATCGCCATCTGTTTTATTGAGAACATCGACGCCGTCGGCGTGCATACGGGAGACTCGTTCTGCTCGGCGCCGTTTTTGACCATAGAGAAAGGACTCGAGGAACGGCTCAAGCGCGACGCGTTCCGCATCGTCGAGTCGATCGGCGTCATCGGCGGAACCAACGTCCAGTTCGCCCACAATCCCAAGGACGGCCGGGTCGTCATTATCGAGATAAACCCGCGCACCTCGCGCTCGAGCGCTCTCGCCTCCAAGGCGACCGGTTTTCCGATCGCGCTCATTTCGGCGAAGCTCGCGAGCGGCATGACCCTCGACGAAATCCCCTACTGGCGCGACGGGTCCCTCGAAAAGTACACGCCCTCGGGCGATTACGTCGTCCTCAAGTTCGCGCGCTGGGCCTTCGAGAAGTTCCGCGCCGTCGAGGACCGCCTCGGCACGCAGATGAAGGCGGTCGGCGAGGTCATGTCGATCGGAAAGACCTTCAAGGAAACCTTCCAAAAGGCGATCCGCGGCCTCGAGAACTCGCGTCACGGCCTCGGTTTCGTTAAGGATTTCAACAAGAAGAGCCTGGAAGAACTTCTCGAACTGTTGCGGTTCCCCACGAGCGAACGGTATTTCATCCTGTACGAAGCCCTGAGGAAGGGCGCCGACGTCGGGCGCCTCTACGAGCTAACGTATATCAAACCCTACTTCCTGACCCAGATGAAGGAGCTCGTCGATCTTGAGGAGGAACTCCTCAAGACCCCCGGGAGAATGCCTTCCGACGCCCTTCTCGAAAAGGCCAAGAAAGACGGATTTTCGGACAAGTACCTCGCGAAGATACTCGGAATCCGCGAAAAGGACGTCAGGAAGCGCAGGAATGAACTCGGCATCGTCGAGGGCTGGCACGCGGTCCCCGTCTCCGGCAAGGAGAACACCTATTATTACTACTCGTCGTACAACGCGAAAGACGAATCCGTCGCCACCACGAACAAGAAAAAGATCCTCATTCTCGGCGGCGGACCGAACCGGATCGGGCAGGGAATCGAGTTCGACTATTGTTGCGTGCACGCGGCGATGGCCCTGCGCGAGGCCGGGTACGAGACGATCATGGTCAACTGCAACCCCGAGACGGTTTCCACCGACTACGACACGAGCGACAAGCTCTATTTCGAGCCGGTGACGGCCGAGGACGTGCTACAGATCTACGACAAGGAAAAGCCCGAGGGAGTTATCGTCCAGTTCGGCGGGCAAACCCCGCTCAACATAGCGCGCGAGCTTTCCGACGAGGGCGTAAAGATCCTCGGTACGAGCATCGACTCGATCGACATCGCGGAGGATCGGGACTTGTTCCGCAAGATGATGGAGCAACTCGGAATCCCGATGCCGCAAGCCGGCATGGCGGTCGATATCAACGAGGCCCTCGAGGTCGCGGGCAGGGTCGGCTATCCGTTGATGATCCGCCCCTCGTTCGTCCTGGGCGGACGGGGAATGGAGGTAATCTACGATGAGACCATGCTCCGCGAATACGTCGAGAAGGCCGTCGGCGTGACCCCCGACCGTCCGCTCCTCCTGGACCGGTTTCTCAGGAACGCCCTCGAATGCGAGGCGGACGCGCTTTCCGACGGTACCGACGTGTTTATCCCCGCGGTAATGGAACACGTCGAGCTCGCCGGCGTGCATTCGGGCGATTCCGCCTGCGTGATTCCGCCGGTATCCATCGACGGACCGCATCTTGAAACCATCAAGGACTATACGCGAAAGATCGCCAAGGCGCTCAAGGTGTGCGGCCTCATGAACATGCAGTACGCCATCGAGGACGGAACGGTATACGTGCTCGAGGCGAACCCCCGCGCGAGCCGGACGGTTCCGCTCGTTTCCAAGGTATGCGACACGCAGATGGCGAGGCTCGCGACGCGGCTCATGCTCGGCGCTGGCCTCCGCGACCTCAAGCTGAAAGACAAGGTCATTCCGCATTTCGGGGCCAAGGAAGCGGTGTTTCCCTTCGAGAAATTCCCCGAGGTCGATCCGGTGCTCGGGCCCGAGATGCGATCTACCGGCGAGGTTCTCGGCTTGTCCGACAATTTCGCCCTCGCGTTCTATAAATCGCAGGAGGCGGCCGGTTCGTTCCTTCCTTCCGAACTGGATCCGGCGGGACCCGGCGCCGCGGGCAAGATACTTATCAGTCTGTCCGAGAAGGAAGGTCAGGCGAAGGAGGCCGTCGCCGTCGGAAAGTCCTTCGCTTCGTTGGGGTTCACGATTCTTGCCACCGAGGGAACCGCCCGTTTTTTCAGGGACGCGGGCGTCGCATGCGAGACGATCTCCAAGATAAACGAGGGACGACCAAACGTTCTGGACGTCGTGCTGAACCGCCAGGTCAAGCTGGTTATCAATACCCCGAGCGTGCGGCGGGATTCGCGGGCGGATGACGCGGTGATACGCAAGGCCGCGATAAAGTACCGGATCCCGTACATCACGACGCTCGCGGCGGCGGTCGCCGCCGCGCAGGGCATTGCGGCCGCGCGGATCGGCAAGGGCGGGGTCAAGTCCGTGCAGGAGTACCATAAGGCCGTACGCGAGGTATGAGTATCCGGGGAGGACTGGCCTCCTCCCGCTTTTCCGGAACCGCCCGCCCGCCCTTGAGGGCGGGCGGCCTTTCTGCTACCATGCACCAAGCAATCTGAAGCGAGGGTATTGGTTATGCATGTGGTGTGCCTTGATCTTGAGGGCGTGTTGGTTCCCGAGATATGGATCGAATTCGCGGCGTCTACGGGAATCCCCGAACTGAGGATCACGACCCGAGACGAACCGGATTACGACAAGCTCATGAAGTACCGGCTGAGCATCTTGCGCGAGCGCAGGCTCGGTCTCGCGGACATTCAGCGGGTTATCGGCGCCATGGACCCGCTTCCCGGCGCGAAGGCCTTTCTCGATTCCGCCCGTTCGATCGCCCAGGTTATCATTCTTTCCGATACCTTCACGCAGTTCGCCCTGCCGCTCATGGCCAAACTCGGATTTCCGACGCTGTTTTGCAACGAGCTCGTCGTCGACGGGGACGGAACGGTAAGCGGATACGCGCTTCGGCAAAACGACGGGAAGCGCAAGGCCGTCGAGGCGCTCAAGTCGATCAACATGAAAATCATGGCGGCGGGCGATTCGTATAACGACCTTTCGATGATTCGCGCCGCGGATACGGGCGCTCTCTTCCGCGCCCCCGAGGCGATCAGGGCCGCCAACGCGGATCTCGGCGCGTATGAGGACTATGCCGATCTCCTTGCCCACGTCAGGCGGTTCGTCGCGGGGTAAGCCCTTGCGTCATACGAATGCAAAAGGCCATTCCGCCCGCGCGGAATGGCCTTTTCTTTTTTCCGGGTCTTGCGCCCGAGTCGCGGTCTTACGACTTCTTTTTCAGGAAAAGCACGCGCACGCCCTCGACGATCTGAAGGACCGCGAGGCCGAAGAGGACAACGCCGATACCGGCGAGTACGTAATTGTGCTTTTCCCCGACGACGTTCGTCCGGACCAAGAGGAAGAGCGCGGTGAAGGTAACGGCGAACATGAATACGAGGGGAAGGACGGTTTCCCAGGATTTTTTTCCCTGCTTCATGACCCAACCCGTCACGGCGAGGAGCGCGAGGGCGGCGAGGAGCTGGTTCGCCGAACCGAAGATCGGCCAGATCTTGGCGTAGCCGTACACGAGCAGGAGAACGGAGAAGCCGATCGTGAGAATCGTGGCGACGTAGATGTTGCTCGCGAAGGTCTTCTTGTCTCCCGTGGGGGTCCTTACGGTGCCGATTTCCTGCATGATGTAGCGGCCGATTCGTGTCGCCGTATCGAGACTGGTGAGCGCGAAGGCGGAGTAGGCGAGGATGACGAATACCTTCCCGACCGCGACCGGTATGCCGAAGCTCGACATGAAGAAGGAAACGCCGCCGGCGAAGATCTGCGCGGGCGCGCCTTTTTGCCCGGCCACGTATCCGACGGCAACGAGGGCGACGATGGCGAGAAGGCCTTCGATGAGCATGCCGCCGTAGCCGATGAGCTTTACGTCGGGATGTTCGCGGTTAACCTGTTTCGAGGTGGTTCCCGAGCTGACGAGCGAGTGGAAGCCGGAGATTGCCCCGCACGCGACCGTGACGAAGAGGAAGGGGAAGAGGGTCTGCTTGTTCGGCGCCACGAAGCCCGCGAACGCGGGTATCTCCATGTTCGGTCGGGTGATGATTATGCCCAGGAGCGCGCCGGCCATCATCGCGTAGAGGAGGAAGGAACACAGGTAGTCCCGGGGCTGGAGCAGGAGCCACACGGGGAGGATCGACGCGAGGGCGATGTACACGATGAGGATCGCCTGCCAGGTAAGCTTGCTGAATTTCATCACGGGGAACGTGTAGCCGAACCAGATGCAGAACGAGAGAAGCGCGACGCCGGCTATGGACGCGACGGCGAGCGGCGCGTTTTTCCGGTAGACGAGAAAGCCGAAGAGCATGGCGAGAACGACGAAGAGGACCGAGGCCGTTCCGGCCTGCGCGCCGGTGATCAGGTCCGGCTTCGCGGCGTCGAACGCGAAGGACGTCGCGCAGATGTCGGTGAAGGCCGCGACGACGAGTGTGATGGTTAGCCACGCATACCAGTTGAAGATGGTCTTGGCCCGCGGGGAGATGTTCGTCTTGATTATCTCCCCTATGCTCTTGCCGTCGTGACGGATGGACGCGAGGAGGGATCCCGCGTCGTGAACTCCGCCGATGAAGATGCTTCCGAGGACGATCCAGAGATACACGGGCAGCCATCCGAAAACGGCGGCGAAAATCGGGCCCGTGATGGGGCCCGCGCCGGCGATGGACGAGAAGTGGTGTCCGAGAATGACCTTGGCATCCGCGGGCGCGTAATCGATATCGTCCCGAAGCGTATGCGCGGGCGTCTTGCGCGCGGGATCGATTCCCCATTTTTTGGCGAGATACCCGCCATACGTGGCGTACGCGATAACGAAGAACACGAGGCCACCGAGCAACAGAACGAGTGAATTCATTCCAGAACCTCCTTGAAATGCCTGGAAACTGTATGTAAGCCGGCGTATTGCCGCCGGTTCATGCCACCGGCGAGAAGGGCGCCTTGTCCCGTCTGCCCAACGGGCTCGCGAGAACCTCCGCCGTCCCAAGGTCCACGACAAACACGCGAAGGTCCGTCCATCCGTGAAAAAAGAACAGGTGGGCCCGCGAGTGGCGGAATCTCCCGATCAGGCGCCGAACGGCGTGTTCGAACGGCTGACGCGCGCTCTTGTCCCCGGCTTCGCCCGCGGGCGAACTCTCTACCGCGAGAATTCTCGTAATCATGGTCGATTTATGCGTCCTGCAGGGCTTTGCGAGCGTCTTGACGAGATTTCGCGCGCGCGCGAGCTCCGCTTCCAGCCCGTCGCGGGATATCGAAGCGTGCCGGGAGAGGACGCAGAATTCACGGGTATCGAAATAATCCACGACGTTGTCTTTTCCGAGTACGGTTTGCTCAAGGCGGGCGGTGTGTTCGGCGACCAGGGGATAGATCCGGCCATCCAGCGTTACGTCCGTTTTGAAATCGAAATACGTACCGAGGCGCTTCCTGAGAAGCTCTTCGTATTCCGCAAATTTCATTGTAACTACAGATTTTACAGCAATAATTAAGAAGCCGCAAGGAAAAACAACACGCCCGTGCGAGGGCTCATTCCGCTGAGTAAAAGCCCGCTCGTTCGCTTTTGGCGATCGTCTCGCGCGTATACTCCCAAAGGGCGGGAGAAACGTCGCCGATAAAGGCCTTTTTCGCGATCACCTGCCCGACGGTGAGCCCGTTGCCCTTGACGCCGCATCCGTCGCTCACGTAATGATTGACGACCGGCTGCATGTTGTCCAGCGCCGCGGCGAACAGGGCGCTGGGGGTTTCCCGCGCGTCGAATTCCCGCCAGAGCCCGAGGAAACGGTCCCTCTGGTCTTCTGGCAGAAGTCCGAATATCCGGTCGGCGGCGCGGCGTTCGCGTTCTTCCTTGTCGAGGTTTCCCTCCTCGTCGTAGAGAAAGGTATCTCCGGCGTCGATTTCTACCAGATCATGTATGAGAACCATCTCGATGACCCGGAGGATGTCGACTCCGGGATCGATCGCCTCTCCCGAAAGGACGACGGCCATCAACGCGAGATGCCAGGAGTGTTCGGCGCTGTTCTCGTGCCGGCTGTTGTCGTAGACCGTGTTCTGGCGATACACGGCCTTGAGTTTTTCCGCCTCGATGAGGAAGCTCATCTGGTTCTCGAGTCGCTTTCGTATCATGTTCGTTCTCCCGTCGCGTACATGGGCGTTTGCCCCGGGCGGAGTTCGAGTACGCGTCGTTCGCACGGCAAGGCCTCCGTCGGGTCGTGGGTTACGTGAAGCAGTGTCGACACGCCCCCGGAACCGATCGCCTCAAGCAGGGAAAGTACGCGGTCCCGCGAGGTGGCGTCGAGGCCGTGGCAGGGTTCGTCGAGAATCAGGATCGGCGGGCACTTGACCGCGGCGCGCGCGATGAGCGTCGCGCGCTGTTCGCCGTAAGAAAGCCGGTCAAAGCGTTCGCGCTCCTTTCCGGCGAGACCCGCGAGAGAAAGCCAGGCGCGCGCGAGCGCGCGTTCCCCGTCCCCGCAGCGCCGGTACAGGCCTATCGAGTCATGAAGACCCGAAAGGAGCACTTCTTCGAGAGACAATCCGGACAGGGCTCGGTACTCTACGTGTAATCTATAGGAAACGATCCCGATCCGTTCCTTGACGTCCCAGATGCTTTCTCCCGTGCCGCGCCGACTGCCGAACAGGTATATCTCGTTCCGGTAACATTGCGGATTGTCCCCCGTAATGAGCTCGAGAAATGTGGTTTTCCCCGAGCCGTTCGGCCCGCGGATTAGCCAGTGCTCGCCCGGCAGAAGCGTCCACGAAAGCGCGTCGAGCACCTTTCTTCCCGACCACTCCACTGTAACGTTTTTCATCTCGACGAACGCGTCGGCGCGCGCGCCGGGGGTCGGGAGGAACGCGTTGTCCGCGGGACCTTCCATCCTTTCCCGGCTCGCGCGCGCTTCGGCGAGTTTTCGGGAAAGACCCGCGGCCAGGCGTTTCGCCTCGTCGCGGCTCACTGCCACGCGTTCCGAGAGTAATTTTTCATACTCCGCGCGCGAGCCGTCGAAGGAAACGCGGCCATCCGTCAGTTCGAGGACGCGAGATATCGCTCGAGGAACGGATTCGTAACGATCTTGCATGATAAGGATGAGCGGATTGTCGGCGTCGAGCAGCGACTCGATTCGTTCCGCCACGCGCGCGCGCGATTCCGAATCGAGGCCGTCGAAAGGATCGTCCAGGACGACGAGGCGCGCCTGGCTCGCGAGCGCCCGGCAGAGAAGAACCCTCCGTATCTCGCCCGTGGAAAGGTATTTTACGCCACGGTCGAGCGTGGATCCTATTCCGGCAAGGGCTACCGCCGGATGGTTCTCGAGCCCGACGCCAGCCGGAAACGCGATCCGTTCTTTTTCGGGCAGGGACGAGAATACGAGCGTTCGGGGCGTCCTTCCCGGATCCACGCCACCCTCGACGAAATCGGAGTCGTCGCGGGCGCGCTCCTCCTCGATGAGTGCCGCCGCTTTTTCGAGGGACACTACTTCCGTGGCGCGGGAGTAGGGATTGGAGACAAGGCCTCCCGCGAGCGGCGTAGCCTCCGTCTCTCCGGCCAGGAATCCCGCAAGCGCCGCCTTTCCTCCCCCGTTGTTCCCGGTTACCAACCAGCGCTCGTGCGGGCGCATCGTCCATGAAAGCTTCAGCGGCCCGGGCCCGTCCGCTTCGCCTATGATACAGTCGCGGATTTCAAGGACTGGCGCCGACGGGGTGTCTGTAGTTTGCATGGTGGTCATTACAATAAACGATCGGGGCCGGCGTGAAAAGGGTTATCCGAAGTTGGCGCTGATCGTTTCGGAGAGCGCCGCGATGAGCGAGCGGGAGCGGGCTGGAACGTCAGCTTCCCTGCGATGAACGAGCCCTATGTCGTAATCCCCGAAATCTGGACCCGTCGCATAGACGGTCAAGCCGTCGGCGAAAGGCGTGTTGTCGAGTACCAGTTTGGGTACCAACGCGAGACCGAGGCCGAGTCGGGCGAGCGCGAGCAAGGCTTCGTTTCCCGCGGTTTCCGCGGCGACGGGCGGCCGCTCGAGTCCTTCGCGGTCGAAACGTTGCTTGATCCATAGGTCGAAGCGCTGGCGCGCGAGACCCGCGCGGGGAAGTATAACGGGAAGTCCCGAGATACGGCGCTCGAGCCGGTCGCTTCCAGGCGAAGGCGCGCGGTCGAGGTCGAGCGAGCCATACGCGCCCGTGCTTGACGTGGCGAACACGAGCGGGGTTTTCCGCACCGAATGCGACTCGAGGTCGGCGAAACCCCCGGGGGGAATCGCCGATACCGCGAGCTCCGCGCGACCTTCCCGAACCGCGTCCGAGGCACCCGCCGGATCCCCCGTTTCGACCGAAAGCCTGAGTTCGGGGTGTCGTTTCGAGAGCTCGGCGACGAAGGGCGGGAGAATCGAATAGCACGCGGTAACAGAGGCGTAGACCCGTACGATTCCCCGCAGGCGGGCGTCGGTGCCGGAGAGCCGGAGGGCCAGGTCCTCTTTTCGATGTACGCTTTCGCGGGCGAAGTCCCGAAAGCGTTCTCCGTCGGCCGTGAGCGCGACGTTACGGGGATCGCGGGTAACGAGCGTCGTTCCCGTTTCGTCCTCAAGGCGGACTACCAGTCGGCTCAAGGCCGAGGGGCTCAAGTGAACCTTGTCCGCCGCGCGGGCGAAATGAAGGGTGTCGGAGAGTGCGAGGAAGGCCTCCAGCTCGTGAAAATCCATACGCCGAGTATACTGATTAGATGTATAATGCGCAACATAGAAATGAATATGATTCGCTTTACGCATTGATCCAAAAGCGGTATACAGAAAGCCTCACATAAGGAGAATACTATGAACTATTTCAATTCTATCCCCTGGCGCGTCGCCCTCGGACAGCTGGGTACGTGTCGTTTCATGGATCGGAACGAGTTTTCAGACGGTATCGCCGCCCTCAAGGGCAAGAAGATCGTTATCGTCGGATGCGGCGCGCAAGGCCTTAATCAGGGCCTCAACCTTCGCGACTCGGGGCTCGACGTGAGCTACACCCTCCGCAAGGAAGCCATCGCCGAAAAGCGCGCCAGCTGGAAGAACGCCACCGAAAACGGCTTCAAGGTCGGTACATACGAGGAACTTATCCCGACCGCCGATGTCGTCGGAAACCTTACCCCGGACAAGCAACACTCGCCGGTAATCAACGCGGTAATGCCGCTCATGAAGAAGGGCGCCGCGCTCTGGTACAGCCACGGATTCAATATCGTCGAAGAAGGCATGCAGATCCGCAAGGATATCACCGTCGTCATGATGGCGCCGAAGGGGCCCGGAACCGAGGTTCGCGTGGAGTATTCCCGGGGATTCGGTATTCCGACCTTGATCGCCGTGCATCCCGAGAACGACCCCGAGGGCAAGGGCTGGGCGGTCGCGAAGGCCCTCGCCGTCGGAACCGGCGGAAGTCGCGCCGGCGTGCTCGAGTCGAGTTTCATCGCCGAGGTTAAATCCGACCTCATGGGCGAGCAGACCATCCTTTGCGGCATGCTCCAGACGGGCAGCCTCCTTTGCTTCGACAAGATGGTCGCGTCCGGCATCGACAAGGGCTGGGCCTCGAAGTTCATCCAGTACGGATGGGAGACGATAACCGAGGCCCTCAAGTGGGGCGGGATCACCGGAATGATGGATCGGCTCTCGAACCCCGCGAAGCTCAAGGCCCACGCGCTTTCCCTCGAGCTGAAAGGGATCATGGCGAGCCTTTATCAGAAGCACCAGGACGATATAATCTCCGGGAAATTCAGCTCGACGATGATGGAAGACTGGAAGGCCGGCGACAAGGATCTCCTTGCCTGGCGCGAGGCGACCGGCAAGACGGCCTTCGAGCAGACTCCGGCCGGCTCGGTCGATATCTCCGAGCAGGAATACTTCGACAAGGGCATTCTCATGGTCGCCATGGTCAAGGCCGGCGTCGAACTCGCCTTCGAGACGATGACCGCCGCGGGGATCAAGGCCGAAAGCGCGTACTACGAGTCCCTCCACGAGACTCCGCTCATCGCGAATCTCATCAGCCGCAAGAAGCTCTACGAGATGAACAAGGTAATCTCTGACACTGCCGAGTACGGGTGCTATCTTTTCGACAACGCCTGCCGGCCCCTTCTCAAGGACTTCATGGCGAAGGTTTCGACCGACGTCATCGGAAAGGGGCTTGCGGTAAAGGACAACTCCGTCGCGAACCGCGAGCTCGTCAAGGTCAACGAGGAAATCCGCAATCATCCCGTCGAGAAGATCGGAAAAGTCCTTCGCTCATACATGACCGCGATGAAGGAAGTGATCTAAAAACAGGAAACGACGTCTTTCGAGAGCGTCTTTACGGCGCCGGGAACGAGATTCCCGGCGCCCTTTTTTTTTATTGAATACTGGCGAAGACAGAGGCAAGCGTCTTGATCGAGACGAGATGAACGAGGTTCGTTCCGAGGAAGCCCCGCGCGGCGCAGGCCTTTTCGTGAACGGTTACCGAATAACCAAGGTCATACGCCGCCCGTACCGTCGAGTCCACGCACATGTTCGTCATCGCTCCGGCGATATGCACGCTATCCACCTCAAGCACTCGCAGGATGTTGTCGAGACCCGTATCGCGAAAGGCGTTCGGATACCGCTTGGCCACAACCGGCTCCGTCTTCATCGGGCTTACCGTCGAGTGAATATCGGCTCCGGCGGTGCCTTCGACAAAGAAGACTCCGGGTTTGTCGTCTTGCTCGGGTCCTCGTGACGGTCTGAGATGCATGACGTGAACGACCGGTAATCCGCGATTCCTGAAATCGTCAAGCAACGCGGCCGCGTTACGCGCCGCGCGACTGATTCCCTTAAGCGGAAACCGACCTCCCGGGAAATAGTCGTTTTGCAAATCAATAAGCAGTAACGCTTTCATCAAATGCCTCCGAAGGCATGGTACGCCCGCTGGTACCGCGGAGCAATCTGTCGCAGTTGACAATATATATGCAGAAAGCGACAATCCGTGTATGAAAACACTCGCGATCGTCACTATCCCCTCGTGTTATCTGTCCGCGGTTTACGGTATCAAGGAAATACTCGAACAACCGTCGGGGGGCGCGGACGCACCGTTTTCCGTCTCTCTTCTTGACCCCGAGGCCTTGGTACGTTCCGAGCAAGCGTTTGACTTTGTTGTTATTCCCCCGTTTCGTGCCACCTGGACTCACGAGGAGGCCGTTCGGCACGAGTCCTTATACTACGCGTTGCGAGCGCGAGTCCGTCAGGGCTGCGTGCCGGTCTCCGTTTGCGCCGGGGCCTATATTCTTTGCGAAGCGGGGCTTGCCGACGGGCTAACGATAACCACGCATTGGGATCTCGCAGCCGATATCTCGGCGCGGTTCCCGGCCGTGAACGTTTCACCGAACAGGGTACTGATCGACGAGGGGACGCTTATCTCGGGAGGCGGAATTACGAGTTTTCAGGACGTCTCTCTGTACTTGATAAAACGGTACGCTTCCGTGGAGGCGGCGCGTCGGACGGCCGCCGTTTTCCTGCTGAATTCCGCCGGACGGTCCCAGTTGGAATACGCGATGGAACGGCTTGAGGTTATTGAGGACGAAGTCGTGGCGAATGCGCTCTCCGGCATGCGCGCGCGGCCGGGGCGTACGGTCAAGGCCGTGGCGAGCGACTGCGGGGTTTCGACGAGGACGCTCGCCAGGCGGTTTCTGGAGGCCGGACTCGGAACTCCGGGAGCGCGGCTGTGCCAGGAGCGGATCGCGCGCGCGAGAGAGGACCTCGAAACGACGAACCTTCCCGTCAAAAAGATAGCCGACCGATGCGGGTATCGGGACCTTTCGGCCTTTACGCGCGCGTTTTCCCGGGCCGTTGAAACGACGCCGGGAGATTACCGCGCTCGGCATCGTCTGTAAGGGATCGAACGCGGAATCCAGATCGGTCGTCAGGCCAGAAAACGCGCCCAGAACCCGTCGGTACGGATCGTTTCGATTAACGATTCGCGCGCGTCGTCGTCCGAAAGAACGGTGTGGTATCCCGGTTTGACCGCGGGAGCGGCGTCGACGGCTCGCAGGAAGGCGTCTTTCTCGAGGGGATTCGCCTCGACGTACGAGCAAAATCCCGTATCCTCGAGCAAGGAAAGGATGAGGTCGCGTTTCGGGTGGCCCTGAAGAAGTGTTACCGCCAATGTCGCGACTCCGACCTGGATCCCGTGCAACGACGGCCGCTTTGCGAGGGCGTCGTAGGCGTGCGATATGAGGTGTTCGCTTCCGGACGCCGGCCTGCTGGAGCCGGACACCTCCATGGCTACCCCGCTCATGACGAGGGCGCCGCACACGAGCCTGAGGAATTCCAGGTCGCGGATCGACTTGTTCGGGAAGTTGACGAGGTTTTCGGCCGACTGAAGGCTGATCATGACCGCGAAGTCGTTAACCGGCTCGCCGACCGCGTGATAAGCGAGTTTCCAGTCCTGTACGGCCGAGTACTTTGAAACGAGATCGCCGATGCCGGAGAGGGTCAGTTTCCCGGGAGAGGCGCCGATTATCTCGGTGTCGAGGATTACCCCGTGCGGAATGGCCGCCTTCATGCTTTTTCTCCTGCCGGCGACGACGAGGCTCGCCTGGGGACTCGCGAAACCGTCGTTCGAGATCGACGTCGGCACCGAGAGAACCGGCAGATGCGAGAGGAAAGCGACGTATTTCGCGCAATCGATCGCCTTGCCCCCGCCGACGGCGACGATGGCCTCGATGCCGCGCGGGAGCTTGAACGCGCTCGTAAGGACGTTCTCCGCGAGGTTGTCGGTTACCGTTTCCTCGTATCCTACGCGTATCTCCGAACTGTCGAGGCTGATGGCGACCCGTTCCCCGACAAGGTCTTTCATCCCCTCTCCGTAGTAAACCGCGACGCTGTCGAATCCGTCTTTTCGGAGGTATTTCCCGATTTTATTGAGCGCGTTCGGCTTGATCCTCAGAAGAGCGGGGATGTTGATCTCCATCACCAGGCCCCCGGATCGATATCCGCGACGGAATCGAAGACGTAATCGGGGCGATAGGGAAAGTCCTTGATCGATTCACGGGTTGAGACGCCCGACAGGACGAGACAGGTTTTCATGCCGGCCTCGAGCCCTCCGACGATGTCGGTGTCCATGCGGTCGCCGATCATCACCGTGTCCTCCGAGTGGACGCCGAGTTTCTTGCGGGCGATCATCATCATGAGGGAGTTGGGTTTTCCGATGACGTAGGGTTTTTTCCCCGACGCCGCCTCGATGGCCTTGAGGATGACGCCGGCGGCCGGTTCGACGCCCTTCTCGACGGGGTCGATCATGTCCGGGTTCGTGCCGATGAATTTCGCGCCCGCGCGGATGAGGTTCGCCGCCTTGCGGATCATCTCGAAGCTGAACGACGGGGTTTTTCCGACGACGACGTAGTCGGGGTTGTGCTCGGTAACGCTGAAACCGCGCTGGTAAAGCTCGGCGGAAAGGCCCGCGCCACCCACGACGTAGACGCTCCCCGCGGGCTTTTGCGTCGCGAGGAATATCGCCGTCGCCATCGCCGAGGTGATGAAGTTGTCCTCGGTAAGTCCGTCTATGCCGAGTCCTTTCAGTTTTCTCACGAGATCGATCGGCGTTTGCTCGGAATTGTTCGTGAGGAAGAGGAATTTCGTGTCGGTCGTCCCGAGTCGCTCCACGAATTCTCGGGCGCCGGGAACGAGTTCCTTTCCCCGGTAGATTACGCCGTCCATATCGGAAATCACGCTGTATCGCGCCATGGCCACCTCGTATTCCGGAAGTATACCGGGCAGGCGGACGTCATGCAAGGAAGGGAGAAAAGTCCTCGGGGACGGATGCCGATACGGTAAGGAGTTTGCCGTCGAGGGGGTGGCGAAAGTCGACGGTTTTCGCGTGAAGCATGACGCGGGGAACGGTGAGCGTCTTCGCGTTCCCGGAAACGGCCGGAACGACGGCGACGCGCCCAGGGCCGCCGTACAGCGGATCTCCGAGGAGCGGATACCCGAGTCCCGAAAGATGCACGCGGATCTGGTGCGTGCGGCCGGTCAGCGGAAAGGCCCTGACCGCGAGCCAAGAAAAGCAAACGCGTTCGATCTCGAAATCCGTGATCGCCTCGTCTCCTCCCGTTCGTACCGGTCCCCATTTGCCCCGCGCGCTTTTGGCGGTGATTCGCGCGAGGCGGTTCTCGACGCGAAACGCGTCTCCTTCGCGCGGCGTCGCGTCGTTCGGGGCGGCACGACCGGCCGTCTTCCCGTCGGACGTCGGACGCGACGCGAGCGCGAGGTATTCCTTGCGGATCTCGTGCCCGAGAAATTGCGCGTGAAGGGAGGCGTTGGCCGCCCTCGTTTTAGTGAGGATGACGACGCCCGACGTTTCACGGTCAAGGCGATGGAGAAGTCCCGCGTACGGCTCGTGTACGCTTCCCGCGGCGCGATGGAGATATCTCTTGACGGCCGCGTGAAGGTGGTCGCGGGAAGCGACGACGGTCGCCTCGACGGGAAGCCCCGCCGGTTTGTCGACGACGATGATCGCCTCGTCCTCGTATAGCACGCGAGATTCGTCGAGTTCGAAGGAAATGTCGTCGGGTTCCCGCTCCGAAAAGGCGCGGTCCGTGTCGAAAAGCACCGTAATCGCGCGGCCGGTGCCCGCTGAAGCCGCGGGGATTCGCGTCGTTCGTCCGTCCACGGAGACGGCGCCCGCGACCACGAGTCGGCGGATTTTCGAGCGAGACGGGGTCGCAAGACCGCGACCGGCGCATTCGGCGGGTAACGACTCGTTCAGGAAATCTATCAGCCGCGCTTCGCCGTCGCGCGGAGACGTAAGGCTTATTCGGATGGTTGCCACGCCCAATGCTACCAGCGGGGAGGATCTTCCGCAAGCCGATTTGACGGAAGGTCCCCGATGCGTAAGACTTGTGTGTATTCCGCGCGCGTCGCTGCACGGTGGGAGGAATGACCCATGAGGGACGTTATCTTTACGGTAGAGGAAAAATGCGTCGGTTGCAATAAATGCATTCGCAACTGTCCCGTTCTGGGAGCGAACGTCTCGTACGCCAGGGACGGGGAGTTCAAGGTTTCCGTCGATCAGACGCGGTGCATCCGTTGCGGGGCGTGCTTGGCCGCCTGCTCCCACGGAGCGCGTCAGTACGCCGACGACACCGAGCGTTTCTTCGCGGATCTTTCCGCCGGCCGCCGCGTTTCGGTCGTTATCGCCCCCGCCGCCCGGACGAATTTCGGCGACCCGAGAAAACTCATTTCATGGCTCAAGTCGCTCGGCGTGAATCTCGCGTATGACGTCTCCTTCGGCGCGGATATCACGACATGGGCCTACCTCAAGACCATTCGCGAACGTTCGCTTGATTCGGTAATCGCGCAGCCTTGTCCGGCGATCGTAAACTACATAGAAAAGTACGAGCCCTCCCTGCTGGGAAGGCTCGCTCCCGTACACAGCCCGACGCTCTGCACGGCCGTCTATCTCAGGAAATACGCCAAGATCGACGACGCGATAGCCTTCCTGTCCCCTTGCATCGCAAAAACCGACGAATTTTCCGATCCCGACACGCATGGCCTCGTTGAGTACAACGTTACCTACGCGCGTTTGTACGAATGGATCGAGTCCCGTAACGTGGATCTCGAAACATTCGCCCCGCGCGAATACGACGACGCGGGTTGTTGGCTCGGCGCCGTATACTCAAGGCCGGGAGGTCTTCGGGAAAACGTCGAAGCCCTCGTCGACGGGGCCTGGGTGCGGCAGGTCGAAGGCCCCGCCCACGCCTATTCCTACCTGTCCGAGTACCGTTCGCGCGAACGGGAGGGAAGGCCACTGCCACTGCTAGTCGACGTCCTGAACTGCGCGCACGGGTGCAATCTCGGGACCGCCTCCCGCAAGGGCGTGATGATCGACGACGCCGACTTGCGGCTGAACGAGGTCAAACGAGCGAAAGCGGATAACCGGCAGGGCAAGGGCTCGGGAGCGGAGTTGATGGGCCTGTTTGACAGGACGCTTCGACTCGGGGATTTCATACGCGCCTATACCGATCGCCGTGTCGTGCTATCCGAGCCGAGCGAGCTCGAACTCGAGGCAATCTGGGTACGACTGCACAAGGAACGCGATATCGACAGGAACGTCGACTGTTCCGCCTGCGGGTACGACACCTGCCGCGAGATGGCCCTGGCGATCCATAACGGGTTTAACGAGGAGGCGAACTGCATTCGCTTCAATCAACGCGAGATCGAGATCGAGAGCGAGAGCATCAAGGACAAGACCCGGGTGATAGAGCGTCTGTCCGAGTACTCGAGGCGGATCGTCGCCCTGCTTGACGAGATCGCCGCGCTCAATCTCGACGTCAGCGTGACGGGCTCGTTCGAGGGCGACTTCGCGGCCATTCGGGACGCCATCGACTCGATCTCGTTGACCCTGAGTTCCACCCTACGCGAAATCCAGCATGCCGCCGACCAGTTCGGCGCGGGCGCCGAGCACGTGTCCCTCGCGAGCGCGAATCTCGCCGAAGGCACGGCGGAGCAGGCAAACGCCGTGGAGCGCCTTTCGACGCTTTTGGGGCTTTTGACCGAGGAGACGAAGCGTAACGCGGATAACGCCGAAAAGGCGCGCGCGTTGACCGCTTCGTCGAAGGAAAGCGCCGAGGAGGGAAACCGCAGGATGGCGGAATTGCTCCGTTCGATGGAAGCGATCAACGAATCGTCGTCGGACATCAACAAGATACTGGCCACGATCGACGATATCGCCTTTCAGACCAACATACTCGCCCTCAACGCGGCTATCGAGGCGGCGCGGGCGGGGAAATACGGAAAGAGTTTTTCGGTCGTCGCGGACGAGGTGCGACTGTTGGCCGGTCGTTGTTCGGCCGCCGCGAAGGAAAGCTCGGAGCTTATCGCGTCCTCCGGGCACGCCGTGGAGAGCGGGACGAAAGTCGCGCGGGAAACCGCCGAGTCCCTCGGGACTATCGTATTGACGTCGGGGGACACCGCCTCGGCGGTTGATGAGATCGCCAATACGTCGGCGGAGCAGTCGCGCGGGATAGACGAGATCAACGAGCGTGTCAGGCAGATATCCCTCGTCGTGCAGGCAAACTCCTCGAGCGCGCAGGAAAGCGCGGCGACAAGCCAGCAGTTGTCGGCGCAGGCGGAGTTGCTCAGGAAAAGCGTCGCCCGGTTCAGCCTGCGTCCCGCTCCGGCGGCCGACGGAGATTTCCTGACGGAGCTCGGCGAGTTTTTGTCGTTTGACGTCAAGGAGATAGAGGCCGCGCTGGCGCGTATCGGGGCGCGCTTCGGCGGGAACCGGCTATAGCTTCAGGATCATGTCCTGGGCGATCGGCTCGAAGCCGACGCTTTCGTAGAGGGCGATCGCGTCCGTGTTGAAGCAATAGACGTTCAGCATTACGTCCGAGTACCCGAGCTCGCGGGCCCGGGATATCGTCTCCTCGAGGAGGGAGCGCCCGATTCCGGAGTTTCGGAATTCCTCTCGCACCACGATGTTGTCGAGCACGAGGTACGTACGCCGCCGGTGAAACGGCAGGCGGCCTTTTTCCTCGCGATATCCGTAGGAAAAGCCGACGACGCGGCCCGCGCGTTCCGCCACGAGGAAAACCGAGGACTCGTCGTCGACGAGCCCCCGTATGTAGGATTCGCTTCGATGCGACTCGGTCGTCCTGGCGTAGATATAGGGAAGGCGTTCATGGTGAAACAAGTCGCTTTCGAGATGAAGCGCCGCTATGGCCGGATAATCCTCTCCTCTCGCGTCTCGTATCGTGATTCCGTCCAATGGTTAACCCTCCATGCGCCTTGTCGCGCCGCACGGCGCCGCGTCGAGCCCTAGCGAACGGCCTTCTTCAGCGTTTCCGCCTTGTCCGTTTTTTCCCAGGGGAACTGCGGCCTGCCGAAGTGGCCGTAGGAGGCGGTTTCCTGGTATATGGGCCGGCACAGGTCAAGCGTCTTGACGATGCCCGCGGGCGAAAGGTCGAAGGTATCGACGACGGCCTTCGTGATCGCGGCCTCGTCGACCTTCGCCGTACCGAAGGCGTCAACCATGACCGAAACGGGGAAGGGAACGCCGATCGCGTACGCGAGCTGAATTTCGCAGCGTTCGGCGAGCCCGGATGCCACGACGTTCTTGGCTACGTACCGTGCCATATAGGCCGCGGATCGGTCGACTTTCGAGGGATCCTTGCCCGAGAAGGCGCCGCCGCCGTGTCGACCCATTCCGCCGTAGGTGTCCACGATTATCTTGCGGCCGGTCAACCCGGTGTCGCCGAACGGTCCGCCGACCACGAAACGGCCGGTCGGGTTGATGAAAAACTTCGTGTCGGCGTCCAGGAGCCCGGTGGGCCCGAGAACCGGCCGGACGATCCTCTCGATTATCTCTTCCTTGATGGTGGCGTGGCTGATATCGGGGTCGTGCTGGTGCGATATCACTACCGTGTCAACGCGGATCGGTTTGTGGCCGTCGTACTCAATCGTAACCTGGCTTTTCGCGTCGGGGCGAAGCCAGGGGATTTCGCGGCTTTTACGGAGATCGGTAGCACGATGAAGAAGGGCGTGCGCGTACATGATGGGCGCCGGCATGAGCTCCGGCGTCTCGACGCAGGCGAATCCGAACATCATTCCCTGGTCTCCCGCGCCCTGCTGACCCTGATATTCCGAAAGTCCCTTGCCGACGACTCCCTGGTTGATGTCGGGCGACTGCGCGTGGATCATGTCGAGCACGGCCATGGAGTCGCAATCGAGTCCGTAATCCGAGTCGGTGTAGCCGATCTTCCGGGCGATCGAGCGCGCGACATCCTGAACGTCGACGTACGTAGACGTGGTGATTTCCCCGCCGACGAGTACGAGCGCCGTGGAGGCGAAGGTTTCGCAGGCGACATGGCTCGCGGGATCCTCGCGAAGACAGGCGTCCAGAATGGCGTCGGAAATCTGGTCGCAGAGCTTGTCGGGGTGGCCCTCGCCGACCGATTCCGAGGTAAATAAGTGCCGTGTGGCGTTCATATCGTCTACTCCCTTGCATTATAGGTTAAATGGTACTACCCTTGAATATAGACTATTAGCGTTAGAAAGGCCATAAGGAGAACGATCGATGGCGTTGTACAAGTCGTACCCGAAAAAAGGCGAAACCTGCAAGGTGACCTTTGAGCTGCCGCCCGAGGCGACGACGAACGTCAAGAAGGTCGCCCTGGTCGGGGATTTCAACGGCTGGGACACGACCACGCACCCGTTGACCCGCAACAAGGAAGGCGCGTTCTCGATCACGGTCGTTCTGGACCAGGGCAAGGAATACCAGTTTCGCTACTTCATGGACGACTACCGCTGGGAGAACGACTGGGCGGCCGACCGTTACGCCCCTTCTTCCTTCGGCAATTGCGACAATTCCGTCGTCATCGTATAAGCGCGAATGACCCGTCAAGAATCTTTATGTCCTCCGCGATGCCGGCACTCGGGTAAACCCGTTTGTCGCGGTCTATGAATATCGCCTCGACTCCCGGATACCGTGCGATCAAGGTCATGCCCTTCTCGCGCCCGAGGACGAAGGCGGCCGTCGAAAGCGCGTCGGCGGTCATGGATTCCCCCGCGATTATGGTTACGGACAGCAACTCTCCGTCCGCGGGGCGCCCCGTTTTCGGGTCTATGATGTGGTGGTATCTCCGGCCGTTCTCTTCGAAAAAGCGTTCGTAGACGCCGGAGGTCACGACGGAACGATCGGATGCCCGAATGACGATAATCGGCTCCCCGTGCGAGACTTCGGGATTCCTGATACCGACGCTCCAGGGCGTATCGGCGGCCTTGCTTCCGACGCAGAGTATGTTGCCTCCGAGGTCGACGATCGCCCGTCGTATCCCCATGGTTCGGAGGAGGGCGGCGAGCTCGTCGGCCGCGTAGCCCTTGGCGATCGCGCCGAGGTCAAGGCGCATTCCGGCGTCCTCGAGATAGGCCAATCCGGACGTCGCGTCAAGCGCGACGCGACCGTAGCCCACCAGCGCGAGCGCCGAGTCTATTTCACGCGGGGCCGGAACGCGTTCGTCGTCGGTGCCGATGCCCCAGAGCCTGACGACGGGCCCGATCGTCGGGTCGAACGCCCCCGAGGACGCCCGCGCGGTCTCGAGCGCGAACGAGAGAACCGTTACGGTGTCCGGCTTCGCCTTGACTGGTTCTTTTCCCGCCGCCGCGTTGATCCTCCCGACGTCGCTCGTTTCGACCGAGGCGCTCATCGTCGCCTCGATATCGCGCAATCTCGCGAAGGCCGCGTCATAGGCCGCGGCGGTTCCCTTGTCGTAAAGGTTGATCGTGCATACCGTTCCGAGCGCGAACTCCGTGCGCGAGGGCGTCGTCCGTTGACATGAAACGAAGGCCAATCCGACCGCCACGAGGGTCAGAGCGAACGCGTTCCGAGAGAAGTCCGCGGGGCGATTCATGCGCGGTTTCCGCGCGCGTGCTGATACCATGATGGGTTCAGTATACCGCAATCCTCCGGCTTGATACACGGGGGCGGCGGGTTCAACCGTTTGCGCGTTTTTTCCGTTTTTCCTCGTACAGGCGCGCGTCGCTTTCTTCGATGACCGACTCGAACGAACGGCCCGCGGAGCCGGCGGGGTTGAACACGTATCCCCAGCTCGCCCCGAGTTTCCAGGGACGCTCGCCCGAGGCGTTGAACGAGTCGAGTTGCGACTGGAGCCGGGTAAGCACGCGCGTTACCGCTTCCTCGCGCAAGCCCTCCATCAGAACCACGAACTCGTCTCCGCCGTAACGGACCAACAGGTCCTGTCCGCGAAAGGATTTTTTGAGGAGGACCGAGAGCGCGAGGATCGCCGCGTCTCCCTCTGAATGTCCCCAGGAGTCGTTGATTTTCTTGAGGCCGTCCATGTCGATGAAGACGAACGCCGTGGCCTCTCCCCGTTGCGTCGCGCGGTCGTAGCGCGCCTTGCCGGTCGCGTAGAGCGTGCGGCGGTTGCCGAGCCCGGTGAACTCGTCTATCGTCGACAGCTTCGAAAGAACCGTGTTTTCCGCCGAAAGGGCGTGAATCTGGCAGGCGAGAAGGTCGTTGGAAGACGCCGCGTCGACGATTCTCGAAACGAGGTCGCGTATCATGGAAAAATGCCGGAATTCGCGTTCGGGGAAGGAAAGCACGAGATAGCCGTACAGATTACCCTTGTGCGCGATCGGTAAAACCCCGACGGGCTCGGGAATCGAGTGGATTCCGTTGTTTACGATGTCGCGTACGGGGAAGCGTACCTCGGACTCCCGCGGAATCTCGGTGAAATAATCCCGTTTGTACGACAGCCTGAGCTCTCCCGTCGACGGATCCGCCGGGTCGAGAAAGACGATCAGGCAACGCGAGACGCCGATCTCGGACAGGTTTTTTCCGATGCCTCGAAGGGCCGTCTTGACGTCTATCCGCTCGGCGAGCAGTTCGCCGCAGCTTTTGTAGAATACGAGAGTGCCGAGGTCAAACGCCCGAAGCCGCGCGAAAAGTCTCGTTCTCGTATGCTCGAGTTTCCTGAACGCGTCGACAAAGAGGGCGTTGATGAAAACCTGGTCTTCCCTTTCCTGGTGGCGCAAGAGGGATATGGTCCATTGCGTCGAGAATATGTCTATGAAGTCGCCTACGAGGTCCCCGCTTCGGGAAAGCTCGCGTATGCTCCTGTTGATGAATTCGAGGAACACCTCCCCGTCGCGTCGGGTTATCGCCTCCTCGATGCTTACCTCGAGCACGTTACGAAGCGCGGCGTTTCTCGCGGGGAGGAAGCCCCGCGCTCCGCGCTCCGCGAGATCCATTTCGGAGTGGGAGCACCCGCAGGAGCGGCGCTTGACGAGCCGCGCGTCCCTCGAAACGCGCTCGGACCGATACGCCGTTTTTCCGTCATGGTCGGAAACGACGCGGGCCATGAGTTCGGCGGCTATCTGGCCGATCGGGTAGGCGATCGTCGTCGACGGGGAGGGGAGCATCGCGTTTTCCTCGACGTCGTCGAAACCGACGATAGCGATGTCCTCCGGCACCGATATCCCGTTGTCGAGGAATTCGCGCGTGGCGCCGATGGCCAGTTCGTCGTTCATGCAGACGATTACGTCGGGAGCGTCGCGTTCGGCGCGGAGCATGCGGCCAGCGGCTAGCCTGCCGCCAGCCGAATCGGGCGAGACGGTATAGACGTTCTCCGGGAGCAGGCGCGCGCCGTTCGCGGCAAGCGCGCGTTCGAGCGCTTCCTGCCGCGCCCGCAAGAGCCCGTCGGGGCCGGAGTTTCCGGTAATGACGGCGAAGGTCCTGTACGCGTGGTCGCGTACGAGATGACGGGCCAATTCGTCTATCGCCGGGTCCTCGTTGACGAAGACGCTGAATCGCTCCGGAATGTCCGCCAGCAACGAGTAGCACGGTATGGCCGGGAATTGGGCAAGGAGGGTTTCGGCCGTTTTCCGGGGATTATGCGGAGCTACCGAATGCGGAAGCACGATCAGGGCGTCGATCGTCTCGGGAGAGGGCATCGAATAGGCCCAGGTGAGCGGTCCCCCGACGCCGTCGCCGTCAAACGACCCGCCGAAGAAAAACACGAGGCGTACGCCGTGATCCTCCGCGGCGTCAAGGACGTCCGCGATGATTCGGCGGCCGAGATAGCTGTCTGCCGAGTCCATGAAAACCCCGGCCGTTACGGCCTTTCGGTTTCCATGGACGCGATCGGGTTCGCGCGGTTCCATACTGAAAAGTATCCGCTTTTCCCCGCTATTTTACAATCTTGAGGTGCAATTCATCCAATTGTTTCTGATCGACTTCGCTCGGGCAGTTGTCCATCGGGCTTTGCGCGAAGCTGTTTTTGGGGAAGGCGATGACTTCCTTTATCGAGGTTTCGCCCGCCATGAGCATGACGAGGCGGTCGAGTCCGGGCGCGATACCTCCGTGCGGCGGCGCTCCGTACTTGAAGGCCTCGGTAAGGAAGCCGAATTTTTTCTGCCCCTCTTCTTCGCTGAAGCCGACGATCTTGAATATCTTCTTTTGGAGCTCGGGATCGTGTATTCGGATCGAGCCGGAAGCGAGTTCGTAGCCGTTGAGGACGAGGTCGTAAAGGTCGCCCTTCACGCTTCCCGGGTCGGACTCGAGCGTGGCGTGGTACTTGTCCTGGGGCCAGGTGAACATATGGTGGGCGGTGTCCCACTTTCCCTCGTCCTCGTTCCACTCGAACATCGGGAAATCGACGATCCAGGCGAATTCGAAGCGTCCTTCCTCGCAAAGCCCGAGATCCTTTCCGAGACGGGTACGAACCGCGCCGAGGGAGGCGCAGGCGATCTTGGCCTTCGGGTCGGCCACGAAGAGCAGGAGGTCGCCCGGCTTCGCCCCGAGGGTCGAACAGACGGACGAGGCGGAGCCCTCGAAAAACTTGGAGACGCCGCCCTCGAGCGCCGGCGCGTCGGGGGTTCCGGAGACCTTCATCCAGCCGAGGCCCTTCGCCTTGTAGATTTTGGCGGTACCCTCGAGCTCCTCGATGAGCTTGCGGCTGTACTTTTCCGCTACGCCGGGAACGACGAGGGCCTTGATCGCGCCGCCGGCGGCAAGGGCGTCCTTGAAGGCCTGGAAGGAGCCGAGCCCGGCCAGGAAGGCGCCGTCTTGCATCTCCATCCCGAAGCGCAATTCCGGCTTGTCGGTTCCGTAAAGGTCGATGGCGTCGTCGTACGCGATCCTGCGGAACGTCGCGGGAAGGGCGACATTCATGGTTTCGCGGAAGATATGGCCCATCATGCCCTCGATGAGGGAGAGTACGTCGTCGCGACCGACGAAACTCATTTCGATGTCGATTTGGGTGAATTCGGGCTGGCGGTCGCCGCGCGCGTCCTCGTCGCGGTAGCATCGGGCGATCTGGAAATACTTGTCGAAGCCCGAGA
Organism: Spirochaetota bacterium; assembly: GCA_023393015.1. GTDB lineage: Bacteria > Spirochaetota > Spirochaetia > Treponematales > Treponemataceae > Teretinema. The sequence goes on from JAEWMY010000005.1 coordinate 168,152, forward strand.
CCATCAGGAGCTGTTTGTAGAGCTGGGGTGACTGGGGCAAGGCGTAGAATTGCCCAGCGTACAGACGCGAGGGAACGAGATAGTCCCTGGCGCCTTCCGGCGTCGAGGCGATAAATGTCGGCGTCTCAAGCTCGAAAAAGCCGCGCTCGGTGAGGAAGGTTCGCGTCGCGAAGGCAACTTTCGAGCGGAGGGCGAGATGCCGTTGCATCTGTCCCGAGCGAAGGTCGAGATAGCGGTACTTTAGGCGAAGTTCCTCGCTCGCGTTGGTTTTTTCGTCGATGACGAAGGGCAAAACATCCGATTTCGACAGAATGACGAGGTTCGAAACGGCGACCTCGATCTCTCCGGTGGGCATGTCCTTGTTCACCATCGTATCCGGGCGGGCCCGAACCGTTCCCTCGACGGCAAGGCAATACTCCATCTTGACCTCGGAGGCGAGACTCGCGAGCTCGGCGGAAACGTCCGCGTCGACGACTACCTGGGTGAGGCCGTAGCGGTCCCGAAGGTTGATAAAGGAGATGCCGCCGTGGTCACGCTTGCGGTGTACCCATCCGTTGAGAATGACGCTCTTGCCCGTGTCGGTTTTGCGGAGATCTCCGCAGGTAACGGTCCGTTTCATTGTTTCCATAGAAAAGCAGTATAGCCAAGAGGGCCGCGCCGTGACAAGAAGGAGCGGAATTTTGCGTTTATTCGGGGCCGTGTACTATACTTACGGCTATGGTCAAAACAAGAAACGGAAAAAAGAACGAGCGCATCATGAACCTGGTCTCAACCCTGGTCTGGCAGGTTGCGATAATGGCAATCCTGCTCGGGATCGTTTTTCCGGTCATTTTCTTCCTGACCCTCAAGGTCGTGTATCTCCGGGAGCAGCATTCGATGGCGAATACCGCCCGAACCTTCGTCAGCGACATGATCGACACGAAAAAAAAGGTAATTTCTTTCGCGTCCCTGTCATCCAGTTTTCGCGAAGAAGGTTTTGCCGCCCGCGCAACGCCAGAGCTGCGGGGGGTACCGGAAGACGCGGCCCCGCGCGCGCGAAAGCTTCTTTCGGATTTACTGGACACCTTCCCGGCCTTTCGCTTTTTCGCCTATTTATCCGTTCCCGACGTTCGCCCTCTTTTTTTGGAGCCGTATTCCCTGCAAGGAATCCTGACGGAGGGGCAGTACCTGCAGGGGTACGATTATCGGGAATGGGCGAAAAAAACAAAAGAGCTCTTCGACGCCTGGGACGGGATCGGCCGTCCTCCCGTATACGTCTCGAACGCGTTTTTGGCCCAACCCGGCGACGTTCCAGGGGTTTCGCTTTCCGTGGTCGTGGACGGTTCGCGCCAGGCAGCCGGACTTTCCGCCGATTCGGTTTCCCCGAAGACGAACGTCGCCGGGATCCTCTACGGAAACATCGCCCTCGAGGAACTGTCCGCCTTCATGCGGACCCTTTCCTTCGGCAAGACCGGGATCGTGTATCTGGTGGACGCCGAGGGGAACCTGCTCGCCCATCCGTACGTACCGACCGGGGTAGCCGTGACGACCGAGCGGGGGGAACGGGCCTGGACCCTGCGGAGCATGGCCGAGAGCCCCGTGATCGAGCGCGCGCTTCGCGGAGACCTGTGCGAGGGGATCGTCAGGCGGCACGGCTCGCGCAACCTCGTCCTCGCGACCTGCGAAATCGTGCCGGAAACCGGTTGGTTTGTCGTGGTTGAGCAGGACACCCGCGAGCTATTCTCGACGATACGGCTGTACGCCCTCGTGGTAATCGCCATCATTCTCGCGACCGTTCTCGTGACGGCTGTGATCTTCGCGTACATCGCCCGCGAGACCGCCGAAACCGCCAGGGAACACGACGAGCTCAGGGTGATCTCCGAGACGGACCCGCTGACCGGACTTCTCAACCGGAGGAGCATGCTGAGCCGCATGCGGAATTTCCTCTCCGATTACGCCGAGAACAAACAGGGCTTCGTGATCGGGTTGTTCGACATCGACGATTTCAAGGTGGTCAACGATACCTACGGCCACGTCTTCGGAGACGTCGTGCTTCGCGAGATCGCGGCGCGATCCGTCTCGATCCTGCGGGTCGACGACCTTCTGTTCCGCTGGGGCGGCGAGGAGTTCCTCGTCGTGGTGAGGAATTGCGACCTCGTGCGCGGCCGGGGCATCGCGGAGAAGATTCGCCGGGTCGTGTCCGATTCGCCCATCAGCGACTCCTCCGTCAGCATCCGGGTCACCGTCACCATCGGGCTTTGCGAGTATCGTGGCGGTTCGATCGATTCCCTCATCATACAGGCCGACGAGGCCCTGTACGAGGGGAAGCGGACGGGGAAGAACCGCGTCGTCGTCGGGGGGCCGTAAGAGCCACCGGCCGTCAGAACGAGCGAAGAATCGAGAAGAAGTGAAGCGTCGTGCCGCCGAGTACGAAGAGGTGCCACACCGGGTGGGTCCAACGCACCTTGCGGAGGGCGTAGATCCCGGCGCCGGCCGTGTATACGACGCCGCCCGCAATGAGCAACGTCCAGCTCGCGTTCGAGATGCTCGCCCGGAGCGGATTCGCCACGAAGATGATGAGCCAGCCCATCGGGATATACGTGAGAAGCGAGACGACCCGCAGGCGGCTGCCGAAAACGGCGTAGCAGGAAATCCCCGCGACGGCGAGGCCCCATATGAGGCCGAACACCCACCACCCCACCGTTCCGCGCAGGGCCGTGAGGCAATACGCCGTATACGTTCCGGCGATGAGGACGTAGATGGCCGAATGGTCAAGCCGCTCGAAGACGGGATACGCCCGCGTTCGGAGCAGGGAGTGGTAGAGCGCGCTCATCAAATAGAGGAATATCATCGAGAAGCCGAATACGCTGAAGGCGGTAACGTAGTAGGCGGTTTCGCCGGCCGGGGCGCGCGTGACGGCGCTCGCGACCAGGATGACAAGGCCCGCGATGGCTAGGAAGGCGCCGAGTCCGTGGGTTATCGCGTTGGCGATCTCCTCGTCGAGTCGGTATGGTTTCGGAAGTTTGTGCATTGGTGTCGTGTCCTTTCCCGATTAGACCGAATCGGCGGGGAAAGGTTGCACGCCCGTTACCGGACTACGTCCCCTGGCGTCGGGCCTCGTACAGGAGGATTCCCGCCGCGACCGAGACGTTCAGGCTGTCGAGACGACCCCGCGTGGGAATCGAAACGACGCCGTCGCAGCGTTCCTTCAGGAGCCGCGAGACCCCGTCGCCCTCGCTTCCCATCACGATCGCCACCTTGCCCGAAAGGTCAAGCTCGCTCGCCGCGGTACCGTCCGCGTCGGCGGCGTATATCCAGAAACCCGCTTCCTTCAGGAGTTCGGCCGCGCGCACGAGGTTCGCGGTGAGCGCGCAGGGTATCCACGCCGAGGCGCCGGCGCTCGTGCGTCCGATGACGCCGAAATCCGTCGCGCCGCGCCGCTCGGGGAGAATGACGAGGTCCACGCCGAACTGGTCGGCGCTCCGGATGACGGCGCCGACGTTGTGCGGGTCGGTGATCGAGTCGAGTACGACGACGAGGGCCGATTCGCGGCCGGAGAGGGCCCGGATCGCCTCGTCGATCCTGACGGGCGCGGCGGCCTCTTCTCCGGCCATGAGCATGACGATCCCGCGATGGTCGCGCGCCTGTTCGGGCAGGGCCGAGGCGAGCCTGTCGAGCTCCGCGTCGGTCGCGGAGGACGCCGGAACGCCGATCCTCGCGGCCTCGGCGAGGATTTTCTTGACCCGCGGCCCCGGCTTGTCGTGGCGGATAGAAATTCCGTCGAGGGCGGCGCGGCCGGAGCCTTTCGCCTTTTCCTCGAGCGAGCGCAGTTCCTCTTCTATGGCGTGAAAGCCGGTGACGACTCTCATAACTCGTACGACTCGCCGTATTTCGCGATGTCGACGCGGGGGAAGCCGTTCGACTCGAGGTGGTCCTTGAACACGACCTGCGAGTCGTGCTCGCCGTGCACGAGGTATATCCGCTTGAGAGACGAGGTGTCCATCGACTTGAGCCAGGCGGTCATCTCCTCGTAGTCGGCGTGGGCGCTGAAGGCGTTGATCTGCGGCGTTTCCGCGCGGACCGTGTGCCACTCGCCCATTATCTTGACCTCGAGCTCGCGGTTCTGGAGTCGCCTGCCGAGGGTGTGCTCCGCCATGTACCCGACGAGCAGGAGCTGGTTCTTGGGGTCGCCGACGTTGTTCGCGAGGTGGTGGAGGATTCGGCCCGCCTCGCACATGCCGTCCGCGCTGATGATGATCATGGGACCCGGCATGTCGTTGAGGGACTTGGATTCCTCGACGCTCGTGACGAACCGGAGCTTGTTGAAACCGAAGGGATTCTTGTGGTGCTTGATGAAGGCCTCGTGCGTGTCCTGGTCGTAGCACTCCGGATGAACCTGGAAGATGCTCGTCGCGTTCACCGCCATCGGGGAGTCGACGTATATCGGAATTTCCGGAACGACCTTCCTGTCTACGAGCGTATGGAAATAATAGACGAGTTCCTGCGTGCGCTCGATGGCGAAGGCGGGGATGATGATCTTGCCGTTGGTCTTTACCGCCCTGTTCGCGACCTCAGCGAGCATGGCGAGGGCGTCGTCCGCGCTCTCGTGGAGCCGGTCGCCGTACGTGCTTTCGAGTATCATGTAGTCGACGGGAGGGAGGAGGGCGGGGTCCCGGATGATCGGCTTTCCCTTTCGGCCGAGGTCGCCGGTGTAGGCGATCCGGACGGTGGTTCCCTCGGCGTCGGTCGCGGTGAGAAGCGCCATGGAGGAACCGAGGATGTGCCCCGCGTCGAAAAACTCGAGTTTCACGTTCGGCGCTATCCAGACGGGTCTGTTGTAGGACACGGTCACGATCTGGTTAGTCGTCGCGATGGCGTCCGCCTCGGTGAACAGGGGTTTCCAGTCGAAGGTCTCGCCCTTCCTCGCCGCCCGCTTGGCCAGGAATTCGGCGTCACGCGCCTGGATGCGCGCCGAGTCCATCATGATGAGGTTGGCGAGGTCCCGCGTCGCGGGCGTCGCGTAGATGTTCCCGGTATAGCCGTTGAGGCCGAGCAGGGGGAGGAGGCCCGAATGGTCGTAATGCGCGTGCGTCAGAACGACCGCCTCGAGCTTGTCGGCGGGTACGTCGAACTGACGGTTCTTTCGATCGGCCTCGGCGCGCCGCCCCTGAAAGGCGCCGCAGTCTATCAGGACGACCCTGCCGTCGATTTCGAGCGCGTGCTTGGATCCGGTGACCTCTTCGGCGGCGCCCAGCGAGTAGAAGGATATGCTCATTGGACGAGGATAGTCCGATTGCGGCTGTTCTGCAAGCGCAAACGATGGTATACTGCCTTTCCGAGGTACCTTTTGTATACGAGAGAGATTTCCGTCGCGCCACCCAGCCCGATCGTCGCCGGCAAGCCCGCTTTCGGTTCGTACAGCGGACCCTTTGCCCGGTTTGACATTCGCGGCATGAGGCGGCCGTTCGGGGACCTGCCCGTGCCCTCGTTTATCACCGACCGAAGGGTAATGGGCATCATGCGCTTCCTCTTTTGCGACGGGCACAACATCGGCGAGATCGAGCTTTTCGACGCCGGGTATTTTTCCTTCATGGAGACGACCCTGTGGAACCGCCAGACCAAACACCGTATCGCGTACCGCCGCATCATACCGCCGGGGTTCATGAAGATTCCGCCGGAGTTCGGCAACAGCGTTACCGCCTGCCGGTCCCGGAGACGGTATACGCGGATTCACGCGCGGCTCCAGCGGCGGCTCATACACGCGGACTTCGACTTTCTGGGCTCTTCCGCCCGCCCGCCCTGCGAGGGACGCTTCGAGATGAACCTCGCCTCTCCCGGCGCCGGGGATCTTTCCTCGGTTTTGCCGTATCGCGTCAGGCGCCGCTGCCTCGCGTCGTATCAGGTTACCGCGCCCCTGCACGGCTGGATCGGCACGGGCTTCGAGGATCATCCCATCGACGAGGCCGACGGCGTCGGTTATTTCGACGTACGGAAGGCGTATTTCTCGCTCCGTACCAAGATGAGCATGGTGATCGGCCTCGGTCGCGTCGGCGGCAAGATAGTCTCCTTTCAGCTCGGCAATTCGGTAAACAGGGAGGACGACCGGTACAACGACAACGTCCTGTTCGTCGACGGGCGGGCCTGGCCGATGCCCCCGGTGCGGATCACGCGCCCGTACGGCGTGACCGGCAACTGGATCGTCCAGGATACCGAGAGCATGGTTGACCTGGTGTTTACCCCGGTTTCGGACAGCTCGCGCCGCCTGAGCGCCTTCGTCGTACGGACCGATTACCATACGGTGTACGGGGCCTTCGACGGCGTTTTGCTGACCGGGGACGGGGAGCGGATCGTCCTCAAGGGCTATCCGGGAATCGGAAAAAAAATCCTGCTTCGTATTTAAGGAAAGTACATGGACGACGTACGCGTAGAGCTTTCGAGCAGCTTGCCCATCGTTCCGGACGGCGAACTGGACGCGATGAACCAGCTTATGGCCGACAAGAAGTATCGCATCAGGCAAAGCGGCGGGTTCCTACGCGCCGACAGGACGGATCGGGTCAGCAAGGAATTCGTGCTCTATACCCTGAACGACTACCTCGGCCACGTCCAGCGATGCGTCGCCTCGACGAAGCGGATGCTCCCGTTCGAGGACAACCGGGGGTTCTACGAGAAATTCGCGGCGCACGAACCCCTTGCCCACCGGGTCATGACGATCGTTACCACGATGGACATTCGGCAGCTCGGCACGCTCCTGATGCAGCTGCAGTCGCGGTCCGGCGAGGTTTCCGTGCGCGACCTCGTGCCCTTCGCGCGGCTTTTGTACCGGAGCGTCCTTCGCGTCTATTACCTGGGCCCGCAGGGGATCGCGCGCGTGTACCGGGCCGTCCACGCGCACATACTGCGGGAGCTCGTTCCGCAGGATCCTTCCGCGCTCAAGGAGTATACGGCGAGCGCCATCGCCGAGTGGCGCTACGTTCTGGAGCAGATGACCGAGGGTCTCTACCCGCTCCTCCTGCGAATGACGTCGCCGCAGATGCTGAGCCAGACGCAACTTTTTTTCTCGAACGGGTCGCGGCTCCTCGCCTGGCTCGGCCTCGAGCCGGGCGACGTCATCTTTCTCAAAGACGCGGCGATTTCCGACGAGGACGTCGACGGCGAGCCCGCGTCTCCCCCCGAGGCGCAGGTCGAAGCGGAAGAGGACGAGATTCCCGAGGAGGTCCGGGAAGGCCTCGCGGTGCTCGAAACCCTGTTTCCGGAGGCCGGGTGGGACAAGCTCGAGAGCCTGCCGGACATGTGCCCGTATTTCCAGTCGATGCTGCAGTTCCAGGACGGCTTCACGCAGCTCGCGCCCGACAATCCCCTTCATCACATGATGATCCTTTTCTGGATACTCGAGGAACTCTTTCAGGGTCTCAGGCTCATCAAGTTCGAGCCCCTTCAGGCGTTATCGGCGAGGGACGACTTCGAGGATATCTACCGCATCCTCGAGGACTGGATCCGGTATCAGGAGACCATCTTCGACAAGAGCTTTTCCGTGGAGCTCAAGTCCTATACGCATCAAATTTACACCCAGCCCGATTTCCACAAGACGCCCTACGGCCGGAAGCTCCTTTCCAATATGTATACGCTGATAAAGGCGATGTTCCTGCCGTACTTCGACATCCGGATGTACGGGACGACGCGCGGGCCGAAGGACGAGCGCTTTCCGCCGTTTTACACGCGCGTCGCGCGCCTCGCGCGCATGCTGTCGCGGTACAACGAGGAGATCGAGGCGGCGCCGCCCGGGAGCGAGCTCAATCCCGACGGGTTCGTTCCCGGCGTGCTCAATCCGTGGGGTCCGTACAAATTCGACATTCCGAACGCGCTTTCGCGACGGCTCGACGCGATTTGCGGCGGCAGGCATTCGCGCGCGCGGACGAACGCGTTCCTGATCCGGTACACGCTTTCGATACTCAACGTGCTTGACTGGTGGGTAAACGACAAGACGAGTTACGCGTATCGCGACAATCCCGAGCACCTCTATCGGGTGATCGAGCCCGGAAGTTCCGTCCCGGCCTTCGGGGTGCGGGCGATGACCGACGTCGACGCGATTTTCCAGCGGCACCTCAAGGCGAGATCCCAGGGCTGACGGCTCGGGGAGCGCGGACTGCGTCCGGCGGACTACAGCTGGCGGCCCGTCCTCAGTTTTTCCTCGAAGCGTTCGAGACTCTTTCCCGAAAGATCCGCGGGTTTGCCCGCGAGCAGGTTCTTGAGCGCCGTCATCTCCTCGCCCGAGAAGGACACGGCGCTGATCTGGTGTCGCTCGAAGGAGGCCGTGGCGAGCGGGGCGACGCGACGGCATATGTCGAGCATGGCGTTCGCGTAGTCGCGGATTTCCTTTTGCGCGTGGGAGTCGCAGCGGAGCCTGAGGAAGCGGAAGAGGTTGTGCAGGTCGATCTGCCAGTACCATTCGGTATAGGTGGAGAGGGGAAGGTTGATCCGCGCGAGTTCGCGCGCGATGTTCTTCTCGATGAGTTTGCCGTATCCCGAGAAGGCGGCGGCCTGTTGGTTGGCAAGCGCCTCGCGCACTTCGGCCGAGACGTCGGCGGGAACGGGATCGGGCGAGCGGCCCTGCTTGTTGTCGTCGCTCTGGTACGCGACGTCCTTGGCTTCCGGCACGTAGCACTCGTCCTTCATGATGGAATAACGGCCGGATATCTCGTTGACGCGCGCCGTCCGGTGGCGGATCCACTGGCGGGCGACGAAGATCGGGAGTTTCACGTGAAAGGTGAGGACCACCTGCTCGAAGGGGGAGGTGTGCTCGTGGCGGAGGAGGTAGTCGATGAGGGCCCCGTCCTCGCGGACGGTCTTGGTTCCCTCCCCGTAGGAGACGCGGGCGGCCTGTACGATGCGGGAATCCCCGCCCATGTAGTCGACGAGTCTCACGAATCCCTTGTCGAGGACCGGAAATTCCCTGTCCAGGATCTCTTCGGCGGTGGTAACTACGCAATGTGCCATAGCGGGCAGTATAGCCAGTGCCATCTTGACAGTGCAAGGGGTCGTGCTGTAATCTTAGGAACATTTTTTGGAGCGGTGTCCGAGCGGTTTAAGGAGGCGGTCTTGAAAACCGTTGTGCCGAAAGGTACCGGGGGTTCGAATCCCCCCTGCTCCGGCGACAAACCGGTTGCGGGACGCTGACTTCGGAACGTGTGACCTTTGGAGCGGTGCGAGAGAGGCCGAATCGGGCTCCCTGCTAAGGAGTTGTGCCCCAAAAGGGTACCGGGGGTTCGAATCCCCCCTGCTCCGTAACGATTGCGGTAACGCTGTTGTACTTTCGTATCGGAACTCCGAAAGGAGGACGATGGAACCGGGGATTCGAACCGGAGCCTTCGCTGACCGATAGGGAAGAAAAGGCGGCTGATGCCGCCGTCAGAAGGCGCAGGCGGGTTTGAGTCGAGGACAGGATGTCCGAGGCGAAAACCGAATCCCCCTGCTCCGGATTATCTTGAGACTATAGCTCAGCTGGATAGAGCGTCAGATTGCGGATCTGAAGGCCGGTGGTTCGAACCCACTTAGTCTCATATAGGCCGTCTTCCGGGACGGCCTTTTTTTAACGCGGGCGCGAAGGCGTACCGTATGGAGAGATGCGAGAGCGGCTGAATCGGGCGGTCTCGAAAACCGTTATACCGCAAGGTATCGGGGGTTCGAATCCCCCTCTCTCCGTATCTCATGGAGCCCCCGAAAGCCTTGTACTAACGGCGGTTCTTTAAGAAGCATTTGATCGGGGGGATTCGATCCGGAGCTCCCCGCCGAGCGAATGCGAGGTTCAAGGGGAGCGGAGGCGGCCCGAAGGGCGAATCCCCCTCTCTCCGTGTCATGTTTTTTGGAGAGATGTCCGAGTGGTCGAAGGTGCACGCTTGGAAGGCGTGTGTGCTCGAAAGAGTACCGAGGGTTCGAATCCCTCTCTCTCCGGATTGCTATTATGAACTGTGAAAACAGTACGGCGATGAATGCGTTCGTTTAGGACGTAATCTGGGGATTCGAACCGGAGCCCCCGCCGAGCGAATGCGAGGGGAGAGGGGGCGTAGGCGGCCCCGAAGGGGCGAATCCCTCTCTCCAACATTACCGACCGTTCCGAATAGCCCAGGTCCTATGCAAGGAACCGCTTCCCAACCCCGCCAGATCCGGAAGGAAGCAACGGCAAGAAGCCGGTTTCTGTGCCGTAGTGTACCTGGGCTTTTCGGAACGGTTTTTTAATTGCCAGGAAACAAGCGAAAACCATGTAAAGAACTCATAATCTCAAAATGCTTATCCAGTGTAAACAATTCCAGATTATTTTCCATAACGGTTTGTGCAATAATGAGATCAGCAATTCCAACCTTGTTTAGTCCGTTTTTAAGGTTCTTAGTCTGCATAGTGATTATTTCATCCCAATTGATAGTCAATGGTATTTTTGTTATTGCAAGGAGTAATTCCTTTAATACCTTTTCTTTTTTAAAATTAATCGAAGGCAATAATTCGGAAAGAATCAGATCATTCAGGCAAACCGTATTAACATCAAGCAAGGCATTCAACGCGATTGTTTTACCGTTCCCCTTGAAATATTCAATCCACACCGATGAATCTACTAAAACCATTTCACCGTTTCCTTGATGCATTAAGGTCTATGTCCAGATCTATTTTCCCATAGTATTTTTTAATATCCTTGATTTTTTCTTTCTGGATCAAATTTACAAGCGCGGTTTTGATCAAATCGGTTTTGGTCTGAATATGCGTTAGGGCAAGCGCCTCATCAATGAGTGTTTCGGGCAAATCAAGAGTAGTTCTCATATCAAAGTCCTCCTATGCATAACAATAGTATTCCGGATATGCATTGTCAATACATTAGTTATGCATGCTTATGTATGCTTACAGGTTATGGATTTGTTTCCCCCGGCGTGAAGCGTCCGTCCATCTTTTATGGACGATGGCTTTACGCAAGGAGTTTATACGGCGGAACGAGATTACTGGCAGCCATTTATGAGCCTTTCTCCTTCTTCCTCGTCCATTATAGTCAGAAAATTTCCTTCCCCGCCCGAAACCCGGTATACACTGAGCGGTATCAAGTAAGTAAAAGGACGCGCATATGAAAAAGTACGCGACAATGTGTTCCGTAACGGTGATACTGGCATTAACCCTTGCGGCGTTATTCGCCTGTTCATCAGGATCGGGGGGCGATTTCATCCTTCCGCCCG
>JAEWMY010000016.1 GCA_023393015.1 Spirochaetota bacterium
AAGCCGAGGTGCTCCGCCACCTTGCCCGCGGGTCCCGACTCGCCGAAGCGGTTGATCGAGAAGTTGTCCTTGCCGCACGAGGTCCATCGTTCCCAACCGGCGGCGACGCCGGCCTCGCAGGACACGACGCGGGAACCGTCCCCGACGATAGCCTTTTGAATGACGGCGTCCTGCGCCTCGAAGAGTTCCTTCGCCACCACGGACACGACGCGCACGGTCTTGCCCTTTACGAGCGAGGCCGCCTCGAGCGCGAGGTTCACCTCGGAGCCGGTTGCGAGTACCGTGACGTCGGGCTTCTCGCCGCCCTTCCGCGCGACGTAGGCGCCGCAGTCGATCGTATGCCTCCAGTCAGGGTCGTCCTTCTCGAAAACCGCGAGGTTCTGCCGCGAAAGCGCGAGGCAGGTCGGGCCGTCGGTACGCGCGAGGGCCATGCGCCAGGCCTCCACGGTTTCCTCGGCGTCGGCGGGACGGAGCACGCGGACGTTGGGGATGATCCTGAGCGAGGCGAGGGTCTCGACCGGCTGGTGGGTCGGGCCGTCCTCTCCGAGGTAGATCGAGTCGTGCGTTAGCACGTAGATCGCGGGGAGCTTCATGAGGGCCGAAAGGCGGAGCGCGGGCCTGAGATAGTCGGCGAACACGAGGAAGGTGGCGCAGAAGGCGCGGAGACCGCCGTGTACCTGGATGCCGTTCGTGACGGCGGCCATGGCGAACTCGCGCACGCCGAAGTGCAGGTAGCGTCCGTCGCGGGCGGCGGGGCCGTAGGCCTTGGCGTCCTTGATGCCGACGACGTTCGGGCCCTGGAGATCGGCCGATCCGCCGACGAGGTTCGGCAGGACCTTCGCGAAGGCGTTGAGCGCGGTACCCGAGGCGTTGCGCGTGGCCTGGCTGTCGCCGACCTTGAAGGCGGGAAGCGCCGCGGAAGCGAGACGCTTCGCGTCGACGCCGCCGGGGACGAAGCCCGAGTCCCATTCGGCGCGAAGTGCGGGATTCTTTTTTGACCACTCGGCGAAGCGCTCGTTCCATTCGGCCTCGGCCGCGGCGAGTTCCCGGCGGCGGGCCGCGAAGAACTCGAGGGCGAGCGGGTCGATCTGGAAGTCCTTGGCGGGATCGAGCCCGAGGTCCTTCTTCGCGGCGGCCACTCCCTCGGCCCCGATCGGCGCGCCGTGCGCCTTCGCCGTTCCGGCTACGGAAGCGGCGCCCTTGCCGATGACCGATTTCAGCATGATGAGGGTGGGCCTGTCGTCGGCCTTCGCCTCGGCGACGAGGGACTCGATCCCGTCGTAGTCGTACATGTCGCCCGAAAGAACCTGCCAGCCGTAGGCGGCGTAGCGGGCGCCGATGTCCTCGGTGAGGGTCATGGACGTCGGCCCGTCGATACAGATGCGGTTTTCGTCGTAAAAGACGACGAGCTTTCCGAGTTTCATGTGGCCCGCCAGGCTCGAGGCCTCCGAGGCGACGCCCTCCATCAGGCATCCCTCGCCGACGAGGGCGTAGGTGTAATGGTCCACGATCGTCGCGTCCGCGGTGTTGAAGCGCGCGGCGAGCATCGACTCGGCGATCGCCATGCCGACGGCGGTCGACACGCCCTGCCCGAGCGGGCCGGTGGTCGTCTCGACGCCGTCCGTGTATCCGTATTCGGGATGTCCGGGACAGCGCGAGCCGATCTGGCGGAAATTCCGCACGTCGTCGAGCGTCACGTTGTAGCCCGAAAGGTGCAGGATCGAGTACAGGAACATCGATCCGTGTCCGGCCGAAAGCACGAAACGGTCGCGATCCTTCCAGGAGGGATTCGCGGGGTTATGCTTGAGTATCTTTCCGTAGAGCGCCGCGGCGAGTTCGGCGGTTCCGAGAGGGAGGCCGGGATGACCCGAATTTGCCTTCTGGATGGCGTCCATCGAGAGGCTCCGTACCGACAGGGCGACGGCGTCCAGTTCTTTCTTCATGCGATGTCTCCTTACGAATAGTATCTTTGTATCACGTTCGCGAGTTCCGCGGAATCAGGCTTTTTCCTCAAGACCTCGCGGAATCCCTCCTGCTGGAAAAGCCAGGAAAGGCGCGACAGTATGCCGAGGTGGCTTTTCGGGTCCGCGCTCAGGATCACGAAGAGGGCGTACACCGGAGTCCCGTCCATGGCGTCGAAATTGACCGCCTTGTCGAGATAGCAGACGAAAATGCGCTCGTCCTCGGCGCGCGAGACGAGGGGCGTGCGCGGATGGGGAAGGGCTATTCCGTGCCCGACGGATGTCGTCATGAGCCGTTCGCGCTCGACGAGGCCGGAAAGGAGCGCGCCGCGCTCGAGCCCGGGCGCGACGTCTATCCGCGCGACGAGCTCGGCGAACACCTCCTCGGGAACGTTCCCGCCGACATTGTAATACACGCCGCCCGAACGAATCAGCCCGGAAAGCCTGTCGCCGTCACTCATCGGAATCCTCCCCGTCGCCCAGGATCGAGAACCTGCCCCGCAACATCTCGGGCAGGGACTCCTGAATCGCCGTCTTTACGTCGAAAAAACTGTCTTCCATCCCCTCGAGCGAGGCCCACAAGGACTCCATCTCCCCCTCGGCGTCGCCGGGCAGGGAAAGCGTCTCGAGCGCGGACACCGCGTGCGCGATGATCTGCCCGAGCACGACCGATCCCTGCTCCGGGATCTGCTCCGGCGTGAAGCGTAGTTCCTGGAGATGCAGGACGAACCGCACGAGGGCCTCGTGCAATACGACGAACCGGTTGCGCAATACGGCCGCGTCATGGTCGGCGAACCAGTTGTATTCCTCGAGAAAGTAGCGGAAACTCGCGGCTATCGCCCGTTCGATGACGGGAAAGCAGAACGCCGAGCCGCCGCCGCGGACGGGCACGAGGCGCGAGAGAACGGGCTCGAGCGAGGTCTCCTTGCGGTACAGGGCGTCGAGCACGTAAGCGTCGAGCACGTACGACGAAACCGGAAGGCCCAGATGCATGAAGGATTCCTCGGCGAGCGTCTCGGGAGTCGCGACGACCGACATGTTCCAGGTTCCCTGCGCCGGGATGGGCGTGTCGCGAAGCCACAGCCGCGTCTCGACCCCGTACGGCTCTATGCCGATACGGGACGTCCACTGCAGAAAATCCCGCACGGGGGCGGCGTGGGTCGTGAAGAGCCGCTCCCGGCCGATAAACCACGCGTAGGCGAGCTGTTCGTCGATGCTCGCGCCCGGTCCGTGCAGCTCGAAGGACGACGCGAGAAATTCCTCGAAGTCGCCCATCCACCGCGCGCGGAGCGCGGCGTCCACGCCGGCGGCGGGAAGCACGTCGAGGTCAACGGCGCCCGTATCCCAATCGACGACGCGCGCGACGAGCATGTCGCCCGCCTTGTACCCGGAATCCCAGTATACGCGCTTCATGTCGACGACGGACAAGGGAAAGGACTCCGGAAAATCGTCGTCGGGATCCGCGAACCGCTCCTCGTTTTCCGGGTTGTCGAGGGAGAGGTACTGATAAGCGTACTCCTCGCCGAACAACTGATAGAGGGGGTACACGTCATCGGGACCGACCTCGGCGATAAAACGCCCGAGGGCCTCGCCGCGGAAGGTGAAGGAAAGCTCGTGCGGAAGCAAGGCGGGATTCACGAAGGGAACGAGCCGCGACCCCGGTATCATGTAACCGCCCGCCGTCTCGCTCGGCGTCATGCGCAGCACCACCGGCTTGCCGGTAAAGAGCCCCGCGCGGGATATCCATTCTCCCTCGAATTCTCCCGCGTCGGCGGAACAGGGAAAGGCGAGGTGATGATACCGCAGGAACGAGACGAGATCGCCGACGGTACGCGAGGTGACGGGTTCTTCGATTCCCTTGAGGGCGAACGGTATGGTAAACGGCTCAAGACAAGTCTTCAAAAAACGCACGAGCTTGTCTTCGACGGTATCCTTCATCCGTAAAACTATAGCATGTTTTACTTAAGCTGCCCAAGGCATGACCGCTTGCGCGGGGGAACACGCGGCAAGCCCTGCGGTGCCTGAATTGTATCTTTTTGACACTATTAAATGGGGTGAAATGATCCTACTAACGCAAAATGGCCCCCAATATACCGTACCTTCAATCGACAGTGCCGAGTACACGCCACCAGAAAAACCTATATTTCTTTATTATACAATAACATACAGTCATCATGTCATGTCACAGATAAGTTGGCACGCATCTTGCTTATACATAGATGGATTCCGTTCCGGATAATCCGGACGATCCCCCTCCTGTGTGGAGGAGAACAAAAACCACCAACCATGGAGGCATACCATGAACGCACTGAGTATCTTCAACCCGTCCTTTACCAATGACGTCTTCGACGCCTTTGACCGCGGACTGGGACTTTTCGCGCCCGTAACCGGAGCCGCCCTCACCGCCCCGCGCGTGGACGTGCGCGAAACCGCGGAGGCCTACGTGATGGACATGGACCTTCCCGGCCTTTCCGAGAAGGACGTGGAAATCAATCTCAAGGATCGCGTGCTTTCCATTTCCTCGGTACAGGAAGCGGAGCGCGAGGACAAGAAAAAGGAAGACGAAGCGGAATACCTGATCAGGGAACGACGGTCGTCGACCTTCTCCCGGAGGTTCACCCTCCCGCAGGACATCAATCCCGAGAAGGTGGAGGCGAACTTTAAAAACGGCGTACTGTCGATCACGATCCCGCGCAAGCCCGAAAGCCAACCCCGGCAAATCGCGATCAAGTCAGCGTAAGGCCGAACGCCTTTACGGTCGAAACCGGACCGCCCTTGCGGGGCGGTCTTTTTGTCCCCAACGGGCGACGTCGATTGCGCAAGCGGGAGCATTGCTATAGTATCCCCCGCATGAAAACACACCGCAACTCTACCGGAGGCGGCCAAAGCCCCTCCCGCCGGTACGAAGAAACCGCTTTCTCCGGAACCCGTTTCTTGCCGGTCTTGACCGGACTCTTTGTCGGGGTTCTGATTCTCTCGAACGTCCTCGCGTCGAAAATGGTCCGCCTCGGACCCTTCGTATTCGACGGGGGTACCCTTCTCTTCCCGCTTTCCTACATCTTCGGGGACTTGTTGGCCGAGGTATACGGCTACCGCGAGTCGAGAAAGGTGATCTGGACGGGATTTTTCACCCTCCTTCTGATGTCGCTCAACATCTGGCTCGTAGGCTCCCTTCCGGCCGACGAAAGTTGGCCCTTCCAGCGGGACTTCGAGAACGTCCTGATGCAGCTGCCGCGCATCGCGCTCGCGAGCGTCGTCGCGTACTTTATCGGGGAATGGTCGAACTCGGTCGTCCTCTCGAAGATGAAGGTCGCGATGAACGGCAGGCGCCTGTGGATGCGCACCATCGGGTCCACCATCGTGGGGCAAGCCCTCGACTCCGCCCTCTTCGTGACGATCGCCTTCGCCGGACTCTACCCCGCGGGCGTCCTCGCGCTCATGTTCGCGTCGAACTACCTCTTCAAGACGGTTATCGAGGCGGCCTTTACGCCCCTGACCTATTTCGCGGTCGGATACGCGAAAAAGGCCGAGGGCCGCGACACGTTCGACAGGGACGTCGACTATAACCCCTTGCCGTTCGGAGGACGGTAACCGGCGAGCATACCGCGGGTTCCCGGCAAACGGGGCCCGCCGCGCCCGGACTTCCTCAAAGCGGAAATATCGGCTATACTGGCCCATCATGGGTAAAACCTTTGTTTTCGTAAACCAGAAAGGCGGCGTAGGCAAGACGACGTCGGCCATCAACATAGGTGCCTACCTCGCCCTCGCGGGAAAGAAGACCCTCCTGGTCGACTTCGACTCGCAGGGAAACATGACAAGCGGCGTCGGGGTCGATCGGGAAAAACCGACCGTCTACGACCTCCTCGCGGGATCCTCGTCGGCCAAGGCCGTCATCCGCGAATCGGCCATCCCCGGGCTTTCCGTCATCCCCGCCTCGATAGACCTCTCGGGCGCCGCCATAGAGCTCGTCGACCAGCAAAAACGCGAGTACTTCCTCAAGGAGGCGCTCGCTCCCGTCAAGGATCAATTCGACTTTATCCTCGTCGACTGCCCTCCCTCGCTCGGCATCCTCACCCTCAACGGCCTCGTCGCGGCCGACGAGGTACTCATACCGCTGCAATGCGAATACTTCGCCCTCGAGGGACTCACGCTGCTCCTGCAAACCGTCAAGCGCGTCCAGAAAACGCTCAACCCCGAGCTCGCGATCGGCGGGATATTCTTCACGATGTTCGACTCGCGCACCCGTCTCGCGCAGGACGTCGTACAGCAGGTAACCTCGTATTTCAAGGACCGGGTCTTCCGCACGATAATCCCGCGCAACGTCAGGCTTTCCGAGGCGCCGTCCCACGGCCTTCCCATCTGCAAGTACGACGCCCTCTGCGTCGGGGCTCGCAGTTACGAAAAACTCGCCAAAGAGGTGCTCGAGCGTGGCTAAAATGACAGGACTGGGACGGGGTTTGGGCGCGCTTCTCGAGGAAACGGAATCGCGCGACGAGAGCGCGGGAAACGCGGCTTCCGGCAACGCCCGGGCGGGCGGCGATCGGGCGGGCGCGGGATCCGAGCTCTTCGTCAACCCCGCGCTCCTCAAGCCGAATCCCCATCAGCCGCGACGCGAATTCGACGAGGCGGCGCTCCAGGAACTCGCCGACTCGATACGCGAACACGGCATCATCCAGCCGATCATCGTCGAGGAAGCGGGGGAAGGCGTCTATTACATCATCGCGGGCGAGCGCCGGACGCGCGCGGCCCGTCTTGCCGGACTCGCGACCGTTCCCGTCATCGTCAAGAAATTCTCCGACGAGCGCAAGCTCGAAGTCGCTCTCATTGAAAACATTCAGCGCGAGAACCTCAACCCCGTAGAGGAAGCCGAGGCGTACCACCGTCTCATGGAGCTGGGAAACCTCGGCCAGGAGGAGGCCGCGCGCCGGGTCGGCAAGAACCGCTCGACCGTCGCGAACGCCCTCCGCCTGCTGAAGCTGCCGGAAGACATGCGCTCCTCGCTCGCGTCGGGCCAGATAACGGCCGGGCACGCGCGCGCGATACTCTCGGTGCTCAATCCCGCCGACCAGCGGATCCTTTTCGAGCGCATCGTGGGCAACGGGCTTTCGGTACGGGACGCCGAGCGGATCGCCGGGGAACTGAACGGCGGAAGCCGGGCGGGCGACGCCTCCGACGAGCGCCAGAAAAAAGCGAAGAAAACGGACGCCTTCCGGGACATGGAAACGCGCGGGCTCGAGCAGAAATTCATCGACGCGCTCGGAACGAAGGTCACGGTCAGGGGCGGCCTCGAGCGCGGCACGATCGAGATCGCGTACTTCTCTCGCGACGACCTCGACCGCATCTACGAAATCATCAATTCCGCCGAACGATAAACTCCCTCCTGGGTTCCTTTTCGTGAAGCTCGACGCGTCGCTTTTCCGCGAGGTACAGGGTTTCCTGAGCGCGGACGGGCTTTTCGTCACGCGCCGGGCGAGATCGCGTCCACGCGCCGTCGCTTTTCAGCCGATGCGAGTTCACGTTGTCGGCGAAGTACGTCTGCAGGATCCCGCCGATCGTCTTGCGTATGCTGTCCTGCAAGACCGGGAACATGAGCTCGACGCGACGGTCGAGATTGCGCGACATCCAGTCCGCGCTCGAGAGGTACGCCTCCTCGGCGCCCCCGTTACGGAACCAGAACACCCGCGAGTGCTCGAGGAAACGGTCTATCACGCTCACCACCGAGACGTTCTCGCTCATGCCCCGGACGCCCGGCACGAGCATGCACACACCGCGGACGTTCAGCATCACCCGGACGCCGGCGCGGCTCGCATTGTAGAGGGCGTCGATCATCTCGAAATCGGCGAGACTGTTCACCTTCGCCATGATGAGGCCCGGGCGCTCGGCGGACGACTTCTCGATCTCCCGGTCGATGAGCGAAAGAAGCCTCGGCTTTATCTCGATCGGCGCCATAGCGAGCCGTTTCATGCCGACTATCGCCGAGTAGCCCGATATCATGTTGAAAAAAAGCGTGGCGTCGTTCGCGATCTCGCGGTTCGCCGTGAAAACCGACATGTCCGAGTAGAAGCGAGCGGTCCTGTCGTTGTAGTTCCCGGTCGAAAGATGCGCGTAGCGCCGCACGCCGTCGTCCTCCCGGCGCACCACGAGCAGGACCTTCGCGTGGACCTTCAGCCGCGCGATGCCGTACACGACGATGACGCCGACCTCCTCGAGGCGGTGCGCCCACGAGATGTTCCTCTCCTCGTCGAAGCGCGCCTTGAGCTCTACGAACACGGTAACGTGCTTTCCGGAACGAGCCGCGCGCTCGAGCGCCCTGATGACGGGAGAGTCGCCGCTCGTACGGTAGAGCGTCATCTTGATCGCGAGCACCTCTGGGTCGTCGGCGGCGTCGTTCAGGAAGCGGAGGACCGGCTCCCAAGAGTGGTAGGGCACGTGAAGGAAAAGGTCCGTGCGCTTGAGCTCGTCCCAGAACGGGCCCTCCTCGGGGAAGTCGACGGGCCAGAAGTTCTTCCAGGGCGGGTTACGCAGGCGGTCGAGGCCGTCGATCGCCACGA
Organism: Spirochaetota bacterium; assembly: GCA_023393015.1. Lineage (GTDB taxonomy): Bacteria > Spirochaetota > Spirochaetia > Treponematales > Treponemataceae > Teretinema. The sequence goes on from JAEWMY010000016.1 coordinate 8,513, forward strand.
GCTCGAGGAGAGTCGGCAAGTCCATCGGGCCGGGGACGGGGTAGACGTCGCCGTCGTCGAGGCCCATGCTTGACCGGAGGAAGGAGAGAATCGAAGGACACCCCCCGGTCGCGATGAGCCTGACCGGCAGGGAAGAAAGGCGGGCCGCGAGCACCTCCTCTATCGCCGCGATGAAGTCTCCGTCGCGGTCCTCGTCGACGGGCCGGTCGGCGTCACGCGTCACCTTGAAAAGCATGCTTTCCGCGACCGAGTAGCCGGGAAACAGGCGCTGCCCGAAGGTGAGGACGACGTCGTCGATGAGGGTAAACCTTCGCTCGCCGGCCTCGTCGGGCAGCCATACGACGCGCGGTATGCTCGTCGGTATCTGGACGATGGCCATGGAGTCGTCCGGAACGACGCCGGAAACCGACTCGGCGGACGCGTCCGCGGCCGGCACGGAAGCGACGGCGACGCCCGATACCGCCTCCATGAATCCGGCGAGCGGCCCGGTTTGCGGCGCAATGGACGGGCGCAGCAGGAAGGCGGCGTGCAGTCTGAGGTTGCCGATGCTCGGCAAGGCCCCCGTCACGCTCGCGCGAAGCGGCGTCAGGAGGGGGAATACGTCGTTCAGGAAAAAGCCCTCGAGAAACCGGATCTGGTGCGGTACGTACTCGGCGGGGCGGACGTAGCGCACGCCCTCGGCGGCGAGGCCGGGCAGTATGTCGCCGAGCAGGCAGTCGTACTGGATCTTGACGAGCTCGTGGACGCGCGAGGACAGGAGCTCGAGCTGTTCGCGCGGGCAGAGTCCCGAGGCGTCGCGGGCCTCGGGATCGCGCGCGCACTGTGCCTTGAGGGCGGCGACGCGAACCATGAAGAACTCGTCGAAGTTCGAGGAGACGATCGTGAGGAACCGCAGCCGTTCGAGAAGCGGAACGGAAGGCTGTCTTGCCTCGTCGAGCACGCGGGCGTTGAATTCGACCCACGAAAGTTCCCTGCTGAAATACCGGTTCTCGACTTTTTTCATGACTTCCGCCTCATATTCCCATTATACCATGGTCAGCTTATACCCGAACACGTCCTCGAAGAGGTCCGCCTTTTCCTCGAGCGCGATCCGCTCGAGGGTAATATCGTGCGTTCCGACCGCGCGCAGGAGCAGCGTGTCCTTCGTGAGCTCTATGGTGAAGTCCGCGATGTGCTGGGAGTGGCCCCGGTCGAGCGCGTCGGCGATCCGCAGGAGCGAGGCGAGCTTGAGCACCATCGTGCGGTCGGCGCGCGGGAGCATGGCGTACGCGGTATGCGCCGAACTCGGCACCTCCGCCCGGTGGTAGCGCACGACGTTCGACACGACGTTCATGTCGTCCTTGTTGAGACCGAAGATGTCCGAGTGCGAGATGATGTACTGGCTGTGCAGGTGATGGTCGCTCGCCCGGATGAAGGACCCGACGTCGTGGAGGATCGCGGCGCTTTCAAGGAGGAGGCGCGCGTGGCGGTCGAGCGAGAGCTCGCCTTCGAGACAGTCGAAAAGGCGCAGGGCTACGCGCGCGACGTACAGCGAATGCGCCTCGTCGTAATGAAACTTCTTTCCGAGGCTCGTCGCGGAGGCGACTACCTGGGTGTAGAATTCCTCGCGTACGAGCTGGTCGGGACCGGCGAGCCGGGAGATGATCACGCCCTCGCGTATGGAAAGGTAGGGCACGAGCACGGTGTCCGCGGCCGTGAGTTCGAGGAAATACCGGTAGGCGAGAAGCCCCGGAACGAGCGACTCGGCCTCGCCGTAGGCGATGCGGAAATGATGCACGATCTCCTCGACGCCGTAACCGGAAACGCGGTCCACGAACGCGATGAAGGCCTTTCTGTCTATGGAAGCGAGCAAATCCGTCACCTGCGTGCCGACGCTCCGCGCGACGAGGCGGGCGTCGCTGCCGATGGCGATAAGCTGCTTGACGACGTCGAGCCTCAGTTCGTTGTTGAGGTTCTCCGCCATCGTGCGGATGTAGTCCCCGAGAAATCGCCGGACGTCCTTTTCCGATCCGGTCATCGCCTTCACCTGCTGCTCGATGATGACGGTTCCCATCCTGAAGCTGTGCGCCGCCACCATCTTCCCCTTTTGCAGGAGCATGATCTCGGTGGAGCCGCCGCCGACGTCGATGACGATAGAGTTGACGCGGAAAGGCTTTCCCGGCGCGAGGCAAAGGGCGTGCTCCACGGCCAGGTACATAAGGCGGTTTTCCTCGAGCCCGTCGATGACGCGGACGCGAAAGCCGGTCTTCACGGCGAGGCGGTCGAGCACGGAGTCCCGGTTCCGCGCCTCGCGGACGGCGCTCGTGGCGACGACGGAAACCTGCGTGTCGGGTATGTCCCAGGAGGCGAGCATCTCGCGGTAGCGGTTGAGTATCGCCAGGCACTGGAGGAGGGACTCGCGGGATACGACGCCGGCGGTAAAGACGTCGCGCCCGAGGGCGAGCGCGCGCTCTGCGCGGTCTATCACGCGCCACGAACCGTCGGCGGAAACCTCCGCCACGAGCAACCGGATTCCGGTCGCCCCTATCTCTATTACGGCCTCGAGCCGCGGCTGGGTCCCGCCGTCCACGTTCAGCCGTCCGTCAGAGCTTGTCTATGAGCATCGAGCACTTGCCGGAAGGGATCGGCAGGGTCTTCTTCTTCTGGCCGAGGATGTTGATCGTGAAGTAGTAAAGCTTCTCGCTTTCCATGTGTATCTCCCACCCGCGCTGGCTCTTGTTGGAGAGTATCGTGATGAGATTCCGCTTGAGGCTCAGGTTTTCTATGCCCATGACCTCGAGGTTCGGTATGATCCAGTCGACCGTCTTGCGCGGCAGGCTGATGGAAAGCCCGATGATGTTCTCGATCATCAGCGCGATCGTCGAGAGGCCCGCGTGCGGAAGGTACTGCTTGCGGGGAAAGCCTTCCTTGCCGGGCCACTGCGCGGGGCCTTCCTTGCCGGGAAGGTAGGCCTCCCAGAGACTGCCCTTGTTGTGTTCGCCGTTAGGCGAAAGCGCGTCGAGGACGTAGTAGAGGTGCCGGATAGCGCACTCGCGCGCGAGATCCCAGCGGTTGTACTTTTCGAGGCCCTTCACGACCATGAAGGTGAACGGGGGGAACACGCTTCCCCGGTACCCCATGCCGCGCTCGTCGTATTCCGGGTCGTCGGCCGAAAGGCTCGGAAAGGGATGGTCGACGCCGAAGGTCTTGGGGTTCTGCAGGTGCGAGATGAGCTTCTCGGCCTTGTCCTCGTTCGGTATCTCGGCGAGCAGGGGCCAGAAGCCCGCGATCGTCTTTTGCGGCAGGCGCCGTTCGTGGTCGTCGATATCGTGGTAGAAACCCGTAGCCGGGTCCCACATGAGCGAGTTGATCCGCGTCTTGAGCGAGAAGTACATCCGCTTGTACTGGAACGAAAGGTCCTTGTCGTTCAGGATGTCGCCGAGGGCGGACATGTAGAGGGCGTTGATGGCGAGCGTGGTGTTGAAATCGACGAGGTACGTCGCCTTCTTTCTCGGCGAGTTCGTCATCGTGGTGGCGGCGAGGGGAACCTTGTAGAGGCCGTTCGGCTTCTTGAAGGTCTCGTCGATCCAGGTCATGTACCGCTGAAGCACGGGCATGACGTCCTTGATGCGCTTCTTGTTCGCGGTCTTGTGGAAGAGGTTGAATTCCGCCCAGGCGAACAGCGGGAGCCCGATTCCCTCTGGATTATCCTTCGAGAGGACTGGGTCTCCCGTCAGGAGGTCGTACTTCCAGCGGATCGCGCCCGAGTCTTCCTGATGCTCGTAGAAAAAATCGAGACTCTGGTTCGCGTGGTAATTCCGGTTCGAGTACACGAAAAAAAAGGACGAAAAGATCGTTTCGTACTGGTTCAGTATTGATTCGTCACCGTCGGGGTAGATAAAATATCCCTCGGGAGACAGGCCTTTGACGTCCGGCGTGATCCAGTAGTCCTGTATCCAAGCCCAGCTGCGGTCATATATATCGACAAAGTCCTGGTCGTAGAAGTGAACTTTGGGGAAATCACGCTTATTCACGATTGCTCCTTAAGGGCTTACTTTTATAGCCGCGTCAATTTTCAAGTATATCATAAACAGGGATAAAATTATATACTTCACAGGCAAAAAAAGGGTTCAGGAGGGGATCGATGTACCAGTCCCGCGTGTTTCTCGAGGTTCGCATCCTGGTTTCCGCGAAGCAAAAGGCCTTTTGCGCCTGCGGCATCGGCGAGGCCGGGGCCTCCTGCCCCGTTTGCCGCCGGGAAGGCGACGCGATCCCCGCGATCGGCCCCGATACGGCGCGAACCGCCTACACCCTCGCCCACGCCCTCGACTGCGCCCTCTCGGGAACCGCCGTATGGGAACTCCCCAAGGGGAACCCCTCGCTCCCCGAGGCGTACCGGCTGTCCGGCGCCTCCGTACGCGTCGCGACGGGCGGTTTCATGGATATCGAGTTTCACCGCAGGCGCAAGAGGATATCCATCGGGGAATTGCGGCTTGAGGAATACGCCGGGCGTCTCACGCACGTCAACGGCGAGGCCAGGATGGATTACTCCCAGGCGGGCGCCCCGAATATCCGCATCAGGACCGGAACCCAATTCGAGCTCGGAGAGGAAGCGGAGATATTCCTGACCGAGCTCAGGCGCCGCATCCAGTACATGGGGCTTCTCAAGGGCGTGCCGGTCGAGAGCGTCATCCGCTGCAACGCGTACGTCGCCCTCGCGGAGTATCCGAACGAGCCGGGATACTTCGTCAAGCTCAGGAACCTCAACTCGTTCAACTTCGTCCGCAAGGCGATCAACTCGGAACTCCACCGCCAGGAGGAAATCCTGACGTCGGGCGGAACCGTCGTCTCCGAAAGCAGGCTGTGGAACGAGAGGCAGGACCGGACGGAGCATCACCAGAGCAGGGAGTCTGCCTCCGCCCTCGAGGCGAAGCCGATCGCCGGGCTCGGGGAATACCGGTGTCCCCCGGCCCTGCTCGCGGAACTCCGCGCCTCCGCGATCGAGCACCCGTCCGAGCGGCAAAACCGCCTTATCGAATCCTTCGGAATCGCGCGCGCGCGCGCCGAGTTCATATGCGACGAAAAGGCCCGCGCCGACTTCTTCGAACAGTCGATAGCGGCCGGGGCGCCCGCCATGGAAACCGCCCACTGGCTCATGTCCGACGTGACCGGAGCGCTCCGCAGGGCGGGAGTATCGATCCAGGAATCACCCCTTTCCCCGCGCCGCTTCGCCCGTATACTCGAGCTCTACAACGCGAAGTCGATCAACAGCCACATCGCGAAGCTCCTCATCCAGGCGGTCATCGAGACCGACAAGGATCCCGCCGAACTGCTGGAGAAGCACAACTGGCGGCTCATCACGGACGAAGGGGAGCTCAAGGCGATCGTCGAGCGCGTCATCCAGGACAACGAGGCGGAGGTACGCCGTCTCAAGGAAGGCGACATGGCCCCGCTCGAGTTTCTCACCGGCATCGTGATGAAAAAGACGCGAGGCCTCGCCGACCCCATGGCGGTCAAGAAGATCCTGAAGGACGAACTCCGCATCAGCGTGACCTACGTCATCGCCATGGGCGGGACTATCTCGGGAAACCGGGACGGGGACGAGGTGAGCGCCGGCGACGCGGACATACTCCGCTCCATGGTGCCGCCAGACATGGCCGACGGACACATCAGCTTCGAGACGGCGCTGTCGGAACGGCTTCTCAGCGAGGAGATCCAGCCGGCCGACTGGGCCGCGCTCATCCACGCCATCGCGAAACGGATTTCCTCCGGGACCGCGAACGGCATCGTGGTTACGCACGGCACGGACACGCTCGCCTACACGGCCCCGCTCGTGTTCTGGCTCTTCGCCGACTCTCCCGTCCCCATAGTGCTCACAGCGTCAACCGAACCGCCCGCGACGGTACAGGCCGCGAAGGGCGCGGGATCCGGAGGGGACGACGAGGCGAGGGCTAACTTCGCGCGGGCGCTCGCCCTCGCGCGGGAAAAGGAACGCGGCGTCTACGTCGCGTTCGGGGAGCGGGTTCTCTCGCCGTTCAACCTGAAATTCCTCAGGCCCGCTCCGGCCGGCTTCACCAACTGGAATACCGAAACGCCCGTCCACACGGGAGTCGGCCTCCTAACGGACTACGCCGACACGGACCGCTACGTCATGGCGAGGATACTCTCGGAGGCCGCGAACGCGATGTTCATGAGCCGCGTCTTCCCGGGAATGCGCGCCGACCGCCTGCTCTCGCTCGCCGACGACGGTGTGCGTTTTTTCTTTCTCGAGCTGTACGAAAAGGGGACGGCAAACATGAAGGACGGGGACTGGTCGCTGAAACCCCTGCTGATACAGGGAAGGAGGCGGAACTGCCGGTTCTTCTGCACCTCGCAGCAGGAAGGCGACGTCGACTTCTCGGGATACTCCACCTCCCGCAGGATGTGGCGCGAGGGCGCCGTCCCGATGGGCGCGCTGACGACGGAAACCGCGATAGCGCTCTACTTCGCCGCGAGCCTCGTGTGCGACTCGGACGAGGAGCTCGACCAGATCATGGAGACCGCGGGCCAGTCCTGACGGCGGCTCCGCGGTTATTCCGCGGCGGGGGCGTCGGGCGCCGTCGGTTCGGCGGTTTCGGGCTGCGTCGCGTCGGGCGCCGTCGGTTCGGCGGTTTCGGGCGCGGGCGTCCCGTAGTGAATCACGACGTCCTCGACCTCTACCTTGTGGCGCATCTTCAGGAAAAGCGTTTCCGACTCCTGGTCATACCGATAACCCGACGAGTTGTAGCTCTCGAAGCGCGGATCGGTGCGAAAGTCCATCCCGTAGATCTCGATCCTCGAAAACGGCTTGATCCCGCGCGCGACCATGTAGTGCGTCTCGCCCTGAGGGAACCGCACGCTCAGCTTGAGCGAGTCGGCTGACGGCTTCGTCGCGACGATATCGACAGCGCTCGTCCACGCCCAAATACCCGCGCCGGCGGTCGTCGCGAGCGACTGCGCCCTCGGATACCAGGTGTTGTCGGGCAACACGAGGGGGTAGAGGCTCGACGGACCGAGAAGGGCGTCCGAGGCGGGGGCGAGCCCGTCGGGTCCTTTCGCGAAGGCGGCGGGCAGGACGGCTGACGCGTCGGCGCGCGAAAGGAGGCTCGTGACGAGAAGATATCCCACCGATCGCCACTGGGCGCGGTCGGGAAGCTCGGTTCCGTAGCGGATCAGGATAGAGGCCACTCTCAGGGAATGGGCGGTATCGACGGTCTTTCCGTCGCGCGAGACGAACAGCGAGTCGCCGACGCGAACGAGGGCGGACGCGATCGTCCGTTCGCATGATTCGGCGAGCGCCTCGAAGGCGCGCGCGCGCGAGGGATCCCGCGAGCGTATGTCCAAGAGACACTCGAGAAGGCCCGCGGACTGAAGCGGGGTCGTCGAGGCGATCTCCGTCGTGCCCGCGACGCGCGTGAGGTCGTCAAGCAACACGCCGCTTCCCCGGTCCACGAGATAGCCGACGAGCGAGGGAAATTCGAACGCCGCCGGGTTACCGTCGGCGAGGCGTTTCGCCAGGACGGTGCGCTCCTCGCGCTCGCGGGTCATGAAGCCGGCCCACTTGCGCTCGAGGTCGTTGAAAAAGGTCGCCGTCAGCCAGGTCCGTCCCGATCCCGTCTTGAAGGATTCAGGCACGGCTTCGATGGCGCCGCGGTACATGCCGATCCGCCCCATTTCCGCGACGTAGGCGGCCGCGACCTGCTCGCTGAAGGTTCCCGCGGCGATCCTGTCGCGGAACACCGCGAGAGCCGAGGCCGCGAATTTTTCCCGCGCCCTGTCCCAGGCGGACTCGGTCGCTCCGGGAAGCGAGGCGAATTGCTCGAGGGAAAGCCCCTTTGCAGGAAGCCACGTTTGATAGTAGACTACCGGCGCGGACCGTTCGAGGACGAGATTCCTGACCGCGGAGGCGGGACCCTGCGCGAGCGGTTTGCCCGGGAAGGAATAGAGCTTTCCGCCGACGCCCACGAGGGACGCGGAATCGCGCCGCTCGAGCCTGGCGCTCCGCGAAAGCCGGTACGGCAACTCGAGACGGGAAAAGCCCTCGGGCAGGACGGCGGACACTGCGACCACGTCGATGTCGCCGCGTTTGTCGTACGCGAAACGGATCCTGGCGCCGCGCGAGAACGAGAGCTCGAGACGGCCGTCCGAGGGGGCGACGTCCACGAAGTCGAGCGCCACGGGGGTTCCGCCGTCCCTTCGGGCGACGAGGCGGTTGTTGTCGTCAAGGAAAAAGTCGAGGCCGAACGCGCCGACGTGTAACGGCGGGGCGGGACGCGAAACGCCGGGCGCCTCTTCCCGGGTGGCCGCCGAAACCATAAACGGCCCGACGGACAGGGAAAAGGCGTTTCCCCGGGTAAACTGAAGCGCGAATATGCCGATAATGATACATACGTAGAGAACGAACAAAAAAAGGACTCTGCGGGAGAAATTCTTGACCATCCGTCCGAGTGTAGCCAAAGCACGGGACAAAATCAATGACTGCGAGGGAGTGACATGAAGATATCAAGCGATACGAGGCGATTCCTGACGGCGGCCATGGCCGTCACCGCCGCGGTGGCGCTCGCCGCCTGCAAATCAACGCCGCCCGCGGTCGCCGCCGCCCCGGCGCCAGTCGCGACGCCGACGAAGCCCCCGGCGGAGACGCCGAAACCGGCGGACAAGAAGGAATTCTCGCGCCTCGAGTTCGCGACGGAACTCGACAAGCTCCTCGCCGCGCGAAAATACGACGAGGCCGTCGCGAGCTTCGATTCCGTTCCCGAGAGCGAGACGTCGTCGATCCCCATGCTCAAGATCAAGCTCGCCGTGCTCATATCGGCCTCGCGGCTCGACGAGGCGACGGCCGTCGCGGAACGCCTCGAAAAGGCGGCGCCGACCGACGCGGACGTCTTGTATTCGCGTTCGATCCTGGCGGGCGCCCGCGGCGACCAGGCCGCCAAGGCGAAATACCTCACGAGGACGATCCAGGCCGAGCCGGACCACAGCGACGCCCACACCTCCCTCGGGCTCGGCAAGCTTTCCTCCGGCGACTACGAAGGCGCCAAGGCGCACTTCGTCAGGGCGAGCGCGGCGAACCCCGCGAACACGGACGCCCTGCTCGGCCTCGCGCGCGTATATTACATGAAAGAGGACCTTCCCCGCGCGCGCGACACGCTCGACGCGGCCCTGGAAAAGGAAACGAGGCACGGGTCCATCTGGGCAGAACGGGCGCGCGTACGATCGGAAACCGGCGACCTTCCCGGCGCCATCCAGGACGCGCGGAAAGCTGTCGAACTGGAGCCTCTCGTCTACGGCAACTGGGTCGACATGGGAACCTACTACATCTCGGCGGGCAAGAAACGCGACGCCCGCGAGGCATTCGGCGAGGCGATCAAGATCGACCCCGCCCAGTATCTCGCGTACATCTACCGGGCGGGACTCAACGACGATCTCGAAAATACCGACGAGGCCGTCGCCGACTATCGCATGGTCTGCAAGCTTTACCCCAGATACTACTACGCGGCCGAGGCACTCGGCATACTCCTCTGGGGCAAGGGCGATTACGCGGGAAGCCGCGACGCGTTCCGGCTGGCGTTGACGCACAGCCCGAACAACCCGTACTACGCCCTCCTGTACGCCCTGTGCTACTTCCGCGAGGGCAAGAACGCGGAAGGCAAGGAGTTCATGGCCAACTACATCAAAACGATGAACCGCGAGTCCACCGAATACTTCCTCTGCCGCCTCTTCGTCGACAAGTCCGGCGAGGCCGACGTGCTGAACCGCATCACGAAGGAGAAAAAGGCCGTCGCGCGTAACCGCATGCTGTTCTACGCCGCGGAATACTACGACATCTTCCAGAACAAGGACATAGCGCAAAAATACTATCTCGAGATCATCGCGACGCCCTCCCCGAGTTTCTTCGAGTATCGCCTGAGCAAGTGGGCCGTCACCCGGCCCGAGAACGCGAACGGGAAGACGGGCGGCGACTCGCCGAAAAGCTGACGCGCTTGGATCGACCCTGCGAAACGCTGATCGGGATCCTCGACCCCGCGCGAAGGGTACTCGTCCAGGCGCACGATTTCCCCGACCATGACGCGATCGCGTCGGCCTTCGGCCTCGCGACGTTGCTTCGCCGCGCGGGACTGGACGCATCCGTCACGGCGGGAGGCTCGGTCGGGGGTATATCGCTATCCGCCATGATGGAGCGGCTTTCCATAGAGATCGAGCCGTTCCCGGCAACGTTTCCCGAAGGCGAAGCCGACGGATCTCCCGCGCAGGCGATCGTCGTTGACGGATCTCCCGCCAACGGAACGGTAGCGCGCATCGCGGGAGAGCTCGTCGCCGTCATTGACCATCACCCCGCGAGCTCGTCGCCCGCGTGTCCCTTCGTCGACGTCAGGACCGAGGCGGGATCGTGTTCCTCGATAATCTGGTCGTACTGGAAGGAACGGGGAGAGGAACCCGACGCGCGCGCGGCGACGGCACTGCTCGCCGGCATACAGCTCGACACCGATTTCCTCTCGCGGCGGGTGAGCCCGCTCGACCTCGAGGCGCATCACGCCCTCTTTTTCGCAGGGGACCGCGATCTCGCGCGCGAAGTCGTCCGCACCACCCTCAGCGTCGCCCAGCTTCCCCATATCGGGGACGCCCTTTCCAACTGCAGGGTGCGGGGCGACGTGCTCGTGTGCGAGGTCGGCCGCGATTGCGGGAGCGAACTGCTTTCCGTCCTGGCCGATTTTCTGCTACGCTTGCGCGAAATAGCCTTCGTGGCGGTAGTCGAGGCCCGCGGCCCGGAATACCGCCTTTCCGCCAGGACGCGAGACACGCGCGTCGACGCCGGCGAGGCGATACGGCTCGCCCTGGACGGCATCGGCGAGGGCGGCGGGCACCGCCACATGGCGGGCGGCATAATCGAGCCGGGAGCGTATCCCGGCGGAGAAGGCCTCCTTGAGCGCATCGAGTCAGAGGTTACATCACAGAGGAGACGGCATGAAACAGACGGTCAGAAGGATTGAGGCGGCGGGCCGCGAGTTCATACTCGTCGGCACCGCGCATATATCGCGCGAAAGCGTCGAGGACGTAGAGCGGGAAATCCGCGGGGAAAGGCCCGACCGCGTGTGCGTCGAGCTTGACGACGCCCGCCTGAAGGCCCTTCGCGACGAGAAGGGATGGCAGGAACTCGACATCTCCAAAATCCTCCGCGAGGGCAAGGGCTTCCTCCTCCTCGCCAACCTCGTACTATCTTCGTTTCAGCGACGCATGGGATCGGACACCGGCTCGAAGCCCGGCGACGAGATGAAAGCCGCGCTCGAGATCGCCGAGGCGGAGGGCATACCGACCTCGATGGTGGACCGCCCCATCCACGTCACGCTCAGACGCGCCTGGGCGAAAAACAGCCTCTGGGGAAAGGCGAAACTGCTCGCCACCCTCGTGTCGAGCGCGTTCTCCAACGAGGAACTGAGCGCCGCCGACGTCGAGAACCTCAAGGAACAGGGCGCGATGGACGGCATGATGGAGGAGCTCGCGAACTACCTTCCGACCGTCAAGGAAGTCCTCATCGACGAGCGGGACCGCTATCTCGCGTGCAAGATATGGGACTCGCCGGGCGCGAAGGTCCTCGCCGTTCTCGGGGCGGGGCACCTTCCCGGAGCCGAGGCGACGCTTCTCGAGCTCGCGGCGGGCAAACGCGACTCGGGGACGGCGGACATCGAATCGATCCCGCGAGCCGGCTTTTGGGGAAGGCTCGCGGGATACGCGTTCCCCGCCCTGCTCGTCGCCCTCATCGCGGCGGGTTTCCTGACGGGCGGCGCCATAGAATCGTTCGGGATGCTCTTCCGCTGGCTCCTGTGGAACGGCTCGCTCGCGGCCCTCGGCACGATCGTCGCTCTCGGACATCCGCTCGCCGTGCTGACCGCCTTCGTCGGCGCCCCCGTCGCCACGATCAACCCCTTCATCGGGGTCGGCCTCTTCTCCGGCCTCGTCCAGGCCTGGGCGCGGAAACCCCGCGTCGGCGACATGGAGGGACTCGCGGGAGACGTCGCGAGCGTACGCGGGTTCTACAGGAACCGCATCTCGCGCGTTCTGCTCGTGTTTTTCCTCTCGAGTCTCGGCGGGGCGATAGGAAACTTCATCGCCGTTCCGGCCCTCGTCGGTTCCCTCGTCAAGTAACGATCCGAACCGCGCGCGGCCTTATCGCGCGCGGCCTCTTCGCGCGCGGCCTCATCGCGCGCCGACGCCCCGTCTGCAACGTAGCGTTTTATTTTGACAACGTCCGGGCGGGAACCTACACTTGACGTATCAGGTTCCCGAAGGGGCGTACATGCGAACGGAGATTACCGCGCTTGCGGTCAACGTACTCACCGTGGCGACGATCTCGGCGATACTCGTAAAATCGCTCTCCTTCCCGGAGAAAACGCGTACCCATTACGCCTTCATCGCGACGCTCGCGAGCGCGCTTCTGGCGAATTCCGGCACGCTGCTCACCTACATCTTCCTTCTCGAAAGAATGGAGCGGGCCGTTCTCGTCTATTTCTTCGGGATCTGCCTCCTTCCCCCGTCGCTTTTCCTCGTCGCCTACTACTATTTCTTCCCCGACAGGGCGTTCAGGCGCGTCCATCTCGTCCCGTACGCGATACCGGCCGTTTCGATATTCATTGCGGCCACGAACGAATACCACCACTTGCTGGTGCGCGCGTTCACGTTCCGCGCGGGCGAAACCGTTTTCGGTCCCTGGTTTACGGTACACGCCGTCTATTCGTTCGCGCTCGCGCTCGCGGCGCTCGCCCTGTTCGTCTCCTTCGCGTTCAGGCAAAGGGCCTCGCCTACTTCGAAGATATGGCTCGTCGTCGCCGGCTCGGCGGTACCTATCATCCAGTACGGGCTCGCTACCTTTCGCGTGGTGAACGCCTCGCGTATCCACAACTCCATCGGGTTCTCCGTCGCCGTCATCGCGTACTGGTTCGCCGTAATCCGTCTCGATTTCCTGAACTTCATTCCGTTCGCGTACCGCGAGATAGTGGATCACGTCTCCGACGGCGTGCTCGTTACCGGACGGAACCGATCGATACTCATGGCGAACCGATCGCTCGCGCTCATGTTCCGCTCGTCCCTCAACCGGAACGCGACGCTGACAGGAACGGACGCGCGCGATTTCCTCGGGCGCGCGGGCTTTCAGGTCGACGCCACGCTCGAGCAGCTCGATCTCGCGGGCGAGTCGAGAAAAACCGTAACCGTCGAACGTAGCGTCACGGTAGACGGGCGGGACAGGCACTTCGAAGTGGAATGCACGCCCGTCGTCAGGAAGGGCGAAGTCGCGGGCACGATCATCCTGTTTCGCGACATCACCGAGCACAAGCGGAATTTCATCGAGCTCAAGGCGGAAAAGCGGACGGTCGAGGAGCTGAACGCCCGCCTGAAATCCCTCGCCGAGCTCGACGCGCTTACCGGCGCCTTCAACCGCAGGTTCTTCGACGAGTATTTCATGATCGAGGCGACGCGTTCGCTCAACCGGATCAAGTACCGCCCGTCGGGAGACGGCGGCACGGTCAACTTCGGCGTGGCCATCGTCGACATCGACGACTTCAAGGTCGTCAACGACACTTACGGGCATCAGGCGGGCGACGCGGTGTTGCGTCGTATCGTGGAGGTGATGCGCCGCACGGTTTTCGAACGGGACGTGATCTGCCGCTACGGCGGCGAGGAGTTCGTCGTACTCTTCACGAACGCGGATACCGCGGGCATCCTCGTCACGGCCGAGAAAATCCGCGCGGCGATCGCGGACGAGACGTTCGAGTTGGGGGAGGGCCTCGGCACGATCCGCGTCTCGGTCAGCGTCGGGCTCGCGACATTCGAGGAACTCTACGAGAAAACGGGCAACGGCATGAACTGCATCAGGGTCGCCGACGAGCGGCTCTACAAGGCGAAACGGGCGGGGAAAAACAGGGTCTGCCACGCTTGAGCGCGACGGACCCCGAGTATCAGAAAGGCGCGCGCCGCCAGCCCCGCGGCCGGCCGGCTCACGCCGCGATACGCGTCAGTAGTTCGCGGCCGCGTACGCGACCCAGCCGCCCGCCGTCACGAGCGCGGATTCGAACGCGCCAAGCTTGAACGCGTAAGCCTTCTCGACCTTCGCTCCGTCCTTTCCCTTCGCGGAGAAGACGAGCTTGCCGGCCGCGATATCGACCGAGAGGGTCGTTTCGAGCCCCGCGAAGGTCTTGAAGACCTCGTCGATCTCGGCGGCGCCGAGTTCGGTCGCGATCATGCCGCAGTTGTACATGTTCTGCCGGAAGATGCGCGCGAAGCCCTCGGCGACGACGATCTGTATGCCGTTCACCTCGAGCGCCCAGGGCGCGTGCTCGCGGCTCGAGCCGCAGCCGAAGTTCGCGCGAGTCACGATGGCCGTCTTGCCCGCTATGTCCGTCCTCGGGTCGAAGCCTGCGACCTTGAGGTCCTCGAGGCAGTACGGCTTGAGGGCTTCCTTCGAGATCTCGGTGAGGTATTTCGCCGGGATGATCTCGTCGGTGTTTATGTCGCTCCGGTCCAGAAACAGGACCTTGCCGTTAAAGTCTTTCATCTCACGCCTCCGTTATCGTTCCCGCGATCGCGGTAGCCGCGGCGCTCGCCGGGCTCATCAGGTGCACGGTGCCGCCCTTTCCCATGCGGCCGAAAAAGTTCCGGTTCGTCGTGGAGGCGCATACCTCGCCGTCGGCGAGTACCCCGTTCGACATCCCGAGACAGGCGCCGCAGGTCGGGTTCGTGACGCAAAACCCCGCGTCCATGAAAATCTGGATGATCCCTTCCTTGAGGGCCTGCTGGAAGACCGCCGGGGTCGCCGGGCTCACGATACAGCGCACGGTCGGAGCGGCGGTCTTGCCCTTGAGCACCGCGGCCGCTTGCCTCAGGTCCTCGATGCGCCCGTTCGTGCAGCTGCCGATGTACACCTGGTCGACCTTCGTGCCCGCGAGTTCCTTGATCGTCTTGACCTGGTCGGGCTTGAAGCCGAAGGTCGCGACGGGAACGATCGAGGCCGCGTCGATCTTGTGCACGGCGTCGTAGGTCGCGTCGGCGTCCGAGTGCCACTTCCGGAAATCCGCCAGGGCCTCGTCTTTCGTCTTGTAGACGCCCTCGCCTTCGGGACCGACGAACTTCCAGAGGTAGTCGACGGTCACCGCGTCCGGCATGCACACGCCGCACGTTCCGCCCGCCTCGATCGCCATGTTGCAGAGGGTCATCCGGCCTTCCATGGACATCGCGTCGATCGTGCTTCCGGCGAACTCCATCACCTTGTTCGTCGCGCCGTTGACGCCGATCTTCTTGATGATCGTCAGGATGAGGTCCTTGGCCGTCACGCCAGCGGGAAGATTCCCGTTTATCTCGAACCTGATGGTACCGGGATACTGGAAGGCGCATACGCCCTTGAGGATGCCGACCTCGAGATCGGTCGTGCCGACGCCAGCCGCGAAGGCGCCGAAGGCCCCGTGGGTGCAGGTATGGCTGTCGCCCATGATGACGGTAAAGCCGGGGCGCACGAAGCCCTTCTCCGGGAATATCGCGTGGCAGACGCCGTTTTTGCCGATGTCGAAAAAGTCCCTGACTCCGTGTCGGGCGGCCCACTGGCGGAGCACCTTGCCCTGCTCGGCCGTCTTGGAGTCCTTGGCCGGGGAGACGTGATCGATTACCGCCTTGATCTTCGAGGCGTCGAATACGGTGTCCATCCCGCGCGACACGAGGTCGTTGATCGCCACCGGGGTGGTGATTTCATGGCAGAAAACCCGATCGAGCCGGAGCACCCAGGCCTCGCCGAACGGTTTGTCCACGACATGCGTCTCGAATATCTTCTGCGCAAGAGTCTTGCCCATGTGTTCCTCCTTTCTTTAGTTAAACTGTATACACTTTAGTATAATTAAAGTCAAGAGGATTTTGCCGTACCGAATAGTTCCGCGATCGCCTCCCTGATTCCCGGAACGGCCTTTGAGCCCGATTCCGCCTCGGGGGCGATAACGCGGGTAAACCCGAGGGATTGGGCCGCCTTGACACGGGCCTTGAGGCGGGAAACCGGCCTGACCTCCCCGGCGAGACTAAGCTCGCCGATGCAGGCGGTATGCGCGGGAACGGAGAGGTCGGTACGGGCGGAGTACAGGGCCGTCGCCAAGGCGAGGTCGATGGCGCTTTCGGAGAGACGCACGCCGCCCGCCACGTTCACGTAGATGTCCTGGTCGGAAAACCGGATGCCGGTGCGTTTTTCGAGCACGGCCGCGACGCGGCTCACGCGGGCGTTGTCGACGCGGTCGGAAAAGACGCGGGTCATCGCCCCCTTGGCGGGTACGGTGAGGGCCTGGATTTCCACGACGAAGACGCGGGAACCCTCGAAGACCGGGACAACCGCGACCCCGGCGGGAAGCTCTCCCGCGCGGCGTACGAGAAAGAGACTCGAGGGATCCTCCATGGGCGAAAGGCCTTTCTCGCCCATCTGGAAGACGCCGAGCTCGTCGACCGAGCCGAACCGGTTTTTCAGGGCGCGGAGAAAACGGATGTCCTCGTCGTTCCGCTCGAAGGAAATCACGGTGTCGACGAGGTGCTCGAGGGCCTTGGGGCCCGCGATCGAACCGTCCTTCGTGACGTGGGCCACGAGAAAGAGGACGGCGTCGCGTTCCTTGACCCAGGACACGAGTTCGTGGGAACAGTATTTGAGCTGGTTCACCGTGCCCGGAACGGCGCCCGCTTCGGGAGAATACACGGTTTGAATCGAGTCGACGATGACGAATACGGGCTTGGTTTCGTCGAGGGCGCGAAGGGCGTCCTCGAGCCGGCCGGTGCAGAGGATCTCCACGCGCTCGGGGGAAAGGCCGATCCGGTCCGCGCGCGCGCGGATCTGCGCGGCCGATTCCTCGCCCGATATATAAAGGACGCGGCCGCGGGTCGCGGCGAGCGAGGCGGCCTGCAAGAGGAGCGTGGACTTGCCGATGCCGGGCTCGCCCCCGACGAGGATCGCCGAGCGCTTCATCGCGGCTCCCCCGAGCACCCGGTCGAGCTCGCCGATGCCGGTCGGAAGCCGGGATCCGTTCTTCGCCTCGACGGCCGAAAGCGGCACCGGGCGCGCGGACACGGCGGCGTCCCCGGCGGTACGGGCCGATCCCGAAGGCCCGCCGTCGGAGAGCGTTACCTCCTCGAATGTGTTCCATTCGCCGCAATCGGGGCACCGCCCGAGCCAGCGAGGCTGGGTATAGCCGCAACCGGCACAGCGGTACGCCGTCGATCCCGTTTTTTTCTTCGCGCTCATACCGGCATAGTATCAGAAAATCGCGCGTTCTTGCCCGTTTTTCCCCTCCTTTTTTTTGGAGATTTCGTATAGTGTTCGTAATCATGCAGCCGAGACAGACACCACCGTTGCGCGCGCGCCTTCCGTTCTTTTTCCTGACGTCGATTCTCGCCCTGTCCTTGCCCGCGGGAGCGGACGAGAGCCGAGAAGCGGCGGAACGGCCGGACAACGCCGGATTCCGGATCACCGGGCAAACGTTTACGATAGACGGCAGGACACGGGAAGAATCCCTCCTTCGCGCCGTCGGCGATCCGACTGGACGGACCTTCGCCTCGAAAGAGGCGGTGGAGGCGTACGCAGTCGAACGGGCGAAAAAACTCGAGAACATGCGCATGTTCCGGGAATCGTCGGTACGCGCGATGTACGGCGAAGAGACGCTGCCGAACGGCATGACCCCCGTCACCCTCGAGGTGCGGATACGGGACGGATCGCGGTTCGTGCCGATCCCCTACGCCTTCTACAACAGCAACGAGGGCTTCATGACGGGGGTAATAGGAAACCTGCCGAATCTCGCGGGCACGCTTCAGGACCTCGTCGTGCTCGGAATGTACTCGGCGCCGCCCGACGAGGAAGACCGACTCCAATGGACCGAACCTAATTTCATGGCCATCGTCTCGTGGTCGGGAGTCAAGATCGGCGACGCGGAATTCTCGCTGTTCGGCAGCGTCATGAAGATGACCCGCGAGCTCATAGATCTCGGATCGATCAAGGGAGAGTATAACGAACTCGCCGTGTCGCTCGGCGTTCGGGCAAAGCGGCCAATCGCCGAAAACCTTTGGGGAACCGCGTCCGTCTCCGGCTTCGGGTGCTTAGACCGCGAAATAGCCTTCGTCGACGACGCGTCCGTATACCCCTACGGGCCGATCGATTTCCGGTACGGCGCCACCGTGGGGCTGCTCATGGAGGATATCGACTGGACGAAAAATCTCCGTGAAGGGTACCGGGCCTTTACGACGTTCGGTTGGGAACGGACGCACCCCGGGTACGCGGACGCGCGGGACGACTTCCTTCTCGAGGCCGAGGCCTCGTTTCACTGGCTCCCGAACGAACGCCTCAATCCGAGCGTCAGGGCCTACGGCTTCGCGAATACCGGGCTTCCGATCGTCGACGTCGCTAAGCGCGTGCGGGGCATAAGGAACGGGGAGCTTCGCGGCAACGAAGGCCTCGCGCTGAGCGCGGGCCTGCAGGTATTCGTGGCGCGCGCGGGTAGCGTCGAGTTTCACGCGCTTCCCTACTTCGACGCCATCGCGCTCCACACGCGCGACACGGAACGGCGCGAATACGACTACGGCCTCGCGAGCGGCGTAGAGTTGCTCGCGTTTCTGGACGCGATGAAAAGCCTGCCGATCAAGATCGGCTTCGGTTACGACCTGAGGCCTGCGGGGAAAAACGGGTCGGGGAAATTCTTCGAAGTTGACTTCACGTTCCAGATGACGTACTGACGTTACCGTCCGACGACGGCGTCGAAATACGCCCGGTTGGCGAGGTAAGCGTCGTCGGAGACGGTAAGGCTCGCGACGACGCACCGCTTCCCGTCGGCCGTGACGACGCATGTCTTGATGTCCCGGTTCATCTTTCCGCCGTCCGGGTCGAATACGAGGTTCTCGATCGTAAACCGGTCGGCGGTACCCGAAAGTTTCGCGGATCCCGGCTCAACCCAGGCGACCGGGCTCGAAGAGCCGAAAACCCTGAGCAGGGAGAGGGGCAACCCGTCGCGGGGGAGCTCGAGAAAGGCGAGATCGAGGGTATCGACCACGATCATCGCCGTGCCCCCGAGAAAGAAGGTATTGTCGGCGACCATGGACCATTGTTCGTCGAGGCGGAGATCGACTCCGTCGACCGTCTTGACGTCGCTTTCGAGCCCGCGTTTCGCGGTAAAGGCCGCTGCCGGCCGGGGTTCGGAACGCGGCGAGAAGGAGAAAAACGCGTCGTCGCCGCCCGCGGACACCCTGCCCGATCGCGCGAGCTCGAGTATGGCGCCGGCCTTTCCGGAAAGCGAACGCAGGTTGAACGCGGGAACCTCCGCTTCGTACGTCAAACTGACGGCGCCGCCGAAGGATGCGTCCTCCCTCGTGAGGCGCACGGCCCGCGGTAAAAGCGGCGATCGTCCCGTTTTCTTCCGGTCGACCGCCTTCCCCGCGGATCGCGCCGCCTCGCGCCACTCGAACATAGCTGGCAGCATGCGCATGAGATAGTTCACGTAGACGATGTCGTCCTTTCCCGGCTCGGTGAGTATGCGTTGACCCACGAGCACGAGTTTGCCGTCCAGCGGCTCTCCGCTGAAAAGGATCGAAACGCGAACGCCGGAATCGGGAGAGACGATGACCGTTCCCCAGGTATTGCCGTCGTATTGAAGAAATCCGATCCAGGTCGGTTCCTTCCAGGACTTGTCCCGATAAACAGCGTATTCGCCGGAAGCCGCCTCGGGAAAGGCGTCAGCGCGGTCCCCGGCGCGTCCCTCGCGCGCGACAACGGAACCAAGCGCCGCGACCGCGAACAGACATGCGAACAACAACCTCATCGCCATCTCCTTTGCGGGAAAGTCCGCGCCGGACGTCGCGCGCGTCGCGCGACGTCTACCGGCAGCAGAGTTCGGCCTACCGGCCACAGAGTTCGGCCTACCGGCCGCCGAGTTCGGCACGGACGATGCCGGCGACTTTCGCGACTGCTTCTCCCGAGTCCACGAGCGACGGATCCTTCTCGCGGCGAAGCTTGACCTCGACGTTCGGCAGGTTCTTCTCGCCGACCACGACGCGCACCGGAATCCCGATAAGGTCCATATCCTTGAATTTGACGCCGGGCCGCTCCTCGCGGTCGTCGAGCAGGACTTCCACGCCGGCCGCCGCGAGACCGTCGTAAATCCGGTCGGCGACGTCTTTCATCGTTCCCTCGTACTTGATCGGCACGACGCAGACATGGAAGGGCGCGACGCCCATCGGCCAGACTATGCCGTCGGCGTCGTTGTGCTCCTCGATGATCGAGGCGAGCGTGCGGTCGACGCCGATGCCGTAGCAGCCCATCGTCGGCATCTGCTGCTTGCCGTTCTCGTCGAGATAGAGCATGCCCATGCTCTTGGTGTATTTGTAGCCGAGCTTGAAGATGTGACCGAGCTCGTTTCCTTTCTTGGCGTAGTACTCGGCGCCGCAGGATGCGCACTTGTCGCCCGCGACGACGGTGCGGACGTCGGCCACGAGGTAAGGCGCGAAGTCGCGGCCCGGCTCTACGTGCTCGAGGTGAAGGTCCGCCTTCAGGGCGCCGGTGACCGCGTCATGCATCGCCATCACGGAGTGGTCCGCGACGACGGGAACCGTCGAAAGGCCGACGGGGCCGGCGAAGCCGACCGGCGCGCCGGTGACGCGTTCGACGTCGGCGTCGGAAGCGAGGGCCACCTCGCTCGCCTTGAGACTCGCGGCGAGCTTTACTTCGTTTACGTCGAGGTCGCCCCGGACGCAGACGGCGAAGAAGGCCTCGGGATAGTACGCGGGCGAATTGTCGGGCACGACGCGCTTGAGGCCGGCCGAACCGGGAGCCGCGGGGACGCTTCCGTTTCCCGCGAGGTCGAGCTCGCAGTTGATCGCCTTGTAGACGAGGGTCTTGATAAAGGCCTTCGGGCTCGTCTTGAGGAAGGCGCAGAGCTCGTCGATCGTCCGCACGGCGGGCGTCGCTATGGACGCGCTCGGCTTGTCGGTTTTCGCGCTTCCGGGTCCCGAGGTCACCGGGTCGGGCGCGCACGCGGCCTTCTCGTCGTTGGCGGCGTAGCCGCACTTCGGGCAGAGGATGAGGTTGTTGTCGCCCACCTCGCTTTCGACCATGAATTCCTCGCTGCCGGTACCGCCCATGGCGCCCGAGTCCGCGCGGACGGGGATGACCGAAAGCCCGCAGCGCTTGAAGATCGAGCGGTACGCCTTGCCCATCGCCTGGTAGGTTTCGTCGAGCGAGGCGTCGTCCGCGTGGAACGAGTACGCGTCCTTCATCGTGAACTCGCGGGCGCGCATGAGGCCATAGCGCGGGCGGATCTCGTCGCGGTATTTCGTGTTGATCTGGTAAACGCTGATCGGAAGCTGCTTGTACGAGGAAACCTCGCCGCGGAGCAGGGCGGTGAAAGCCTCCTCGGCGGTCGGGCTCACGACGAGCTCCTGGTCGACGCGGTTCGTGACGCGGAGCATGCCGGGGCCCATCGTCTCCCAGCGCCCGCTTTCGCGCCAGATTTCGCCGGGGACCACGACGGACGGCTTGAACTCGAGGGCGCCGATCGCGTTCATTTCCTCGCGGATGATATTCTCGACCTTTCGGAAGGCGCGCAAGCCCAACGGCAGGTAGGTAAAGAGGCCATTCGCGAGCTTGCGGATCATTCCGGCCCGGAGCAGGAGCCGATGGCTGACGACAACCGCTTCGGCGGGTACTTCCCGGAGCGTCGGCATGAACATCTGTGACATTTTCATACGATAAACCTACCTCAGTGACGTAGGTCGCATTGTATCGGAACGGGGGGGCGTTTTCAAGGCTGAAGCCTGGCAAGTATACCTACCGGTAGGTATACCGTCAAATCCGCTCAATTTCGACGTTCTACGGCCTTCCCGCGCGTCATTCAGGCTCGCCGGAAGAGAGTTGCGGCCCCGCGCCTATCTTGAAAGAACCCGTGTAGTACCGCAACCGGATATCCTTCGACTCCGCCAAAAAGGCCTCGGGCCCACGCGTCTTGATCACCGAAAGATTGTAGGCCTTCATGTTGTGCGGATAAAACGAGGCCCCTTCCGCGAGCGGCATCAGCCGACGGCACGGGAACGAGGCGCAGTCCGAGCAGAAGTCGACGCCCTTATCCTTCACGCACGAGAGCGTCTCGCACCCGTCGAAGAAGACGCAACCGCCTCCGGCGCGACACCCCTTGCACGCGTAAGCCTCCGGCTCGCCGCCGCGCCTCTGGGCGACACGCGCCCACGCATCGCGGTTTCCGTTGGCGGCGAATAACTCGCAGTTCACGCAATCGATCCCGCACGGGGCCACATGATTCATGTCCATCTCGTTTCCTCCCGGTTACGCGTCCCGCACGCCGTCCTCGGCGCGCGCGGAGCTACTCGTTCTTGCTGGCGAAAGTTTCGTCCCAGTCGACATGTGCCGTTATCTGCATCAGTATGAACAGGGTCAATACCGCGCATATCGTCACGATGATCCCGGTCATTCCGTCGAAAAAGAACGAGAACGAAAAAACGACGAGATACACGAACTGCGTGACCGGGGCGTACGCGCGGGCTATCTTCGGCGGCGCGACGCGTACGAGGTACGAGACCGTCAGCGCGAGCGAAACCGCCGCGGCGATGGCGAAGCTGAGATAGATGTCCCACTTGTCCGAAAAATACGAGAACATGAGATGGAACGAAAAGAAGGTCGCGGCGAGAAAGAAGAAATGCATCGGATGAAGCCGCGCCTTGAGGACGATCGAGACCATCAACAGCACGACGAAGAAGAACAACAGCGAGACGGGCGCGAAAAAGGATACGCGCGTGACGATCTCCCCGGGATTGAGGCGGTTCGGTATGACGAGACCGATGTCCTTGCCGGTCACCGAGTCGGACAGTTTCCAGACGAGCTCGTGTCGGCCGTCGCCGAGAACGCGCTTGTCCGTCGGCGACATCATCCCCGAGGGAAAGTCGTAGAGCTCGAAGTCCGTCGTTACGGCGAGCGAGAAATCCTTCAGCTGCGCGATGTCGTCCGAGTCCTCCGTCACGAGATAGACGAAGTCCTCCATGCCCGTCGCGCCGTACGAAACGTCGAGCGTCACCGCGCCGTCGGCGGAAGGCACGACGGGGATCGCCTCGTTTTTCACGAGCGGCATGATGTCGTCCTGCCGCGTTCCGTTTATCGCGAGCGAGATATCGGTATAGATGGAATCCGAGGAATTGAGCGAGGTATGAAGGAAGTACTCGCGGCCCGGCCGGTAATCCGCGATCGAAAAGGCGTAGGAGGCCGAGAAGGCGGCCCGGAAGGTCGGGAACCAGAGATTGCCCTTCTTCCGCCGGTCCAGGTCGACGCCGAGCTTCACGTCAGAACGCGTCGTCTCGGCTTCGACGAACTCGTAATATGTCTCTACGGTCTTTTTGCCGTCGGACGTCACCTCGCGGGTTTTCGTAATCCGCTCGTAGCAGCTCGGCGCCTTGATGACAAGCTTGCCGCCGTAAAGCGTCATGACCTCGCGTTTCAGCGAGGAAAACGAGGTATCAGTGCGCGTCAGGTTCGACGCGCCGAGGATCATCCAGGCGACACAGGTACAGCCAAAAATCACTGCTATGGCGATTATCTTACGAACGGTCATGCGTGGCCCCCTACGGGGGGGAAGTATACCACGGGATCGGCGGGATTACAGCCCGGCGGGATTACGGCCCGGCGGGATTACAGCCCGGCGGGATTACGGCCCGGCGGGATTACGACCCGGCGCGATTACGGCCCGACGGTCTTTCCGGCGGAAGCCCGGCGAAGGCGGTTCATCAAGGCGGCGCCGATTCCCTCCTCTCCAACCGCCTGCGCGATGACCGTTTCCACGCCCGCGGCGTCGCATTCGGAAAGCGTGGCGAAAAAGCGCGCGGAATACTCGTCGACGCTCGCGAACTCGCGGACGAAGGCCGCGTCGACGCCGGCGGCGCATCCCGAAAGCCCGATAACCGCGCGCGTGGCGCGCTCGCCGATCCCGTCGATCGATCCGCCGTACCAGCAATAGACGGCCGCGTCGGGCCGATAGTGCGCGTAGCGCATGCCGGGCGAAGGAGCGGCGGTTCCGGGGGACAGAGACGCCTCGTCGGCGAACGACACCGAATGCCCGGGAAGGGCGTCGCGGATCATCTCGAGTGTGACGGCGCCGGGCCTGAGTATCACGACGGAGCCGTCGGTCACCCGCGCGACGGTGGACTCGAGCCCGACGGCGCACTCGCCGCCGTCGATGATCGCGTCGACGCGGCCGGACATCTCGGAGCGCGCCATCGCGTAGCTCGTCGGGCTCACGCGTCCGGAACGGTTTGCCGAGGGGGCGGCGAGCGGTAACCCCGAGGCCTCGATGAGCGCGAGGGCCGCCGGATGCGACGGGATGCGGACGCCGACCGTCCCGAGCCCGCCCGTAACGGTGGCAGGAAGGCGCTCCGAGCGGGGGAGGACGAGGGTAAGCGGTCCGGGGGAAAATCGGGCGAAAAGCTCGCGCGCCGCGTCGCACGCGCCGGCGGTCACCGCGTCGAGCTCGTCGACGGAGGCGACGTGCACGATAAGGGGATTGTCCGACGGGCGGCCCTTGGCGACGAATATGGACGCCACCGCGAGCGGGTCGAGGGCGTTCGCCGCGAGGCCGTAGACGGTTTCCGTCGGCATGACGACGAGTCCGCCCGCGCGCAGGATGCCGGCGGCGCTCTCGCGCTCCGCGGACGATCGCAAGAAATCGGTCAGATAGACGGTATCCCGCTCGCGCATGACGACTTCCGGGTTAGACCCGCTCCACGATCTCGGCGATCTGCTCGTACTTCTCGCGCGTCTTCTCCACGATGACGGCGGGAAGCGCGGGGGCGGGCGGCTGCTTGTTCCACTTGATCTCGAGGAGATAGTCGCGGACGAACTGCTTGTCGTAGCTTTCCGGGCTCTTGCCGACCTCGTAGGTTTCGCCGACCCAATAGCGGGAGGAGTCGGGGGTCAGCGCCTCGTCGACGAGGTAGAGTTCTCCCGTCTCGTCGAGGCCGAATTCGAACTTCGTGTCCGCGAGGATGATCCCTTCCTTCGCCATGCGCTCGCGCGCGTCGAGATAAATTCTCAGGGACTCCGAGCGGATGCGCTCGCCGACCTCGCGGCCGGTCACCCCGTAAAACTGCTCCATCGTGATGTTCTCGTCGTGACCCTCCTCGGCCTTCGACGAGGGCGTAAAGATGGGCTCGGGAAGGATACCGGCGAGCTCGATGCCGGAGGGAAGCCTCTGGCCGCCGGCGGTCCCCTTGGTGCGGTACTCGTCCCAGACGCTTCCGAACACGTAGCCGCGCACGACGCACTCCACCGGCAGGCGATTGAGCTTTTTGACCAGGATGGAGCGTTCCGCGATGCCGGGGTATTTCTTCAGGAACGGAAGCTCGACCTCGGGCGTGTACGACACGATATGGTTCTTGATGCCGGTTATCGTCCTGAACCAATGGTTCGCGACGCGGTTGAGGTAAACGCCCTTCATGGGGATACCCTCGCCGAAAACCACGTCAAACGCCGAGATCCGGTCGGTCGTGACGATAAGCCATCGGTCCCGCGAGACCTCGTAGATGTCGCGCACCTTTCCGCTGAAGAGTTTCTTGAGCTCCGCGACGTTCGTTTCGGTAATGGCCTGCATGTATTCCTCCCTCTGTGTTTCGTTATGTTCTATAAGTCCGAGTAATTCGTCTACCATGGTTCGCGATTCGACCGGGTGTCGCAACGTCCCCCGGCGATTGACGACGTAACGGTTTCGCCGTCCGTCGCGTC
Organism: Spirochaetota bacterium; assembly: GCA_023393015.1. Taxonomy (GTDB): domain Bacteria; phylum Spirochaetota; class Spirochaetia; order Treponematales; family Treponemataceae; genus Teretinema. The sequence goes on from JAEWMY010000016.1 coordinate 34,275, forward strand.
GGCGCTCAAGGTACCCGGCGCGCTCCAGATCCGAGATGACGTGCTGGACGGCCCGATCGGTGATTCCGACGATCGTCGCGATATCCCTGATCTTCAGGTCATCCCGACTCGCGAGACACACGAGTACGTGCGCGTGATTCGTCAGGAAGGTCCATGTCGTACTCGTCCGTCTCATCCCGCGCCGTCTCCCTCGGTATCCGTCAACGTGATGCGCGACAGTCGCGCCGCTCGCCCACTTCACATGAAGTTCTTTTCATGTATTTTCTTACACGTATTTCCTTTCACAAGCTATCACACGGATAGGCCTTTGTGAAGACCAGATATCAGCGTGTACAACATAACGCATGAAAGACGTCTACCTGAACCCATTTGTTTTCATGTACAACTAATTAAAACTTTCTTCTCTCTTTTGCGATTGCCGAAATGTCCAAATTGATACTTATCGACGTTTATATTAGAATTGTCGTACAAGTGTAGTTCTTTTCGTGATTATGGAGGGTAACCATGAATAGTATTAAAAGTCCGCTAGTCCCGATCGCCCTGGCGTGCGTCCTTGCCGCCTCATGCGCGTCAGGTCCCGATATGTATATCGCCAAGGAGGTCTCCGCCGTCGACAAGGCGGAGTTCCTCTTCACCCAGGGCGTCGCGCGGTACGAGGAGCTTCTCGTCGAGAAAAACGACCTCACCTCTATCCCGAGGGTACGCAAGTTCTTCGAAAACGCCCTTGTCGCCGATCCCCTGCACCCCAAGGCCGAATCATGGATAACGAAGGTTGACGCCTTCGGCGCGAGGCGATTTTCGACGTATATGGCGCGGGCAAAAACCCTGAACGCGAAAGGCAAGCGCACCGCCGCCGAAAACTACGAGATGGTGCGCGCCGTCAAACTCGCGGGCGACGTGAAGTCGGATCCCGAGCTCGCGAAACTGCGCGCCGAGACGAGCGACGTGCGCAAGGAGGTAATCGACTCGCGCGTCTCGCGGCTCGCCTCGCTCGAGAAGAAGATCGTCGCAGAAAAACGGCCCGTGACGCTTTCCAAACTCGTTCCGCAGGCTTCCCGCATACAGCACGAGATCAACACGGTGGACCCGGGAAACCCGGACGCGAAAAAATCGATCGACTCCATCGACGGGCACATCTCGTCGCTCGCCCGAAAGGACATCGACGAGGCCAAGAGACTCCTGAACGCGAAGCGCTTCGGCGAATCCGAGAAGGCGATCCTCCGCGCCGAGAGCACGATCGGCGGATTCGAAACGGACGCCTCAGACGAGATAAAGACCGTAAAATACCAGCTGTACATGCGATGGGGCAACGCCCTGTATACCCTCAGGAAATTCGGCCCCGCGGACGAAAAAGCCGCGAAGGCCCTCTCGATCAGCAGGACGGCCGAGGCGGTGAACCTCAAGGCAAGGATCAACAAGGCGTCAACGACGCGCGACTACGACGCGGAAATCGACGAAATCCTCGCCGAGATCGACGGGGCGATCGCGCGCGGGGAGCTCACGTCCGCCTCGAGGCAAATCCAGAGAAACGGCGAACTCGTCAAGCGCCAGTCGAGCAAGGACAAGCTCGCGGGCAGAAAAGAAGCGCTTCTCAAGGAGCTCAAGCCGATTTACGACGAGGCGATCGCCGCCTACAACGAAGAGGACTACGAGCTTGCCCGGGACAAACTGCGAACGGTCGTCCGCATCGACGCCGGTTACGAGCAGGCCCAGGGATACCTTGACCGGACGAACGGCAAGCTGAAGGCCCTCTCGGGGGCGGAATAACTCGTCACCAACGGAGAATAAACGATGAAGGCTAAACTCGGCCCCGCTCTCATACTCGATTGTCTCGCGGGCGCCCTGCTTCTCGCGTGGCTGTACTTCAACGTCGCGCCGGGGCCGATGGCCTCTCCCGGGATACCGCCCGAGACGATGCTGAGGGGATACCTCATGCCCCTGACGTTCCGGACGATCGCGGGCGGTTCCGCGCTCGCCGTGCCGTTGTTCGCGGTCTACTTCGTTCCGCTCGTCGGGCTGTACCGGCTCGTCTCGCCGTTCTTTCTCGGAAAGCTCGGCGAGCTCGCGAACCCGGCGGGTCTTCTCATGGGAATCCTGCGCATACTCGCGACGGCGGTGGCGGTATTCGCGTACGTCGCGCCGATGCTCGAGTTCGCCGACTCGGCCTCGTGGTTTACCGCGATCATGATCGAGTCCTACGTCGGGCTCGGGGTCATGGCCGTCATCCACCTCGTATCCATCGCGGTCTTCGCGCGGTACGTAAACAACAGGAACCCCGTGTACCGCGAGTACCGCGCCTTCAAGGAGCAGCAGGGCGGCAACGCCCTCGCCCTCAACAAGAAGGCGAGCAGGGCCGCGAACGCGGTAGAGGTCCTCTTCCGTATCCGGACGAAGCTCTTCTTCGCCTTCATCGGCGTGATATCGATGATACTCGTCGTTCTCAGCATGATCCTCCTCGGCAACTACCGCGTGACCATCATCAAGGCCGTCGGCGACGCCGCGCGCGGGCAGGTGGAACAGGCGAGCGCGAATTACCGGGTCAATCTCGGCGACACGATCGCCATGTCCGAATATCTCGCGCGCCAAAAGGAGCTCAACGACAGGGCGGACTTCACCTACGAGTCGCTCACCATCTTCACCGGGCTCCGCAAGGAAGTCTATCTCGACGAACTCTCGCAGCTCGACGGCCAGGTACCTGACTTTCGGGCCGAGTACGACACGCGCTTCCCCGGCATGCAGTATCCGTCGGTCGAAGCGCTTCCTTCCGATACCGTGCGGGAGTGGGGGACGCTCGCCGCGAAGAACCGCGGGACGTTCACGATCAGGAACGACGAGGATCAGACGCTCTCGTTCATCGGCCCCGTCGTAAAGCAGGATATGGTGCGCAGGGGCGACGAGCGCGTGCGCCGCGAACGGCTGCTCGGGTTCTCGGTCATTACCTTCCGGGAGGTCATCATCCTCCGGCCGTACTTCAGGACGCGGATCACCGTATACGTTTGTACCATTCTTTTCATGTACGTCGCGGTCATCCTCACTTACCTCGTCGGGAACTACATCGTCAACCCGCTGCTCTTCCTCCGGATGAACGTACGAAAGATTTCCGACCTGCTCGCTACCATGATCCGCGGCAACTCGCGCGTTTCTTCCCAGGCTCTCGTCTACAACGACTGCGTCACCAGCCGGGACGAAATCAAGTCACTGTCGTCCGAGATCAACGACATGGTCACGGTCATCCGCGGCATCGTTCCCTATATCTCGGCGTCGACGCTCAAGCAGGCCGAGTCGGGAACCGTCTCCACGAGACGGAAGGAACTCACCTTCCTGTTCACCGACATCCGCGGCTTCACCTCCCTTTGCGAGGGCATGGAGCCCGAGGAGGTCGTCGGCGTGCTCAACCGCTATCTCGACCTCGAAACCGAGATCATCCTCAACAACCACGGCGACGTCGACAAGTTCGTCGGCGACGAGATGATGGCCTTCTTCGAGGGTCCCAAGAAGGAAGTCAACGCCTGCCGCGCCGCGATGCAAATCAGGCACGCCATGATGGAAGAGAAGGAACGACGCGAGGCGGAAGGGCTCCCCATCGTCTCGATCGGAATCGGCATCAATACCGGCCCCGTCGTTTTCGGATCGGTCGGCGCGCGCGACCGCATGGACTTCACCTCCATCGGCGACACGGTCAACCTCGCCGCGCGCCTCGAGGGCGCGAACAAGGCGTACGGTTCGAAATCGATCATAACAGAGGCGGTCTACGAGCGCGTCCAGGCGAATTTCCTCTGCCGCGAGCTCGACTTCATAGCGGTCAAGGGCAAGACCGAGCCCGTGCGCATCTACGAGATCCTGCAGGAAATACCCAAGGCGCAGCCCAAGCTCGTCGAGATCAAGACCCTGTTCGAAAAGGGTCTCGCCGCGTATCGCGGGAAACGGTGGGACAGGGCGCAGCTCGCGTTCAAGAAGAACGTCGACCTCTACGAGGACGTCCCCTCCACCGTGTTCCTGGACCGGATAAAGCATTTCTCGAAGGTACCGCCGCCCCCGAAGTGGGACGGCGTATTCAGGATGACGGTCAAATAACCCCGTTTCGAGCGGCCTCGAATTCTCCCAGAATCTCGTCCGAGGGTTTCGGGGTCACGAGGCTCACCGCGAGGATCGCTACGGCCGAAAGGACGAAGGCCGGCAGGAGTTCGTACACGCCGAAGACGCCGCCGAGCCGCGACACGAGGTTCTTCCATACGAACACGGTGAGGCCTCCGGTCAGCATGCCCGCGATCGCGCCCTCGTACGTCGTCCGCTTCCAGAAAAGCGAAAAGAGCATCAGGGGGCCGAAGGCCGCGCCGAGACCGGCCCAGGCATAGGAGACGACGCGGAAAATCGAGGTGTTCCCGGACAGGGCGACCCATATTCCGAACGATGTTACCGCGATCTGCGTGAGACGCGCGATCCACATGACGAGCCGGTCGTTGAGATCCTGCTTGGTCATGTTCTGCACGAGGTCGTTCGCGAGCGACGACGACGCGATGAGCATGTACGAGTCCGACGAGCTGATCGAGGCCGCGAGAATTCCCGAGAGGACGAAGCCCGCGAGAATCGGCGGAAAGAAATCGACGGCGAGATGGATGAATATCGTCTCCGCCTCGCTCGCCGTCAGAAGGAGCGAGGGCATCAACGAACGCCCGATCATGCCGATCGCGATGGCGGCGAAAAGGGAGATGACGCACCAGGTTACCGCCACGTTCCGCGCGAAGGGAATCCTGGAAGGCTTTTCAATCGCCATGAAGCGGAGCAGGACCTGCGGCATCCCGAAGTACCCCAGTCCCCAGGCGAGACAGGAAAGGATGCTCAGGAATCCGTACTTCGCGCCCGGGCCGAAGGCCCCGAGCCCGTTCACAACTGCTTGGGCGTTCCCGGCGGCGGAACTCACCGCGGCACCCGCGGCGTCGACGGGAACCGCGATACCGAAAAAGTCCGTGAAGCTGGGTATATTCGCGAGATTCGCGACGACAGCCCCGACACCGCCCGCCTTGACCGTGCCTATGGCGAGCACGAGCACGAGCACCGCGAACATCAACGTTCCCTGGATGAAATCGGACATCGTCTCGGCGAGAAAGCCGCCGATGAAGGTATAGATCAGAACGAAGACGGCTCCGAAAACGACCATCCGGACGTACATCGTCTCCGCCCCGAAAATATAGCCGAAGAGCTTTCCGAAAGTAACGAACTGAGAACCGACATATATCGAGAAAAACAGTATCAACATGATCGCCGCGATAGTGGACAGTACGTGTTTCTTGTCGTGAAAACGGTTGCTGAAGAAGGCCGGCAGGGTTATCGAGTTGTCGGCGATCTCCGAATACGACCGGAGCCTGCGCGCGACGACGCGCCAGTTGATCCAGGTACCGATAGCGAGCCCGATGGCCGTCCAGGCGGCCTCTCCCGCCCCGCTGAAGTAGGCGACGCCGGGAAGACCGAGAAGAAGCCAGCCCGACATATCGGAGGCCTCGGCGCTCATCGCCGCGACCCAGGGTCCGAGCCCACGGCCCCCCAGAAAATACGCTTCCGCGTTCGTACTGCTCTTCTTCGAGTACCACAACCCGATACCGATCGTAAATACCAGATACACGCCCATGGCGATCAGCATCTGCACGTTTGCCGCGTTCATACGATAACTCCTCATTAATGGTCTTGTCTGATGGTAGGAGCATCCCGATGTCGCGTCAAGGAAGTTTTTTACGCCTTATTCGGCGATTTATACCGATTCTGCTTGTCTTTCTCGGTATCTTGGTGTATTAGTTTATTAGCACACCGAGACAAAGGAGGATGTATGACCGAGTTCGATCCGAACATACCGATTTATTTGCAGATCATGCACTCCATTCGGCGCGCGATCGTTACCGGAGAAATCACCCGGGGAGACAAACTCCCCTCGGTCAGGGAAAAAGCCGAGGACCTCAAGGTGAACCCGAATACGGTTCAGCGGGCCTATCAGGAGCTGGAACGGGAGGGCACCTGCGAGACGAGGCGGGGGACGGGAACCTTCGTGGTCGAGTCCGAGAACCTCGTCGCCGACCTCAGGGCCACGATGGCGAACGAGGTCGTGGACGCGTGCATCACGGGCCTTTCGGCGCTCGGCTTCGACGACGGGGAAATACTCGACGCGATTCAAACGCGACAAAAAAAGTTCATACAGGGGGATAACGGCCATGCCCGCCATTCTTGAAACCGCGCGACTGCGCAAGAACTATCTCGCCAAGCCGGCGCTCAGGGACGTGACCCTCTCGCTGGAATCGGGACGAATCCTCGGGCTCATGGGCCCGAACGGATCCGGCAAGACGACGCTTCTCAAGATACTCGCGGGCCTGCAAAAGGCGTCCGGAGGCTCCTACCGGGTGGCCGGCGAGAGCGACACGGTCAGGACGAAAGCCCTCGTGTCGTTCCTGCCCGACCGAAACGCCCTCTACCCGTGGATGGGCGCCCTCGACGCGATCGCGTTTTACGACGACTTCTTCGACGATTTCGACAGGTTAAAGGCCGTCGACATGCTCTCCTTCATGAAACTCGATCCCGCGGAACGGGTGTCGCGGATGTCGAAGGGGATGCTCGAGAAACTCAACCTGACGCTGGCCTTCTCGCGTCGCGCGCGGCTCTTCCTGCTCGACGAACCCCTGGGCGGCGTCGATCCGGTCGCGCGCGCGCGCATCGTCTCGACGATCATCCGTACCTGGACGGAGGACTCGGCCATTATCATCAGCACGCATCTCGTGAACGACGTCGAGCAGCTCTTCAACGACGTCGCCTTCATCGACGATGGGGAGATCGTCCTCGCGGGAGACGCCGAAACGCTCCGCGCGGAACGCGGAAAATCGGTCGATCAGCTGTATATCGACCTCTTCTCTGACAGATAAAAAGGAGGAACCGATGCTTTCGATAATCAAGTACCAGCTGAGGAACCGACGCAACGCATTCCTGCTGAAGGGCGGAATACTTCTCGGCCTCCATCTCGTCGTATGGACGCTCGAAGCCCGGGAAATCCTCGCGGGAACCTACTCCCTGACCCCGTCCGCCGGATTCTGGCTTTTCGTAACGGGCGTCTATACCGTGTTGCTGACGATAGCAACGTTCCTTACCTGCGCCTCCGGGCACGCGAGCGACCTTCTGTACAAGGACACGGGCTACCTCATGCTCGCGGTCCCGCGGCGCGGCTGGCAGATACTCGGCGGGCGCTTCGTCGCGGGATTCGTCGAGTTTTTCGCCTACGCCCTGCTCGCGCTCGCGTGCGTGTTCATCCACGCGGCGATGGTAATCACGCTGAAGTCGGCCGGTACGGCGGGTTTCGGGGAGTCCCTGCGGTTCGTCGCGAGCCGCGTCTTCGGCGCAAACCTCGCGGCGTTGGGCAAGTTCCTGCTCATACTTTTGAGCGCCTACGCGAGCCTCGGTATGTCTCTCACGTTCGCCTTCGTCCTCTCCCGGTCGTTCGTGCGAAACCGCGCCCTTTCGATCGCCGGCGCGGCGGCCGTCTTCGTGGTACTGGTTAACGCGACGACGTTCCTGGGATCGGCGCTCGCGCTCCGTCTCGACTGGTCGCTGACCTTTCCGTTCAGCGTGTGGGCGGGCCCTCCCGGGGGATCGCCGTTCGCGCAACCGGAAGCGCTACCGATCATCCAGACGCTCGTGGTTCCCGTCGCCCCGTTCCTTCTCTACCCGGTTCTCGCCCTCGCCCTGTTGTCCGCCGCGAGCTGGCTCATGGAGAAAAAGGTAGAACTGTAGGAGGATACCGCGGCGCGCGATGGCCGCGGCGTCTCCTCTCCCGCGCTCGCTCGGGGCGACGCCCGCGAAGGAGGAGACGCCCGACCCGCGGTCAGGCGTGGGACTTGATCATTGAAACGATCTTTTCCTTGGTCATGAAACCGACGGAGCGGTCTACCGCCTCGCCTTTCTTGAAAACGACCATGGTCGGAATGCTCGAGACGCCGAATTTTACCGCGAGGTCCTGTTCGTCGTCCACGTTTACCTTGGCGACCACGGCGGTCGACCCGACTTCCTTCTCGACTTCCTCGAGAACGGGGCCGAGCATCTTGCACGGGCCGCACCAGGGAGCCCAGAAGTCCACGAGGACGGGTACGTCCTGATTGATTACCTTGTCGAAACTGGCCGCGTTCGTATGAAGTACTGCCATGTCATGCCTCCTGTCGCATCGATCTATACCGTAAGTATACGGATTATCGGGGCGGGATGCAGTAACAATGTCACAAAGCGGACAGTTCGTAGAGAAAAAGCGTCGCGGCCTGGGCCACGTTGAGACTCTCGATCTCGCCGGTACCGGGGATACGGACGAGACGGTCGCAGGAGGAGCGGAGATCGGCGGAAAGACCGGTTTCCTCGTTGCCGAGGGCGATGAGCGTCCCGAGAGACGGGTCCGTCAGGTCGCGGATCTCGGAGAGTCGGGACGCGGCGCGGTGGTCGGCGCCGACGCGGTTCATGCGGCCGGCGGCGGCGCGGAAGAGGGCGACCGCCGAGGCTACCTTGCGTATCTCGACGAATTCCATGCCGCCTTGCGCGACGCGCCAGGCGCTCGTCGTCACCTGGGCCTGTTCGTCCTCGGCGCTGATGAGGATCTTGCTCACGCCGAAAAAGGCGGCGCTTCGGACGATCGCGCCGAGGTTGTTCGCGTTGCCGACGCGGTCGAGGAAGAGTACCCGCTCCCGGGCGTCCTGCCAGGAACGGAAGGTCGGCTCGTCGAGCGGTAGCAGTTCGGGCTCCCGGATCATGGCGACGACGCCCTGATGGTGAACGCTCTGACTCAGGCGCTCGAGCTCCTGCGGCGTCTCGACGACCCGGTAGATGCGCTTTTCGGAGGCGAGATACTTGCAGACGGCGCCGAAAAAGCGGGCCCGGTCCTGGGTGAAGAAGAGACGCTGTATCGATTCGGGATGGCGTTCGGCGAGGGCCTTCACGGCCTCGAAGCCGCAAACGGCAAGTTCCCGGTTTTGCTTGTTTTTCATGGTCGATCCTCCGGGGACCGAAGGCCGCCCGAAGGGAAGTTTAGCATAAAGAAGGAGTTTAAAAAAAGATGGCCTCTTTATTGACTCTCCAGAAAAAATGGCCTATTTTCCATGTTACCGAACGTTCGGTAACACATTTTGTACCATAAGGTGTTAAACATACGAGCATGAAACCGGAACAGACGGAGCGGACGACAAAACGACGCGAACAGATACTCGAGGCGGCCTTCGGGCTGTCGGCGCGGCGGGGCGACTGGAGCCTTGCCGACGTGGCGGGGGAGATCGGCCTGTCCAAAACGGCCCTGTATCGCCACTTCCGCGACCGGGCCGAGATCGAGGAAGAGATGCGCCGCGACCTCTTTCGATCCCTTCTCCGGGTAATCGAGGCCTCGGACGCCTCCCCCGCGCTTATCAGGAAGGCCGTCGTCTCCTTTTTCCGGGAGCACCAGGGGCATCTGTACGTTACCCTCATGGGCCTCGTTACCGACCCGACCTTCAGCCGGACCGTCATCGAATTCCTCGTGTCGGGAAGCGAGCGGATCGCCCGATACTTCGCGAGGGCAAGCGTGACCGAACCCGCCACCCGCGAACGCGTGGCGGCGGACCTCCTGATAAACAGCGTCTCCATCCTGCTCGCGAGCTTCCTCGACGAGCATATCGACACGAAGCTGCAGGACGGCCTGCTCGACCTTCTCGAACAGGGTTTCGAGGGCATGCGACTTCCGACGGAAGAACGGCTTGACGAACTGACGGTCGCGGCCGGACTCGCGGACGCGGATATCGAACGGGACGAGGGAAAGATCCTTTCGGCGATAGCGCGCGTAATCCGCCTGTACGGCCTGACGAAAACGACCATAGGACGCATAGCGGAGGAAACGGGCACCGCGAAAAGCAGCCTCTACTTTCACTACAAGACGAAGGAAGACATGCTCGAGGACCTGCTTCGGCGGGAGACGGGAACGTTGGTCCGCCTCTTCAAGGAAAAGGCCGCGGTCGGGGAGACCTTCACCGAGCAACTGTACGTCATCATGGTGGTACAGGCGAACTATCTCGTGATGAAACCGGACTTCATCCCGGTATTCAACTGGATCCGCTACGAAACGATAGTGAACCGCTATGACTCGGATCACGGCAGGTTCGACGTCGACGACCTGCTGTCGGCGTTCAGGACCGGAGACCTCTCCGGCGGGCGGGAGCCGCCGGAGAGGGGATCGGCAGGCGACGCGCCGTGCGCCTGGGACACGCGCATCCTCGCGATCGCCCTGATCAAATGGGCGTCGATCATCTCGTCGACCGTCACGATATACGGATACGATACGGGCCACGACCCGGACAAGATACGGAAAAACGTCAGGACCGCGTTCATGCGCATGGTCCTCGGGGAAAAGGAGTTATGATGAAAAAAGGAACCATCGCGGCCCTCGCGGCCTGCGCGCTTTTGACGGCGTTCTCGCCTCTCGCGGCGCAAAGCGCCTCGCAAAGCGCCTCGCAAGGCCCGGCGCAAGGCGCGTCGCAAGGCACGGCGAGAGACGCCGATCAATCGGCAACCGAGCGGACTGTCACCGTGGAGGAGGCGGTAGCGCTCGCCATGGAAAACAATATAGCGCTTACCTCGGCGGCCATAGACGTGCGCGTGAAGAAGCGCGGCAAGGACCTCGCGTGGAACGTCTTCATACCGAGCGTTCAGGCGACGGGAACCCTTTCGCGCGCGAACAGCGTCTCCGACCCGCTCGCGATGCTCGCGGCCATACCGATGCTCGGCTATACCTCGCCCGAGCTGGGCGAGGCCGACCACTGGCGCGCCGTGCTCGGGATCAACCTTTCGCTCAACGTGAACATGGCCCTGTTCGAGGGCCTCAAGGCGACGCGGCAGGGATACGAGGCGGGACTCATCGGCTACGAGCAGGCGCGCGCGATCACCGAGGCCGGCGTACGGAAGGCCTTCTACGCGATCCTCCTCGCAGACGGCAGCCTCGCCATCGCGCGGGAAAAACTCGCCACGAGCGAAAAGCGGCACGAACAGACGCTCGCGAACTGGAGAAACGGCCTCGCGCCGGAGCTCTCGCTATTGCAGACGCAACTCGCGGTGGAACAACAGCGTCCCGTCGTCATGGAAGCGGAGAGCGCCGTCGGGAAGTCGAAGGACGATTTCGCCTTCCTGATCGGGCTTCCCCTCGGCACGCGGTTGCGCCTCGACGGCGCGATCGACCCGACACTCGTCGACGCGAACGCCGACGAACTCGTCGCGAAACACCTCGCCGGCAGACTGGACCTAGCCCTTGTCGCCAAGACCATCGAGATGCAAAAGACGGCGATTCGCGCGCATCGGCTCCAGCGCTACACGCCCTTCCTGCAGATCAGCCAGGGATTCGGCTCCATGCTCGCCCCGATTGATTCGGGCGACTGGTCGGACGACACCGGGGCCTTCAGCCTGACGCTCGGCATGGAGATCTCCGGCCTTCTCCCCTTCTCCTCGACGGGGCAAGCCGCGCAGGACAAGAACGACGAACTGGCAAAGCTGGAACTGCAACTGAAGGAAAAGGCCTTCTCCGCCGAGCTCGAGGTGAGGCACCTCGTCAAGCGGCTCGAGAAGGGCAGGGCCTCGATAAAGACGATGGAATTGAGCGTGGCGCTCGCCAAGCGGGCGTACGCGCTCAGCGAGCAGGGATACCGCGCGGGCACCATCGAGTACCTCGACCTCAAGGACGCGGAGACGTCGCTCCTGCAAGCCGAGCTTGGCGTGTTGAACGAGAAATTCGGATACATATCGACGCTTTTGGACCTGGAAACGGCCCTCAACGCGAAACTGAACTGAACGGAAACGAAAAGGAGCGTATGATGAAATCGAAAGTCAGCCAGACGGCGCGGGCGGCACTCGCCCTTCTCGCGGTTCTAGTCCTCGCGTCATGCGGCGGAAAAAAAGACGCCAAGGACGCCGCGGGAACCGAAGCCGCGCCCCAGGTTACCGTGTTCGCGGTAACCACGACGACCGCGACGCGCGGCGAGCTCCGGGACTACCTGGAGTTCGGCGGCGACGTAAACGCGAAAAGCAACATAGACATCCTGCCCGACGCGGCGGGAAAAATCGCCGAGGTGCGCGTACGCGTCGGCGATACGGTCGAGAAAAACCAGGTGATAGCCTACGTCGACCCGTCGCGTCCCGGCATGAAGTACGAGCTGAGCCCCGTCAAGGCGCCCATCTCCGGAACGATCACCGCGGTGAACGTCGTCGCGGGCAGCATGGTCTCGCAGCAGCTTTCCGTCGGCAAGGTAAGCAAGATGGAGTCCCTCGAGATCGTCATGAACGTGCCCGAGCGGTTCGTGTCGAAGATCAAGGGCGGACAGGCGGCCTACCTGCGCTTCGACGCCTACCCCGGCGAGGTCTTTCCCGCCAGGATCAACGAGATAAGCCCGGTGCTCGACCAGAGCTCCCGGTCGATGGGCGTGAAGCTCGCCCTGAACGAACGCGACCCACGCATCAAGGCCGGGATGTTCGCCCGGGTCAAGCTAATCACGGACACCAAGACCTCGACCGTCAAGGTACCCGCGGTGGCCATCATCACCCGCTTCGGCGAGGACTTCGCGTTCGTCGTCGAGGCGGTCGAGAGCGACGCCGAGTCCGATACCGGAACCAAAACCGCGAAAGTGCGCCGGCAACCCGTAAAGGTCGGTATCCGCGTCGACGACAAGGCCGAAATCCTCGAGGGCATCGCCGCGGGCGACGAGATCGTCGTGCGCGGGCAGACCCTGCTCGAGAACGGCTCTTCCATCAACATAGTCTCGCGGGCCGAAGCCCTGCCCGCAACGGAGAACGTAAAATGAGCATAGCAAAGACCGTAGTATCGAAACCGACGACAATAGCGATACTCTTCTCGGTCCTCGCCCTTCTCGGCATCTACACGACGTTCGACCTGCCGCTCGACCTCCTGCCGGACATCGAGCTCCCGTACGTCGCGATCAGCACGACCTATCCCGGGGCGGGCCCCGAGGAGGTCGAGAAGCGCGTCACGAGACCGATAGAAAGCATCATATCGGGAGTTTCCGGCATCGAGTATCTCGGATCGAGCTCCTCGAACAGCAACAGCCTCGTGTACATCCAGCTCACGTTCGGCATGAACATCGACGAGGCGATGAACGACATACGGGCGAAGCTCGACTACGTAAAGGACCTCCTGCCCGACGACGCGAAGACTCCGATGATCTACAAGATGGACCCGAACATGATACCGATCATGTTCTACGCCATCAGCGGAAACAGGACGCCCGAGGAGCTTAGGGAGTTCGCCGACGACCTCACGCCCAAACTCGAGCAGGTCGACGGGGTCGCGTCCGCCTATATCCAGGGCGGCCGCGAGCGGTCCGTCATCGTCGAGATCCCGCGAGACCGCCTCCAGGCCTACAACCTAACCGTCACGGACGTCGCGAAGATGATCGGGGCACAGAACATCCAGATCGCGGGCGGCACGATAACCGAGCGCGACCTCAACTACACGATCAGCACCGTCGGCGAGTACGCGTCGATCGAGGACATCAAGAACACCGTCATCTCCTACAAGCAGGCGGGAAACCAGTCCGACGCCATGCGGGGCGGTCCCCTGCCGACCGTGGCGACGGTCCGGCTACGCGACATCGCCGACGTCTACGACGGCTACAAGGAACTTTCCACGAACTATTACTTCAACGGCGTTCCCTGCGTGCAAATGTCGATCCAGAAGCAGAGCGGAAAGAACTCGGTGCAGTCGGCCCGCGCCGTCAAGGCGAAGATGGCCGAGATCATCAAGGACGCGCCGTCCGACATCGTCATCACCGAAACCCACAACACGACCGACATCATCGAACGCTCGGTAAGCAACGTATCCACGAGCGCCGTCCAGGGCGCGTTCTTCGCGATCATCGTCCTCCTGGTCTTCCTCAGGAGCGTGAGGAGCACGCTCATCATCGGCATCAGCATTCCCGTATCGCTCGTCATCACGCTCGGCGTCATGTTCTTCAGCGGGATGACGCTCAACATCATGACCCTCGCCGGCCTCGCGCTCGGCGTCGGAATGCTCGTCGACAACTCCATCGTCATCCTCGAGAACATCTATACCTACCGGGAAAAGGGATCGAAGTCGGTTCCCGCGTCGATACTCGGATCGCAGGAGATGGCGCTCGCCATCACGGCGTCGACGCTCACGACGATATGCGTATTCCTCCCGCTCATCATGTACAAGAAGGAACTCGAGATCATCGGCGAGGTATTCTCCGGTCTCGCGTTCACCGTCGTCATCTCTCTCCTCTGCTCGCTCATCGTGGCGGTCGTCCTCGTGCCGGTATTGACGAGCAAGTACGTCAAGATCGGCACGAAAAAGGAGCGCGATCTCGTCGAACGTCCCGATTTGCTTATCCGGATCGACACGACGCTCGGGGATTTTTTCTCGAAGCTCGACGAAAAATACTTCAAGTCGCTCCAGTGGGTCCTTCGCCACAAGACGCAGACGATCCTCGCGATCGTCGGTCTTTTCGTCCTTAGCCTCGCCCTCATACCGGTCGTCGGCTTCGTCTATATGCCCGAGTCCGCGTCGGACGCGGTAGAGCTCGAGGTCACTCTCCCCGTGGGGACGAAGCTCGAGACCACGGAGGCAGTCCTCAAGCAATTCGAGGAAATCGTAAAGGCCGAGATCCGCGGCTTCGAGAACATTACTGTGCTCGCGGGATCGACCGAGGGCTGGGGCATGGGCGGAACGAGTTCGTACAAGGGTTCCCTTCGCATCAGCCTCCCCGTCCTCGCCGAACGCGTCGACTCCGAAAACGAGATAAAGGACAAGCTCAGGGCCCATTTCGGGGACTTCCCCGGCGCGACCTTCACGATAGGCTCCGGCAACCGGGGTGGCGTCGGCGGCGGAAACGAGGCGGTGCAGATCAAGGTCAAGTCGGAAGACCTCAAGAAGGCGCGCGAGACGGCGACCGCGATACGCGACCTCCTTCAGGAAAAGGCCGCGGACCTCGTCACCGAGCCGAAGCTCTCGATCCAGGACGGCTTGCCGCAGGCGAATATCGTCATCGACCGCGACCGCCTTTACAACCTCGGCCTGAACATCTATACGGTCGGACAGGAGATAAAGGCGAACATAGCCGGCACGACCGCCTCGAGATACCGCGAGGACGGCGACGAGATCGACATCGACGTAATGCTCGCCGAGAAGGACAAGACGCGCCTTTCCGACCTCGAGCAGATATTCGTGACGAACGCCCAGGGAGTCCGGATACCCGTCTCCAGTTTCGCGCGCTACGAGGAAGGCGTTTCGCCGATCTCGATCATCCGCGAGGACCAGAGTCGCCTCATCACGGTAAGCGCGGGTACGGTCAAGGACGTCTCGATCAACACGGTGCAGAAGGGAATAGAGAAGCTGATCGCCGACGAGATCCCGCGCGAAAGCGGCGTGCGCATCGAGTACGGCGGCGACTACGAGGACCTCATGAAGGCGATCAAGCAGTTCGTCGTCATCATCCTCATGGCCGTCATCCTCGTGTTCGCGGTCATGGCGAGCCAGTTCGAGTCCTTCCTCGACCCGTTCATCGTGCTCTTCACCCTGCCCCTTACCGTGGTCGGAATCGTGTTCCTCTCGGGCATAATGGGGCAAAAGCTCAACGTCATGACGGCGGTCGGCATGCTGATACTCGTCGGCGTCATCGTCAACAACGGTATCGTGCTCGTCGACTACACGAACCTGCTCAGGAAGCGCGGGATGCCGCTCCGTGACGCGTGCGCCGAAGCCGGACGGAGCCGCCTGAGGCCCATCCTCATGACCACGCTCACGACGGTTCTCGGCCTCGTGCCCATGGCCTTCTTCCCCGGCGAGGGATCGGAGATGACCCAGCCGATCGGCCAGACGATTCTCGGCGGCCTTTCGTTCGGAACGCTCATGACCCTCTTCCTCATGCCCGTCCTGTACTACGGTTTTAACCGCCTGCGCGAGAAACGCGAGGCGAAGCGGGAAATGAAACGGCAACGCAGGATAGCCCTGCGCTCCATCACGGCGGGAGGGTTCAAATGAAACGAGTCGAGGTAATCTTCAGCCAGGCGCTCGAAGACGAGATCCTGAGCGCCATCGCCCCGATACCGGAGGCGGCCCACTATTCCATCATCCCGAACGTGCGGGGAAAGGGGTATACGGTTCCCAAGATGGGAGACGCGATATGGCCAGGGATCAACGAGATACTCGTCGTGTACTGCAGCGACGCGGGAGCGAAGGCGATAGAGCGCGAGGTGACGAAGGTCCGGGACGCCTCCCCGAACGAGGGAGTCGCGTTCTTCGTATCGTAAACCGCCCGCCGCGAAACGCGACCGGCGGCGTCAAGCCTCCGGTCAGCGTCCCTTCGCGCGAAGCCGCCAGGCGAGCAGCGCGCGACGCGCCGACTCGAAGGCGATCGGCGCGCTTTCTATCTCATCCGGATCAATAAACGAAATCCCGGCAACCTCGCCCGACGCGCCCGCGTCCGGGCGGGGAAGCTCGGCGGCCCGCGCCGCGAAATAGAGATCGCACGTCTTGTACAGCACGTCGCGATACTCGTAGTCGTTCGGCCAGGACCCGACGAACGAAAGGCAGGTCACCTCGACGCCCGCCTCTTCGCGGCACTCGCGAACAGCCGCGTCCTCTGCGCGCTCGTCCGGATCGATAAAACCTCCCGGCAGGGACAAAAGGCCCTTGCCCGGTTCCTTACCGCGCACGATCATGAGCACCCGCCCGTCCATCTCGACGATGACGCTCGCGGATGCCGCGACGTTATGGTAGTGCGTAAAGTCGCAAGAGCCGCATCTCCAGTACTTCCCGCCGTGATATCCGTATCCCCCGGCGCCGCATCGCGGGCAAAAACGCAGTTTCGCGGGTTCCACCTACAACCTCCGTGACGCGAGCGCGACCGCTACCGACAGCGCGGCGAAGAGAAACGCGATCGCGAGATCGACGGCCCGCGCATCGGCGCTCAGATAGCGGGTATGCGCGCACGCGCCGTATTTCCGCGCCACGATGGCCTCGGCGAGGCGGTCGGCGCGGGAAAGCGTCCGCAGCACGAGCGGCACGAACAGCGAAGCGAGCGCGCGGAGTCGGGCCATCGGCGAGGGCGGCCTGCCCGCCCCGGAACTCCTGATGATACGGGCGACGGTAATCCGCTCGGCCTCCGCGTACAGGATCGAGACGAAACGAAACACGATCCCGACGACGAGGGACGCGTCCCGCGCGGGAAACCCGAAAAAAGATAACGGGCGCAGGAGGTCCTCCATGCCGTGCATGATCTCGGTGTGGCTCGTAGAATGCGTGAAGCACACCAACGGAACGTACAGGGCGAAAAACCTCGCGATAAAGAGGAATCCCCGCACGTTTCCGGGATCGAAGGCGTACTGGACGGCGCCGAAGAGGACAAGCCAGGGGAGAATCCGGAGCGCGCCCGTAACGAGCCTGCGGAGACCGACGCGCGCGACGAAGGAAACGATAAGCGAGACCGCGACGAGGGCGCAGAGGGCCCCGATTCCCGAGGCGAGGAAGACGGCCGCGCTTTGGGCCGCGAGCAAAAGATACTTGCACGCGGGAGGCAACCGATGGATCGGGGTATCGAGGCGGCGAAACGAGCCGCGCGCGCCGTCCCTGAGCCGGCGCACCGTAGCCTGGTCGCGGGTCAGGCCCTTGGCGCGGCCTCCCGTACCGGCCACGGCGGACTCGCCTCCCGCGGAGGTCGCGGAGCCGACGGGAGGCACGGTGCCGACAGCAGGCGTTTCGCCGCCGTCCGGCGGCTCCGGCAGGCGCACGACGCGGTCGGCGACAGCGCATTCCTCCTCCCGGTTCGTCGTGAAGGCGACGGCCTTTCCGCCGCGCGCGAGCGTCACGACGAGGTCGAGAAAGCGCGCTCGGCTTCTCGCGTCCAGGGCCGATGACGGCTCGTCGAGCAACAGGACGTCCGCGTCCATCGCGAGCACCCCGGCGAGCGCGGCCTTCCGACGCTCGCCGCCCGAAAGGGTAAAGGTCCTGCGCTCCGCGAACTCGATAAAGGGAAGGCCGGCGAGATCCATCGCGCGCGTAACGCGCTCGACGAGGGCCTTACCGGCAAGTCCCGCGTTTCTCGGCGCGAAAGCGACGTCGTCGGCCACGAATTCCTCGAAGAGGCTCGCCTCGCTTTCCTGCACGGCGAGCGAGACGGTTATGCCCGGCTTCAGGTTCACGGTTCCCGCCGCGGGCACCGTGAGCCCCACGAGCGTTTCAAGAAGGAGGGATTTTCCGGAGCCTGACTCTCCGGTGACGGCGGTAACCGTCCCGGAGGAAAGCCCGAGATCAAGACCGCGAAGGGGCCCGAGCTCGATGCCGGTCGCGGTCAGGATCGCGGTATCCGCGGGCGTCGTTCCAACTCCGACGGTAAACTTGACGCCGGCACGCGGCGGGGGTTCGGCCGAAACGTCCGCGAGGATTCCCCACTCGACAAGGAGGGCGGGGTCGAGCGAGCGGAACGCGCCGGTCGCGCCGTCGAAAGCCACGCGACCGTCGTTCAGCACGAGAATCCGTTCCGCGCGCATGGCCTCGTCGAGATCGTGCGTTATATGGACGATCGTCCCGCCGGAGCGGTGCAGGGCGTCAACCTCGTCCAGCAAGTCGGAGCGGGCGCGGGGGCTCAGCATCGAGGTAGGCTCGTCCAGTATCAGGACCGCGGGTTCGAGCGCGAGGGCTCCCGCGAGGGCCACGAGCTGTTTCCTGCCGGTGGAAAGGCGTTGCGGATCGCACGCGGCGAGGCCGGTTATCGAGCAGGAGTCGAGCGCGGCCCAAACCCTTCGGCGCGCTTCGGCACGCGGGAGCCCGACGTTTTCGGGTCCGAAGGCGACGTCGAGTTCGACGGTCTCAGCGACGAGCTGGTCGGACGGAACCTGAAAGACGAGAGCCGCCGGTATACCGTCCCCGCAATCTATCGAGATCGATCCCGAGTCGGGCGCCGCGAGGCCCGCGATCGCGCGGGCGAGGGTGCTTTTCCCCGAGCCGTTCTCTCCGAGAACCGCCAGATACCCGCCCGCCGGAAGCGAGAGGCTTACTCCGTCGAGCGCCGGTTTCGTCATACCGGCAAAGGTCAGGGAAAGGGATCGTACGGTGAGCGACATGCGGCGTTACCGGAAGGTTGAGGGCTTCAATTGAAACCCTTTCGCCAGGCGGAGGGATTCCCCGGTCCGACCCAGCGATTCAGGGCGAATCCGCCCTTCAGGCTGTAGGTGATGAATTTCTTCGCCCGACTGACCGCCTCATAGGGCTCGAGCCCGAGGGCGAGCCCCGCGGCGATGGCGGCCGCGGTCGTGCAACCGGCGCCGTGGGTCCAAGTCGTGTCGACAAGCGCCCCCTCGACCTGGTTAAAGTCCTTCCCGTCGTAAAAGATGTCGATCGCGCTTTGCTGGCCGGGCAGTTTGGAGCCGCCCTTGATGAATACGTTCCTGGCGCCCCGCTCGCGGATGCGCGTAGCCGCGAGCTTCATCTCGTCTATCGTCGCGGGCGTTTCCATTCCGGCAAGCTGGCCCGCCTCGAAAAGGTTGGGCGTGGCGACGAGCGCGAGCGGCAGGAGTTTCGTCGCGACGAGTTCGTTGAGCTCGGGATTGAGGGCCTCGCCGGCCCCCTTGCATACCATCACGGGGTCGAGCACGTAGCGCTCCATCTTGAACTCGCTCAGGTATCGGGCGGCGAGATCGACCGCGTAAGAGGAACCGAGCATGCCGGTTTTGACGGCGTCAACGCCGACACCTGAGAAGATCGTCTTGAGCTGCGCGTCGAGCGACTCTCGCTCGATCGGGTACACGGAATGCGCCCACTCGCGATCGGGATCCATCGTGGCTACCAGGGTCACGGCCGCAAGGCCATAGACGCCGTATTCGGCGAAGGTCTTGAGATCCGCCTCGAGGCCCGCGCCTCCCGAGGCGTCGGAACCGGCTATTGTTGCTACTTTGTTCATGAACGGAGCTCCTTACGACTTGAGTATAATGAATACCCGTGCACGCCTACAAGGGAATACGACCCGTGCCTCACGTTTAACTTGACACATAACCGGTATTTTGTCATCCTAAAAGGGTCACAATTTCTGTTTATTGAGGAGAATACGCCATGGAATCAATCCCGGAGAACAAGAAACTGCAAACCATACGGAAGCTGGTCGTCACCGGCGCCCTCGGAGCCCTCGCGGTCTTCCTCGGTATAACGCGTCTCGGCTTGATCCCGTGGGTCACCGGGGCCTCGATCACGGTATTGCATATTCCGGCCATCATCGGCGCGATCCTCGAAGGCCCCCTCATCGGGGCCGGAATCGGGGCCATATTCGGAATCTTCAGCCTCATTCAGGCAAACATCACCCCGGTCGGGATCGACATGGCCTTCCGCAACCCGCTCGTCTCCGTCGTACCCCGGATACTCTTTCCGATCGTGACCTGGGCGATCTACCGCGCGCTCGGTAAGAACCATAAAGTTCCGGCCGTCTTCGTGGCGTCGATCCTGGGAACCGTCGTACACACGATCCTCGTTCTCGGCGCCCTCGTTCTGACCAACGGGTCGGGTATCCTCACGGGCAACGTCGAGGGCGTCACCATCTGGGCAGTCGTCGGGGCCATCTTCGTCGCGAACGGCATCCCGGAAGCGATCGCCGCCGGGCTGTTCGCCTCGCTCGTGGTGGCGGCCCGCCTCGGCGTCTCGTCGAGAAACGGGAAATCCCGCCTTTCGGGGGAATAACCCGGCCGACGCGCGCGCCGGCTATCCCGTCGAGCGCGCGATCGCTCGCGCTCTCGTGACGGTATCTCGCGAGCGCTTCATCGCCCGCCGAAGAATATCGACTCGAAATACTCGCGATTCCGCGCGAAGGTCGCGTCTTCCACGGAAAGCGTCACGATCACGAGCGAAGAGCCCCCTCGCGGCACGAAGGTCCTGTAACGGGCCGTCGTAACCCCGCTGACGGGGTCGTACGACCGGTAAAAGAGGCAGGGATACTCCGCGTGCACGAATACCCGCAGGGAGTCGGCGATCATGACGGGAGACGAATAGATAACCAACAGTCGGATGAGACCGAAGGCGTCGGATATTCCGGGTTCCGGCCCGGGGCCGGCTACCTCCAGGGGTTCCGCGGCGAGACGCGCGAGGAGTCCGCCCGCCCCGGAAACGCGATACGATCCGTCCTGGCCGGCCGTCCAGTTGGCGTCGAGCGAAACCGTCAATCCGTCGAGCGGAACCTTTCGAGCGCCGCCGGACGCGACGATCGCGGTCCCGGCGCCCGCAGGACGCGCGGGCTCGCCGCGGTACGCGTAAAACGCGGGGTCGTTTGTCGACGCGAGAACGCCGACGGTCACGAGGGTCAACTCGCCGGAGCCCGCGGGCTCGCCGCCCCGTGAAACGCTCCTCAGGCGGGCGATAGGCACCCAGTATTCGAAGACCATGCCGTTCCGCTCGCCGGCCTCGTACCGGGGCGAGTCGGCGAACCGCGCGCGCGTCTCGAACCACACCTGCAGCCAGAGGGCGACGTCCCCGATCAGAGCTCCCAGGGTTTCGTCCGCTTTCCCGCGGATAAGGCTCATGGAGCCCGCCTCCACCAGCGACCCGCCGGCCTCGTCGCGAACGTACCAGGTCTCGTTGAGCAGGTATTCCTCGCCCGAGGAGGGAACCCAACGCCGGATCGCGAGCTCGTTCCCGCCGAGGTAGCACAACCCGAGGTACGCGGGAATCGCGCCGCGCGAGTCGCGGTACACTGCGTACGCCCCGGGGACCTCGTCGAGGCCAAGGGCCGATACCGCGCCCTCGCCCGCGCTAAGCGGCATGACGACTACGATAAGGATGATCCCGATCAGGGTACTAGCACGTTTCATGGGCAGCCTCCCACGCCAACAGGATACTCCCTGAAGGACGCGCGCGCAAGCGAGTTGGTTTGATTGACAGGTCAATAAACGGGGTTGATACTGGGGCATGAAATACACGCCAGTATCCGAAATGGAAGAGTCCTTTTCGCTCAGTTTCGCGTCGCCGGTTTTCATCGTTTCGGCCGTCGCGCTCGCCGCGCTCTGGGCGGCCCTTGCCCGGTACGTGGCCCCCGAATCCGTCGCGGGTCTTCTGGCCATCGCGTCGAAGGCGGCACGACTCGCGCCGTCGGCGACGCTCTATTCCGGGGACGTCGCATACGGAACCGTTCTCGTCCTCTACGCCCTTGCCGCGTGCGTCGCGATATATGCGATCCTCGCGCTCGCGCTCGGCAAGAAGCGAATGCGCGGTGGACCGAAGGGCCTCGTGATCTTCGCGCTCATACTCGCCGTCACCGTTATCCCCGCCGTTTTGGCCTCGTCGCTCCTCACGGACAACAGGGGCAAGGAGGCGGGCGGCCTCATGGGAACGATGGTCATGTTCGAGGGATGGATGGCCGTCCTGATCGGGACGCTCGCGCTCGCGGGACCGCCCCTGTTCGTCGAGACGCTCGCGCGGAGCAAAAAAATCAGGATACGGACGTTCTATACGGTTCTTTCGCTCGGCGCGCTCGGTGTCGCGGGTTGGTACGGCGTCACGCTCGCGCTGGGCGAGGCGTCCTGGCCGCTTCCCGTTCCCGACTGGGCCGTACTCCTCTCCGGCTTCGCGCTCTTTCTCGCGGCATGGCTCGCGAGCCGTTTCGCCGGCGGCGGACTCAAGGAGTTCGTCTACCTCCGCCCGGTCCGCTTCGTCTTTCTGCTCGCCTTTCTCGCCCTCAACCTGACGGTCCTTCACCACGCGCGCGCGGCGCTGCCCGTAGAGGGTCTCGCGGAAATCGCGCTCGTCGTCCTCTGGTCGGTTCTCGCCTTTTACGGCCTCACCGGCCTCGCAGGCGACATCAGCGTCCCGATCGGATCCGAAAGCACGGCAAGCGGGAACGCCACCATCCTGCGCGTCTGGAAGGACGAGGCCGCGTTCAACCTCATGTACTTCTGGGCCGCCCTCTCGTCGCTCGCGCTCGCGGTCGCCGTACTCGTATAGGGGTAAAAAAGAACGCGCGCCCGGGGGCGCGCGCAAGCCTCGAACTTTGCGTAACGAGCGAAAGAACGACGATCGAAGCGAATTACTTCGACAAGAGCCTGTTGAGTCGCCGGACGAAATCGGCCGGGTCCTTCACCTCGGAGCCCTCGACGAGCAGGGCCTGGTCGAGAAGGACCGACGACACGTCGCCTATGAAGGCCTCGTCCTCCGATTCCTGTATCTTCCTCACGAGGGCGTGATCGGCGTTTACCTCGAGTATCGGCTTGACCTCGGCGAAACCGGTCTGGCCCATCGCCTTCATCATCCGCTCCATCTGGAGCGACGGGTCGTTCTCGTCGACGACGATACACGAAGGGGAGTCCGCGAGGCGCTTCGAGAGCCTGACGTCCTTTACCCGCTCGCCGAGCGCCTTCTTTATCTTCTCAACCGCGGGCTTGAAGGTCTTTTCCTTCTCCTCGGCGGCCTTCTTCTCGTCGTCCGAGCTCAACTCCTCGTCCGAGCCCGCGCGGTTCGCCGCCTTGAGCTCGAAATCCTTGTACTTGCCGAGCGAGGGAACGACGATGTCGTCGATCTCGTCGCCCATTATCAGGACCTCGAGGCCTTTCGCGCGGTACGCCTCGAGATGCGGGCTCTGCCGGAGGGTCTTCTCGTCGCCGCCGGTGATGTAGTAGATCGCCTTCTGGTCGGCCTTCATGCGCGAGACGTAGTCGGCGAAGCCGGTCCACTTGTCGCCCACGGTCGCGTCGGTGGTCTTGAAGCGCACGAGCTCGGCGAGCTCCTCGCGGTGGGCGTAGTCGCCGTAGAGGCCTTCCTTGAGCGGACGGTTGAACTCGCCGACGAACTTCTCGTACTTCTCCGCGTCGGTGTCGGCCAGCTTCTTGAATTCCCCGAGGAGCTTCTTTACCGACGAGGTCTGTATGCCGGTGAGGATGCGGTTTTGCTGCAGTATCTCTCGGCTCACGTTGAGCGGGAGGTCCTCGCTGTCGATGACGCCCCGGACGAACCGGAGATACGTCGGCAGGAGCTCCTTGTCGTCGTCGGTGATGAAGACGCGCTTGACGAAGAGCTTCACGCCCGGCTTGTAGTCGGCGTGGAACATGTCGAAGGGCGCCTTGGCGGGCACGTAGAAAAGCGTCGTGTATTCCTGCGTCCCCTCGGCCTTCGTGTGCACGTAAAGGAGCGGGTCCTCGCTGTCGTGCGAAAGCGACTTGTAGAAGCTCTTGTAATCCTCTTCCTTGAGGTCGGACTTCGATTTCTGCCAGATCGCGCTCGCGTCGTTGATCTGCTCGGCCACCGGGGCGGACGACTTCTCCTTGCCCTTGTCGTCGTATTCCTTCTTTTCGTAGTGGAGGTAGATCGGGAAGGCGATGTGGTCCGAGTAGCGCTTGACGATGTCCTCGATCTTCCAGCGGCTCGCGAATTCCTTGTCGTCGTCGTTGAGGTGCATGATGACGGCCGTTCCGTGGCCGCCCTCCTCGACGCCTTCGAGGAGCGGGAATGCGGTAGCGTCGGCGCTCTCGAGCTCGTAGGAGCCCTTGCCGTCGCTCGTCCACTTGAAAACCCCGTCGCTCCCGGCCTTGCGGGTCACCACCTCGATCTTCGAGGCGACCATGAAGGCGGAGTAAAAGCCGACGCCGAACTGACCGATGAGGTTCGAGTCCTTCTTCGCGTCGTTCGCGAGCTGGTCGAGAAAGGCCTTGGTGCCCGAACGCGCGATGGTCCCGAGGTTCGCGACGATCTCCTCCTCGTTCATGCCGACGCCCGTGTCGCGCACGGTGAGGGTTTTCTTCGTCTCGTCGAAGGCGATGTCGATGCGCGGGGAAAACCGCACGCCCTTGTACGCCTCGTCGGATAGGGTCAGGTATTTGAGCTTGTCGAGGGCGTCGGAGGCGTTCGAGACGATCTCCCGGAGGAAGATTTCCTTGTTCGAATAGAGCGAATGGATGATGAGGGTCAAAAGCTGGTTTACTTCGGTTTGAAACTGGTGTGTCGCCATGTCGTTACTGGTCTCCCGATGGATGAATAGGTATGCCTCAAATGTACCGAGATTCCCGGCGCATCGGCAAGCGCTTTCATGCTAGAATGGGTACATGCCGCGAACTTCTTCCGTCCCTCGCCGGTTTCGCGTCCGGTCAGCGGGCGCGGTTCTTGTCACTTTTTTTCTTCTATTGCCCGTTCGGCTGTCCGCCGACGGCGACGGCGCCGCCATAACCGTGTCATCGGCCCTGTCGCGGGGCGCCGTACGCGAACTCGTATACGAGGGAAATTCGATACTGAGCGAACTCGTCTGGCCACTGGATTACGCCGTCTCGCTCGGCCTGGACGCGGACGTTCCCCTCCGCTCCGACTTCCGGCTTCGCGCGTCGCTCTGCGTCGGCATCCCGACTCGGACGGGATCGATGACCGACTCGGACTTCATGAACCTGCCCTCCGGGGACGAGCAAACCCACTATTCCAGGCACGACGCCTGTCTTCTCCACTCCCTCGGACTCGGCATCGCCCTGTCTCGTCCATGGGAGACGGGGCTTTCGGGGCCCATGACGGGGCGGCGGGTCACGGTCACGCCGGAGATCGGCGCGCGGTATTCCTCGCGGGCCTGGTCGGCGCGGGACGGGTACCTGCAATACGGCGCGGAGTCGGGCGGCGTCTACGAACCCTGGACGCCGGACCTTCCGCGCGTGCCGGTATCGGGAACCGTCATCACCTATCGGCTGACGAGCTTCTCCCTCTCGGCCGGGGTCACCGTCCTCGTTCCCGTCGCCTCGCGCTGGGCCGTTTCGCTCGCCTTCTCGGGCGGGCCCATACTCTCGGCCACCGGCCTTGACGAGCACCTGCTCCGCTCGCTTGCCTTCGAGGACACCCTGTCGGGAGGCTGGTTTATCGAACCCGCGCTGGGGCTTTCCTTCGAGACCGGAAAACGGTCCTCGATCGCGCTCGTCGTCTCCTGGGAGAAGACGTCCGATCTCCGGGGAGACACGAGGATCTACGAGGACGGCGTCCCCGGCTACGCGACGGTCCCGAACGGGGGCGGAAGCGACTCTTCGGTCGTGTCGGCGCGCATCGGGTATTCGGTGCGCCTCGGGGAATCCGCCGCGCGGGACTGATCCCGCGGCCGACCCGCGACTTCCTTACAGCGGGCTGATTTTGACGAGCCCGTTACGCCTCAAGGCGGCAAACGTCCCGGGAGAGAGTCGCGCGAGGGACGGACCGTCGGCGGGACCTCCGAGACGGCACGGCTCCGCCGCGTCGAGTATCGCGCGCCGCTCCTCCGCTCCGACGTCCATTCGGACTTCATCGCCGAGATTCCACCAGACGAGGCCTTCCGCCCCGCACGCGACGGGACGCGTCGCCGTCCACCGGTAGTCAGCGTCGGGACGATACGGCTCGCGGGCGGCCTTGTCGCGGATACCTTCGTAGCGGGCGATACATTCCTCGATCAGGCCGCCGCCCACCGACGGTTCGGGCATCCGGAACGGGAACCAGGAACGGACGGGGCGGTCGAGACCCTCTCCCGCCATCCAGGCGGCGAGCGCGCGGTCCAACGGGACGGTGTACCGTTCCGAGCGGGACGATCCGGCGAAATCGAGGTCGTTGTCGGCGAAGTCGCCGGGGATCTCCACCGGCTCGATATCGCGACAGCCTTCCCGGCGGGCGTCGCTGCTCCGGGCGCCTGACGGGGATTTCGAATCCGCGCGCGCCTTCCACTCGGCGTACGCCCGCGAATGGCGAGTCAGCACGAATTTGTGCCAGAAGGCGGAGTCGACGAGACCGGTCGCGAAAAGCTGCCGCATGATCTCGGCTGAGTCGATCACGTCGGCGTCAGTCTCGTTCCAGTAGCCGTACATGAGGTACGCGTGCACGAGCACGCCGGCCTCCTTGAAGGCGGCGCACGTCGCCACGAGATTCTCGAGATCGATTCCCTTGTCCACGGCCTTGAAGCCGGACGGAGTCGCTATCTCGATGCCGCCGGAAACGCCGACGAGTCCGCCGGCCGAAAGATAGCGCGCGAGGTCGCTCGAGAAGGTCTTCTCGAAACGGATGTTTCCCCAAAACGCGAGGGGATTCCCCGCGAGCGCGTTGCGCTCCGCGAAATCCCGCAGGGCGCGCGGGGGCGCCGCCTCGTCCACGAAGTGTATGCCGCGC
Source organism: Spirochaetota bacterium (assembly GCA_023393015.1). GTDB lineage: Bacteria > Spirochaetota > Spirochaetia > Treponematales > Treponemataceae > Teretinema. The sequence continues at coordinate 61,390 of JAEWMY010000016.1, forward strand.
GCGCCCTTCGCCGCCGCTTGTTCGGCGAGGCCCGCGTGCAGGGCCGCGACGTCGACCGGAAGGTAGCCCTTGATGTAGTCGAGCGTCACGTCGCAAAAGGAACACCGGTGCCAGTAACAACCGTGCGCGAGATAGGCCTTCATCCACGCGCCGTCGGACCAGAGGCGGTGCATGGGGTTCGCGGTATCCGCGAGGCGGGGATAGAGCGAAAAATCGATGTCGCGGTAATCGGGAACGAGCCGCGCCGTGTATTCGTTCTCGAGGTCCCGGAGCTCCGGCGGGCATTCGACGCGAAGCGGTCGCGCGGGGTTTTCGGTTGAGTCGGCCAAGTCGGCCAAGTCGGTTGAGTCGGCCGATCCGGCAGCGACACGCACGTCGTCCTCGCCTTGTTCCCCGGCGGCGCCCCACTCGCGCAGGAACAGAGCCGCGTATCCGCCGTACCCGCGATCGAGGGAAAGATGGTCGATATATGAAAAGAAACGCCCGTTACGGCAGTCGCGCAGCTCCGTATTCACGTATCCGCCGCCGACGCTGATGACCGCGCGCGAACCGAAGGTCGCGCGGATGACGCGCGCGAGACAGAGGGCGCCGACGAGACACCCCGGAAATGGCACCGACACGCAAAAGAGAATTTGCCCGTCGCGCGCGCCGGCGCACGGCGAACCGCCCGGCGCGCCGCCCAACGATTCGCGCAGCGATTCGCACAGCGTCCCGAAATACGGGCGCATGAAGCGCTCGACAACCGGGCGCTCGAGCGCCGCCTCGACGGCGGAAAAATCCCTGACGCTCGAGGCGATCGACTCCGCGTACCTGACGAGGGAAAACTCGGGGTCGAAAGCGACGGCGACGAAGTCCGCGATATCCTCGAGCGCGAGCGTCGCGAGGGTTCTCGCGTGATCCGCGGTCGGCTCCTCGTCGAGCGAGGAAAGGAACCGGTCCATGCGGGCGCCGCGCGGGCCGTCCGGCGAGCGGACAAAGGCGTGACAGAGTTCCCGGTCGCCGCCGCAGAGTATCGAAACCAGCGGGTCTATCCACCGAAGCCAGCGATCGGCCGAGGAGACGAACCGCCTGAGCTGGAAGGCGGATTCATCGTCCCCGCCGGCCTCGGCGCGGACGGCCGCGGAAAGCGCGTCGCCCTCGCACAGGTCGAAGAGACGCTCAAGGCCGGCGCGAGAGAAAAACGCGCGGAAAAAACCGTTGGCGGCGTCGATCCAGCGGACCGCGAGCGGCGCAGGAGGTTTCGCGGCGGGAGCACCGGGCGAGGGCGCGATTCCGTCGGCGGCGATCGCGCGGAAAAAGGCCGACAGATACGCCCCCGACGGATACGGGGCGTTAAGTTGAACGAGCGGCGGCTGGATGACGACGACGGATTCGATCATTTCTCCAAATTACCACTTTATTGTCATTGTTCCTATTGTTGGAGTATACTCAAGGAATGATTAAACGGATCGGAGCCGAAATCCTGGAAACCCTGGATAAATCCGTCTACACCATCGGGTTTTTCGGCAAATCGCTCCGCGGAATCGGACCGTTTATCTACCGCGGGCAGGCCTCCTATCGCATCCTCACGATGCAGATACTCTTCACCTTCGTCGAGGCCCTCGGCGTCTCAGTGTTGCTCGCGCTCGGCATCGGCGCCGCCGTCAACGTCCTCGGCCTTCCCATCCTCTCGAGCTTCTCGCAGGAAAGGCTCATCTACCCCCTGATCATCACGATCATCACGCGCGAACTCGGCCCGCTTCTGACGGCCTTCGTCATCATCGCGCGTTCCGCCACGGCGATCGCCACGGAAACGGCGGGCATGGTGGTCTCGCACGAAATCGAGGCTTATATCTCCGTCGGCATCGACCCGATCGAGCACATCGCCGTCCCGCGTCTCCTGGGAGTCACCGTATCGCTCTTCCTCCTCAATATCTATTTCTCGATCGCGGGTCTCGCGGGCTCGTTCTTCATCGCCAAGCTGGCGAGCGCCCTGCCCGCGGTCGACTACTTTTCCAACCTGCTCCAGTATCTCACCATGGCGGACGTTCTCGTGTCCGTCATCAAGAGCCTCGCTTTCGGACTCATACTGGCGACGGTCGCGAACGTGCAGGGCTTCTCGGTCGAGCGCGCGTCCACCGAGATACCGCAAGCCGGGCTGCGCGCGGTGGGGAGCTCGTTCTTCTGGTGCATCGTCGCGAACCTCGTCATATCCGCCATGTACTACGCGATTCGGTGAGGACGCGATGAGAGACCGGGTGCCGGACGAAACGATACTGGAGCTCAAGGACGCGTCCTTCGTCGCGCAGGGGAAACAGATCGTCCAGGGAGTGAGCCTCCCGTTCGAGAAGGGAAGGACGACGGCGCTCGTCGGGCCCTCGGGCGGCGGGAAGAGCACGGTGCTCAAGCTCGCCGCCGGGTTGCTCGTCCCCACGTCGGGAACCGCCCGCTATCGCGGGGAGGACATCTCGCTCATGACGAGGACGCAAAACCTCGCGTTCCGCAAGAACTCGGGCTTCGTCTTCCAGGATTCCGCGCTCTGGGCGAACCAGAGCATCAGGCAGATCCTCGAGCTGCCGCTCAAGCTCCACTATCCGAGGATGGAGGCGAGACGGCGTACCGAGCGCATCGTCTCGACGCTCGCCGAGGTAGGCTACCGCAAGGAACTCGACATCAGGCCGGCCCAGCTCTCGATGGGCGAGCAAAAGCTCATCGCCTTCGCGCGAGCCACGCTTTGCGAACCGGGAGTCCTTTTCCTGGACGAATGGACTGAGTCGCTCGACGACGCCGCCGCGCGGCGTCTCGTCGGGATCGTGAAGGGGAAACAGGAGGCCGGCACGACGATCGTGTTCGTGAGCCATAACTTCAGGATAATTCGCGAGCTCGCCCAGCGCATTTGCATGATAGTGGACGGCGAACTCTCGCTCGAGATCTCGGGGGAGGCCTTCGCGGCCGACGAGGGCTTGGCGCGCATGATTGAAAGGGGTATAGCCCAATGAAATTCAAGATCAGGTACGCGGACAAAATCGTGGGCGTACTCGCCATCGTGGCGATCGTCTTCCTCGCCCTCGCCATCTTCATGCTCGGACGCGAACAGCGATGGTTCGCGCACGACTACCTCTACACGTCGACGTTCGAGTCCGCCTCCGGGATGAGCGTCGGCATGCCGATCCTGTACAAGGGATTCACGATCGGGAAGATCAAGCGGATCGAGCTCGACGACGACGACGCCGTGTCGGTCAAGTTCTTCGTGTTCGACACCTATCACACCCGCGTCCGGGAGGGTTCGGTCGTCGAGCTATTCGTCAATCCCATCGGCCTCGGAAACCAGTTCTTCCTCCATCCCGGAAACGGAACGGGCGTCGTCCCGGAGGGAAGCGAGATACCGGCAATCGCCTCGCCCGAGGGGCGCGCGCGCGTTGCCGCGGGGCTCGTCACCGTCCCGAAACGCGACGACACGATATCCAACGTCATAGCGCAGGTAAGCCCGCTTTTGACGCGGCTCAACGAGACGCTCGAGCACCTCAACGGAGCGATGAGCGGCAGGGGCTCGGGCCCGCTCGCCGAGACCCTCTCGAACGCGGCGGCGATCTCAGGTAGTCTCGAGGCGAACCTCGACGGCATCCTCTCGGACGTCAGGGGAATCACGGCGAGCCTCGAGAAGGCGGCCGCGGACCCGAACGGCGCCATACCCGGCCTCATCGACCCGGACGGAACCATGTTCGGGAGCATAGAGGCCTCGCTACGGGCCGTCGAGGGAACCCTCGCGAACGTCGAGGCGTCGTCGTCGATCTTCAAGTCCCAAGCGCCGCAAATCGCGCGGCTCATCGAGGATCTCAGGCTCGCGCTCGAGAAGGGGCAGGACGTGCTCGAGGCGCTCAAGAACAACCCGCTCCTCAAGGGCGGCATCCCCGAGCGCACGCGGGTGGATACCTCAGGGACCAACTCGCGCAACATCGAATTCTAGGGAGAAGGCCGAGATGAATAAACGATTGGAAATCCTTGCGGTCGTCGTCCTGATCGCGACGCTCGCGTCCTGTTCCTCGGCGCCCAAGCGTCCGCCCGAGGTCTTTACGGGCCGAAAGGCGGCGCTCGCCCAGATCGAGCTCGCCAACCGCGCCGCGATGAAAGGCGAGTTCGCGAACGCGCACGTCCTCCTCGACGAGGCGTGGCGCCTCGCGTCCGCGACCGACGACCCCGACACGCGCGTGCGCGTGCTGCTCTCGAGGGGAAACGCGTTCTACAACGCGGGGAAGTCGGCCGAGGCGGACGGCGTCTGGAGGGAAGCCCTCACCGAGGCCACGGCCGCGAGGGAGCGGGCCCTCGCGGGGGCGGCGCGCGTCTTTCTGGCGCGCGGAACGCTCGCGGAAGGCCGGAGCGGCCCGCCGCTCGACGCCGGGGAACGCTCGTCCAGGGCGGCCGCGGCCGCCGCGGTCGCGCGGGGCGAGATGGAGTCGCTCAAGGACAACGCGCTCTACGAGGCCTTCGCGTGGAAGGTTATCGGACTCGCGGAAAAGGAACTGGGCGACGCGGACGCGGCCGAGAAGGCCCTCCGCGAGGCGGTGGCGATACACGAAAAGGGACGCTATCTCGAGGACGCGGCGTACGACTGGTACCTCATAGCGTCGGTGCGGTCGAAGTCGGGAAATCTCCCGGGCGCGCGTCTCGCGCTCGATACGGCGATCTCGTTCGATCGAAGGGCCGAAAATTCGAACGGCCTCGGGATGGACTGGGTAGCCGTGGGAACGGTCGAGGAAAAGGCGGGCAACCGCGAGAAGGCGGTCGCCGCCTACCGGCGCGCGGTCGGGATATTCCGCGCCTCGTACATCGGCGAGGGCGCGAAAGACGCGGAACGGAGACTGGCCGCGCTCGGCGAGGGAATCACTCCGTAAGCGGTTTCCCCGCGACCATGAGCGCCATCCGGCGCATGGCCTCCTTGAGCTTGCCGATCTCGGTCGCGTAACAGCACCGCACGAAGCCCTCGGCCCCCGCGCCGAAGACGTTTCCCGGCACGACCGCGACCTTGTACTCGTCGATAAGCTTCGTGGCGAATGCCTCGGAAGAAAGTCCCGTCTTCCGGATGTCCGGGAAGATGTAGAACGCACCCTCCGGTTCGGCGACGGGAATCCCCATCGCCTCGAAGCCCGAGACCATGAGATTCCGTCGCTGTTGGTACGACACCCGCATTCGCTCGACCTCGCCCGCGCCGCTTCGTAGGCCCTCGAGGGCCGCGTACTGCGCCATGATCGGCGCGCAGATGGTCGAGTACTGGTGGAGCTTGTGCACCTGCGCCATGAGCTCGGCGGGGCACGCGAGGTATCCGATGCGCCAGCCGGTCATCGCGAAGGCCTTCGAGAAGCCGTTCAGGACGACCGTGTAATCCTTCATCCCGGGGAACGAGCCGATCGAGACGTGTTTCCTGCCGTCGTAGACGAGCTCGCAATAGACCTCGTCCGAAAGCACCCACAACTTGTGCTTCTTGACCACCTCGGCGATCCGGGCGAGCTCGTCGGCCGGTATCATGCGCCCCGTGGGATTGCTAGGGCTACAGAGCATGAGGGCCTTCGTCTTCGGCGTGATCAGGCGCTCGATGGCGGCGGCGGTCGCGATGAAGCCGTCGGGCGCCGTGTCGAGCCTGACGAGCTTCGTGTCGCAGAGCTCCACGAGGGGCTGATACGACACGTAGCACGGTTCCGCGACGATCACCTCGTCGCCGGGATTGAGCGTCGCGCGCAGGACGGCGTCGATCGCCTCGGACACTCCGATCGTCACGAGTATCTCTTTTTTGGGGTCGTACCGGAGATCGTACTTCGCGAGATAATCCGCGATCCCCTCGCGGAGCTCGGTCAGACCCCAGTTGGAAGTATACGAGGTGTGACCCTGCTCGAGGTGGTACCAGGCCTCCTCGCGCATGGCCCAGGGCGTCGGAAAGTCCGGCTCGCCGACGCCGAGAGAGATGATATCGTCCCGCCCGATTATCAGGTCGAAGAATTTCCGGATGCCGGACGGCGGCGTCCTGAGCATCTTGGCGGAAAAGCGGTCGTCGCGGTCGTTCATGCGGTAACCCCTTCGCGCCGGTCTTTCTTCTCGTCGACGTAGACGATGTCGTTTTCCTTGTACGTCTTGAGGACGAAATGCGTCTTGGTGCTCTTGACGCCGTTGAGGGTGGCGAGTTTCTCGGAGACGAAAAAGGCCACTTCCTTGAGGGTCTTGCCCTCGATGATCACCTGGAGGTCGTACCCGCCCGACATGAGATGAAGGGACTTCACCTGGGGGAAGCGGTAAATACGCTCCGCGAGGGCGTCGAACCCGTGCTCGCGCTCGGGCGTGACCTGTATCTCGATGACGGCGCGCACGGCGTCCTTCTCGGCAGGGTTTTTCTCCTGGTTGACGATGGCGGAGTACTTCAGGATAACCCCGTCCTTTTCCAGCTGCGCCACGATCGCCTGCACCTCCGCGACCGTTTTCTTGGTCATGGCCGCGATGTCCTCCGCGGTGAGGCGCGCGTCGTTCTGCAAAAGGTCAAGAATTTCCTGCATATACTGCTCCTTCGTGCCCCCTCATTGGAACCGGGGCGATAATGCATAAATATACCATGAGTTCGTATTTTTATTCAACGGGTGTCGAGGATGACTGACAGGGGGATACGTCGGTGACCGAACAAGCGGGCGCGGTCGGAAGCCTGAGGAAAACGACGGCCTTGAGCACGAGCAAGGCGAGCAAAAAAGCGCGGAGGTGCGTCGAATTCGAGAGGACGATGACCGGCACGATCATGGCGCACGCGAGGGCGTAGATACAGAGCTTTTCCCGCGCGGTCAGCCCCGCTCCCGAAGACAGGCGGGCGAGCCGCGGGCCGAGGACGGGGTGGCCGACCAGCCAGGAGTGAAGCCTCCGGGAACCCTTCATGTAGAGGACCGAGGCGACGAGCAAAAAGGGCGTCGTCGGGAGAACGGGGAGAAAGATACCCGCGACGCCGAGCGCGAGAAACGCCGTACCGAACGCGACGCAAAGCGCGGAACCCAGTTTCATGCGGGAACACTAGCCGTTTTCGCGCCGATTCGCAACGGCTCACGCGGCCCACCGATAGAAATTTTCGACTCAATATGCAAGTATGTGGCACGTACGCAAATCTTCCGGAGGATACCCCATGAAATCGCCCGTTTACCGCCTGTTCGTCGAGCGCAAGGAAGGCTTCGAGAGCGAGGCCAGGCGGACCCTCTCGGAACTCGTCGGGTTCGTCGGCATCGCGGCGCTCGAGGGCGTCCGCTACCTCAACAGATACGACATCGAGGGGATCGACGAGGCGACGCTCGAGCGGGCCGAGTCGACCGTCTTCTCCGAGCCGCGCGGGGATCGCGTATACCGCGAGACGTTTCCCGCGGGAGCCGACGAAACCGTCCTCGCGATCGAATACCTTCCCGGACAATACGACCAGCGCGCGGACTCGGCGACGCAGTGCCTCGCCCTGCTCGCGCATAGCGACGACGCGCCGGAAAGCGGCGTCACGGTGCGCTGCGCGCGCGTGTTCGTGTTCAAGGGCGCGCTCTCCGACGACGACCTCAAACGGGCGCGGGACTACCTCGTAAACCCGGTGGACTCGCGCGTCGCCCCGGCGGAGAAGCCGGAAAGCCTCGAGATGCGCGTCTCCGACCCGGCGCCCGTCCCGACGGTAACGGGCTTCGTCTCGATGGACGAAGGCGCGCTTTCGGCCTACCGCGCGCGCGCGGGACTCGCCATGGACGACGCGGACATCCGCTTCCTGCAAGCCTGGTTCAGAAAGGAAGGCCGCGACCCGACGGAAACCGAGATCCGGGTCCTCGACACCTACTGGTCAGACCATTGCCGGCACACGACGTTCAACACGATCCTGTCAGGCATCGAGATAGAGGAGGGCCCGCACGCCGCGGCCGTTCGCGAGGCCCTCGAGGCGTATTCGGGACTCAGGCTCGAGATCTACGGAGATCGGGCGGAGTCCAAGGGCGGCGCGGGACCCGAAAAGCCCGTGACCCTGATGGACATGGCCTGCATCGGGGCCAAGGCGCTCAAGAAGCGCGGCCTCCTTCCGGACGTCGAGGAATCCGCCGAGATCAACGCCTGTTCCGTATTTATCGACGTCAAGACGACCGACGGCTCGGGGAAGGGCGCGGAAACCGAAAAGTGGCTTCTCATGTTCAAGAACGAGACGCACAATCACCCCACCGAGATCGAGCCCTTCGGCGGCGCGGCCACCTGCATCGGCGGCGCGATCCGCGATCCCCTGTCCGGACGCGCCGGGGTCTACCAGTCGCTCCGCGTGACGGGAGCGGGCGACCCCACCGCGCCGATAGCGGACACCATTCCGGGCAAGCTCCCCCAAATCAAGTTGACCCGCGAGGCGGCGGCCGGTTTCAGCGCCTACGGAAACCAGATCGGGCTCGCCACCGGCCAGGTCGTCGAATACTACGACCCCGGCTTCCTCGCAAAGCGCATGGAACTCGGCGCGGTCATCGCCGCGACCCCGGTCGGTTCGGTCGTGCGCGAGGAACCCGAGGCGGGCGACGTCGTCATCATGGTCGGCGGCGGAACGGGACGCGACGGTATCGGCGGCGCGACGGGCTCCTCGAAGGCGCATACGGAAGAGTCCGTCAACACGGCCGGCGCCGAGGTCCAGAAGGGCAACGCGGTCGAGGAACGGAAGATTCAGCGTCTCTTCCGCGACCCCGCGGTGACGCGCCTCATCCGAAGATGCAACGATTTCGGCGCGGGCGGCGTGGCCGTCGCGGTCGGAGAGCTTTCTCCCGGACTCGACATCGACCTCGACGCGGTACCGAAAAAATACGAAGGGCTCAACGGCACCGAGCTCGCGATATCCGAATCGCAGGAGCGCATGGCCGTGGTGGTGCGTGAGAAGGACGCCAAGACCTTCATCGCCGCCGCCAACGCGGAGAACCTCAACGCCGCGGTCATCGCGCGCGTGACGGGCGACAACCGCCTCGTCATGCGCTGGCGCGGCGCGAAAATAGTCGACATCGACCGGGCCTTCCTCGACACGGCGGGCGCGACGCGCTCGGCCTCCGCGCGGATACGCTCGCCCGGGGGCCGCTGGCTCTGGCGGACGGGCAATCCCGCCGCGACGGGCGCGGAACGATGGTACTCCACCCTCGCCGACCTCTCCGTCGCCTCGCAACGCGGGCTTTCCGAGCGCTTCGACGGCTCCATCGGCTCTTCCTCGATCCTCTTCCCGATGGGCGGCGCCTGGCAGTCGACGCCCGAAGCCGGCATGGCCGCGCGGATCCCCGTCGGACCCGGCAAGGAAACGACGACGGCGAGCCTCATGACGATGGGGTACGACCCGCGCGCCGCGCGCTGGAGCCCCTTTCACGGCGCGCAGTACGCCGTCCTCGAGTCCCTCGCCAAAATCCTCGCCCTCGGCGGCGACCCCGAAACGGCGCGCCTGACCTTCCAGGAATACTTCGAGCGGACAGCGGGTCCCGAAAGCTGGGGCAAGCCCGCGGCGGCCCTCCTCGGCGCGCTCGCCGCGCAGATGGCGTGCGGTACGGCCGCTATCGGCGGCAAGGACAGCATGTCCGGCACGTTCCGCGACATCTCCGTCCCGCCGACACTCGTCTCCTTCGCGGTGACCACGGTTGACGAGTCACGCGTGCGCTCGGGCTCGCTCAAGGGCGCGGGTCACGCCCTCGTACTCGCGCGGTGTCCCTGGAAGGCCGACGGAACCCCGGATTGGGACGCGTTCCTCGCGGGCTCGCGGACGCTCCGCGCCGTCTCCGGCGAGGACTCCTCGAGCGTATTCGCGGCGTATCCCGTCGGCGCGGGAGGAATCGCGGCCGCGGTCTGCAAGATGGCGTTCGGCAACCGCGTCGGGGTCCGTCTCGACGAAGCCGCCCTCGCCTCGTTGCCGGTACCGACGCCGTTCGCGGACGGCGGCACGACGGCCGACGGCGAAAATGTCGGCGTCGCGACGACGCGCTCACTCGAAGCGGCCCTTTTCGCGCCGCTTCACGGCTCGATCATCGTAGAACTCGCAAGTACCGCCGCGCGCGGCCTCCCCGCGCACTGGACGATACTCGGCGAGACGGTCGCCGAACCCGCGATACTCGCGGGATCGCTTCGCGTTCCGCTCGACCAGGCCCAACTCGCCTGGGAAAAGCCCCTCGCCCGCGTGTTCCCGCCCGTTTCGGGCGAACTCCCGACGACACTGCCCGAATGGGCCCGCGCCGCGCCGAAAACGGCCGAGGCGGACGCCCCCGCGAAACCGTGCGATCGTCCGGCCCGCGCGCGTAAATCGGGCGCGAAACCGCGCGTCGTCGTTCCCGTATTCCCCGGAACGAACTGCGAGTACGACATGGCGCGCGCCTTCTCCCTCGCCGGCGCCGATTCCCGTATCGTCGTCCTCCGCAACCGTACCGCGCGCGACCTCGCCGAATCGATCGAGGAACTCGCGCGCGCGATCGACGGCGCGGAGATTCTCGCGCTCTCGGGCGGCTTCTCCGCGGGCGACGAACCCGACGGCTCGGGCAAGTTCATCGCGAACGTAATCCGCGAGGGCCGCGTGTCCGACGCGATCATGTCGCTCGTCGAGGCTCGCAAGGGTCTCGCGCTCGGGATATGCAACGGCTTCCAGGCCCTCGTCAAGGTCGGCCTCGTGCCGTACGGCAGGATAGTTCCCCCCTCGCCCGAGATGCCGACGCTGACCTACAACTTGATAGGCAGGCACGTTTCCCGGTTCGCCATAACGCGGATATCGTCGACGGTTTCCCCCTGGGCGCTCGGTTTCGCGCCAGGAGCGACGCACTCCGTGCCGGTGTCGCACGGCGAAGGACGCATCGTGATCGACGAGGATCACGCCAAGAGGCTTTTCGCCGAAGGACGGGTGTTCTCGCAGTACGTCGACGCGGACGGGAAGGTTACCATGACCGAACCGGACAACCCCAACGGCTCGATGTACGCCATCGAGGGGCTCACCGACCCGACGGGAAGGATCCTCGGCAAGATGGGACACAGCGAGCGGCCCATCGACGCCGGTCCCGGCGGAAAGACGAACGCGCTCTACAAGAACATACCGGGCGACACGTGCCAGAACATCTTCGCCGCGGGTGTGAGATATTTCGACTAGGAGTTTTCATGAAAAGGACCGTCGCACTGACCGTATCGCTCGCCATACTCGCGCTCGCCTCTTGCGCCAAGCCGCAAACCGCGTGGATAACCGACATCGACGAGGCCACCGCCGTCGCGTCGAAGACGAAAAAACCGCTGCTCATCGTGCTGACCGGTTCCGACTGGAACGAGGAAAGCAAGACGCTCGCGACGAACGTCTTCAACGACGAGTTCTTCGGGACCGGGACCTCGAAGTACGTGCTGTGCAACCTGGACATCCTCGAGGACGACTCGGCCGTCGATCAGGCGGTGGCCGAACGGAACTACAAGGCGGCCGAGGCCCTCGGAGTGACGGGCATCCCCGCGCTCATCCTCCTCACCCATCTCGGAGACGTGTACGCGAACGTCCAGCTCGACTCCTCGCTCGCGGGACCCGAGGCGTTCTACGCCGTAGCCGACGCGCATCTCGATAACGGCAAGAAGCTCGCGTCGTTCCGCAGGAAGGCCGACTCCTCGAAAGGCGTGGAGCGCGCGAAGAATCTCGACGCCTTCCTCGAGGCCCTGGCCCCCGGACAGCGCGAGAAATACGGCGAGATGATCCGCGAGATCCCGACGCTCGACGCCGACGGCGAAGCCGGGCTCAAGGGGAAATACCTCCTGCAGATAACCTATCTCGACGCGGTCGCCCTCTTTCAGGACGGCAAGGTGACAGAAGCGGGACAGCGATTCTTCTCGCTTGCCGAATCGGGCGGGCTCACTCCGGCGCAGGAGCAGGAAGCCTGGTACATGGGCGCGTACATGTACGCCATGTCGGAGACGGTCGACAACGCCCTCGTCGTCAAGTGGCTCGAAAAGGCCGTCGCGACCGATCCGGACGGACCGGGCGCCGCGAACATCAGGGCGACGCTCGAACAGGTCCGCTCGATGCCCGAGTAGCGGAACGCCTCGCGCGCCCGCCCGCGCCTTGACGACGCGGGCGACGCGGAGTATCCTTTCGATAAAGTAATGGAACCAGCCCGCCCCCCGTCCTGTCTTCTCTACTCGCTCGCGTTCTTAGGCCTCCTTCTCGCGTCGGCCTTTTTCTCGGCGACCGAGACGGCATTCCTCTCCGCCAGCAGACTGCATCTCCGCTATCTCCGGGAAAAGGGCGACAGGCGCGCGCGTCGCGTCGAAAGGCTCCTCGCGCGCAGAAGCCGATTCCTCAACTCGATTCTCGTCGGCAACAACGTCGTCAACGTCGCGCTTTCCTCCGTCGCGACGGCCCTCGCCGTCTCGGCCGCCGGCGTGGCCGGCGTCGGGATAGCGACCGCCGCGGCGAGCGTGGCGATACTCGCCTTCGGCGAGATCATACCGAAAACCTCGGCGCTTTCGCGACCGGAACGGGCGGCGCTCTCGCTCTCCGCTCCCGCGGCCCTGTTCGTGGCCGCGGCGACGCCCGTCGTCACGCTGCTCGGCGGGCTCACCTTCGCGCTGGAACGGCTCGGCGGAAAGAAGCCCGAGGGCTCGCACGGCCGCGTGACCGAGGACGACCTCCGCGCGCTCATCGAGGTCGGCGAGGAAGAGGGCGTGCTCGCGGAGGGCGGAGGGCGCATGATGGAAGGCATCCTCGACTCGAGCGACCTGAGCGCCCGCGACATCATGACCCCGAGGCCGCGCATCGCGGCGCTTCCCCTCGACGCGACCCGCGCCGAGATCCTCGACGCATCAAGGGAAACCGGGTTCTCGAGGTTTCCCGTGTTCGGCGAGAGCATAGACGACGTGCGGGGCATCGTGCACGTCAAGGACGTCTTTCTGGCCGGCGACGGCTCGCCGAACAGATCGGCGCGGGATTTCATGCGTCCGGCCCCGTTCGTCTTCGAATCGAGCAGGATACCCGCGCTTCAACGTCTCCTGCACGAGAAGAACAGCAACTGCGCGATCGTAATCGACGAGTTCGGCGGCACGGCGGGACTCGTCGCGATCGAAAACATCTTCGAGGAGATATTCGGAAGCATACGCGACGAGTACGACGCGCCGGACCGCGCCGGGATCGGCGACCGGCGACCGGGCGCCGGCGTCGACGACGTCCGGCAGGGCGACGCGTCGGGAACGGCGCCGGCTCGGGGGGACGCCCCTACCGAGCTGTTCGTCGAGGGATCGAGCCGGCTCGACGAGCTTTCGGGAATTCTCGGAATCCCCCTCGAATCGCGCCATTACGACACGATCGCCGGATACCTCATGGAACGGGCGGACGACCTGCCGCGCGCGGGATACCGCCATTGCGAGCAGGGGTACTCATTTACGGTACTGTCGACTACCGGCCATCGAATCGACGAAATCAGGATCGCCTCCGGGGAGGGTCAGCCATGAGTCCCGCTCACGTCGCCACGGCCGTTACCCTCGTCGCCCTCGTGTTCTGCTCGGCGCTCTTTTCGGCGGCCGAGACCGCTATCACCTCGATCACCAGGACGCGGGCGCGCGTCCTGCGAAAGAGCAGGGACGCGCGGGACCGCGCCGTAGTCGCCCTGATAGACGAGCGCGACGCGACGGTGACGGCCCTCCTCGTCGGGAACAACGTCGTCAACGTCGCCGCGGCGAGCCTCGCGACCGCCGCCGGAATGGACTCGTCGTTCGAGGGCGGCGCGCTCGCAGCGGCGGTCGGGATGACGGCGATCATACTCGTTTTCGGAGAGATCGTCCCGAAGACGCTCGCCTCCGAAAATCCGACGCGGGCGGCGCGTACCCTCTCCACGTTCACGAGGATTGTCCGGATCGTGACGAAACCGGCCGTCGCCGCGTTCTCGCGCGCGAACGCGGCCTTCGCGCGCGCGCTCGCGAGGGCGTTCCCGCTCGACTCGTCCCGGCTCACGGAAGACGAACTGCGCCTCATGATGGACGCCGGAAAGCGCGACGGCGCGCTCGGCGAAAGCGAACACCGCCTCCTCGCGCGCGCGGTCGACTTCGCGACCAGGACCGTCAGGGAGATCATGACGCCGCGGACCGCCATCGCGGCGGTTCGGGCCGAGGCGGATATCGACGAGATAGCCGCCGCCTTCGCCGCGTGCGGATATTCGCGAATGCCGGTTTACGACGGGACGCCCGACGACATCGTCGGCATGCTCCACTTCAAGGACGCGCTCTTCGCGCGCGAGTCGGGCGGCAGTCCGTCCGCCGGGGAGCTCGCCCGCGAGATGCCGCACGTTCCGGAGAACATGACCGCGCGCGACCTCCTCTCGGAGCTGAAGCGGACCTCGCTCAACATGGCTGTAGTCGTGGACGAACGCGGCGCCACGGCGGGCCTCGTCACGATGGACGACGCGATCTCGAGCATAATCGGCGGGATCCGCGACGAGTTCGACGTCGACGGGGAACATCCCCGGGAGCTCGTGCAGGTGCTCGGCCCGAGGCACATCAAGGTTCCGGGAAACCTGCGCCTCGAGGACCTCAACGCGCTCATGAAACTCTCTCTCGACTCGCGTTTCTTCGAGACGGTCGGAGGATACGTCATGGAACTCGCCGAGAGGCTGCCCGACAAGGGAGAGACCGTCCGCGACGGCGCCCTTCTTTTCAGGGTGATCGAGCGGGGCCCTCGTTCCATCCAGAGACTCGACATCACGGTTTCCGAAAAGGAGTAGACGATGCGTTACCACCAGAGAAAGGACCTGAAGGTCCTTGTCGCGGGAACTTCCCCGTTCAACGACACGGTTATCCGAGAACTGCTCGCGGCGAAGGGCCCCGTGTACGGGAACTCGCGCGTCGGTTCAATAACGGCGGTCGTGGGCGGGGACGCGGAACGGAGGTTGGCGCGGCACCCGGGGCTTTCCTTCGTCCCCGGCGACGCGGCGGACCCGGCCGTCCTCGAACGGGCGGGCTCGTCCGGCGCGGACGTCATTCTCGTGAACGCGTACGGTTCGGGAAACGCGGAACGCGAGACGAAAGCGGTGCTGCGGGCGCTCCGCGAACCGCGCGCGGCGCCGAAGCCGGGCGCCCAGGTCTCCGCGACGGGGCGCGGGGACGGCGCGACGCGCGACGGAACGGCATTCCACTGCGTCGAGGACGTCTTCACGCGACTGATAGCGCAGTCGGCCCGGCAACGCGGGCTCGCCCGCGTCTATCGGGAACTGCTTTCGTTCCACGGAAACGACTTCTATTTCCTGCCGGGACGCGACCTCGCGGGCATAACCTTCAGCCGCTGCCTCAGGGCCTTCGCGAACGCCTGTCCAGTCGGGATCAGGCGGGGCGGAAAGACGACCCTCAATCCGGCCATGACCGACACGATCGGCCACGACGACGAGCTCGTCATCCTCGCGCACTCGCTTTCCGACGTGACGAAGAACCCCTCGATCCTCCCGATTCCCGACGAGACCTCGATATCGCGCGACGAGCTCGCGACCATGCGTCAGGAATCGTACCTGTTTCTCGGATGGAACCGGCTCTGCCCGGGAATACTCGCCGAAATCAACCGGTATTCCCACGAGGACTCGGTCGCGGGCATAACCGCGGAAGGCGGCGAAGCGCGCGGGGCCTTGCCGCGATTGGGCAACCTCGCGCTGACGGCCCTCGAGGGGTCCTGCTATGACGACGCCTTTCTCGGCTCGATCCCCTGGGAGCACTGGGAGAACGTCATCATTCCGGGGACGGCCGAACCCGGCGACGGTTCGGCGACGGAACGCCTGTCGGCGGTGCGCTCGGCCCTCGCGACCCGCGGCTTCGAGAACAACCTGACGGCCGTATCCTGGAAAGCGGACGACGGGGAATCCCTCGAAGGCGTCCTTTCGGTCACGCTCGTCTTCCGGATACTCGCGCAACTCGCGCTCAACCCCGGACTATCGGAAGTCATAACGGAGATAACCTCCCCGGTCGGCGCGGAAATCTACCTCAAACCCGTGGAAAACTACGTGGTATTGGACAAACCGTGCGACTTTTACACTATACTTGAGTCAGCGAAACGAAAGGGCGAAACGGCCATCGGCTTTACGAAAAGCGGGAATCCTTCACCATCGATCAACCCGCCGAAGGCCCAGAAGGAGCGGTTTGGCCACTTTGACCGGATCGTCGTCCTCGCGGACGAAAACTGAAAAAAACACGCAGGCGGTACCAACGGTGAAACTGGGAAAAAAACTCGGCATTGTATTCATCCTGATCGCGATCCTTCCGTTCGCGAGCGGCATGACCTTCATCATCCTAAGCTCGGGCGAGATCATACGGAATACCGCGATAGCGAATCTTTCGGAGTTTACCGCCAACGTCGCGGGGAACGTTTCCGCGTTCTTCATGAGCGCCTCGGGATACGTGCTTTCCTACTCCGAGCATCCCGACGCGAAGCGCCTTGATTGGGCCGCGATGGATCCCGTGCTCGAGACGATCGCCGAAAACAGCGTCCTCATCGATTCATTCCTCCTGATCCGGAGGGACGGCGCCTACTACCGTTCCGACAACGACGGAAATCCCTCGCGCGGCGGACTCGTGACGGCCGATAACGCAGTCCCGTTCTCCGCTCCCCTTTCCCTCTCGGGTCGCGAGTATTTCCAGAGAACCGTCGTCAAGAATTCCGGTAACGCCAGGATCCTCTACGTCTCAGACCCGAACCTCTCCCGCTCCACGGGCAAGAAACAGATCGTCATAGCGGCGAGCATGGCGGGGCGGGGGGCTCCGGTCGGGGCCTTCGGCGCGACCGTCGGTTCGGCCGCGATAGAGCGGGTCCTGGACTCGGCGACGCTCGAGCTCGCGGCCAAGATGGGGCACAACGCGGTATTCGCCCTCGTGAGCCAGTCGGGCGCGCTCGTCTCCCTCCGGAAAAACGACCCGAGCGACGGACGGTTCAAGGAGTACGCGTTCACCCTGGAAGAGGAAACGACGACGGAGATGCTCCCCGAGGCGTTCAGGCAGGCCCAACTCGAGCTCGAAAGATCGAACGAACCGTTCGTCGCCCTGACCGACCCGGAAAACGGAAAAAAATGGCACATGGCGGGCGCTCGCGTCTCGGGCACCGACTTCTCCGTCATCCTCGCGGTTCCCGACGAGGATCTCTTCGTCGCCATCAACAACATGTGGCGTACCATCTACGCGATTTCGGCGATTACCCTCCTGGTGGTTCTCGCCGTATCCGCCCTCTTGGGCGGGCGGCTCGCGAAACCGCTCAAGAAAACCGCGGAGACGCTGAAGGACATCGCCGAGGGCTCGGGCGACCTCACCTACCGGCTCAAGCTCGAGGGGAAGGACGAGACGACCGAAGTCGGACACTACTTCAACAAGTTCATCGAAACGCTCCACGGGATGATATCGCTCGTCAGGAACGAGGCTACGAGCATGGGCGAGCTTTCCCGCGAACTGAACGACCGCGCGGCCGGCATCAGGGGCGACATCGAAGCGATCTCGGCGAACGTGTCCGATCTCAACTTCCAGACCGAGGAACAGAGCGCGAGCGTGACCGAAACGTCTTCCACGATACACGAGATCGCCAAGAACATCGAAAGCCTCACTCAGCAGATCGAGGGTCAGTCGGCCAGCGTGACCGAGTCATCCGCGGCGATCCAGCAGATGGTCTCGAACATCAACTCGATATCGACCAACCTCGACAGGGCGGGAGCGGGATTCGACACCCTCCTTTCGGCCGCCAACGGCGGACGCGACAGCATGCAAAACGTCATCGAGCTCGTGAAGAGCGTCTCCAACCAGTCGGAGCACCTCCTCGAGACGAACGAGATAATCGACTCCATCGCGAGCCAGACGAACCTCCTCGCCATGAACGCCGCCATAGAGGCCGCGCACGCGGGCGAAGCCGGAAAGGGCTTCTCGGTCGTGTCCGACGAGATACGCAAGCTCGCGGAAAGTTCGGCCGAACAGTCGAAACTGATCGAGACGGAACTTCGAAACGCGGTCAACACGATCGCGACGATCGTCGAGGCCTCGGCCGTGGCCGACAACGCGTTCACCTCCGTCACCACGCAGATCAAGGAAGCGACGGGGCTCGTGCAGGAAATACGCATGGCGATGAAGGAGCAAACCGAGGGAAGCCGGCAGGTGCTCGAGGCCCTCGACGAGATCCAGAACATCACCGTGCAGATCAGGGACGGATCGCTCGAGATGAACCAGGGGGCCGACATGATCCTCAAGGAGATGTCGCGGCTCGAGGAGAATTCGCTCAAGGTCCAGAAAAGCACGCAGGACATAGCCCGATCGAGCGACGCGATCGGCACGGCGATCGGCGAGATAGCCGGCGTGACTGAGAAAAATTCCGTCGCGGTCAAATCCCTTACCGAGCTCACCGACCGGTTCAAGCTCTAGCGAGCGCGCCGCCGCCTCCGCCCGAGGCGGCGGCGGACACGACAACGCCATCGGACGCGCCTCCGGTGGCGTTTTTTCTTGCTTGCGCAGAAACAGAAAAAGGGATATTCTTTTGTTGATGAAAGAAACTAACGGAGGATTACCAGATGGAATACGGCCATTTTAACGACGCGGAACGCGAATACGTCATTACCAACCCGCGCACGCCCGTAAAGTGGGTTAACTACGTCGGCACGCTCGCGTTCGGCGGGTTTATCGACCATACGGGGGGATCACAGCTGTGCAAGGGCGACCCCGCGCTCAACCGCATCACCAAGTACGTCCCGCAGATGCCCTCCTCCGACTTCAAGGGCGAAACCGCCTACGCGCGCGTCAGGAAACCCGGCTCTTCGGCAGAATCGGCCGAAATCGTCTCCCCCTACTGGGTTCCCTGCCTCGGCAAGTACGACTCGTTCGAATGCCGCGTCGGGATGTACTACACCCGCTGGATCACCAAGATGGCCGGCCTCACCTTCGACGTCCTCGCCTTCGTGCCGCGCGGAAGCTCGGAGCTCGTGCGCCGCTACCGCGTGACGAACTCGGACAACGTACCGCTCGCCGTCGACCTCGTTCCGGTCGTCGAGTTCTCCCACTTCGACGCCCTCAAGCAGCTGACCAACGCCGACTGGGTCCCGCAAACCATGACCTCGACCGGCGTGAGCCTGAAGGACGGCCGTACGGCCATAGCCGCCTACGCCTTCATGAAGCGCGACTTCGCCGTCAACGTCGTCGTCGCGAACCGGCCCGCCCTCTCCTACGAAACGGACCGCAAGAGATTCCTCGGCGACAACGAGTACGGAACCTGGCGCGAACCGCTTTCCCTCCGGAACGAACGGCTTTCCTCGAAAGACGCCGTACGCGGCGACACTATTGCGGCCCTCCAGCTCGACCTCGGGGTCATCAAGCCAGGCGAAACCGTTTCCGTCATCACCCAGCTCCTCCAGACCGGGGGAATCTCCTCGGTGGAGGGCGCGTGCGGAAAATGGCGAACCGAGGCGGAGGTGGACGCCGCGTTCGCGGACCTCAAGGCCTTCTGGGACCGGTACCTTTCGGTCGTCAAGGTCGAGACGCCGGACGCCGCCTTCAATTCGATGCTCAACCTGCACAACCCGCGCCAGTGCTACACGACCAAGACCTGGTCGCGCTATCTCTCCCTCTACCAGCTCGGCTACGGCTCGGACCGCGGCATCGGCTACCGCGATTCCTCGCAGGACACGATGGGCGTCATCGCCCAGATCCCCGACGAGGCGCGCGAGCTCATGGAAAAACTCCTTTCCGTACAAAGCCGCGACGGATCCGCCTATCACCAGTTCAACCCGCTGACGATGGTCGCGGGACGCGGCGACTCCATGGAGTACGAGGACCGGCCGCATTACTATTCCGACGACGCCCTCTGGATCGTGCTCGCAGTGTCGGCCTACCTCAAGGAAACGGGCGACTACGCGTTCCTGGACAAGACCATCCCCTTCTACGAAAAGGACAAGGAGGATCGACCGCTCGAATCGGGCACCGTGTGGGAGCACATGGCGCGCGCGGTGGCCTTCACCCACGGCAACACGGGCAAGCACGGGCTTCCGCTCCTTGGCTTCGCGGACTGGAACGACACGGTCAACCTGCCCGCCGGCGCCGAGAGCCTCTTCACCGCCAACCTCTACGGGTGGGCGCTCGCGGAACTCTCCGAGCTCTGCGCCTTCCGCGGCGACGCGGCGAACAAGGCGCTCTTCGACGGCTGGTACGCCGAGATGAAACGGCGCGTCAACGAGACGGCCTGGGACGGCGAGTGGTTCGTGCGTTACTTCGACGACAAGGGCGCGCCCGTCGGCTCTTCCAAGAACGAATTCGGCAAGCTGTGGCTCAACGGACAGTCCTGGGCCGTGCTCTCCGGTTTCGCGTTCAACGGGCAGACGAGCGGCGGCCGCGCGCGCGCGGCCATGGACGCGGTCAAGAAACACCTCGCGACCGAAAAGGGCATCAAGCTCTCGTGGCCGGGATACAACGGATTCGACCCGCAAAAGGGAGGCGTGACGACCTATCCGCCCGGAGCGAAGGAAAACGGCGGAATCTTCCTTCACCCGAACCCCTGGGCGATCATCGCCGAGACCATGCTCGGAGACGGCGACCAGGCGTTCGACTACTACACCCGCATCAATCCTGCCGCGAAGAACGACTCCGTCGACGAGTACGAATGCGAACCGTATTGCTACGCGCAAAACATCCTCTCGAACGAGCACCCCAACTTCGGGCTCGGGCGGAACTCGTGGCTTTCGGGCACCTCGAGCTGGGTCTACCAGGCTTCCACGAAGTACATACTCGGCATCAGGCCCGAGCACGGGGGACTGAGGCTCGACCCATGCGTCCCCAAGTCCTGGGACGGCTTTACCGTCGAACGAGTATGCCGCGGCGCGACCTACCGCGTCTCGGTCAAGAACCCGAAAGGAGCGTCGAAGGGTATCGCGAAGATCGTCGTTGACGGCAAGGAGATCGCGGGCAACCTGATTCCGTGGTTCTCGGACGGAACGCATACCGTGGAGGCCACGCTCGGATAATCCGGGCCCGACCTCCGGCGTCCCGATCGGACGCGAAAAAGGCCGCGCGCGATGTATCGCGCGACTTGCGATTTATCGCGCGGGTTGCGATTTATCGCGCGGGTACCCGGTACACGTCGTAGAAACCGTAATAGCCGATACGCTCGAAGTCGGGCTTGTAGCCGATGTAATCGCAGACGAGGGCGTAGGCCTCGTCCTCCCCCGAGAGCCGCGCGATCGCGCGGAGGCGGCCCGTTACGTCCGCGTCAAGGGCCGCGCGCGTGGAGTATATCCGTTTCTCGGGCGGCAGGTTCACGTACACGAGCGGGACCTTCCACGTCCCCTCCATGCTCCCCATCACGATGAGCGGCTTCCCGTCCCGCATGAAAGGCGCGTCGCCGGTCGGGTAATCCTCGTGAAAGTCGCGGCGGCTCGAGGGAAGCGCGCCGTGAACGACGACGACGATCGCGATCGCCGCGAGCAGGAAACGGGCTTGCCTGAGAGGAAGAAGGCGAACCGTAAGCACGACGAAGGCGAGCGTATACGCGGAAAAGAACGAGGCGACGTACCTGACGGTCTTGTAGGGAGAGGAGACGGCGATGATGACGAAGGTCACGGCGAACACGGCGACTAATAGCGCGGCCGCCGGCGTCACGCGTTCCCTGCGCGCGCGCTCGCCGTCATCCTCGATCGCGGACGCGAGCGGGGAGACCCGTCTCGCGCGGTTCACGATCGCCAGGATCGCGAGCGCCGCCGCTCCCGACAGGGGAACGAGATTGACTGACACGATCCTGACGTAGGACAGAAGGCTCGAGAGCCAGTTCGCGGAAAGGCCCTGCGAAAGGTTCCGCACGCTTTGCGTCGCCCGATACGACTTGGTAAGATGCTCGCGCATCGGCGGAAAGAAACGGTCGGCGCAATACGCCGCGACCGCGACGGCGAGTACGCTCCACAGGAGATCCGCGGGGCGCCGGTCGACGACGAGCCACACGAGCGCGAAAAGGCACACCGGCAACGCGAAGAAGGCGAAGTAGTACTGCGTCATGAGACCGAGAAAGGTCGTCGCGAAAAGGCCGGCGACGCCCAACCACACGCCGACGCGTACGCGACGCCCGTCTTCCGCGCGCGAGGGGAAAAGCACCGCGCAAGCGGAGGCGAGAAAGGCCACGCAAAGCGTCTGTAGGAGCTCGTACATGCGGATGAAAACCGTAAGCGAGGCGGTCGCCGAGGAAAACGCGAAGACGAGCATGGCGCAGGCGAATACGGCGGGGTCGGGGAAAATCCTCCACGCCACCCGGGCGAGCAGGACGCACGAAATGGCGAAAAGCGCCGCGTTGAGCGCGTACCCGGCCGGGATGCCGTCCCTCGCGGGAAGCAACTTCCGCGCCGTCGCGAAAAGCCAGTAATAGAGCGGCGGATGGACGTCTGCCGCCGTCGCCTCGGCGATATTCCCGAACTCGGGCGCAGCCATCCGGTTTATCCTGGCGGAAAACACCTTCGAGCGTATATCCGCGCCCGTAAGCCACTCGTCGTGGTCGGCCATGTCGAGACCGGGCATCCAGTTGCCGTTCGTGAGCATGAGGGTTATACCCTCGTCGATATGCCATTCGTCCTTCGTCAGGGCGTAGAGGCCTCGCGCGGCGAGCGCGGCGACGAGTACGAGCGCGGTGATCAGAACGGCCTTCCTCGCGGCTGAAAGCGTCTTCATGTTTTGTTCCTCCGATTTATTACTATGGCGGGAACGATCCCGTCCGTCTCATTCGTCACGTCGGGTTATCCGGTACACGGCGAAAAAACCGTAAAAGCCGACGCGTTCCATGGAAGGCTGAGCGGGGAAGAGGACGTCCACCATCGCGTACGCTTCTCGCGAACCGGAATCCCGCGCGAGCCCTTCGAGCGACGGCCGCATGTCGCCGCCGTCGTACCGCATCGTTACGTACACGCGCTTGTGTCGGGGTATCGAAAGATACGGCAGGAGATTCTTCCAGGCGAAGCCCTGACGTTCCGATACGATGATGACTGGCGCGTCGTCGGCGAAATAGGACGGGTCGCGGTCTGCCGCGTACTCGTCATGGAAGGCCGGCATGGGCCGGACAAGCGAACTCGCGGCGACCGCCAGGGAAAGCGCGGCCGCCAGGGCGCGCGACCGGGGCGACCGGAACGAATTCCACAGACGCGTCAGCGCGACCGCGAGAAGGACGGAAAGCGCGGGAACGTACGACGCGACGTACCTCAGCGACAGGAACGGCGTCGTTATCGAGACGACGGCGAAGAGAAGCGCGAGCGGAAGGGCGAACAGGGCGACGAAGCCCGGGGGGAACGAGACGGCGGCGGAACGGGCGCGGGACACTTCTTCCGCGCCCCGACCGCCGCAAGCTCGGGACCGTCGCGCCCGGGAAACGAGCCGGACGATCGCGAGCGCGAGTACGGCCGCGAGCGCCGGTACGTGCCGGAAGGCAAGCGCCAGATATCCCCGCGCCCGCGCGAACGCGGGACCCGCGCCGCCCGACAGGAATCCCGTCGCGGACGCGAGACTCTCGAGCGCGCGATCGCTCCCGATCAAGTGCGTCCGCATGTCGGGAAATATTCTCAAGGCCGCGTACATGCCGATCGCGCACGCCAGGGCGCCCCACAAAAGCGCGGGAAAATCGAGCCGCGCGAGGAGGACACACGCGCAAACGAGCGATACCGCGCACGCGAAAAAAAGGAAATGATAGTGCGTCAGGAAACCCGCGCAGGCGGCGATCGCGAGTCCCGCAGGCGCGAGGGCGCGCGAGGGCGCGCGCCCTCGCGCAGGCGGGGGAAAGACGACGAAGGACGCGCAACACGCGAAGGCGACCGAAACCGCCTCCAGCAGCCCGTACATCCGCATGAATGACGTCAACGCGACCGAAGCTGACGAGAACGAGTAGATCGCGAGCGCGACCAGGGCGACCGCTCGTCCGGCGACGGCGTCTCCCGACGGTCCGCGAACCGCGACGCGGACTGTCGCGCCGCAAAGAAGCGCGGCCGACGCCATGAAGCAAAACCCGTTAAGGAGTAGCGCGGCGGCCACGTGCCGCTCGACTCCGACCGCGAGCCGCGCGAGCGCGAAGAGCCAGTAAAAGAGCGGCGGATGGACGTCGGAGGCCGTCGTTCGCGCGATACCGACGACGTCGACGCGGCGGGCCGAGCGGAGGTTGGCGTTGAACGCGAGATCCTCCAACTCGCCCTTCGAAAGCCAGCGGTCGAACAGCGGCCCGACGACGGGCGGCTTCCAGGAACCGTTCGTGACAGCGAGGGTAATCCCCTCGTCGACGTGGAAATCGTTCTTCGACGCGCCCACGGCCACGCGCGCGACGAGACCCGCCGCGACGATCGCGCACGCGAGCGCGAGAAAGGCGCCTCTCGAGAGAGAAAAGACCCTCACTCGGAACGGCTCCTCACGATGTAGACGGGGCGCTTTTTCGCCTCGAGGTAGGTCTTGGCGAGATATTGCCCGAGAATGCCGATGGTAAAGAGCTGTATGCCGCCGATAAAGAGTATCACGCTCATGAGCGACGGATATCCGGCGACGGGATCGCCCCAGAACAACGTCTTGACGATGACGACACAGGCGAGAACGAACGAAGCGAAGCAGAATACGATGCCGAACACGGACGCGAGAACGAGCGGAACGGTGGAAAACGCGGTGATACCCTCGAGCGAGTAGAGGAAGAGCCCCCAAAACGACCATTTCGTCTCGCCTGCGACGCGTTCGACGTTCTCGAACTCGAGCCATTTGGTGCGGAACCCGACCCACGAGAAAATGCCTTTCGAGAACCGGTTATACTCGGGCATGGAGACGATCGCGTCGCGCATCTGGCGCGTCATGAGACGGAAATCGCGCGCGCCGTCCACGACGCGCGCGTCGGATATCCTGCGCATGACTCGGTAAAAGAGGCGCGCGAAAAACGAGCGGATCGCGGGCTCGCCCTTGCGTGAAACGCGTCGCGTCGCGACGCAATCCCATTCCCCGCTCTCGAGCGCGGAAAGCATCTCGGGTATGAGCGAGGGCGGATCCTGCAGGTCGGCGTCGATGACGCCGACGTACGCGCCGCGCGCGGCCTCGAGCCCCGCGAGAAGCGCCGCTTCCTTGCCGAAATTGCGCGAAAAGGAAATGAACCTCGCGCCCGCGTCCCGCCGCGCGAGTTCGGCGATCGCCGCCGCCGTCCCGTCGGACGAGCCGTCGTCAACGAATATGAACTCGAAACGGCGCGCGGGAAGCGCGTCGCGGACCTTCGCGAGCTCCGCATAGAGAAACGGAAGCGCGGCTTCCTCGTTATAGCAGGGGACGACGAGCGAAACGTCGGGCGTCCGTGCCGTTGTCTTTGCCATTACTCGGCCTCCTCGTACGCGCGTTCGGTTCCGGTTCCGGTTCCGTCCGTTCGCGCGCGACCGAACACGACGAGCGAGCTCGTTACGTAATTGACCACGACGACAACGGCGTTAACCGCGATCTTCGTCGCGAGTTCGTCGACCGAAAGAAGGCGCGCGCCGACGAACATCAGGCCCATGTCGAGCGCGCCCGAAAACAGGCGCGACAGGAAGAAACGCGCGAGCTCGCCGGCCTTGGCCGGAAGCGACGCGGCGCGCGAGGGAAACACGAACGCCCTGTTCGTGACGTAGGCGAACAGGACGGCGAGCGTCCAGGCGCAGGCGTTCGCCGCGACAAGGGGCGCGTCGAACGCCGAGCGGAAAAGCCAGAAAGCTGCCACGTTCACGAGCGTCGTCATGGCGCCCCAAAAGAGGTAGGCGCCGACTCTCAGCCAAAACGTCCGAACCCCGTCACGAAAACTTCCGCGCGAGCTATGGTCCATCGATCCTCCGCGGGCGGGCCCCGCGGGCCCATCCCGAAAAAAAGGCCCGCCTCGTAAGGCGGGCCATGCCGGGCGCCAGGACGCCCGACGAGAGTATAACATGAAATTCCCTAGCCGACGACGGCCTTGATTTCGACGGTCGTGCCCTTCGCCCCGGAGGCGACGAGCGTGCCGTCCGCCTTCGCGGAGCCAGAGGTCACCGTCAGCGCGATCTTTCCCGCGGGGTCGCGGTTCTCGACCGTTATCACGTAGGTGCAGCCGCGGTAGTTCCGCGTGATCGTCGCGTTCTTGACGTGGGCGGGAAGGCGCGGCTCGACGCGGAGTCCCGCGTACTCGCCCCGGATGCCGCAGATCCACTGCGAAAGCGCGACGAAGTTCCAGGCCGCGGTTCCGGTGAGCCAGCTGTTCTTGGCCTCGCCGTGGCGACGCGCGGCCTTTCCCGCGACCATCTGCGCGTAGACGTACGGCTCGAGGCGGTGGATCTCGCTGATGTCCTCGAGATAGGCGGGGGCGATCTTCTTGTAGTACTCCCACGCGTTCGCCGGGCGGCCGGCCTTCACCTCCCCGATGATGACCCACGGGTTGTTGTGGCAGAAGATACCGGCGTTTTCCTTGTATCCGGGCGGATACGAGGAAACCTCGCCGAGTTCGATGTGATAGTCGCGGTACGGCGGGTCGAGGATTACGATGCCGTACTTCGTGTCGAGGTGCTTCTTCACGGAGTCGAGCGCCTTGATCGGGTAGCCCTTGTCTGCGCCGACTTGCGCCATCGAGCCGAAACCCTGGCTTTCGATGAAGATCTTTCCGTCCTGGCACTCGTGCGAGCCGATCTTGTTCCCGAAGTCGTCGTAGGCGCGGATGTACCACTCGCCGTCCCAACCGGTCTTGCAGATCTGCTCGGCCATCTTGGCGGCCTGTTTCTCCGCCCACTTCGCCTCGCCTTCCTTGCCGAGGAGGCGGCACATCGCGGCGTATTCGGGAGCGACGTACACGAACATCTGGGCGATCATCACGGACTCGGCGTTCTTGCCGTCCTTGTTGGTCGACGTCTGGAAGGAGTCGTTCGGGTCCTTGCTGAAGCAGTTGAGGTTGAGGCAGTCGTTCCAGTCGGCGCGCCCGATGAGGGGAAGGCCGTGCGGACCGAGGTTCTTGACGGTGTAGTGGAAGCTCCGCTTCAGGTGCTCGAACATCGACGCCTTGTTGGTCGGGCTGTTGTCGAACGGAACCTGCACGTTCAGGAAGTCCACGTCGCCGGTTTCGCGGATATAGCCGCCCACGCCGAGGACGAGCCAGAGGGGATCGTCGTTGAAGTGGCTGCCGACGTCCGCGTTGCCGCGCTTGGTGAGCGGCTGGAACTGGTGATAGGCGGAGCCGTCCTCGAACTGGGTCGAGGCGACGTCGAAGAGGCGCTCGCGCGCGCGGGTCGGGATCTGGTGCACGACGCCGAGCATGTCCTGGCTCGTGTCGCGGAAGCCGATGCCGCGGCCGATTCCCGATTCGAAGTAGCTGGCGGAACGCGCGAAGTTGTAGGTGACGATGCACTGGTACTGGTTCCACACGGCCATGCGGTCGAGCTTCTCGTCCCCGGTCTTGAGGGTGAAGTTCGAAAGGAGCCCGTCCCAGAAAGCCTTAAGCTCGGCGAAGGCGGCGTTGACCTGTTCGGGCGTCGCGAACCGCTTCTGGAGCGCGATCGCCTTCTCCTTGTTGATCACGCGCATCGCGGGATTCGTCTGGAGAAGACCCGCCGAAGGCGCGGGGCATCCGTTCTCGCCGGCCCACTTCTTGTCCTCCGCCATCTCGACGTAGCCGAGGACGAAGACAAAGGTCTTCGACGCGCCGGGCTCGAGGGAGACGTTGAGGCGATGGCTCGCGATGGGCGACCATCCGTCCGCGACGAAGTTTCCGCTCTTGCCGGCCATGACGGTTTCGGGGGCGTCGTAGTTGTTGTGCAGGCCGAGGAAGGTTTCGCGGTCGGTATCGAAGCCGTCGATTTTGGAATTGACGGAATAGAAGGCGAAGTGGTTGCGCCGCTCGCGGTACTCGGTCTTGTGGTAGATCGCGCCGTCCTCGATCTCGACCTCTCCGGTGGAGAAGTTGCGCTGGAAGTTCGTCGTGTCGTCGAGGGCGTTATAAAGGCACCACTCCACGAACGAAACGAGGGAGAGGTCCTTCTTCGCGCCCGACTCGTTCTTGAGGGTGATCATCTGCACTTCGGCGTTCTCGCCGTTCGGCACCATATAGAGGACGTCGGCCCGCACGCCGTTCTTGGAGGAGGAAAGCTTCGAGTATCCGAAACCGTGTCGGCACTCGTAGGAATCGAGCTCCACGCGCATCGGCTTCCAGCCGGGATTCCAGACGGTGTCGCCGTCCTTGATATAGAAGTAGCGGCCGTTGTTGTCGAGCGGAACGTCGTTGTAACGGTATCGGGTCAGGCGGCGGAGCCGGGCGTCGGTATGGAAGGCGTAGCCGCCGGCCGTATTCGAAATGAGGGAGAAGAATTGCGTGTTCCCGAGATAATTGATCCAGGGATACGGGGTCCGCGGCGTCTCGATGACGTATTCGCGGTTGTTGTCGTCAAAATGTCCGAATTTCATAACCTCTCCTTAAGTTAATTGAAAGGGTCAACCAACCAGAGAATACCACAGGCCTGTCGCGCTGTCAAAGGGTTATCACCTAGGGCCGGTTGTTCTTCGCCTCGATATCCTTGAAATACCGCACGGTACCGACGCGAAGCTCGTCGGTCGCGTCCTCGTCGCAGACGATGACCGCCTTCGGGTGCATTTGCAGCACGCTGATCGTCCACATGTGGTTAACGCCTTCCTCGATGGCGTGATGAAGGGCGCGGGCCTTAGCGTAGCCGGAGGCCAGGATCAACACCTCCTCGGCGTCGGTAATCGTGCCGACGCCGACGGTCAACGCTCGGGTCGGTACCTGTTCGGGGTCACCTCCGAAAAAACGCGAGTTCATGATGATAGTGTCCTGGGTCAGCGTTTTTACGCGCGTGCGCGACGAGAGCGCCGAGCCGGGCTCGTTAAAGGCAATATGCCCGTCGGCCCCGACGCCGCCCATGAACAGGTTAATGCGGCCGAACGAGGCGATGCGTTCCTCGTATCTCCGGCATTCGGCGTCCGGATCCTTCGTGGTACCGTCGAGCAGGTTGATATTCCCGGCGGGAATGTCTACATGGGAGAAAAAGTTGTCCATCATGAAACGCCGATAGCTTTGCGGATGGTTCCCGTCGAGACCGAGATACTCGTCCATGTTGAAAGTAACGACGTGCTTGAAGGAGACCTTACCCGCCTTGTTGAGGCGGATCAGTTCCTTGTACACCCCGAGCGGCGTGGAACCGGTCGGCAACCCGAGGACAAACGGGCGGTCGGCGGCCGGTTTATAGGTGTTGATGCGCCAAACGATGTGGTTCGCCGCCCATTCCGCGCACGTTACGTAGTCTTCCCTGACTATTACCCTCATCTATTACTCCTGTACGGTGATGAATTTACATGATAATCGAGTTCCCGCGGGTTTGCAAACAAAAGAGGTCAGGAGTGGCTGGGCTCGGAGAATATTGATCCGCGAACGCGACGGACGAGATTCGCCCGCCCGAGGGAGACGGGGACGATTTCCCCCGATCCCTCCAGGGCGAGGGAAACGATAAGGTCGCCGGAACGCTTCTCGGTCGATACGGGCCGGCCGAGGAGGAGCGGTCCGTCCTTTTCGTCGAGCTTGACCTCGAGAAGCGCGCCCGAGGCCATGGCGTGTTCTGCGATCCTGACCTTTCCGAGAAAGTCCATGCCGCGCGCCTCGATCTTCTCGATCCTGACGGACGCCGGATCAAGCTGTTCGCGCGTGATGACGATACGGCGCTCGACGCGCGAGCGCAACGCCTCGCGGATGTCGGGATCGACGTCCATCGCGTCGATGGCGGAGAACAACTCGGCGACAAGGGCCGCGCGCGCCGCGGCTCCGGCCCCGCCTGACGCCGACGTTCCCGCGGACGCCGTACCGCCCGTCGCGCGGATGTCCTTCGCCGTTCCGTCCGCGCCTCCGTCAGCCTTCGGGGCCGGATCGATCCGGAGGGGCGGGAGCCGGGTCGCTCGCGGACGCGCGGGCGGCGTGGACACCGACGGGGCGAAGTCCAACCCCGCGCGGGAGAAGAGTTCCGCGAGATCGTCCTCCGAGGATACCGCCAGGGTGTAGACCCCGGGCGCGAGCGTCTTTCCTATCCAGGGAGCCACGGCCTCGTTACGCTCGAACACGGCCCTGCGGCCCTCGTCCACGCGGAGGACGTACCCGTGATACAGGGAAACGGAGGAGTAATTGCGGTACCAGTCGGAAATCGTGAACGCGACGTTGCCCGGCAGGGGCTGCCGCGAAAGCGACGACAGGGTCTCTATCACCGTCGCGTCCGTCTCGCCCATGTCGAAGGCCGCGGAGCAGGATTTCCTCGTGATCGAGAAATTGCCGGCGGTCTGGATGTCGGACACCTCGAGAAACGCGGCGAGCGGAAGGAGGGAGGCGAGCGGAAGGCCGGGAAAGACGATGACCTCGAACGAGGGCGACACCACGATCGCGTGGGAGGTCTGGGCGGCCGCGTCGAAAAACGCCTCGTTGCGGACGAAGGTTCCGTCGCCGCCGTCGAGGATGATCCCGAGCGCCCGCGCGATCCCGGGAAAATCGGGCGGCGCGTCGCGGGAAACGACCGGGACGCGGGGAATCGGGGCCGGAGACTCGCCTTCGATCATGGCGGAAAAACGGGACCGCGCCCTCGGCGAAAGGGATCCGCCGAGGCGCTCTCCCGAGAGGAACGAAAGACGCCCCATGGCGACGTCCGCGTAGCGCGCGCCGCTCTCGAGGGAATGCGCGAAGTCGACGAATGCCTGCGCGCCGCGCTGCAGCTCCTCGCGGGGGAAGCGACCCGTCGAGGCAGCGGCGACGTACGCCGCGCGCTCGGTCTCGCCGCATTGCGCGAACGCGGCCCAGCGGGCGGGATCGGGGACGAGCCGGCCGTCGACCACGCCGACGAGCGAAAGATTGCGCAGGGCCGTCACGAGGGACTCTGCCAGGGCTTCGTCGTTCTCGAAACGCGGGAAACCCGCGAGAATCCCGGCGAGCGTTTTCTTTCGAAGCGACCCGTCGTTCCTGACCGACTCTCCCTCGAGGAGGAAAAAACTGTAGAGCCCGGCGAGCGCGAGGTCGTCGAGCCGGAGCGCGGCGCGGGCCGGTTCCCCTCGGGAAACGGGCGCTACGAGCGCCGCCCGGGTGGCGTACGGCGCGAGTTCGTCCTCCAGAAGCGGATTGATCGCGTACGCGCGAGCGCTTTCCTCGTCGCGGCGGTAGACGATAAGCCGTTCCTCCAGGTTGAGGATGCGCTCGTACACGGCGGAAAAGGACGAGGAGGGACTCAGCAGGGATACGATCCGCTGCTGCGTCGGGGAGTTCATCTCCCGGATGGCGGCGAGCACGGCGCGGTCCTCTTCGTCGAGACCCTGCGCGATGAGTTCCTTGGTCGACTTCCTGCGGAGAAAGGCGGACAGCTCCTCGATGAGCCGCTGTTTGTTGAAAGGAGTCTTGATCGCGCCGAGATACATCCGGAGAAGGTCGAAGAAGTACTGGTCCGAAAGGCGCGTCAGGGCTTCGCGCCAGGCGACGACGGATTCGTGCCTCATACGCCGCCGTCCCCGAGCGGCAACGCCCGCGAAAGCTCGCCCCACCGGACGATCTCGTACTCATAGCCCTGTTCCGCGAGGAATTTCTGGCGATTCGCGGCGAAATCCTCCTCGACCGTGCGGGCGGTGATTACGGTGTAAAAATGCGACGAGCGCTCCTTCGGCCTGAGTATCCGGCCGAGGCGTTGCGCCTCCTCCTGACGGCTTCCGAAAGTGCCCGATATCTGTATGGCGACGGAGGCGTCGGGGAGGTCGATCGCGAAGTTCGCGACCTTCGAGACGACGAGGACGCGGATGGCGCCGGAGCGGAAATCAGCGTATATCCGGTCGCGTTCGGCGTTCGACGTCTTGCCGGTGATGATGGGACACGACAGGGCGCGGGCTATTTTCTCCAACTGGTCGATATACTGGCCGATCACGAGCACGGCGTCCTCGGCGTGCCGCGCGAGAAGCGAGGAGACGACGTCGAACTTGACCGGGTTCTCGCTCGCGATACGGTACTTCTGCCGCTGTCCGGCGACGGCGTACTCTACCTCGAGCGCCGGCGCGAGCTCCACCCGCACCTCGGTGCAAACCGCGGTCGCGATCCATCCCTGCCCTTCCAGGTCCTTCCAGGGAACGTCGTAGCGCTTCGGGCCCACGAGGCTGAACACGTCGCCCTCGCGGCCGTCCTCGCGCACGAGCGTGGCTGTCAGGCCGAGGCGGCGAATCGTCTGGATCTCGGCGGTGACGCGGAACACCGGGGCGGGGAGGAGATGCACCTCGTCGTAGACTATGAGTCCCCAGGCACGTTCGCGGAACAGGCGGAAGTGCGGGAACTCGCCCTCCTTGTCGGGCCGCCAGGTCACGATCTGGTAGGTCGCGACCGTCACGGGGCGGATTTCCTTGGCGTCGCCGGTATACTCGCCGATGTCATCGCGCGAAAGCGTGGTCTTGTCGACGAGCTCGTCTATCCATTGATGCACGGCGGCCACGTTGGTCGTGAGTATGAGCGTGCTCGTCTTGAGCAGCGCCATCACCTGCATGCCGACGACGGTCTTTCCCGAGCCGCACGGAAGCACGATGGTGCCGTACCCCGTACCGGGCCCGCGGTCGCCGACGAGGGCGCCGGCGGCCTCGCGCTGGTAGTCGCGGACGGTAAGGGGCGAGCCCGAAAGGGCCGTTTCGCGCAAACCCACGTCGAGCGGGTCGCCGTCGCGCAGGGGCGCCTCGTCCTTGACGGGCCAACCCAGGCGCAGGAGCTCCTGCTTGACGGTGCCGCGGTGAAGGACGGCGACCCGGAACCGGTAACCCTCGCCTCCCTCGTGCGCGAGGTACTTCGCCATGTGCCGCGAGGCAGCGAGTTCCTGGAACACGCGGGCGGACGAGGACTCGAGGACGAGCGCGCCCTCGTCGTCCGAGGGAACAAGCCTGAGGGTTCCGAACCTGCTCATCGTATCAGGTATCCAGGCGAGCACGGAGGCGGGAACCGCGAAACGGGAAAATTCCTTAAGCGTTCCCGTGATGTCGTCGGGCGCGAACCCGGCGCTCGCGGCGTTCCACAGCGAAAGCGGCGTCACGCGGTACGTGTGGAGGTGTTCGGGGGATTTCTCCAGCTCGGCGAAGGGGATGAGCGCGTTGCGCGCCTCGATCGCCCTCGGCGCGTGAACGTCGAGAAGGATCGAGCGGTCGCCCTGTACGATTAGGGGATTCATCTGGTCATGCGGCATAACGAACCATTGTATCCGCAACCCATTGCGGGGGCAAGGCCTTTATTGATACATGATGAGGTACGGCCGCGGATCGAGCGCGAGCACTTCCTCGGGCGTCATCAACGGCCTGTCCCATCCGGCGCCGGCGATCGTGGGCTCGAGAAACAGCTTGAACGATTTCAGCGGTATGTTCCGGGCGAGCGCGTTGTGCGCGTAGGTATTCTTCTTCAGCGGCGGCGACCCGAAGCCGTCGGCGCAGTGGACGAGCTTGACGAGCGGGTAATCGGAGCGCACCTCGTTCCGCGCAGATATCATCTTCGGTTTGAACTGGTGTACGACGAGCATGCGGCGCCCGGGAAGCCCGTTCTCCAGGATGTGCGCCTGCATCATCTCCTGCGCCGCGTTCAGCTCCGCCGCCGTCACGTAGCCGATCTCCTGCATGGGCTTTTCGGTGCGCCATTCGGGATCCAGCGCGAGATGGACGTTGTCGTATCGGAGGAACGGAAGGAGCCGGCTCATCGCCGATTCGACGGTAAAGCGGCCGATCTGGTGATCGAGGAACACGTACCAACCGCGGGCGGCGGCGTATTCAACGTACTGCCGCACGGTCGCGTCGGAAAGTATTCCGATGTCGCCGCCCGGCCAGCAGGTGCCGTAGATGATGTAGAGGGCCGGGATGACGCCGCGGTTGCCGTTGGCGGCGTCGTACCGGGAGGCGAGGCCCGCGACTACGCCGTCGAGGTCCTCGAGTTTGTGTTGTCCGAGAAGGCCCATGTTGCGCGCGCCCGGTTTCCCGTATACGGCGACTATGTCCGAGTTCAAAAGGACGGACTGGAGTCTCGGGGACTCGCGGGACTCCTCGCGCGTCGGAACCCAGGCGGCGCTCTCGACGGACGAGAGGGCTATTTCGCGCGCGCCCGCCCAGGTGAGCGCGCGGGGGAAGAGGGGATCAAAGCGGGGTACGGCTCCCGGTTTCCCGGCTTTGTCGACGAGGGTAACGGGCGACTCGGAGGAGAGCGCTGTTGCAAGGCACGCGAGTAACGCCGCGACGACGGCGCGCTTCGACGTCTGATGGGTTTTCATTCCGGCTCCTGTTTCTACCTTATCGGCCGGGAACTTGGCGAACTGAAGGGGCGCGCGCGCGAAAGAGGAAATCGGCCACGAGATCCCCGCGCGAGGCGCGGCTCACGACGAGGTCGCCTATCGCGTCGGCCGCAAGCGGCCCGGAAACGGATAGTCTTCTGAAAAAAGACTCCTCGTTCGGCACCTCCTGGCTCACGTCCACGTAAAGCCTGCCCGCCGTCGCGGAGGTCGGCCGGTAAAGGAGGTACACGAGCTCCCGTCGGCGAACGCCCTCGAGCACGAGATACCGTTCGCCCGTCACGAGGAAGGAGCCGTCTTTCGCGCGGGTAGACACGAAGCCCGCGGAAAAGCCTCGCTCCAGGTCATGGCCGTTCACGACGCAGCGCAGCACCTCCACCGCGCTTTCGCCGCCGGAACTTTCGCCGGCGCCGCGTTTGGCGGCGCCATCTCCGACGGCCTGAGCGGATCGCGGCGATACGGGGGGCTTCGCGCCGGTTGCCGAACCGCCGCCGGCGTCCATCTTCTCGATCAATCGCTCGAGGAGGGCATCGGTCCCGGTCTTGCCTCCGGACGCGGACGACGCGGAGAACCCGCGAAGGAGCGGGTTGTCCTCGCCGAAGCCGAGAAGCGAAAGGAACCCGGCCGTCTCCGAGGCGGCGCGTCCCGCGTCGGGCGCGACTGAGCCCGCGGCGCCGGTACCCGCAGTTCCGGTGCCAGCCGCGCTCCCCGACACGCCGCCCGCGCGATCGTGCCGCGGTTTCGGAGTCTTCGTCGCCGCGCCGTCGGGCGTACCGTTCTCGTCGGGAGAGAGGGAAGGAGGCGAGACGACGGGGGGTCGCGGCGGAGCGGGAATGGCCGGCGCGGCGGGTATCGGGATCGACGGCGCGGGGATCGGGTTCGGCGGCGCCCCCTGGGAGGCAAGCGACGCGAAAGAAGCCAGAAACAAGCCCGCGACGATCATGCGGGCGGGCGAACGGGCGGCCGTCACGCCTCGTCCCCGAGCCCGGAAAGGCTCTTCTCGACCTGTTGGAGACGCGTTTTCAGGGAATCGATCGTCCGCTCGAGACGCCGCCGTTCCTTTTCGAGCCGGTCGCGCTCGCTTTCCTCGCCCAGGGCGCGCGCGAGGCTCACCTTGACGGTGTCGGGGCTATGACGGGCGGCGAGGTCACGCTCAGCGGCCGCGCGAAGCTCGGGGGTGCGCTGGGAGGCGACGATCCTCATCGCGTCATAACCGAGGGAGGAATCTATCCCGAGCGAGCTTACGCGCACGGCCGACTGCGCGGAGGTTCTCGGCAGGCAGAGCACGCGGTCAACGTAATCCTCGTAGCGTATGCCCGCCTTCTCGCACAGGATGTGCGCCCTCGCGAGCAGGCGGCCGAGCTCGTTCATCAGCTTGCCGTTTTCGGCGATGCATTTCGTCCTGATCTCCTCGGTTAGCGCCTCGAGCTCCGACGACTTCTCAAGCCCGATGCGGTAGAGTTTCTTTTTCTCGGCCTTTTCGAGCAGGCTGTGGAACCGCGCCCAAAAGGCGGCCGTATGCGACTTCGCCGTCTGGAGCGCGCCGTCGGCCTCGCACTGGAGATGGTGCGCGTATTCGTGGATCGCGGTGTAGACGAGCTCGTTGTCG
This sequence comes from Spirochaetota bacterium, assembly GCA_023393015.1. Lineage (GTDB taxonomy): Bacteria > Spirochaetota > Spirochaetia > Treponematales > Treponemataceae > Teretinema. The sequence goes on from JAEWMY010000016.1 coordinate 97,198, forward strand.
TCCGAAAAGTTCTTGTTGTGGAGGAGTATTTCGCGGGTATCCGGCTTGTAGAGTCCGTTTACGCGCTTGCTCTTCTTTCCCGTCATGATCACGGAAAACTCGAGGGCCGTATCCTCGAGGGAAAGCAGCATAGACTTAATCTGGTCCTGGTTCATCGCGCGTCTCCGGCGTCGAGGAATCCCGCCCGGGCGAGCGCGATCGAGACCGCGGCGACGCAGGCGGTTTCGGTCCTGAGGACTCGCGGCCCAAGACTTGCGACGCGGAATCCCGCGGCCGCGAAGGTTTCGCGCTCTCGCGCCGTCCAGCCCCGTTCGCTTCCGAGCGCGAGCGTAAGCGGGCTCTCTGCGGAAAGGCGCCATGGAGCGCCGGAAGCGCCGTCGGGCCCGAGCGGTAGGGTCGCGAGGCCGCCTTCCGCTCCCTCGAGATCGAGGAGGATACGGTACCCCGCGCCAAGATCGGCGCCAACTCCGGCGAGCGGGGGAAGGTCGTTCGCGAGAGACTCTCCGACGCTCGCGCGCATGCTCAGCGCGGGAACGGCCGTGCCTCCCGCCTGCATGCACCCGTCGAGCAGGGCGGACCTCGCGGCGCCGCGATCGACGAGACTCGACTCGAGATAGGATTTCTCGCCGAGCTCGGTCCCGCAAAGACTGACGGACTCGACCCCGAGACTCGCGAGGTCGCGCAACAGGCGCTTGAGCTGGATGGGGCGGGGAAAACCGACGACAAGCCTCACGGGGAAGAGCGGCCTCGCGGGACGTTCGGCTTCGAAGGAAAACCGGACGCCCGAATCGTCGGCCGAAACGATCGTCGCGGTTCCCTCGGGACCGTCGATCTCGCCCGCGAGGAAGGTGTCGCCCGCGCCCTTCCTGAGAATCTTGCGGATGTGCTCTGCCCGCGCGTCGCCGCGCGCGAAGCGCGTTTCGCCGCGCTCGAACAGGATGATGTTCATGGTTCGTCGGCCAGTATACCAGACCGGTTTGACTTTTCATACGGCCGGGGTGTACATTTTCGTCATGACATACGCCCATACCGTCGAAAGCGCCGCCGAGGTGGTGGCGCGCGACGTTCTCGCGCTCGCCAAAGACGAGCAATTCCTCGTCATCACGAACCCGTCGGGCGACGTGATGGAAATCAGCAAGGCGCTTTACGAAGCGGCGCGCAAACTCGGCGCGGAGCCGACCCTCGTCGTCCAGGACGAAAAGACGCAGCTTGATTTCGCGAACCGCGCGGCCCTCGCCGCCTTCGGCTCCGAACCGGACGCCTGCGCCTCGATCTCGGCGAACAAGATGGGAAAGGACCGCGAGGGAATCGCGAAACCCCGGATAGCTTCGAACGGGCGCAAGATAGACCACGTGTTCCATTGGCTGATGGACGAGAAGAAGACCCTCCGGTCGATCTGGACGCCCGGCATCACCGTGGACATGTTCCGGCGCACCGCGGCGATCGACTACGGGCTCCTGCAACGGAGATGCGAGGCCATTTGCGCCGCGCTCGAGGGCGCCGAGTCGATCAGGGTCACCGCACCCGGCGGAACGAACGTGCTCGTACCCGTGACCGGACGCTCTCCGATGAGGGACGACGGGGATTTCACGAAAGGCGGCGCGGGCGGGAACATCCCCGCGGGAGAGGTGTTCATCAGCCCGCTGCCGGGCAAAAGCGAGGGAGTCATCGTCTTCGACGGGTCCATAAGCCTCAACGAGGGCGACATGATAACGGAGACCCCGGTTACGGTAACGCTCAAGGGCGGATACGTCGTCGATATAACGGGCGACCGCGAGGCGGACCTGCTCGCCCGCTCGATCGAGGCCGGAGAGAAGAAGGCGCGCGAGTTCGTCGCCGAAGGAAAGCTCACGGCCGAAGAGGGCGTCTCCTACGAGAGGAACGCGCGCGGACTCGGCGAACTCGGCATCGGCCTCAACCCCGCCGCGGAGATTCGGGGTAACATGCTCGAGGACGAGAAGGCCTTTCACACCTGTCACTTCGCGATCGGAAGCAATTACGACAACGACGCGGAGGCCCTCATCCACCTCGACTGCCTCGTCAGGAATCCCACGATCGTCGTGAACTATCCCGACGGCTCGAACGTAGTCATTGAAAAGGAGGGCCTCCTGGCCGCTCCTTTCGGGGAGATATCATGAAAAACGAAAACGCATCCGTGCCGATAGCGGACCTCGTCGCGAGCCAACGAGAAACCTTCAATTCGGGGAAGACCCGTCCCGTACGATTCCGGATCGAGCAACTCGACCGGCTCGAAAAGGCGATTCTCGCGCGCGAGCGGGACATCCTCGACGCGACGAAGGCCGATCTCGGCAAGTGCGACTTCGAGGCCTTCACCACCGAGATCGTCCTCGTCCTCGAGGAAATCAAGTTGATGAAGCGGAAGGTCCGCGCGTGGTCGAAGCCGCGCCGCGTCTCGGCGGGACTCTTCAACTGGCCCGGATCGGGACGGACGTACCGTGACCCGCACGGCGTGTGCCTCGTCATGTCGCCCTGGAACTATCCCTTCATGCTCGCCGTCGCCCCGCTCGTCGGGGCTATCGCCGCCGGGAACACCGTGATCCTCAAGCCTTCGGCCTATTCTCCCGCGACCTCGGCCGTGATCGCTTCGATCCTGCGCGACGCCTTCCCGCCGGACTACGTCGCCTGCGTCGAGGGAGGCCGCGAGGTCAACCAGAACCTTCTCGCGCAGGAGTTCGACTACATCTTCTTTACCGGAAGCGTGGCGGTCGGAAAGCTCGTCATGGAAAGCGCCTCGAAACACCTGACGCCGGTAACGCTCGAGCTCGGAGGGAAAAGCCCGTGCGTCGTGGACAAGAGCGCGGACATAGACCTCTCGGCGAGACGCGCGGCCTGGGGGAAGTGCATCAACTCGGGTCAAACCTGCGTCGCGCCCGACTACTTCCTCGTCCACGAGGACGTCAAGGACGCCTTCGTCGCCAGGTTCAGGGACTACGTAACGCGCTTTTACGGCGCGAGCCCCCACGAGAACGCGGAGTTCCCGCGCATCGTGAACCGACACCACTTCGACCGACTCTCGGCGCTCGTCGCCGGCGCGCGCGCGCAGGCGGGACGCACCGTCTCGGGCGGCCGCGTCTCGGCGGACACGCTGAAAATCGAGCCCGCCGTCATCGAAGGCGTCTCCTGGGACGATCCCGTCATGGCCGAGGAGCTTTTCGGGCCGATCGCGCCGGTCATTACCTGGCGCGACGAGGACGAGATCGTCCGGAAAATACTCGCGCGGCCGAGGCCGCTCGCGCTCTACGTCTTTACGCGCGACAAGGCGCAAGCGAGAAGGATCACCGGATCCATCCCCTTCGGCGGGGGATGCGTCAACGACACGATCATGCACGTCGCCACGCACACCCTACCCTTCGGCGGGACGGGCGCGAGCGGCATGGGCGGCTATCACGGCAAGTGGAGCTTCGACACCTTCACGCGGGTCAAGTCGGTCGTTGAAAAACCGCTCTGGGCGGACGTGCCGCTCAGGTACGCGCCGTTCGGGCGAAAATACGCGACGTTCCGGAAATTCCTCGGGTAGCCGCGCTCAGGCGCAGGCCCAACCCTTGCGGTCTATTCCTTCGATCCAGCGGGTCGCCCATTCGCGGGCCGAGGCGAGGTCGTGGTCGAGCCAGTTCCCGCACATGACGGGGTCCACGCCGGGCACGGCCTCGGCGTCGGGCCAGGCGGCGACGCGCGAGAGAACCGCGCGGATCGCCCTCGCGATTGCCTCCTCCCCCACCTCGCCGAATACGGCGAGGTAAAAGCCGGTCCTGCATCCCATCGGAGAGAGGTCGATGACGCCCTCGAGCTCGTCGCGGACGAATTCCGCCATCAGGTGCTCGAGGGTATGCATGCCGCCGGTCGGCATGGCCTCAGCGTTCGGCTGGCAAAACCGGACGTCGAACTTGGAGACGACGTCCCCGCGCGGGCCTTCCTTCCTCCCGGCGAGCCTGACATACGGCGCGCGCACCGCGGTATGGTCAAGGCCGAAGCTTTCCACGTTTCTCGATTCCTTCATTTCGTCTCCCCGGGAACGGTCGACAGTTCCCTCAGCATCCCGAGCACGACACGCGCGCTGACGCGCGACGCGTCCCGTGAAAAATCGTCGTACGATACGGTAGCCTCGTGTCCCGCGAGGTCCGAAACGCTCCGCAAGATCAGGAACGGTACGCCGTTAAGCGCGCACACCTGCGCGACGGCCCCTCCCTCCATCTCGACGCAAGCCGGCGAGAACGCCGCCCTGATGCGGTTCCGCGTTTCGTCGTCGGCGACGAAGACGTCGCCGGTCGCGACGCGGCCCTCGAGCATCGTCCCCTTGCGCTCGCCGTCCGGGATCGCCGCGAAGGCCCGAAGCGCGCACGCGCGAAGCAATGGATCGGCCATGAAGAAGGGCGAGTCATTGCCGGGTATTTGGCCGAGAGCGTACCCGAAGGCCGTCGTGTCGAAATCGTGCTGAACCGCGTCGGTCGACGCGATCATGTCGAACACGCGCAAGCCCTCGGCGAGACCCCCCGCGGCTCCGGTATTGACGACGTGCGTCGCGCCGAATTCGGACACGACCGTCTGCGCGCACAGGGCCGCGTTGACCTTTCCCACGCCGCAGCATACGACGACCGCTTCGAGGCCTTCGAGGGATCCCTCGTGGTACGCGAGTCCGCCCCGGCGGGCGACCGACACGCGTGAGCCCGAGTCTTTCATGGCGGCGAGCAGGAGCTCGATCTCCTGGTCAACCGCGCCGATAACGCCGATTTTCATCAATTCTCCTTCAAATAACCCGCGACGCCCGTTATCGCCGCCTTCAGCTCGGCGTGCGCGAGGGGGTAGAGGCGATCCTGCTCGGCGGTATCGCCCGCGAGAATCGCGTCCTCGAGGGACCGCGCGAGGCGCGACAACTCGATCGCCCCTACGTTCGCGCAAGAGCCGACGAGCGCGTGCGTCGCCGAACGGAAGGCGGACGGGTCCCCCGACCTTCTGCCGGATTCCAGCTTTTCAAGAAGCGCCGGCGCAGTCTTGCCGAACAGGGCGAGAATCACCGCGAGGTTTTTTCTCCCCCAGTATAGCGTAAAGCGGTCTCGTGGTCGAACCCCGGTATCCATCCCTTGCCCGCGGTGGCGGCAACGGCTCCGTCGGTAACGGTACGGGCTCCCTCGGCGTCGGCGTCGGCGACACGATCGTCCCGTATCCATTTCCGGACGCACGAAAGGAAGGACGCGAGCTCCACGGGCTTCGGAATGACGTCGTCTATTCCCGCGTCGCTGAATCGTTCCCTGCTGTGACCGTCGACGCTCGCGGTAAAGGCGAGGATCGGGACGTCCGCGTACCCGTCGAGGGCCCGCAAACGCCGAGCCGTCTCGACCCCGTCCATCCCGGGCATGATATGGTCGAGCAGCACGACGTCGAACGGCTCCGTCCGCTCCGACGCGCGGTCGATCGCCTCGAAACCGGACTCCGCCTCGACCGTCGAAATGTCCACGCTCTTGAGAAAACCCTCCGCGACCTTGCGATTCACCGCGTTGTCGTCCACCACGAGCGCGGTAACCCCGCGCGCGCGGAAGGGGGCGACCGGAGCTCCGAGAGTGCCCGCGAGCGGGAGCGTCGCGGTAAAATCCACGTATTCTCCCGCGAGGAACCGCACGAACGAGGTAACGAGCAAAGGCTTGAACACGAAGGAAACGGCGGGGTCCTTGCCTCCGCCGAGGAAATCCGAAAGCGTGAGAAGCGAAAGCCAGGCGACGCCGGGACGCGAGGCGACGAAGGGAAGCACGAGCGGGTATGCGGAAGCGTACTCAAACACGACGTGCGTCGGCGGATCCCGCGTGTCGGCGAGAACCGCGACGAGCGCCTCGGGGCTTTCGCATACCGCGGGCTCGATTCCGGCGTACCGGGCCATTCGCGAGACGGACGCGCGCGCGGCGCCGTCCCGTTCGTATACGACGAGCCGCGTTCCGCGAGGAGCCGCCGCCCTGGCGACGGGGGGCGTGCCCGCCGGAACGCCCTGACGTATGGTCGCGGTGAAGGTCGCGCCCTCGCCCTCCTCGCTCTCGACCGACAGGTCTCCGCCCATCAGGGTCACGAGGCCCTTGCAAATCGAAAGCCCGAGGCCGGTACCCTCAACCGACCGGTTGCCCTCTCCGTCAATCCGCGAGAACTCCTCGAAAAGGCTCGCCTGCCTGTCCCGCGGTATGCCGACGCCGGTATCCCGCACGGAAACGCGCAGGACCGCGCGGGACGCGTCCCTGTCGGGAACGGAGAACACGGAAAGGGAGACCTCACCCTTGGGGGTGAACTTGACCGCGTTGTTGAGGAGGTTGATGAGCACCTGTTTCACGCGCACCTCGTCGCCGACGAGAGTCGCCGGCACGAAGGGATCGAGATCGACGGTAAACGAGAGGTCCTTCTCGTGCGCCTTGACGCTGACGAGGTTCACCACGTCCCTCAGGAGGGTTTCGGTCCGGTACGGCGCCTCGGCAAGCTCGAGCTTCCGCGCCTCGATCCGGGAAAAGTCGAGGATATCGCCGATTATCGAAAGGAGAAGGGAGGCGGACGCCCGGATCTGTTCGGCGTAATTGCGCTGAACGGGGGAAAGCTCCGTGCGGGAGAGGAGCTCGTTCATGCCGAGAACCGCGTTCATGGGCGTACGCAACTCGTGGGTCATGTTCGCCAAGAAGGCGGCCTTGACCCGAAGCGCCGACTCGGCCTGCTCCCGCGCGGTGACGACCTCGGTCATGTCGACCGCGATACCGAACCTGCCGAAGGACTCGCCATCGAACGTCAGCGCGTCGAGCCTGCAATCAAGATACGCGGAACCGTCCGGCCACTCGACCCGGATCGTCTTCGCGCCGGCGGGGAAAGCCCCGTGTTCGAAGATCCTCTCGTACTCGGCCCGTCGCGCGCCCATCTTGCTGAAAAGGAACCGCCACGGCTTGCCGACGAGAACGCGCCAGGAAGAGAACCCGAGCTTGTTCGCGAGGCGCAGGGAGGCGTAATCTATGCGATTGTCCGGCGCTACGACAGCGATGAGCTCCGACGCGGAATCCATGAGCGACTCGATGATAGCACGCGGTTTGATCTCTTCCGTCACGTCGAAACGCGTCAGGATGTAACCGAAGGTGCCGCCAGCCGACTTGATGGTGCGAAGGTCCGATCGATACCATCGGCTCTCGCCGGAAGGGGACTCCTCTTTTACGGTCCTGATCACGGGACCGTCGCTCGAATCGAGCTCCGGGAGCATCTCCAGGATGACGTCGAGGTCGAGCCGCGGCAACGCGTCGAGGGATTTCCCCGCGAGCTCCCCGGAGGACGCGAAGCCGTTCCTTCGGGCGAGGCGCTCGCTCGCCAGGATTACGCGTCGCGCCCGACTGAAGACCAGGGTCTCGCCGGGAAGCGAGGAGACGAGCGCGTTCAGGATCGTCGTATTCGAATACACCCCGGTGAGATCCGAAAGGAAGAAGGCGTACCCGAGCGCCATGCCGTCCCGCGCGACGGGATAGGCCCGCAACTGGTACCACCCGAAAAAGTCGGTTTTGGGATCGACGAACGGAAACACCTCGTCGACGTCGAGCCCTTTCCCGAGACGGGAAAACCAGCCCTGCATATAACGGGCGAGGATCGGGTCGGTAATGACCTCCTCGGCGCGCTTTCCGACCAGTTCCGAGGGACCCGCGAAGCCGAGATATTCGGCGGCCGCGCGGCTCGCGTCGCGAACGACGTGATCGGAATCGACGAAGAACACGATGTTCGGAGTGAGCTCTAAAAGGAGGCCGTCAAAACTCGGGTTCCCCATGAAAAAAGTATACCTTCTTGTCCTAATTTTATCAATTTTTATACACTTTCCGGATGATTTCTGATATTCTTTCGCCACGATGCGCGGTCCTTGCGAAGAATTTGTTCTGCGAGACATCCTTGAGAACGAGACAATCTGTACCTTTTTCCAGCCTATCGTCAGCCTGACGACCGGCAGGATTTTCGCCTACGAGGCCCTGGTGCGCGGGCTCCGGCATGATTCCCCCGCGCTGATCGCGCCGTGCGAACTCTTCGCGAGAGCGGACGAAGAAACGATGTCCCTCGAATTCGACGCGCTTTGCCGGAAAAAGGCCTTCGAGACCTTCCACGGGTTCAGGGGCAGCACCGAGGCGATGATGTTTTTGAACGTCAACACCTCGGTTATCGGGGCGTGCGACGCCGATCGCCCGCACATAGGCACCGTCGCGACACAGATGGGATTCGACCCCTCCTTTATCGGCCTCGAGCTTATCGAGGCGCGCGCGAACTCCTCCGACGCCCTCATCGATTTCGTCGGCAGGTACCGCGACGCGGGCTTTTTGATCGTCATCGACGACTTCGGCTGCGAACAGTCGAATATCGACCGGCTCATACAAATTCGACCCGACATCATCAAGGTAGACCGCAACATCATCGCCGAGATCGAATCGGATCCGTACCGACAGTCCATACTGAAATCCATTCACTCCCTCGCGGAGATGACCGGCGCGCTGTGCCTGGCCGAAGGCGTCGAGACGGTCGAGGAAATCGCGACCTGTCATTTGTTGGGAGTGGACCTCTTTCAGGGCTTTTCGATCGCGTGTCCGGCGCCGGATCTGCCGGAACTCGAGCGGCGGACGAAGGCCCGTATCGCGGAGCTTCGCGAGGATTTGCGCGCCGTTACCCTGAACGCGCTTCGCTCCCGAAGGCGGCTGACCGGCGACGCCAACGCCCTCGCCGACTGGCTTATACGCCAACTCATGCCCGGCGATCTTGAGGCGATGTATCCCGTTTTCCAGGAATTCATGGCCATGAACAGCGAGATCGAGTGCATATTCCTCATCGATTCCCTCGGAACGCAGATATCGCACACGATCGCCTCGCCCCGACTGACCGAACAACCGCGACCGAGCATCTTCGCTCCGTGCCAGCGGGGCGCGAATCACGCCTTCAAGCCGTATTTTACCTGCTTCGAGGCCTTCGGGGTCCAGCGGTACCTTACCGACGTATACCTCTCACTCGCCTCCGGGAACCTCTGCCGAACGCTCGCCGTAAAACTCAAGGATGAAACCGGTCACGATCTTATCCTGTGCATAGATTTTCTCGAGGAGGCGGTTCGCTGTACGCCGCCCGAACGGTCAGCGTGACGGCCTGACGGATACCGCAAGCCGACACCGTTTTCATCAAAATGTATTCAAATGCGGCAAAACGCAACAAATGCGCGTAAAGGGCTTGATTTCTTTTCCCGTTCCATGTATGTTACTCACGTGATTTACAAAACGAGTGCGACAGCGTAAAGACCGGCCGTTTTCTCCTCCTCCTTTCGGCCGGTCTTTTTTTTTAAGCCGATTGCCGAAACGGATGATTCCAGATATTCTTGCCAAATGACCCGCCAGACATTCACCCTGACCGTTTCCTGCCCGGATAAACCGGGGATTATCGCCGCGATTACCGGATGTATCGCCAAAACCGGCGGAAACATCCTCAATCTCGCCCAACACACGGCAACCGATATCGGCAGCTTCTTTTGCCGCGTTTCCTTCACCGGAACCGATACCTTTACGGAACAGGCCTTTTCGGCCGAATTCGCCTCGATAGCCTCCGCCTACGCGATGGAATGGCACGTGTACGACGACGCGAAAAAGAAAAAGGTCGCCGTCCTCGTCTCGAAGACGAGCCACTGCCTCTACGAAATCCTGCTTAAACACGCGGACGGCGAACTCGACTGCGAAATTCCGGTTATCGTCTCCAACCATCCGGATCTCGCGCACATCGCCTCGAGCTTCCACATCCCCTTCTTTCAAGTCGATCCGGCCAAGGGAAAAGCGGCGTACGAGGCTGATCTCGAGGGTATTCTCGTACAATACGGCGCGGAACTCGTCGTGCTGGCGCGCTACATGCAGGTAATGAGCGCCGAATTCTGCGCGCGGTGGGAAAACCGGATTATCAACATCCATCACGGATTCCTACCCGCCTTCAAGGGGGCGAAACCCTACCACCAGGCGTGGCAAAAGGGAGTCAAGATCATCGGAGCTACCGGTCACTACGCGACCGCCGATCTCGACCAGGGGCCCATCGTCTTCCAGGACGTCATCCGCGTGGCGGACACGTGTTCCGTCGACGAGTTTATACGCATGGGCAAGGACGTGGAGCGCCGCGTCCTCGTCGAAGCGGTTCGCCGCGAACTTTCGCACAGCATCTTCCTGCACGACGGGCGTACCTTCGTAATCGAATAGGGCGGGCCGCGCGAAGCGAGGGCGGCTTTCCGCGTTCCGCGATTGTGGACGGCCGGAAACCCGTGCTACACTCGGGCCATGGCAAAGCGGAAAAAAGGGAAAAACACGAGCGGCGCGCGGGCAAAGGCGTTTGCCGCGCGGCTGAGACGCGGCAGAAGGCCCGTCGATCTTCTCAAACGCGGACACGAGGGCGTACGTCGGCTTTTCGGCGCGCTTGCCCTCGGGGCGAGACGCTCCGGAACCGCGATCAGAAGACATCCCGTGAAAACCTTCCTTGCGACGATACTCGTAGCCCTATGCGTCGCGTTGGTCGTATACGCGACAAGCCGGCCGCGGATGCCGGTTCTCGCCTTTTATCGCGTACCGGAATCAGTGCGCAACGCCGTCGTGAAGGAAGCGACCGTCTCGCGAGCGTTCGCGGAAACGGACTTCAAGACGATTATCCTCGACGAAACCCGCCCCCTTTCCGAGCTGACAAGACGGCCGGGCTCCATACAACTCTTATTCCTCGAGGACGGCCTCGCCGCGGAACGGCTTTCGGGACGATCCGCGGGAATACCGGCCGTGGCAGAGAAGGCCCTCCCGCTTTCGTTTCGCGAATCAGGACGGCACGCCGCCAGGCTCGACACGGTCGGGGCCGACGCGGACGCCGATCCCGGCAAGAAAGCCTACGCCCTACCCCTGCTGGCCGACCACTTCGAGATAGCATGGCCCAAGACGCTCTTCGAGCGACTATCGCTCCCGCGTCCCCGAACCACGGATGACTTTCTCGCCGGTATACGCGCCGCCACGGATCAGGTCGAGTCTCCGCTCGCCTGCGCCGGCTCCGACGACCGCGTGCTGTTGTTCCTCGTCAGCGCCCTCCTTTCGGCCGAACACGGACCGGCGGAACGGGAACGGGTCGTTTCCGCCCTTCGGGCGGGGGCGTCGTTTCGGGACACGCTCGCCTCGACGCGTCTCGGCGACGTTCTCCGGGAGCTCGTATCCTGGCGGGATGCTCGCGTCCTTCATCCGGAATGGTTACGGCTCCGGGAACGCGATCTACAAGGGTTCATGGCGGAGGAATACGCGGCCATGATCTTCATGTCCCTTTCGGCGCACCGGCGGGTACCACTCAAGACGATCGTACGATACGAAAGCCAGTTCTTCCCGCAAGGATCGCTCGCGGCGAAAAACGAACTGGTCGCGCCGGTCTATGTCGGTATGGCGCTCGACTCGGGACCGAGGGACGCGTCCGCGCGGGATTTCCTCTGGTCGCTCCTCGAGCCCGCGACGCAAGGCCGTCTCTCGGGAAGATCGGGCCTCGCGCCCGTGGCCCTGCTCGCCGAGGCCCCCGACCGGCAGGCGGAGGACGTACGATACTGGATCGCGGCCTCCGGCCGAGCCGTTCCAGATATCGCCACCGCGTCGTTCGACGACCCCAAACGGATTGACGACCTCGCGCGCGAGATCAGAGCCTACCTCGAGACGAACGGAACGGGATACTGAAAAAAAAGAAGCCCGGACGAATCCGGGCTTCCCTCCGCCGAAGCTTCCTTCTGCGCTAATTCTTCTGCGCCATCTTCAACGAGTCGTCTTCCTGGATCGTGAACGAGACGGCGGGATTCGTCGTCCCGTTTCCTCCGATCCTCGACGGCGTATTGTTGTCGCTGCCAGCTTCGGTAAACGTTCCCGTATCGCTTTCGATCGCGGCGAGAACGCCAGTCGTCCAGTTCTTGTGCACGCCCACGCTGATGGTATCGTCCTTCGGTGTGTTGTTCTGCGTCGGCACGGTCGCTATTTCCCAGTTGCCGGTATACTTCTCGCCGGTAACGCCCGCGAGCGTCGGCTTGTTGGCCGTAAACTTAACGGGATACGCGACCTTGGCCGCCTGGGAAGAAGCCATGTAGTAGCCGATATACGGCACGACGTTGCCGGCTGCGTCTATCGCCACGTCGATCGTCGCCTGCGTTCCCACGAGCTGGTAGGAATCGACGGTAACCGCCGTGAACGCGCTCGAGTAGTTCTGGGCGTACGCGTACTTGAGGTCCGCGCCCGACGTGCTGTAGTAGGCTACGTGGATTCCGCCGTTCTTGTCCACGGCGATCCTCGGATACCAGCCGGCCTGGGTTTCGATCGTGGAAACGGTGAATGTCGCGTCGTCCTGCTGGGGCGAAGCCGAATAGCCGTACTTCAACGCCTTCGCGGCCGCGTCGTACCAGGCTATCACCACGACGTCGTCGGCGATCGTGGCGCCGGGAACCACCCCGACGGCCACGTGCTTGCCCGACGCGCCCGACGCCGCGACGACCGTGTATTGGGAAGCGCGCACCGATCCGTCATCCGGACCCGGGCCCGCCTGCACGCCCTGCGTCGTGCTCCATCCGCCCGTCGCGTCGGTAATCTGCCCCGTCACCTCGCCGACGTACCCCGTCGCGGGGATGGTACCCGTTATGTTTCCGGCAATAGTGAAGGTCGTGGGGGTCGGCGCGCCCACGACCGTATACGTCGCGAGTTGGGCCTCGGCCGGCATGTACGTGTCGCTCGACCGGGTGAAGGTCACGAGATCTCCCGCCACGAGACCGTGTGCGACGGAGGTCGTCACCGTGGTGTTCGGGTTGAAGTAGCTTCGGGCGGTATACTGCCGCTCGATAATCGCGCCGACGCGCCCGTACCGGTACCGGATCTCCTTGCGTACCGCGTCATAGAAGGCCATGTACACGTTCGTCCTCGACCCGTGCGACGAGGTGGCGAGCGACGGCGAGAGGGCCCTGTTCGGATCCGTGTCGGAGACGCCGCCGGTATATACCGAGGTGGTACTCTGGAGCCGCCTTCTATAGAGGCCTCCGCGGTAGTTACCGGTCGTGTTGTTCCAGCCGGTCTGTCCGCTCGAGGGGTTCAATCCCGCGCGCTGGCCGAAGTAGAGGCTCGTGTACGCCGAATAGACCGTTCCGGCGTTCTGATACACGTCGATGTTCGTCGACATTCCGTAGGTCCGTCCGGTCGCGTCAAACGCGAGAGCCGACTCGTAGTACTGCGCGTATTCCTTTTCGTAGGCGCGCTGGCTCGCCCAGGTCGTCGTGAGCGTGTTCGAGAACGTGTCGCCGACGGTCGACGGTCCCGCCATGTTGAAGTAGAAGTTTCCGTTGACGAACGCGAAACCGACTTCTCCGCTCGGCCCGATCTTCATTTCCGGATGGATGATCACTCCGTCCCTCGGGTCGGAAACCTTCTTGAAGGTCCACACGTCCACCGAAACGTCGTCGTCGAGGAGATCGTTGTTGACACCGTTCTTGCGCGAGTTGTACGCCGCGGCGTCGCCGTTAAGGTTGTTCAGGCACGGAACCGAGTTGACCGTAAGCGAGAACGCTCCGGACTTAGTTCCGGCCGGGACCGTAACGGCGAGCGTCGTCTCCGTGGAGCCCGTTATGGTCGGCGGCGTGAGGTTCGTTCCGATCGGCGGCACTACCGCGACGGCCGGGTTCGTTCCCCCGTTCCTCAGGTTGAAGCCCGTGAACGACACGGATTCTCCCTCGCCTATCGGATACGCGCCGAGCGCCGTCCGGTCGTAGACCGACGGGTTCGACAGGTTCATCGAGGACATCGAGGTCGTCACGCTCCTGACGTAGGGAACGACGTCCACCCGGTAGTAGGGATTGTTGTAGGTCGTTTCGTCGCCTGCGGTCCCGCCCGCGGTCGGGGACGACGAGTTGGGGTTCCGGTCCACGGCGATAATCCGCACGTTCTTGTCCGTGCCGGTCACCGTACCGAGCCGCGCGCTGTTCCAGTCGAGCTTCCAGGAAATGGAATGCCCGTCCTGTCCCAGGCTCTCGCCAGTAAGCACCGTGAAGTGCCATCCGTTCGTTCCGTAATCCCCGGTGGAGGTCCATGTACCCGCGACGCGCTCGGAAACGAGCACGTACGTCGGCTGCGAGGGATGCGTCAAGAGCGCCGGATCGTTCGCGAAGGCGAAGTCGTCGATACGCATATAGAGCCGGGTAAGACGCTGGTCGTCGTAGGCGGTTCCCGTAAAGGTCACTTGCCCCGACACCTTCGGATCGCGGTCGTACACGCCGGTCGTCGTAGCCGGAAGGAAATTGTCCGTCGGGAGATCGTCCTCGAGATCGATATGGCCGTTCTCGGGCGAATTTCCGTAGAGAGAGTTGTCGGCCGCGCCGGTCCAATGGAACCGGTTGATAACGACGACCGGAGAGACCCCGTCGACGACGTCAACCACAACCGGTACGGTAATGATCGCGTACTGACTGTCCCAACCCGGATCACTTTCGTCGGTTTCATCCCACAGCGTGAAGGAGAGTTTTCGCGCGCCGTCGGGGTTGTCGTCGAGCAGAGTCGTCGGCAACGAGGCGCTGAAGGTATGATCGCCGGCGTCGTACGCCAGCGCTACGAGCGGCCGGACGATCGGTCCGCTCTCGGTATCCCGCTTTCGAACGGGAACGGTCGTCGTCGCGAGGTCGTCGAGTGCGTTGGTAAGCACGTACCCGAGATTACCGTTTACCTCTCCGAGAATTTCGAAAACGACTGTCGAATCGCCCTTCAACTTGTACGCGGACGAAGCGATCCTCGCTACGGCCTGGCTCTTGCCGTTTCCGTCAAGGGCCGAGAAGTTCTCGCGTTCCCCGGCGTCGGCCGTCCCGTTGAGTCCGTTAAGGTCCGTTCCGACGATTACCCTGGAAACGAGCGGCCTGCGGTTCTCTATCCGCGTGACGACCGACTTCGAGGTCAGGTTGCCCGCCGCGTCGCACGCGACGTAACAGAGTTCGATCGGGCCGTCGGGGATGTTCTTCGAGTTGATGTAGGCCTTCCATTCGTACGAGGTTCCTTCCTTCGAGAGATGCTCGATCATTCCGTCGAGGTCGTCGTTGGAAATGCCGGTAATCTCGGAGTTGTCGGCGCTCCAGTTCGCGTTTTCCTCGGTCGGGTTGTTCACGACCTGGGCATAGGCTACCCACGCCTCGTTGACGCTCACTTCGACGGAATCCGCCCACGAAACCGTTCCGCTGCCCGAGTCAAACTCGGTGATCAAACGGTCCATACCGCCTATCTTGACGAGACCGCCGACGCGCACGCTCGCGTTGCCCACGAGGTCCGCGTGCGTGAGGGAATGGAGCGTCCTGTTGGCCGGGATTATGCCCGTCAGATGGAGCCGGGGAAGTCCGTCTTCCATGACGTAATCGGCCGAGTCTATCCTTCTGACCGCGGCTTCCGCCGGATTTGATACGCCCGGGTCGTAGATGCGCGTTACCGTTCCGGCCCTCCGGAAGAAGAACGCGACCCACGAGAGGCCCGAGCCGATTTCGGAAACGTCGCCGGCCATAGCGTACGTCTTGTTGCTCTGCGCGATCGGCGTGTCTCCGCCGTAATCGTCCGCGGGGAAGGTCGGCGCGGAGTTGTCGTACTTGATCGAGACGTCCATCGAATTGGACATCGTCGGGCTACTGTGGTCGGTTACCGCGATCTTGAAGCTGAGCGTGCCGCTCTCGCTCGCGAGACTCGTCGTGTCCACGTCGACCGCGAGATCGTAGTTGTACTTGCCCGCGGTGACCTCGTCGCCCTGGACGAACCAGTCGGAGTTCGCGCCGCCGAGGGATCCCGCGAGGTTGCCCGTTATCGCGATCGTCTTGACGCCGCTTTCGTCCTCGACAGATCCCCTGAGCGTCCAATCTCCCTTTACCCACATGTCCGCGACGTAGGGCCGCCTGATCCCCGAGGAGTTCTCGAGATAGAGGGGCACGCTCGAGCCGATCTTCGGGATGTTCTTGTCCACGAAGATGGAATACCAGTCGGACCAGTCTCCGGACACCGGGGTCGGCGTCTGGATGTCGATCGCGCGGACGCGGAAATTGATCTGTTTGATGAGAGCGATGACGGTGCCGGACCCGGAACCGGCGGTGCCGTTCGCGTTCGCGGTAAACACCGTTCCCGGGCTGTTGTCCGGCGCGCCGAACAGGGCCGCGAAATCCGTCGTGCCCGCGCTCGCTATCTGATAGCGGATCCCCGTCCGTATCGTCTGGGCGGAAACGGGCGTATCGGACGGATCGTACTGACCCGCGCCGTTGATTTCGACGTTCCAGCTCACGGTTCCGTCGGCGGTATACGTGTCGTTCGCGTTTCCGTCGATGTCGGAATCGACCTCGAGCTCAACCGTCGCCACGCCGTCGTCATCCTCGGCCGAGCCGAAGATGCGGATAATGCCGCCCATCGTGCGGTTCGTCGCCGTCGGGCTCGGGTACGTCACCTTCACCTTCGGCCGGTCGCCGTTCGGGTCGACCTTGAGGGTATACGTCGAGAGGGTCGTCATACCGACGTTTCCCGCGGCGTCCTCGACGCGCATGACGACCGGCACGATCCATAGTCCGGACAGGGCCGCGGTCTCGGTACCGTATGTCGCGTTACCGTACACGTCTATGTTCGATCCGGCGCCCTTGAAGTCTATTTGCCAGGAGAAGAGGCCGTCGGTAACGGCGGCCCATTCGGCCGCGCCCGCGGTCAATACGGCGTTCTTTCCGATCTGGTACTTCACCGAGACGACGCCCGATCCGAGTCCGTCGTCGGCGAGGCCCTTGACCTCGATATCGCCGTTTACCGTCGCGTTGATCAGGGGCGACTGATGCGTGACCGTCGGGGCCACGTTGTCCACTAGGATGGTACGCGTCACGGTAGTCTTGAGCGTCGACGTGTCGGTAACCTCGAGGGATACGGGGATATACTGCTCCGCCGAAAGCGACGAGACGTCGAGCGTAGGCGAGACGTATATCTTCTGGCGCGCCACGCCCGCGTCTCCGGTTTTGCCGTCGCGCGTCGCGGTGAAAATCGTACCGACCGCATCGTCCGCGGCGCCGAAGCCGCCCGCCCCGGAATACCCGGTACCGGAAACGATCTGGTACTCTCCCCCGCTCCGTATCTCGTTCGCGTTGACGAGCGGGCCGTTCGTAAACGTCCCGGTCATCGCGTACGGCGTCGCGGAAAGCGCCGGGATGGAAACCTTTACGCCGGTCGCGTTGTTGATGCCGTTCGCGTCGGTTGCAGTCAGCGCTATCGTAAACTGCTTCGTCGCTCCGCCAAACACCATGTTGTTCACGAGCGCGACCTTGTCGCCCTGGTCGTACGCGGACGTCCTGTCGACGTAGATGGTCGAATCGATTTGCGGAGGGACGGTGTCGACGCGATACGTCACGGCGCCGCCACCCGTAGCGACTCCGAACTGGACGACCGGCGAATCGGCCTGGCCCGTCTGGAACGCGGTCGGCGTCGGTTCGGCGTCGTCGACGACCCTGAAATAGAGGTATTTCTCGCCGTCGCCTGCGACGAGCGAGTCCCAGCTCCATGTCCCGCCCGAGGGCGTCACGTCGTGCCAGGTCAGGCCGTCTTCGGATATCTGGAACGCGTCCACGCCGTCGTCGTCCGTAACCGTTCCGTACACGGTGCCGGTCATCTTGAGTATGGTCGTCCCGTTGATGTTTACGTTGGAAAGCTTGACTATCGGCCTATCCGTCTCCTGGTCGACGGTCACCGTCTTGGTGACGGAACTCTGGTTGCCGGCCGTGTCCGTCGCGGTCGCGCGCAGGGTTACCTGTATCCCCGCGGCACCGCTCGAGTCATACGCCGCGGTACCGTACGCGACGGTGTCGAACGACCTCGTCCAGCCGTACGAATCGACGCCCGTAAAGGTCTCGAGAGTTTCCCACGACGAGTCCGAACGCTGTATCTCGAGCGTTACGGCGTCGAGTCCCTGAACGTCGCTCGCGGTCCCGCTCACCTCGACGACCTTGTTTACCGTTGCCGCCGCGGGGGTCTGGAACGACACGCTCGGCGGAGAGAAATCCACCGAGAACGAGAAGGTAGCCTGGCGTTTGCGGTTCGCCCGGTCGGTCGCCTCGACCGTCACGGAGTACTGCGCGCCGTCGGCGAGCCCGATAGCCGAAAGGGTGGCGTACGGGATAGTCCCGGTCCAGCCTCCGTCATAGTCGTTGCCGGTCGTCGGCGCGTAGGGGGCGCCGAGAACGGCGGGCCCCGAAAGGGAAATCGGCGTTATGTTCGTGGAACCGATTCGCACGATCCTAACGGTCTGGACGCCGCCGCCGGTTACGACGTCAGTCGTCGCGGACGTTACCGGTATATCCTGATTCAGCCGTACCCTGACGAGGGACGAGGGTTCGAGAACCGAAAGCTCGGGATCGGAAAGGTCGACCTTGACGCCGGACCGCGTGACGTTCGCCACGTTGCCCGCCTTGTCGACGGCGCGCAATTGTACGGCCTGCGTTCCCTCGTTGAGGGTTATCGTTCCGTTCCACGCGATGGCGGTGAAGGAAAGCGGGAACCAGTCGGTTCCGTTCAGCGAATACTCGACCGAGGCGAGTCCGCTTCCGCCGTCGCTCACGCCGCCGGACATCGCGACGGATTGCCCGCTGTACCACGTATTCAGTATTGCCGCGTCGGTCGGCGTCACGAAGGAAAGGCCCGCGGGCGGGGTCCGGTCGAAGCGGACGGAATGCGTCACCTCGCGGGTCTTGCCCGCGACGTCGGTAACCGTTATGGCGTAGTCATACACGCCGTCGTCGCCGACCATGTCGACGGGGTTCGCGGGCGCGGCCGGATCGCGCGGGAGGTTCGCCACGGACCACGCGTTGGTCCCGGCGTCATACGCGACGGGAACGTCGACGGATATCGAGTTGAAGGTTTGGGTCATGGTAACGGATGCGACCTCGTTCGTGTCGTCCGCCTCGCCGCCGAGGCCGAAAAGCTCCCGCGTATCGGCGCTCACGGACGTCGTGGAGGTGATGGTCGGCAACGCGAGGTCGACGTTGACGGCGCGGGTGCCGATAGCAGAGGCGTTGCCGAGCGTGTCGACCGCCACGGCATGAAGGTTCGTCGTTCCCTCGGGAAGGTTCGCGAGGGTCATTCCCCACGTCCCCGTACCGGCCGAAATCCAGCCGGTCCAGTTCGCGGGAACGGTCCGCGCGGCGTTCGTCGCGGGGATGGCGGGAGACGTCGCGCCGGTCGCGTAGTACACGGCGAGAACTCCCGTCAAATCGGTCGCGACGCCGGTGACGAGCACGTCGCCGTCACCGTCGCTGTCGGTATCGACGGAAGACCAGCTGCCGTCGGCCGGCTTCACGATCGTCACCTCGGGGCCCTCGGTATCGAACCGCGCCCTCCGGAGGACGGTGGTCGTCTTGTTCGCCAGGTTCGTGGCGACGATCTCGTATTCGTAGGAGTCGTTATACGCCGCGTAGTCCGCGGGATCCACGGTCGCGTTGGACGCGTCGCGGGGAAGGCCCGCGAGCGAGAGGGCATACGTCGTCGCTCCGCCGGCGTCGGGAACGTCGAGCACGGTAACGACGTCGCCCGACCCGTTCTTCTGGGTCACGCTAAGCGTCATGAGTCCGAGCGTGTCGGTAATGGTTCCGGTGATCGAGTATCCCTCGGGACGGTCAACCACGACCGTCGAGGAGAACGGCGCGTCCGTGGTGACGGAAGGCGGATCCCCCGTCGGGACGACGTAAAACGCGAAGGGACCGTTGGCGTCCGCTATCGCGCTTCCCGCTTGGTCGACTCCCGTCACGCGCACGAGGTAATAGCTGTTCGGGCTCAGGACGCCGATGTTGGTGGAGATTACGTAGTCGCTTCCCGATTTGGATATCTTGGAGGCACGTGCCGCGATGGCCACGGGATCTCCCGCGAGATCGGCGACCGTCCGGATAAGCGCGATGTCGTCGCCGGCTCCCGAAAGGGGAACGCCGGCGGAAGAGCACGGGTCGAGCGTCACGGCGAGGGAATCGGAAAGCAAGGGGACGTCGTCGCGGCCCACGGAGGCGCGTATCGTCACCTTGGAGTCGTTGTATATGGACTGCGTGTCGATGTCGATCGTTCCGCTGAACGGAAGGAAGCCGACGAGGGTCCAGGAGGGATTGTTGTCGGGATTGAGAGAGAAGGTCGCCGAGGAGGTTGACCAGGCGGAGGAATCCTTTCTCTTCGTGTCGAGATACGCGACGATCTGGGCGGCCTTTACGGGGTCGGCGTACGTTCCGTTGAATACGGACGTAAGGTCCTTCATCGTCACGGCGAAACCGGCCGCGTCGAACACGCTCGAATAGATTTCGTCGTAGATATAGTAACCGGAGCTGACGTTTCCGCGGTCGTTCGAGGCGGATGCCTGCGCGGCCGGCGGCGTAAACTCGCGAGCCGAGTCGGATACGTCTATGGTACAGTAGAATTGCTGCTCGCTCGGGCCCGCCGGATCCCAGAGGGAAGTATACCGGGCGGCTTGCGCGATCTCGTCGGCGGTCGCGGGAGCCGCGTAGTACTTGGCGAGCACGAGTTCCATGCCGACGCCCGAGATGTTGTCGTAGGAGAGCGGCGAGCCGACGGGGACGCCGTTCACGTCGTAGGCCGTGAACACGAGCCTGTCGATGGCGTGGTCGTCGTTCACGCTGCCGGTTACCTTGAGCTCGGTGCCGTACTCGTCCTCGGTATTGTTCGCCGGGACGGGGTCCAGCGGGCCGAACGTACTCGGCCTGTTTAGCACGAGCACCGGCGCCGTGTTGTCTATCTTGTACGTCGTCTTCGCGACGCTCGTGCGGCCGGCGGAGTCCTTGGCCGTGGCGGTCACCTCATAGGCGCCGTCGGGTATCTCGTAGACCGATCCGGCGCGGGCGTTTACGAACAGCGACCACGCGTTGAGCGCGGCGTCGATCGAGGCGGAATACGGTCCGAACGTCGCGCCGGTGGCGGTGTTGGAAAGGACTACCGAAACCGAAGGCGCGCTCACCTCGTCGCTCGCGGTTCCCCGAAGCGTGAAGGTGTTTCGTATCACGCTCTGGACGGGAGGGTACACGATGGCGAGCTTGGGCGCCTTCGTGTCGACCGCGTCGCCGAGTCCGACGTCGCACGTCGTATAGAGTCCGAACGCCAAGACCGCGAAAAAAGCGAGCTTGAAAACGGAACGGTTAGTCTTCATGGTTCACCATCCTTAAAACACGTTAAGCCTGATACCGCCGGTTATGTGCGGCAGGATCGATTCGATGCTCACCTCCGACGAATCGACGTCCGTCGTGATGAACCAGAACTGCGCTTCGGTGTAGAATGAGAACGTGCGGAATACCTTGCGCTTAGCGAGGGTCACTCGCGGGAATTCTATCTGAACGAGGGCCGCGGGCAGTATCTGCGGCTGTCCGCTCTGCGTCTCGGTGAACATCGAGAAGTTCGCCCCGAGCGCCACGGTCGCCGAGAGCCAGGAGAAGTCGGGCCCCATAAAATAATCCATCGGTATGTACGCGATGTTCGCCAGCAGCTTGACGCCGAACACGTTTCCGCCGTACCGCATCCTGTTCGACGTGAACATCTCGCGTTGGGCCTGGGTGAACTGCCCGTACTGCACCTGCAGCTTGACGTTGTCGTCGAAGAAGGTAAGACCGACGCCGACGTCGAAGAGCGTGGCTCCCCAGAAATGGACGTCGAAAAAAAGCCCCTGGATAAAGGCCGGAATCGCGTATGACGACTTGTCGCCGGGTCGAAGCGAAAGCTTCACGGAGTCGAGCTTCACGTCGTCGCTGCTGAGCCCGGAGAACGTGAGCGTGTCGTTGTATCGCCCTCCCTCGCCCGGGGAGATTATCCTGACGGACGGCGCGGTCTTGTCGACCTGCACGATGGAACGGGTCACGGCGACGGTACCGTCGCGCATCGCGGCGCGGACGATCATGAAGTGGTATCCCTCGCGCATGTCTCCCGTCTCGAGACGGTACTCCCATCCCTCGTCGAGCTCGGTTTCCACGAACGACTTTCCGTTGTCGAAGCTGATATCCACGCGTGCGAGCCGCTTCGCCTCGAGGGCGCGTCTCGTCTCCTTCGCGGTTTCCTTGCTCTCCATCGCCGCCGCTTCCTCGGCAGAATAGTAATACCCCGCGTTTCCCCGGAGCCACGGCCGCTCGATGGCGAAGTCTCCCATGACGAGGTTGTCGATCGTCACCCACGCCCCGTCCGGTCGGTATATCACCACGCGGGACTCCGACTCTATCATGCGAGTCTCGGACGCGCGCGCCCTCACGGTTATCTTGTGGTTGCCCGCGGACATCATCCCGGGCGTCACGGAGAATCGGTAGTATCCCGACGGGCTCACTTCTCCGGTCGTGATCTCGACGCCGTCCACGAAGAGAACGAGGCTCTTTATCGGGTCCTCGGACACGACCTTGCCGTAGATGTTGAACGCGCCCTGGACGCGCTCGCCGTTCATCGGGTAGAGGAGCTCGACGCGGTTCCGGTCCCTGCCGCGGTACACCTCGAAATTCCTCGAGACGCGCGTCACGTTCCCCGCCCGGTCATAGCCCCTGATCTCGATATTGTAGAAACCCTCGGGAAGGGCGGTTATGTCGACGCCGCGCGATATGATCAATTCGTTCTCGAACTGCATGTCGGCAAAGGTCGCCGGGATGGCGGGCTGTCTCGCCTCGATGTTGCTGATGCGCGCGCGCACGTCCTGCAGGCTGATGTTGTCCATCGTCTGCCCCGATATGAACAGCGTTTCCCCCGTCCGGCTTCCGTCAAGCGGAAGCTCGAGCCTGATCGAGGGCGCCGTATTGTCTATATTGACGAGGCTCGAATACAGGCCCGTCGTCTCGTACTTGTCGTACACGCGCACGAAGACTACGTGCGTTCCGTCCTGGATGACGCGCGTGTCGAAGCGGTACGACCACGATTCGGTGCCCTCCGCGAGATTGAAGGTGTTGCCGTTGTCGAGCGATATCTCGACGCGCGAGATCCCGTTCTTGTCCGAGGCCACGCCGGTCATGTCCACGAGGCCGCGGTTCGTCGTCTCGAAAGAAGGCGTTTTGACGGCGGCCTTCGGTTCCTCGAGCGAGACGCGGATCGTGCGGACCACTTCCTCGCCGCGGACGCCGTGGATGTCCTCGGCGTAGAGCGTTATCGTGTGCTCGTTGTCGGTGAGACTCTTGAGCGCGACGGGAATCGAGTAACTGTGCTCGATCGGCAGCTCCATGAAAGAGCCCTTGTCGATCTTGTACCATACCTTCGCGGGCGCGTCGTCGTCGTACACGACGCCTGAAACGACGAAGTCCTTGCGGATTACTTCGTTCTCGGCGGGAAGGTGAATCTCGACGACGGGGAGGTCGGCCTTCGCGTCTACCGCGAAGGGCCAGTTCGACAGAACCGTCGGATTCCCCGCGGCGTCGGTGAAGCGGAATTCCATCTTGTCCGAAATGGGTCGCTCGCGCGTTCCGACCATCGCGTTCGTAAGCGACGACATGTCGACCGGCGCGTACGCCGTCTTGTCCTTCGCCGAACGGTCTCCGGGCGCCCTGTATTCGGCGACCGAGAGGGACCCCGCGTCCTGATGGCGGAAGGCGATGCGGGTCTCGCCGTTAACCGTGCTTCCGGCGGGAGGCACGGCGACCTCGACCGACGGAGGAACGGTATCCTTGAAGAAAACGCGCCAGTCGGTGGTTACGCGGCCCGCCTTGTCGGTCGCCCTCGCCGTGAATTCTATCTTCCCGTCGGGGAGGTCGCTCACGTCGACGTTCGTTCCGGCCTTCGCGCCCGCCACGGGCTTCCAGGACGCGCCGCCGTCAAGCGAGTACTCGACCGAGGCGATACCGCGCTCGTCGCTCGCGCCTATCGCGAGGGGAATCGCGTTCTGCACCCAGTACGGCCGGGCGGACGCGTCGACGGTCAGGACGGGCGGGGCGGAATCGACTACGAAGGTCGCGGGCGGAGTCCGGTAGGTACCGCCGGCGTCGTCCGTGACGGTAAGCGAGACGTCGGCGTATTCGCCGTCGGCCACGCCGCGAACGAGCACGAGATTTCCAGAAAGCTCGGCGGAAAGGCCCTTGACGCCCCGCGGCAAAGCCACGGAAGCCGCGCGCCGGTCGGGTTTTCCGTTATAGAGACCGACGGCGCCCGCGCCGTCGAACAGTTCGATTTTGCCGGAAGAGTCCCGCGCGGGACCGGCCCACGCGAACGACTCGTCGTCAAAGACGCCGTTCGCGCTCGCGGGTCGTACGACGCAGAACACGCCCGACGCCGGGATGACGGTCCCGTCCTTCAGGGTAACCTCGACGGTGAGCGTCGTCCAGACGGCGGGCAGCGTCGGGCTCAGCGGGATAAGGGCGGTCAAGGAACCGTCCTCTCCCTTTTGAAGGCTCGCGCGAGCGCTTTCGCCGCCGTTGAGCCGCCAGGCGACCTGCGCGACGGGTACGGGGGAAGAGACGCTCACGAGTACGCGAGCGGGAACCTGCTCGTCTTTCGGGCGCCCGGGGCCGGCGAGGGTCAGGATCATCCCGTTCTCGAAGGCACGTCCTTCCGGATCCACTCGGTCGATGCGGACGCGCGCGGTTCCCGTCGAGGCGGGAGTCTTCCCGGTTTCGGGAATCGCGATCTCGCGGGAAACGTCGAGCGTCTCCGCCGACGAGGCGGGAGGGGCGTCGCGGGGTATCGCAAGGTTGGTGACGTAGAAGGGAAGCGACGCGCGCGTTTCGCGACCGCGAATGTCGGTGGCGCGTACGTCAAGGGAAAGAAGTCCGTACGCCGAATCGGGAGCGACCCTTACGCTGATCGTCGCCTCTTTGGCGCCCTGCTTGACGCCCGCGTTCCGGTCCGCCTGGCCGGGAAGGCTCCAGAAGGCCGACTGCAAACCGGCCGCCGAGGATACCTTCGCCGTAAGCGTCACTCCCGCCTCCGGATTGACTTCGGACGCGGGATCCTGTATCGGCTCGAAGGATATCGCGGGAGGAGGGCCCGCGACGGCGAAGGCGACGGCGACGCTCGCTCCGCGTTTCCCGTACCGGTCGACCGGCCAGGCCTCGATCGCATGGTTTCCCGCGGGGAGGTCGCCCAATCGCGCGCCGAAGGCGCCGCCGGATTCTAGCTTGACCGGATCCTTCCGGTCTACCGAGTACCAAACCGCGGCTATCCCGTCGTCGTCGACGGCGAAGCCGGAGAAGTCGAGCGGACCGGAAACGAGGGCTCCCGGCGCGGGAGAGGTTACGCTTAGCGTCGGCACGTCGCGCGACTGATCCACGGCGATCTTGCGAACCGCGCGCGTCACGTTGCCCGCGACGTCGGTCGCGAATATCTCGAGCTCTATTTGCTTGCCGGTTTCGCCGCTTATGTCGAATTCCCGCACCCAGTAGGGATTTCCCCGAATGATCTCGAAGGTGCCGGTTTTATCGCCCATCTTCCAGGAAAGGGAGGAGATTCCGAGCACGTCGCGGGCGTACCCCGACGCCGAAAAGACCCCGTTCACCGATTCGTCGGCGCGGGGAGTGATAAAACCAACCTCGGGCCTGGTATTGTCGACGAAGTACAAAAAGGTATTGAAACCCTCGGAACCCTGACCGTCCACGGCCTTGAACCAACACACGGACGGGCCGTCTTTCAGGCCGGCGGAGTCGATGTCGAAGGAGAACGTCCAGAACGCGTCGGCCTTCTCGCGTTTCAGCGGAAGCTCGACAAACGACTTGCCCGCGTCCAGCGAGTAAAACAGGCGCTTGATTCCGTTCCCGTCGGCGACCGTTCCGGAAAGGTTGAACTTGCCCGAAACGAGCGTTCCCATCCCGGGACTCGTAACGGCCGTTTCCGGCCTGTTTCGGTCGAGATGCCAGGTCAGGGTATGGGGCTTACCCTGCACCCCGTTGCTGTCGACGCCGGTCACCGTAATGGTATGCGGTCCTTCGGACAATCCCGTCGTGTCGAGATAATACGACCAAAACGTGGTTCCGTCGGCCCGTACGGGCGACGCGGAATTGTCGAAGACAAGCTCGACGTACGCGACGGCGTCGTCGTCAATACAGGTTCCGACGATATTGAGGTTTCCCGGCACCCGCATGTCCATGAGCGGGTTCGTTACCCGGGTTACCGGGAGGTCCGAATCGGGATCGATATACATGTTGAAGGGGCCGCCGAAAGCCTGGTTGCCGGCGAGATCCTCCGCGGTCACGAGGATGTTGTACTTCCCCGGCTTGCGGTTGTTTATGTCGACGGCTTCCTGCCAGCTTTCGAGGGTTTTTGCGTTCGTATCTATAGTATCCTTGCTTCCCCCGGAGAACACCGGTGAAACGGCGCAGAAACCAAGGAACGCGCAAAAAACGGTCTTTTTCATGTTAACGCCCCCGCTGGAGATAACTTCTCCATTATCTCCAGTATCGGCGCATTTCTTGATTTTGACAAGTTTAATTTGTCCTTAAATAATAGAAAAATGCGAGAATTCTCATATTTCATGCGGTTCTCCGCCCGGACGAACGGGCCGGAAGACACAGTTCGCTTGCTGGCGAAATCTTGCGAGGTTTGTCCAAAGAAGGCTACACTTACCGCATGAAACGGATACACATCGTTACCGGGGCCAGCTCGGGACTGGGAAGGGAATTCGCCCTCCAACTGGCGGCGTCGCGCGCATGCGACGAGATATGGCTCATGGCCCGGCGAAAGGACAAACTGACCGATCTCGCCGGCACGCTCGGCCCACGGGCCCGCGTCATGGACGCAGACCTTTCCGGCGAACAGGGCGTCAGGCGTTTCGCCTCTATCCTCGCCGCCGAGGATAAACGCGCGAAGGACGGATTGACGATCGACACCCTCGTCAACAACGCGGGCTTCGGCACCTACGGGCCCTTCGCGGATACCGACCTCGCGCGCCAGCTCGAGATGATCAACCTGAACGTCGTTTCCCTCACGGGAATTTGCCACGCGGCCCTGCCGTTTCTCGCCAGGGGATCGCGCGTCATCAACGTAGCCAGTCTCGCGGGGTTCATTCCGCTCGGGAATTTCTCCGTTTACGCGGCCACCAAGGCCTACGTGCTCAGTTTCAGCGTCGCCCTCGCCGCGGAACTCGCCGACTCCGGCGTATTCGTATCCACCGTCTGCCCCGGGCCCGTAGACACCGAATTCGCCCTCGTCGCGTCGAACGGCGCCCGCGAACGGGTCGTCGACGGCAAAAGCCCCGGCGCCGTCGTGCGGCATTGCCTGCGCGGTATCGATCGCGGAAAGCGCGTATCGATAATGGCCGCCAAATGGCGTTTCAAGGCCTTCATGAGCCGCTTCGTCGGACGATACTTTTTCGCCCGACACACCTGGCTTCACGATAAACGCCCGACGCGCTAGATTCGGCCGATACCGCAATCCTCGACTTAAGGCGTTCGACTCCAAACCTTCATCTCCTGAGGAAACAACATGCTCTCGTTACCGCTCTTGATCGTCGCCATCCTGCCCCCGTTGGGATTTCTCGCCTACCTTCTCTCCGCGGACAGGCGTGAGCCCGAGCCCTTGCAGATGGTTCTCTTCGCGCTGCTCCTCGGAATCGCCTCGACCTTTCCCGCAGCCCTCGCCGAGGCCGTACTCGGAGCGATTCCGCTCTTTTCGGCGGACGGTCTCGCGGGCGCCGCGGCGAAATCCTTCCTGATGATCGCGCCGGTAGAGGAAGCCTGCAAGCTCGGCGTGATCCTCCTTTTCGTCTGGAAAAACCGGAACTTCAACGAAGAAAACGACGGGATCGTCTATGTCACCGCGAGCGCGATCGGCTTCGCCCTCTTCGAGAACGTCTTTTACATTCTCGGCAACGGTGTCGCCACCGGCATCGCGCGCGCCTTCACCTCCATACCGCTTCATACGTTCTGCGGCGTCATAATGGGCCACTACGCGGGGCGTGCCCGCTTCGCGGCGGATCGCCCGACGGCGAACCGGCTCATCCGCCTGGGTTTTCTCCTCGCGGTCGCGATCCACGGCCTGTACGACACCTTGGCCTTCTCGGGAACCGCGCTCGGCCTCCTGATCGTTCCGCTCGTCATCGCGCTTTTCATCGTCGGAAAATCGCTCGTCTCGAACGGAAGGGCCCTCTCGAACGCGCGATGGAACGATCCCGGGACGGCCGCGAGAATCTCGATAGACACGCCGGACCGGGCCGTCGCGCGCGCGATCGCGAAGTACGGACCGGATAAAATCGGGAGAACGGAAGACGGGCGGTACTTTCTCAAACCCGAGCGTCAGCCGTGGAAGGCAATCGCGGCGCGATGCCTCTTCGTCGCCGTCGCGGCCGCATGGATGTTGACCTTCCTTGCCGCGCGTAGCGTCGCCGGAGATTCGAGGGACGCGTTGGCCGATGCCCTTATGTACGCAGCGCTCATGTCCCTCGTCCCGCTCATGTTGGGAATACTTCTCGAGGCATCATACAGACGGCGCAAGTCGGGCAACCACTTCTTGTGACTCGGGACGCCGATCCTCCGGGTTCGCGCCCCGGCCTACCGCCCGTCCCGCTCGCCGTTCAATATCGAGTATAGGAAGCTCGAGCGGAAATGGTCGCGAAGCCACACGTGTTCCCGTATCGTTCCCTCGAGCGTCATCCCGCACTTTTCCATGACGCGCGCCGAGCCCGCGTTGTCGACGTGGCACTTTCCCCAGATCCGGTGCAAGCCGAGCTCGTCAAAGCCGTAGTCGATGATACCGCGCGAGGCCTCCGCCGCGTATCCCTTGCCCCACCGGGACTCATGCAGCCAATACCCGAGCTCGGCGGAACTCGGAGCGTCGGGCTCGATCATCAAGGCGACGCTCCCGACGAACGAGGAATCGGCCGCGTCTTCCATGACGAGGTGATACTCGAGCCGCGGTTTCGCGTCGATCTGACGGATCGCGTACGCGAGAAACGACGCAACCTCGTCGGCGTTCGCGAGGCTGAAGAGCATGTACCGCAGCTGTTCGGGTTTCTGGGTAAATGGCAGTAAACGCGCCTCGTCCTCAAGCGAGAATTCCCGAAGTCGCAACCGATCCGTCCGTAGTTCCATTATCC
>JAEWMY010000033.1 GCA_023393015.1 Spirochaetota bacterium
ACACAGAGCGGTTCATCTATTATCTCCATTTTATCACATTTTTTGTAGAATTCCTGTATTTAGAGAGAAAAAAGTTTACCCGTTTCTATATGAAATAACCCTTTCTCATCGTTCTCAAATGTCCAAAATGTGCTATACTTCGTTTATGAATGAGCATGCAGAGGATCGACTCGTATCGCTTGAAACAAAACTCGCATACCTCGAGGACTTTGTCGGGAAACTGCAGACCATTCTATTGGAACATACCGAGGACCTCGACCGTCTCAAGGCGGAGAACAGGGCGCTCAAGGGAAAACTGACGGAGATTGACGACCTCGTTCAGGATATCCCGAACAGACGGCCGCCCCACTATTGAGCCCGATCGGGACGCGTCCCGCGGACACGATGGCGTGACGATGAAACGAAACGTCGATAACGGAGTTGTATATACTATGAATACGATATTGGTCGTGGAAGACGACGAGTCGGTCGCGGATCTCGTAAAAACCGTTCTCGAAGGGGAACGCTTCGAGGTAATGACCGCCCCTTCGGCCGAGGCCGCGAAGGAATTGATCAAGCTCAAGAGCGCGGATCTCGCGATAGTGGACATAATCCTTCCCGGACAGGGCGGCATGGATCTGATACTGGAACTGCACGCGCTGTGCCCGGATCTCACCATCGTCCTCACGTCGGGAAAGATCGACATGAGCAAGGCGACCTTCAAGGTACTCGCCCACCAGTTCGGCGTCGTCTCGATCCTTCCGAAACCCTTCACGATCGACGAATTGCTCGCGACCGTGAGAGACGCACTGGCGGAAGGCGCCCGCCAGTAGACGGCCGTTTCAGGCGCCCGTCAGTAGACGGCCGGCAGTAGACGGCCGGCCGCGACTACGACGGGATAACGCGAACGTCCATTTGCGGGAAGGGTATCGTGATGCCCTCTTCCGCGAACCGGCGGGACACCGCGAGCATCACCGCGTTTTTCAGGGAAAGGAAGTTTTCCGTCGCGCCCCATACGCCGAATACCACGCGGATGGACGACTGCTCGAAGGCGTCGAAGATCACGACGGGCTCGGGCTCGGCGACGGCGAACTCGCATTCGCGCGCGATACCCAACAATACACCGCGAACCTTCTCGAGATCGCTGCCGTAGGCGACGCCCACCGCGAGGGAAAACCGCCTGACGGGGTAATGCGTCATGTTCACGAGGTTCGCCTTGATCACCGTCTCGTTCGGAATGCGCACGAGCTGATTGTCGAAGGTCTTGATTCTCACCGACAGAAGATCGAAGGACTCGACGATACCGGTGATCGAGTCGACCTGCAGGACGTCTCCGAGCTTGAAGGCGCGCTCGGTCATGACGAAAAGCCCGGATATCACGTTGGAGACGGACGTTTGCGCCGCGAAACCGACCGCTATACCGGCGATGCCGGCCGCGCCGAGAAGCGCCGAAAAATTGATGCCCAGGCGGTTAAACACGGTAAGGACGGCGAGCACGACACCGACGTAGTGAATCGCCTTGTCGACGAGATACCGTACCTGCGGACTCGCGGAGCGCGCGGTCACGCGGCCCGCGAGCTTCCTGAGCACGCGGAAGAAGACGAGAATGACGACGACGATACCGACGAGGGAGAGAACGGAAAACATCCGCTCGGGGGTGGCCTTCGACGCCGCGAACTCCCGCAGCGCGCCCGCTATCGCTTCAAGGGTTTTTCCCATGGCGCTACGCGAACAGGCGGGCTATCTCTTTGCGATACAGGTCGTTCAGACGATAGCGCATGATCTCCTGCTTCGCCGAGAGCTCTACGCCCTGCTCGAACGGCTTTTCCAGGAGTACGAAACGGTTGACGCGCTCGAAGAGCTTGAACCCGTTCTTCTGGCTCACGAGGTCGGCGATCTCGAGCTCGTAGAGTTTGCGCGTCTGCGCGTTCTCGAGCAGCTTCGGGAAGTCCGACGCGTCGAGGGCGTTTTCCGCGGCCCACGCCGCGAGCTCGTCGCGATTCACCACGATAAGGGCCCCGAGGTACCGCTGGTCCTGCCCGAGAACGACGGACTGCGCGACGTAGCGGGATTCGTTGATCTTCATTTCGATCGGCGTCGGCTCGATGTTCTCGCCGCCCCGGAGGACGATCGTGTCTTTCTTCCGCCCCCGCAGGATAATCTCGCCGCGCAGGGTCTTGAGCCCGATATCGCCCGTATCGAGCCATCCGTCCGGGGAGAGGACCTTCGCCGTGAGATCGGGCTTCCGGTAGTATCCCTTCATGACGTTTCGGCCGCGGATCATCACCGTACCCTTCTTCCCGACGGGAAGCTCCGCGCCCGAATCGTCGACGACGCGGACCTCGCAGCAGGAAATAGGCGTCCCGATCGTGCCGAATATAGGCCGTGTAAACGGGCGGACGGCGACGACCGGCGCCGTTTCGGTCAGGCCGTATCCCTCGACGACGTTGATGCCGACGGCCCAGAAAAACTCGTCGACGTTCGGGGGCATGGCCCCTCCGCCAGACACGCCGCCGACGAATTTCGTGCCGAGTTTCGCCTGCAGTTTGCGGTACACGAGCGCGTTCCCGAGGGCGCGCGCGGGCGAAAGGAGAATCCAGGGGACGAGGCAGGCGACGGCGAGCGCGACGCGGCGCGCCCGGCTGAAGACGGGGCCGCGGCCGAAAACGGCGCGCGAGCAACGGGCGTGAGCGATTCCGACGTTCACGAAGAAGGTAAAAAGCGCGAGCGAGACGCCGCCTTTCTTGCGCATCGCGCGGTAAATCCCGTCGTATATCGATTCCCATATCCGGGGAACCGAGGGCATGAGGGTCGGGTTCATCTTGGCGAAATCTCCGAGCAGGACGCTGCCGATCGGCTTCGAGTAGATGATCCCGGCGCCGGCGTTCAGGATGACGTACTCGCACATGCGCTCGAACGAATGCCAGACCGGCAGGACGCACAGGGCGCGGTCGCCCGCGGCGAGGGTAATCCGCGAGGGCAACTCGTCGAGCTGGCAGAGGAAGTTGGCGTGAGTCAGCATTACGCCCTTCGGCTCGCCCGTCGTCCCCGAGGTAAAGATGATCGTCGCGAGATCGTCGCCCGTCCCCGCCTCGAGTTCTGCCTCGATCGCGCCCGGGTTCCCGCCGCGCCATCGCCTTCCGAGCTCGATAATCTCGTCGTACGAGTACGGGGTCATCCCGGCGGCCCGGATATCCGATGACAGCCCGTCGCCCGGGGCTTCAATGAGTATGAGGGAGGAAAGACCCGACAGGGAAGCGCGGCACTCGAGTATCTTTCTGGCCTGCGCCTCGTTTTCGAGCACGGCCGTCTTGCATTCGGCGAAGGACAGGATATAGGAAATTTCCTTTTCCGTGGCGTCGCACCCGCGGGGAACGTCGGCCCCCCCGATCGCCATGATGGCCATGCTCGCGTGAAACCATTCCTTCCGGTTGTCGGCGATAAGGCCGATATGGTCGCCTCGAGCGTGCCCTATCGAAAGTAGCCCGGCGGCGAAATCGAGCGTTATCGCGTAGAATTCGGCGAAGGAAAGCGCGTCGAATTCTCCCGCGTCGTTCCGGGTATACTGCGCTGCGAGCGTGGGATGCTCCCGCGCCACGCGTTTCAGTAATTTGGGCAGGGTGTTTTCCATAAATAACAAATTATCATGACATGTCATTTTGCGCAAGTTTTCGGATTTTTGCGGTTACATCGGTCTTTTGTTGACTAAAACAACATTTAGAGTCATACTTACGATATCGAGGAGGAGAGATGATGAACGGTATGTCAATCGAGCGAATGAAGGCCACGCGCCCCGGATCGGTCAGCGGATCTTTTGTCGAGTTTGACGGGGAGAGATGCTACAAGATAGCGAACTACGACGCGATGCCGGCCTTTTTTATGACGATCGTGAGCTCTTCCGATGTCTGGAACTATCTGTGGTCGAACGGCGGACTTACCGCTGGGCGGATCAACAGCGATCACGCCGTATTCCCTTATTATACCGCCGACAAGGTTTCCGACGGACGCTCCTGCACCGGCCCCTACATGGCAGTGCGGACGAAGCGCGACGGCCAAACCCTCTTTTGGGAGCCCTTCTCGGACGCGACGCCGGGCCTGTGGGTCACCGAGCGAAACGTCTACAAGAACGACACCGGCTCGCGGGTGACCTTCGAGGAGATCAACCACGACCTCAAGCTGGCCTATCTCTACGAATGGACGTCAAGCGAGCGGTTCGGCCTCGTTCGCCGCGCGAGAATCGTGAACCTCGCATCCGTGCCTGCGCGCGTCGAGATACTCGACGGATGCCGCAACATCCTTCCCGCCTGCGTCACCTCAACGCTGCAAAACGACAACAGCGTGCTCCTCGACGCCTACAAGCGCGCGGACCTCGACGCGGAAACAGGCCTCGGCGTGTTCTCGGTCACGTCGATCGTCACCGACAAGGCGGAACCGAGCGAGGGCCTCTACGCGAACGTCGGCTGGTTTTCCGCGACGGGGAACGTGTGCCTCTCGCCCGACGCGGCGGACGCGTTCAGGCGCGGGAACGCCCTTCCCGCGAGCGGCCCGGTCAAGGGAAAACGCCCCGCCCTGTTCATCAACCGCGACGTCGAACTCGCCCCGGGCGCGGGGGATACCTGGTACCAGGTATTCGACACCTCGCTCGACCTCTCCCGGATCGTCGACCTCAAGGACATACTCGCCGACCGCGAGCGCGCTACCGCCGAGCTCGAGGCGGATATCGCCTCCTGCGTTTCACAGCTCGAGCGGCTCGTGGCGGAGGCCGACGGCGCCGAGGATACCGCGGACGTCGCGACATGCGTTCACCACAAGGCGAACGTCCTTTTCAATATCATGCGGGGAGGCATCTTCGCCGACGACTATCTCGTCGAAAAGGGGGATTTCCTCTCGTTCGTCGGAACGCGAAACCGCGCCCTCTCGAAGGCCGCCGCGGCCGCCGCGGCTTCCCTGCCGGAAAAGGCGTCCACGGCCGACGTGCGATCGGCCATGGCCGCGACCGGCGACCCGCATCTCGAGCGGCTCGCCCTGGAATACCTGCCGATCACCTTCTCGCGGCGCCACGGGGACCCGAGCCGGCCCTGGAACCGGTTCTCGATCGAGCTCAAGGACAAGGACGGCAACCGCAAACTCAACTACCAGGGCAACTGGCGGGACATCTTCCAGAACTGGGAGGCGCTCGCGATGTCCTGGCCTCTCTTCACCGAGGGCATGGCGGCGAAGTTCCTCAACGCGATGACGGCCGACGGATTCAATCCCTATCGCGTCACGCGCGACGGCATCGACTGGGAGGTGCAGGAGCCGGACAATCCCTGGTCGAACATCGGGTATTGGGGCGACCACCAGGTCATCTACCTCGCGAAACTTCTCGAGCAATGGAACAGGCTCGACAGGACGGGACTCGTCGCGGCACTCGACGCCCCGCTGTATTCGTCGGGAAACGTTCCCTACCGGATCAAGTCCTACGCGGACATCGTGAAGAACCCCCGCGACACGATCGTCTTCGACCATGCCTTGCACGGAAAGATCCTCGAGCGCGAGGCGTCCGAAGGGTCCGACGCCAGGCTCGTCCGCGACGCGTCGGGATCGGTCGCGCTCGTGACCATGACGGGCAAGTTCATCGCCATCGTCGGAGCAAAGATGGCGAACCTCGTCCCCGGCGGCGGCATATGGCTCAACACCCAGCGTCCCGAATGGAACGACGCGAACAACGCGCTCGCGGGATGGGGACTTTCGATCGTGACGCTCTGCTACCTGAGGCGTTTTCTCGTGTTTCTCGTCGATCTCTACGCCGCCTCGACGAGAACTGAGTTCACGGTCAGCGAGGAAACCGCGGCGTTCTTCGAACTCCTTTCGGCCTCCTATCGCGGAACGCCCGCCGACGCCGCGCTCGACCCCGCCGGAAGACGGGCGTTCATGGACGCGGTCGGCTCGGGCTTCGAGGCCTTCCGCGAGGCGCTCTACCGCGACGGCTACTCGACTCGCGCGCGCGCGATTCCGAAGGAGGAACTCCTTTCCGGATTCAGGGCCTTCCTCGATCACGCGGAGGCGACGATACGCGCGAACCGCCGGGACGACGGACTCTATCACGCGTACAACACCCTCGAAATCCTCCCGGACGGCGGCATGGCGGTCCACAACCTGACCGAGATGCTCGAGGGTCAAGTGGCGGTCCTTTCCTCCGGCATGCTTTCCGCGGACGAGGTCCTCGCCCTTCTCGACGCGCTCAAGGCGGGTCGGCTCTTCCGCGCGGACCAGTACTCCTACATCCTCTATCCAGAAAAGGAACTTCCGTCCTTCACGGAAAAAAACGTCGTCGATCCGCGCGACGTCCGGGCCGTACCCCTGCTCGCCGGAATGCTCGACTCGGGCGACAGGTCGATCGTGCGGCTCGACGCGCGCGGCGCATGCCACTTCAACCCGGATTTCCGCAATTCGCGCGACCTCGACGCGGCGCTCGCCCGATCGGGAGCGGACGAGGCGGCCCGAGGGGCGACACGGGAACTCTACGAGAAGACCTTCGACCATCGCAGTTTTACCGGACGCTCGGGCACGTTCTACGCGTACGAAGGACTCGGGAGCATCTACTGGCACATGGTTTCCAAGCTCATGCTTGCCGCGCAGGAATACTGCCTCGCGGAAAGCGATCCCTCGTTGAGGAAGCGCCTCGTCGAACGTTACTACGACGTCCGCAAGGGCATCGGCTTCAACAAGCGGCCCGACGAGTACGGCGCCTTCCCGACCGACCCGTACTCGCACACGCCCGCCGGACAAGGCGCGAAACAACCCGGCATGACCGGCCAGGTCAAAGAGGAAATACTGACGCGCTGGGGAGAACTCGGCGTGTCGATATCCGGCGGAATCGTCTCCTTCAGACCCGAACTCCTTCGCGCGCGGGAATTCCGCGCGGACGGGACGCTCGACTTCACCTGGTGCGGCGTTCCCGTGCGGTATCGCCTCGCGTCCGGAAGCGAGAAGACGCGCGTAGCCGCCGTCGTCAACGGCACGGAGAAGGGCTTCGAAGGAGACGCGCTCGACGCCGGAACGTCCGCGCGGATACTGGCGCGCGACGGTTCCGTAAGCGCGGTCACCGTCGTGACGAGACCGGGAGTCGCGGACTAGGGAGGAGAAAGGCGGGCCGCTTTGTGCTATAGTCGGCCCATGAGCGACTCGCCTATCCGACACCTCCTGCTCGATCTCGACAACACGCTCTATCCCGCCTCCGACGGAATGGACGAAGGCATACGCAAGCGCATGCTTTCGTTCGTCGCGGAATTCCTTCGCGTCCCGCTCGACGAGGCCGCGAGGCTCCGCGCCGAGGACTTGCCGTCCTACGCGACGACGCTCGAGTGGCTCAAGGCGCGTCACGGGCTCACGGACGAGGCGGCGTATTTCCGGGCCGTCCATCCGGAAAGCGAGATCGCTGAGGTACGGGCCGACCCGGCCCTCAGGGGCTATCTACTCTCGCTCGGACTGCCCATGACGCTCCTGACGAACGCCCCGATAGAACACGCCCTGCGCCTGCTCCGGTTCTTCGACATCGAGGACGTCTTCCTCGGCGTGTTCGACATCACCTTTCACAAGGGACGGGGCAAGCCTCATTCGGAATCGTTTCTCGACACCCTCTCGGCCGTCGGCAAGACGGTAGACGAGACGCTCTTCGTGGACGACCTTCCGAAATACGCGCGGGGATACCGGGCGATCGGGGGGCGCGCGGTGCTCGTGGACCAAAACGACCGATACGCCGATATCGCCGAAGCGGAGGGGTTCGGCCGGGTGAGATCCATCTACGGCCTCGATTCGTGGCTTCGCGATCATTGACAGTCATA
Source organism: Spirochaetota bacterium (assembly GCA_023393015.1). GTDB lineage: Bacteria > Spirochaetota > Spirochaetia > Treponematales > Treponemataceae > Teretinema. The sequence goes on from JAEWMY010000033.1 coordinate 7,806, forward strand.
TTTCGAAGGAGTATTACTATAACGAAGCGAGGCCGCGAAACGGCCTGGCCGTCCCGACCAAAGACCGAGGAGATTTCCATGCATCCCGATTCGCTCGCCGTTCGCTACCGACACCTCTTCCCCGAACTTAAGCGGCTTACCCGCGCGGAAAACGTCATTACGGAATCAAACGTTTTTCAGCCCGCGAACGTCGAAATACGGAAGATCATGGACGGGATGTGCCGCGACAACCTGCGGGAGGACTCGGAATTCCGCAACCTCGACGCGGTACGCGATTTCCTCGCGGCGATCCGCGCCGGAAAGCGCGGAATAATCCTGATGGAGCATTACAGCAACTTCGACCTTCCCGGTATCATGTACCTCCTGTCCCACTCGGGGCCGGACGGGAAGGATCTCGCGGACCACATCGTCGCGATAGCGGGAATGAAACTCAACGAGGACAACCCCGTCGTTTCGGCCTTCGCCGAGGCCTACACCAGGATCATCATCTACCCGAGCCGCTCGCTCGCGTCCATTTCCGACCCCGAAACGCTCAAACGGGAAGAACTGCGGAGCCGCGTCATCAACCTCGCTTCGATGAGGGCGCTCGACCGCGTGCGGAAGGAAGGGAACGCCGTCCTCGTGTTCCCGTCGGGAACCCGCTATCGCCCCGGAAAGCCGGAAACGAAGCGCGGCGTCCGCGAGATCGACTCGTACATCCGCCTTTCGGACGTCATGCTTCTCGTGTCGATCAACGGCAACTGCCTCAGGTTTTCGGACGATCCGCACGACATGCTCGGCGACGTCCTGTGCACGGACCGCGTCGTCATGTGCGCGAGTCCCGTCATCGATTGCGTCGCGTTCCGCGAAGAGGCCCGCCAGTGGGCGGGCGACGCGGCGGAAGACAAGAAGCAAATGGTCGTGGACTACGTCATGCACCGGCTCGAGCGGATGCACGAGGAAAACGAGATCGGCCGCCTGTCCTGACGGAACGCGCGCGATCGCAATTCCGAAACGCGTTACGGCCGCGAACGCGGCAAGACGACTCTTATCTCGGAATCCGCAGGCGGGCGGCGAGGGCGTGGCCGGCGAGACCCTCGGCACGCGCGATAACCTCGGCGGCGCGAACGGATTTCTCCCATCCAGAGTCGTCGCCGCTCGGGGAGCGGAGGGCTGTTACAGTCCGGAGGAAATGACGCACCGAAAGACCGCCGGTGAACCGGGCGCTTCCCGAGGTGGGCAGGGTATGATTGAGGCCCGCCGCGAAATCTCCGAGCACCTCCGCGGTCCTGTGTCCGAGAAAAACCGATCCGTAATCGCGGGCCTCGGCCTCGAGCCGATCGCGCTCGCTTCCGGCCTCGAGCGCGAGCTCAAGATGCTCGGGCGCCTTCCGGTTGGAAATCCCGATCGCCCGATCGAGGGTGTCCGCGATTATCGCGTAGCCGTTATCCTCGAAGCTCTTGCGCGCCACCGAGTCGGCCGGCAGGTCCGAAAGGATTCTCTCGATCTCGTCCCGGACGGCGAGCGCGAGCGTCCTGCTCGTCGTGACGAGCACGGCTTGCGCGTCCGGGTCATGTTCGGCCTGCGCGTACAGGTCGGCCGCCACCCATGAAGGGTTCGCCGAACCGTCCGCGACGATCAACACCTCGCTCGGCCCCGCGAGCAGATCGATGCCCACCTCGCCGAAAACGTACCGCTTCGCGGCCGTAACGTATTTATTTCCGGGACCCGCGATCACGTTTACGCCAGGAACCGTTTCCGTTCCGAAAGCCATCGCGCCTATCGCCTGGGCTCCGCCGATCGCGAATACCCGCCGTACGCCGCACATCGACGCGACCGCGAGGGTACGCCAGTCGGCCCAGGGCAAGGCCTCGTCGCCCGAGGGATGCGGCGCCGGCGGCGTGCAGAGGATAATCTCGCCGACGCCCGCCGCGCGCGCGGGCGAGGTACACATGATGACGCTCGAAACGAGCGGGAACCGCCCGCCGGGAACATACAGACCGGCACGGTCCACGGGACGGATGCGTTGGCCGGTAACGAGCCCAGGGGAAAGCTCGACGTCGAAATCGTCGAAAGAACGTCGCTGACGCTCCGCGAAGGCAAGGGCCAAATCCCGCGAAACGACGATCGCGTCGTACAGTTCCCGGTCCTCGTCGAAGAGTCGCCGTACCGTAGCCGTCAATTCGCCATGATCGATCTCGAAGGTTTCCGGATGGGCGCGGTCGAATTTCGCGGAAAACTCGCGAACCGCCGCGTCCCCGCGTTCCCGAACCGCCTCCAAAATAGAAGGAACGGCCTCGGTTCCGGAGGAGTATCTGCGTGCCCGATAAAAGGACTCCGGTATCGCGGTCCAATCGATGATCTTTAATGAAGCCATACCCTCGTTACTCCTTTCCGGCAGTATATACAAAATTTTGTGGTCTTGACACCTCTGAATCATCAGTGTTATTACTAGTTTAGTAGTTTAGCAGTTTAGTAGATGTTTAGTTTTAATGACTAACAGTCGTATTTCGAACTACTTTATAACTACATATAGCCAAAGAACTTAAAGTTAGCCAAACCACAAGTTCATTGACTACATATCCGTCAGGAGGCAGTAATGAAGATACCTACTACGCTTAAGCATAAGCCGGTTATCGTATGCGAGAACTATAACGCGATTGACGGAAGGGGCGCGTACTATTCCGACACCCAGGGGCTGTCACTCGGCCTCGCGCAGTGGAATGACAGGGGAAAGGTCGACATATCGGCGAAAGTATGGAGATATACCGGGGAAAAGTGGTCGCGCCAATCGGAGGAACTCCCCTTTCACCGGGTATTGGACCTCGCGATCCTTATCGCCCGCACGAAGGCCTTCTTCAGCGAGGCGTACCGCTTTCCGAAGCTGACCGCCGAAGAGGAATTCCGGATTGACCGTATCGGACTCCAGGGGGACGCGATGACCGTTTCCGTCTGCACGGAAAACCCGATGATCGACGAGGACTTGCGGCTTTTCGGCGACGCGCTCTCGAAAGACGACGAATTGCTTTCGGAGCGCCTTCACGCGCTCGCGAGAATTCTCGCGGACGCCGGCTACGGTGCGAGGGCGATATGAGTCAGGCGTCGCGGAAGGAACTGCTTCGCGCGTACCGAGAACGCGAGGAGATCGGGGGAGTGTACGCGCTCGTCAACGAGGTATCGGGAAAACGTCTCGTCCTTTCGACCACGAACATCGACAAGGCGGCGTCCCAACTCGATTTCGCGCGGACGACGGGGCTTTGCGTCCATCCCCTGCTCGAAAGGGACTGGAAGGCCTCGGGAGGCGCCTCGTTTTCGCTGGAGATACTCGAACGGGTGCGAAGGGGCGAAACCCAGACGGAGGGCGAGTTTACCGACGACGTCCGCGCGCTCGAGTCGCTCTGGAAGGAGCGCTTCGGCAAGGACGATCTGTACCGATAGGGGATGAAAGAAGCGGCAGAAGACGGTACAGTGTTTTCATGCGCTTGATCGACACCAAGAGGCCCGAACGCGTTCTGACGGCCGTTATCACGTTCATGCTCGCCTCTCCGCACGCGCTCGTGTCCTGGGCGGTTCTCTTCGGGCCGCTTTCCCGCGACACCGTCTTGCCCGCCTGGTTCGCTGAGAACCCCGTTCCGTCCGTCACGCTCGTATTCCTCGCGGGGTACGTCGGGTACAGGATTTCCTTTCGAGTCGCGTCGTTCCGCAAAGCCGTAGCGTGCCTCGCGCTTTCCTGCGCGGCCCTCACGGCGACCTCCGTCGTATCGGGAGTCGTCATTCATCGGGACTTCTTTTCCGCGGCCTTTCAGTACGTCATGGGCGTTCCCGCGGCCTTTCTCTTTCTTCTCGTCTCCAGGAGCATGGTCGGGAAACCGCCCTTCCGCAGGGAGACGACGCAATCGTTCGGATCCGCCGGCTACGTCATCGCGGCGTTTTACGGCTTATGGGTCATGATGATGGGATACGCCATCTCGACTCGCGCCGAGCCCCGTCCCGTCGAGTCCATGCTGTATAACGTGCACAATCTCTGCCTCGTTCTGGCGATCGCGCTTCTCTCGCGTGACATCCGGTTGCGCGGTTGCTCGCGCGTGGAATGTTCGGGCGACGGACTCCTTCTCGACGGCAAGGACGTGGTAGCGGCGTTCGGCGCGAAAAAGGCGGGAATCTTCCACGCGCTCGCGTCAGCCGACGACCGCACGCTCCGTTGCTCCGAAATCAACGCGGTGCTCTCGGGGGACGGTACGGAGTTCGCCGAATGCGCCCGTTGCGACGGCGAGAACACGAAGGCGGCGCTCTGCAAGCGCTACCGTACGACGTACAACGTGATCCTCGAATTGAAGAAAACGCTCGAGCTGCTCGAAATCGGAAGTATTACCGCGGCGGAAAACAGGAGACTCATACTCACCGAGGGATGGAAGCTCGTGCTCTTCGAGGGCGTTCGCCTCACGGTACGGAAAAAAAAGGCCGAACGTCGGGTCATGGACCCGCCTCCGGCCTAAGTTTTTGTATTCCCCGACTTTCTTACCTGCGTTTTTACCTGTCGCGACTATACCACGAAAGGACCGTGAACGGACGGTAAACGCGTACACGTGGAGCGATTGCGACGGAAACGCCCGATGGCGGACGCGGCTTATTTCTTGTGCCGCTTGTCGAGCTCGCCCAGCACGTCCTTCCAGCTCACACCCTCGCGATACATGAGCACGTTCATGAAGTACAACAGGTCGGCGACTTCCCAGACGACGTCACCCTTACCCTCGGCCTCGACGAGTTCCTCGGCTTCTTCCTCGATTTTTTCGCGGACGCGTTCCGAGGTCAAGGTCGCGGTATACGATCCGGGCCGCGGATTCGCGAAGCGGTCGGCGATGACCGACTCGAGGTACGCGAGACTGTAGGGCCGGTCGGCCGTCGTGGAAAAACAGGACCAGGCGCCGGTGTGGCAGGTCGGTCCGCGGGGTCGCACCGTGGCGAGCACGGCGTCGCGGTCGCAGTCGACCCTCATGCGCACTACCTCGAGGAAATTCCCCGAGGTCTCGCCCTTCGTCCAGAGGGTATTCCGCGAGCGGCTCCAGAAGGTGAGCGTGTTCGTCTCGAAGGTCTTCTCGAAGGCCGCGCGGTTCGCGTAGCCGACCATGAGCGTCTCGCCCGTCTCGGCCTGCGCGACGACGGTTATAAGCTCGCTTTTCTTCCAGTCGAGACACTCGATAAAACCGTCCTTGAGGGCGACCTTTCCGGTATAGAGGGCCATACCGAGCTGGACGTCGCAGCCGAGGCGCTCGAGGGCGACGACCTCCTCGACGGTAGACACGCCTCCCGCGACGACGAGGCGGCATTTCACCGCGGCGCGGAGCCGCTCGACGAGCGGCATGTCGATACCGGTCATCGTACCCTCGCGCTCGACGCAGGTAAAAAGAAGCTCGGAGCAATACGGCTCAACCGCTTTCGCTCCCTCTACGAGATCGATGCCGGCGCTTTCGGTCCAGCCCTTGACGGCGATCTTGCCGTCCCGCGCGTCGACGGAAACGATGAGCCGCTCGCGGCCGACCGCGGTCGCCATCGCCTCGAGGAACGCGAGATTGACGCCGGGACTTCCGTCGCTCATCGTGAACGCGGCCGAGCCGATGATGACCTTCTCGGCGCCGAGGGAGACGAGTTCCTTCGCCTTCTTCGCGTCGCGGATGCCGCCGCCGACACGGACGCATCCCTTGCGGAGAAGCCCCGCGAGTATGGAGGTGTTGGCGGTCGTGCCGTCGGGTCTGACGTTCCGGAGCGCCTGGTCGAGATCGATGATCGCGACCTCGCCGAAGCGGTCGAAGTCCGCGATGAGGGCGTCAGCGTCGTCGCGTTCGAGTACGAGGTCCTTGCCCTGCCTGAGCTGGACGACCTTCCCGTCTTTCAAGTCAATGGAAGCGATAATCATCGGTCAATTCCTTTACGAAAGTTCTTTACGTCGTGAGGGTTCCCTTCGTGCTCGGCACGGCCCCGCCGAGCCGAGGCTCGATCGAGACCGCGGCCTTGAGGGCGCGCGCCACGGCCTTGAAGGCCGCCTCGATCTTGTGGTGGTCGCTTCTGCCCCGGATGATGTCGATGTGGAGGTTGCACTTCGCGCCGGTGGCGAAGCCCTGCCAGAAGTCGTCTACCGTGTCGCACTGAAACGCGGGAGGGGCCTTCCCGGCGGCGATCTCGGCGTCGCTTCCGGTCACGGGCACGGCGCCCGAGAGGGCGAGCTCGCACACGAGGAAGGGCCGGCCGCCGAAGTCAACCGCCGCGCGCGCGAGGGTTTCGTCCATCGGATAGAGAAAGGAGCCCGCGCGGGAAATGCCGGCGCGGTCGGCGAGGGCCTGGTCGAAGGCCTGTCCGAGGGCGATGCCGGTATCCTCGACGAAGTGGTGCTGGTCGACCTCGAGATCGCCCGAGAGCGAGCCCGAAAGGTCGAAGAGACCGTGCTTGCAAAACGAGGCGAGCATGTGGGAAAGAAAGCCGACGGGACACGCGACCTCGCAGCGGCCCGACCCGTCGAGATTGAGCTCGAGAGCGATGTCGGTCTCGCCCGTCTTCCGTTCGATCTTCGCCCGGCGCGCCGCCGTCATACCATCACCTTCCGGAGTTCGTACTCGAGGATGTCCGTCGCGCCGAGGGCCTTCAATTTCGGCATGAGCACGGGGACCTCGCTCTTCTTGACGACGATCTTCACGGCGTAACCGTCATCGCCGTACAGGGGCGCCACGGTCGGGCTTTTCATCGCGGGAACCCCGCTGACGAGGTCGGCGAAACGGGCGCGGGATACGTTCATTTCGAGCATGACGCGGTTCCGCGCGGCGAGCACCGCCTCGAAGAGCATCTTGAGCTCTCCGATCTTGCGCGCCTTAGCCGGATCGTTCATCGCCTCCTTCGAGGCGAACATGCGCGTCGAGCTTTCCATGATCGTGTCGACGATGCGAAGCCCGTTTTCCTGAAGGGTCCGACCGGTCGCCGTGTTGTCGATGATCATATCGGCGTCGTCCGGCGGGAAGACCTCGGTGGCGCCGTGCGTGCGGACGATGAGATAGTTGAGCCCCTGGGCCTTGAGCCAGGTTTCGGCGTTGTTGACGTACTCGGTCGCGACGATCATCCGCTTGGACTTAAGGGTCTTGTCGTCGATCTCGTTCGGGACGGCGGCGACGATGCGGACGCGGTCGAAGCCGAGGTCCATCACCTCGACGACGTCCGCGCTTGTTTCCCTTATCCAGTCGATACCGGTGAAGCCGACGTCATGGGCGCCGAGCTCGAGGAGCTTTCCGATGTTCTGCGGCTTCATCACCTTCGCCTCGAGGTCGTCCTGGTTGACCGTCGGCCGGTAGGCGCGCTCGGGCAGGTGGATCGAGATGCCGGCCTCGCCGAACAGGGCCGAGACGCTCTCGTAGATGCGTCCCTTGGGCAGCAGTATCTTCAGTTTTTCCATCGGAATCCTCCGTACAGTCGTACTTGGTATATCGGCGCGCGGAATCCCCGCCGGCCTTAAAAAAAAGCCGCCAACCCCTTCCGGGATCGGCGGCTCGCATTACACACGCAAAGTCACCAGCGCATCAGCCCGGAATGGCGATCGAGAGGGGATGATGATGGTGAAAAAACAGCGCCACTTCACTCATTGCAGTTCGAGTTAATCAGGTATCGCCCGTTTCGTCAACCGGGGACGCGATGATCCGACATCAGGCTCTCGGTCTCCGAAGCCGTTTGACAGGGATACCGATCCGCCGTACCATACGGGCATGATGCAAACCGAGCGGATCAGGGACGTCATTCGCTATATCCGGAAGTTCAAGGGCTCGACCGTGGTCATCCGGCTTGACGACGACGTGGTCGATTCCCCGCTTTTCGCGGGTCACATCCACGACCTCTCGCTCCTGTACGAAACCGGGATGCGGGTCGTCCTCGTCCCCGGGGCGAAGGGGCATATCTCCCGGGTGCTCGACTCCTACGGCATCCCCTGGCAGCTCAAGGACGGGGTGCGCATCACCGGTGAAGAAGGGATGAACTTCATCAAGATGGCGGCCTTCGACATCTCCAACCGCATCATGACCCGCCTTTCGGCCGAGCGCATGACGGCCGTTATCGGCAACTGGGTTCGCGCGCGGGGCAAGGGCGTCATAGACGGCGTCAACTACGGAAGCGCCGGGGTCGTCGAGAGCGTCCAGCTTGACTCCCTCACGCGCGCCCTCGACGACGGCTTCATCCCGATTATCCCCTGCATCGGCTGGACGTCCACGGGACGGCCTTACAACATATCCTCGACCGAGCTCGCCGTGGTCACGGCGGTCGCCCTGAAGGCGGAGAAGCTCTTCTTCCTCGGGAGCGGCGCGACCGTCTCGGTCGACGATTTCGAGATTCCGGCGGGAGCCGCCGTTTCCCCCGAAGGCCGCATGGCCGCCATCTCGGTAGACGAGATCGACGCGTTTATCGCGGCGAACCGGAACCTCCTCGAGGGCGGCGGGAATGCCGCGGAACGGGCGCTCGAGATCGTCGATTTTCTCGTTCAGGGCCGGGACGCGTGCCTTCGCGGAGTAACCCGGGCCCACGTCCTCGACGGCGACATCGACGGCGTCATCCCGGCGGAGATATTCTCCGACCTCGGCTCGGGGACGATGATCTATCGGAACAATTATGGAAGCTTCCGCTCGATGACCCGGGAAGACATACCGGCGGTACTCTCGCTGATGAACCCCTTCGTCGAGCGGGGCATCCTCCTTCCCCGCACGAGCGAGGAGCTCGAGCAGTCCGCCCACGAATTCGTCGTCTACGAGATCGACGGGGGTCTTCGCGCCTGCGCGGCGCTCCACTCCTATCCGGAAAACATGGGAGAGATCGCGGGTGTCGCGGTTGACGAGGCCTACGCCCACATGGGGATAGGTCCCAAGATCATGGAACTCTTGATCGCCCGCGGTAAAAGCGCCGGTTTTTCGTCGATTTTCGTCCTGACCACCCAAACGGCGGACTGGTTCGAGAAATTCGGGTTTAAACCGGCGGATATAGCCCTTCTCCCGGCCAAAAGAAAGGAAAAATGGGACTCGAAGCGCGGATCACGCATGCTCATTCTTGATTTATAGTCATTTTTCTTGATTAAAGCGGCGAACCGGGTCTATCATCCAAGTGATAAAGGAGGCTCGCCGTGGCAGACACATCCCTGCAAGCCCGGATAATCCTGGAAGACGGTACGGAGTTCGAGGGGGAATCCTTCGGGCACGAAAGCTCGTGCGCGGGCGAGGTAGTCGCGTATATCGGACAGGCGGGACTTCCCCAATTGTTGACCGATCCCGCGATGCGCGGCGTGGTACTCGTGCTCTCGCAACCGGTCGCGGGGGCCTCCGGGATACCGAACGATACGGCCGACTCCCTCGGCCTCGCGGAATCCCTCGAATCGGGCGAAATCCAGATAGCCGGCCTCGCGGTCGCCGATTACTGCGGGGATCCGACCCGCCCCGACGGGAACCGCGGCCTTTCCAAGTGGCTCAAACGGCACCAGATACCGGCGATCTCGGGGATCGACACGCGCGCCCTCATCAGGAGGCTCGCCTCCCGCGGCTCGATGCGCGGAAAGATCCTCTCGTCGACGGCCCGCGACGTTTCCTTCAGCACGGCGTCCCTTTCGAACCAGCCGGTCAACGTGTCGGTCAAGCGTTCGGTCTCCTACGGCTCGGGCCCGAGAAAGATAGTCCTCGTCGACGCCGGGGCGCGCAACTCCGTCATCCGCCGCCTCGTCACGCCCGAGACGACCGTGCTTCGAGTGCCGTGCGCGCACGACTACGGCAAGGAGCAGTTCGACGGCATCGTGATCGCCGGAAGCCCGGGAGACCCGACCTCCTGCGACAAGACCGCCTCGATTCTCGCCGCGGCGCTCGAGCGCAAAAAGCCGGTGTTCGCCGTCGGGCAGGGGACGGTCATCCTCGGCATGGCCGCGGGGGCCTCGCCGTACCGCATGGCGAACGGGCATCGCGGGCCGGGCATTCCCTGCGTGGATCTCGAGACGGGACGGTGCTGGATAACCGCCCAAAACCACGGATACGGAATCCGCGACGACTCCCTTCCCGCGGGATGGTACCCGACCTTCCTCAACAACTCCGACAACTCGCTCGAGGGCTTCGCCTCGGAAAAAGGCCTTTTCTCGGGGGTTCTCTTCCAGCCGGAGGGAAGCCCGGGACCGAGGGACACGGCGTGGCTCTACGACCGCTTTCTCGCGGCGGTAATCTCCGGAGGAACGCAATCATGAAGAAATACCGAATAGCGACGCCGAAAACGGTTCTCATACTCGGCTCGGGCGGCCAGCGCATCGGGCAGGCGGGGGAATACGACGACGCGGGCCTCCAGGCGATCCGCGCCTTCAAGACGGACGGAATCAGGACGATCCTCGTCAACCCGAACATGTCCGCCGTGCAGACGAGCGAGGGAACCGCGGACGCGACCTACTTCCTGCCGGTCACCGCCGAATTCGTGACGCGCGTCATCGAGAAGGAGCGGCCGGATTCGATCCTGGTGAACTACGGCGGCAAGACGGCCTTTACCTGCGCCCTCGCGCTCGAGGCCTCGGGCGTGCTCGAAAAGCACGCGATCCAGGTTCTCGGCACGCCGCTCGAAACGATACGGGCGACGAAGGAACGCGCGCGCTTCGCGTCCGTCATGCGGGCGGCCGGCATTCCCGCCACGGAGATCGCGCCGGCGCAGACGGCGGCGGAGGCGAAGGCCGCGGCCGCGCGCCTCGGGTACCCGGTTCTCCTTCGGGGCGACGGGACGAGAGAGGAGGCCTCTGTCGCGGTCTGCGGGACGGAAGGGGAAATCGACGCCTTCTTCGCGCGCTCGACGCGCGACGAGGAGATATCCGTCGAGGAATTCCTCGGCGGATGGAAGGAGATAGAACTCGAGGTCGTCCGGGACGCGATGGACAACTGCGTCGTCGCGTGCGGCCTCGAGAACGTCGATCCCATCGGCATACACACGGGAGACTCGCTCGTGATCGCCCCGTGCCAGACGCTTACCGACGCGGAGACGCAGTCCCTCAGGGAAATGGCCTTCGCGGCCGTCCGCGCGCTCGACGTCGTGGGCGAGGCGAACGTACGGTTCGCCAAGGACCACGACTCGCCCGCGTTCCGCCTTTTCGAGGTGAACGCGCGCGTGTCGCGGAGCACCGCCCTCGCCTCGAGGGCGACGGGAGTTCCCCTCGCCTACGTCTCGGCGCGGGTAGCACTCGGGTTTTCGCTCTCGGAAATCAGGCACCCGCTCATACCGGGAGGCAAGCTCTGCGTCGAGGCCGCGGCCGACTATCTCGCGCTCAAATTCCCCCGTTGGGATCTCGACCGCTTCCCCGGCGTCGACCGCCGGCTCGGATCCGTCATGAAATCCGTCGGCGAGGCAATGGCCTTCGGACGCACGCTCGAGGAAGTCCTGCAGAAGGCCGCGCGCATGGCGACCCCGGGCGTGCCGGGAATCGCCTGCAACGGGCACGGGTTCAGGGACGTCAAGGAAGCGCTCCGCAATCCGACGGACCGGTGGGTGTTCGCCGTGTACGAGGCCGTCTGTCAGGGATGGTCCGTCGACCGCGTCTTCAAATACGCGCGCGTCGACCGCTGGTTCATCCAATCCATGCGGAGGATATTCGAGATCGAGACGGAACTCCGCGCGCTCGGGGGATTGCCCGGAAGGGAACTTCTCGAGAAGGCGAAGAAAGCCGGTTTCTCGGACGAGCAGATAGGAATGTGCGCCGGAACGCGCGCCGAGAAGGTACGCCTCCTTCGCCGGGAGCTCTCGCTCAGGCCGGTCGTGAAACAAGTCGATCCGGGGGCCGCGGGATGCGAGTCGAAAAGCGCCGTGCTCTACCTCACCTACAACGGCGTCACCGACGACGTGAAACCGACCGGCAAGGGCGCGCTCGTTCCGGGATCGGGCCCGTACCACATCGGTTCGAGCCTGGAGTACGACTGGTGCGCGGCGAGCGCGCTCGCGACCCTGAAGAAGATCGGCGTTCCCTCGATCATGATCAACTCGAACCCCGAGGCGGCGACGACCTCGTTCGACGCCGCCGACCGCGTGTACCTCGAGGAAACCTCCCTCGAGCGCGTGCTCGACGTCTTCGAAGCCGAACGTCCCGACGGCGTGCTTCTCTCCTACGGCGGACAGGCGACGAACGACCTCGCGATGGGCCTCTCGCGCCTCGGCGTGCCGACGTTCGGGACCGCGCCCGCCGACATCGACCGCGCCGAGGACCGCAAGAAATTCAGCGCCCTCCTCGACGAGCTCGGCATACAGCAACCCGACTGGGCCGAGGTTTCGACGGCCGACGCCGCGGTCTCCTTCGCAGCGAGGACGGGCTACCCCGTCCTCGTCAGGCCGAGCTACGTGGACTCGGGCGAGGCGATGAGCGTGGCGTGGGACGACGCGAGCCTCAGGCAGTCGTTCGCGCGCGCCGCGGTCGCCTCGGAGGACAGCCCCGCCGTCGTCTCGCGGTACGTCGAAAACTCGAAGGAGATCGAGATAGACGCGGTCGCCTCGAACGGGGAAATCCTCGTATACGCGATCAGCGAGCACATCGAGAACGCGGGCGTGCATTCGGGCGACGCGACGGTCGTCCTTCCCGCTCAGAGGATTTACCTCTCGACCGCGCAGGCGGTCAAGAAGGCCGCGCGGAAGATCGCGCGCGCGCTTTCGATCACAGGCCCGTTCAGCATCCAGTTCCTCGCCAAGAGCGCATCGATACAGGCGATCGCGTGCAACGCGCGCGCGTCGCGCTCGTTGCCGTTCTGCTCCAAGGTATTCCGCGTCGACATGGTCGACCTCGCCGTCCGCTCTCAGCTCGGCGCCGAGGCCCTTCCCGTCGACGGCTCGCGCCTCGACCTCGATCACGTCGGCGTGCGCGCGGCGCAGTTCAGCTTCTCCCGCCTCAAGGGAGCGGATCCCGTCGCGGGCGTCGAGATGTCGAGCACCGGGGAGGTCGCGTGCCTCGGTCGCGGCGTGCGCGACGCCTTCATGAAAGCCGCTCTCTCCGCGGGTTTCCGCGTCCCCGAGCGCAAGATACTCCTCTCGACCGGTCCGATCGAGGACAAGGTCGCGTTCATAGACAGCGCGAAAAAACTCCGCTCGATGGGATACTCGATCGTCGCCTCGGGAGGCACGGCGCGCTTCCTCGCGAACAACGGAATCGAGGCGACGGCGCTCGCCTGGCCGCTCGACGACAAGAAGCCGAATATCGCCGACGCGCTCCGCGCGGGCGAGATCGACCTCGTCATCAACATCCCGAAGAACAACCGCGAAACCGAGCTCAGGAACGACTTCATCATCAGGAGGATGGCGATCGACCTCGACATCCCGCTCATCACGAACATCAAGATCGCGAAGCAGTTCACCGATTCGCTCGAGTGGTACAAGACGCGCGGCCTCGAAACGAAGAGCCGCGAGGAGTACGGCGGGTCCTGAGCGACGGCCGGCGCGGATATGCCGACGGTCGTCGATGCGCCGGGCGGCGATCCCGCGTCGGCCGGCGCTGGAACAAGCGGGCGCGTTGGGATATAGTTTGCGCCATGACAGCGCATAGACACATCGGTCCGGGATCGTTTTACAAGACGGCGCTTTCGATAGCGGTCCCGGTAATGCTTCAGGGCCTCATCCAGAATCTCGTCTCGCTCATCGACAACTTCATGGTCGCCGGTCTCGGCGACATGAAGATGAGCGGCGTCAACGTCACGAACCAGCTCATCTTCGTGCTCTTCGTCGCCCTCATGACCCTCATGGGCGCCGGCGGGATGTTCATGTCGCAGTTTAACGGCGCTAAAGACGCTGAAGGCATGCGGCAGACGTTCCGCTTCAAGTTCCACACCTCTTCGGCGCTCGCCCTCGTCGCCGTCGCCCTGACGGTATTCCTCCCGAGGCAGATTCTCTCCGTGCTCCTCAACACGAACACGGAGCGCGAAGCCATCGTCGAACAAGGCGCGGCCTATCTTTCGATCATCGTGCTGACCTTCTTCCCGATCGCCTGGTCCATGGCCATAGGCTCCTCTTTGCGGGAAATCGGCAAGGTCCGCGCGCCCCTCGTCATATCGGTGGCGGCGACGCTCGTGAACACCTTTTTCAACTGGGTTCTCATCTACGGAAACCTCGGCGCGCCGAGACTCGAGGTGCGCGGGGCCGCCATCGCCACGCTCATAGCGCGGCTCGTGGAACTCGCGGCCTTCATCGTATACGTTCACGTGAGGAAACCCGACTTTTTCGTGCGCCTCGTCGACCTCTGGAAGGTCAACCTCCGCCTCTTCAGGACCATCCTCGGAAAGTCCGGGTTCATTTTCCTTTCCGAGATGTCGTGGGTACTCACCGAAACGGTGATGACCGCGGTGTACAACGGGCGCGGCGGCTCCGAGATCGTCTCGGGCATGGCCGCGGGATGGGCGATCGCGAACATTTTCTTCCTCGTCTTCCAGGGCATACACGTCTCGACCGGCGTCATCGTCGGCGGCACGCTCGGCAGGAACGAGCTCGACCTCGCGAAGAAGCAGGCCCGCTGGATCAGGAACGGGGCGATCTTCGCGGGTCTCGCGCTCGCCGTCGTGCAGGCGATGTCGGTCGCGCTTATCCCGGTCGTGTACGGGAACCTCTCCGACGCCGCGCGGCTCGTCACGCGCAACATGCTGTGGGTGATCGCCTGTTACATGCCCCTGTGGACCTACCTCAACGCGCAGTTCGCCACGGCGCGCTCGGGCGGCGACGCGATCATGGGGATGTGGGTGGACGGCGTCGTGAACCTCACGATGTTCCTCCCCGCGATCTTCCTGCTCGCGGCCTACACGAATCTCGGCCCCATCGCTATGTACGCGATCGTCAAGATCACCGACGTCATCAAGATCGCCATCGCGGCCTGGCAACTCAAGACCGGCCGCTGGGTCAAGAACCTGACGATCGAGCACGGCACCGCCCCGGAGGCGCTCGCCGCGGGAGGAACCGAACCGTGAAAGTAAGGATAATCGAGATGCCGCTCGACTACGGCGCGAGCAGGCGCGGCGCGGACATGGGCCCCTCGGCGATCAGGCTCGCGGGGCTCAGGGAGAAGCTCAACTCGCTCGGCATCGAGTCGGACGACCTCTATCCGCCCATCGCGGTTCCGCCGCAGGAATACCTCGATCCCGCCCGCGAGATCTCGCGCGACGACGCGAAGCACCTCGGATCCATACTCGACGCGTGCGGCACGCTCGCCGGCCACGTAGAGGCGATCGCCCGTTCGGGCGACTTTCCGCTCGTCCTCGGCGGCGACCACTCCATCTCGCTCGGCTCGCTCGCGGGTATCTCGGCCGCGAACGCGGACGCCGGCAAGCGCACGGGCGTCCTCTGGGTCGACGCGCACGGCGACTTCAACACGAACCTGACGACCCCGACCGGCAACATACACGGCATGATCCTCGCGGCCTCGTGCGGCTACGGCATCCCCGAGCTCACCGGCTTCTACCGCCCGACGCGCAAGATAGACCCGGCGTACGTGTGCTACATCGGCGTGCGCGACCTCGACCCGAAGGAGCGGCTCCTCATGCGCGAGGCGGGGGTCCGCGTCTACACGATGAGCGACATCGACCGGCTCGGCATTTCGCGCGCGACCTCCGAGATAGCGGGATTTTTCGACGACCGCGTCGACGCCCTCCACGTGAGTTTCGACATCGACGCGATCGACCCGAGATTCGCGCCGGGCGTGGGCATAGAGGTCCCCGGGGGGATGACGTACCGCGAGGTGCTGTTCTTGATGGAAGAAATGGCGCTGACGGGACTCGTGACCTCGGCGGACATGGTCGAGGTAAACCCGGTGCACGACGTGCGAAACGTCACCGCCCGCATGGCGGTCGACCTCATCGGCAGGCTTCTCGGCGAGACGGTGTACTGACCCCGCGCGGCAAGCCGGTCGGAACGCCGAGCGGCGCCCCGTTCGGGATTCGCGCGACCCTCGCCTAGATGTCCTTCTCGAAGTCGCCGCCGCCGAGATCCTTGAACCCGAGCGAGCGGAGATACTTCCAGTGACCGTATCCGACGTTGCGGTACGCGATCCGGGAGTATCCCCGATCACGGAACGCGGGAAGCTGATTGCCGAAGAAATAGCGGCCGATGCTCGTGTCGCGGTATCGCGGAGTGACGAAATCGACCGACACGAGGCATTCGCCCGGGACGGAATCGCGCCAGGCGAACAGACCGGCTACCTCGCTTCCGCGCACGAAATAGGTAAAGTACCGCGCGTCCGCGAAGGCGGTTTCGCCGAAGAGGGCGGTTATCTCCCCGCGGTTTTGCGCGTAGAAATAGAGGAGAAGGGCGCTGTCGCGCTCCGCGGCTACGAGCTTGTACTCCCTCGGCATGCTCGACAAACGCGCGATGAAATAGAGGTCTATGGCGATGATACCGAGATTCATCGCGACGACGGGCCAGGAGCCGGTCGCTATCGCGAAGGCCACCAGCAGCAGCGACCCGACCGCGTTGATCCACCGGAATTTCACCAGGGACTTCATCATGAGCGAAACGAGTATCACGAGCGTTCCCGCGTACCCGAGCGCCTCGATCAGCACAGGACTCGCCGCCGTCAATTCCATGACAGCCTCCTATTTCCCGTAGGAACAGCAATAGTCCGCCACTTCGCGGACTATGAGGTCGAACGACGATTTTTCCGGAACGTCGAAGGCGGATCCAGCGG
This sequence comes from Spirochaetota bacterium, assembly GCA_023393015.1. Classification (GTDB taxonomy): domain Bacteria; phylum Spirochaetota; class Spirochaetia; order Treponematales; family Treponemataceae; genus Teretinema. The sequence goes on from JAEWMY010000033.1 coordinate 24,454, forward strand.
AATACGTCGCGTACGAAGTCGAACCCGGAAGGCGTACGTCCATCGAACCCGCCAGCACCTCCATCGTCTCCGCGACCCCGGTCGAGAAGGTATATTCCCCGGGCAACATGATGCCGAGCGTTTTCTTTTCGCCCGACGCGAACACGACCGTCCGGCTCGTCACCTTCCCGTCAAAGTACACGTTCGCCTTTTTGACCACCGTTACGTTCTTGAAATCATCCATGTTGCTCCCCGCTTATGAGGGGAAGTATACACGGGTTTACCCCGTATTTCCACCGGCTTATCGTTCCTGTTCGTACGGCGGAACGAACCCCGAACAACCGGAACAGCCCGCGCATCCGCCGCCGCAGCCGGATTCGGACTTCGATTTTCGAGAGGCGCGGTATATCGCGAACGCGAGAGCTCCTACGAGGACGACCCCGGCGAGTATCGTGGCCATTACGACTCCTTCGCCCGAAACGTTCGAACGACCGGGACGCATTGGGGCACGTCCCGATCGCCGTTCGTTCATGGCTTACGGCTAAAGTTTACTTAGACTAACATTGTCTGTCAAGGTTATTCGTCTGGCGAAGGGGATTTATTTCGTATACACTGAACCTCGATGAGAACCCCGAGCGAGGCGAACGGCGCGACAACGACGGCCGACACCGAGAATCCCGAGTACCTCACGCGGCAGTTGATCACCTGCATCGGAAACAAACGCGCGCTTCTGCCCTTTATCGGCGAGGCGGTTGAGCGGGTCCGCGCGCGGCTCGGGAACGGACCCCTCTCGTTCTTCGACGCCTTTTCGGGTTCGGGTATCGTCTCCCGTTACCTGAGGCGGTACGCGCGCCTCGTCGTCGCGAACGACCTCGAGGCCTACGCGGGAGCGATCTCGCGCTGCTACCTCGCCAACGGGGAAGACGTCGATACGAGCGAGTTCCGCGCGATCCACGAATCCATAGCGCGCGCGCTCGCGGAAGGCCCCCTCGAGCCGGGCTTCGTCTCGGAACTCTACGCCCCGGCGAGCGACGACTCGATACGCCCGGGAGAACGCGCCTTCTTCACCGCGAGAAACGCCCGCTTCATCGACACCGCGCTCGCGCGGATAGCCGAGGCCCCGGCGCGCTGGCGCGACTTCCTCGTCGCGCCCCTCGTCGCGGAGGCGTCGATTCACGCCAACACCTCGGGCGTCTTCAAGGGTTTTTACAAGGACGCGAAAACAGGCATCGGCAGGTTCGGAGGCGGCAAGGGAGACTCGCTCTCGCGCATCCTCGGCGACATATCCCTTCCCTTCCCCGTCACGAGCGCGTTTCCGGTGGAGTCGATCGTCCTCTCGGGCGACGCGAACGAATCGTGCCTTCTCGCCCCGGAGTGCGATGTCGCCTATCTCGACCCTCCCTACAACCAGCATCCATACGGCTCGAATTACTTCATGCTGAACCTCATCGCCGCGGGAGAGCGGCCGGCCTCCGTCTCCGCGGTGTCCGGAATCCCGCGCGACTGGAATCGTTCCGCGTACAACCGCCGGAGCGAGGCCGCGCGCGCGCTCGGCGAACTCGCTGAACGCGTACGCGCGAAATTCCTCGTCGTCTCGTTCAATTCCGAGGGTTTCATTCCGCGCGACGAGATGGAAGCGCTCCTCTCCCGCGTCGGTAAAGTCGAGTCGGTGGAGACGAGGTACAACGCCTTCAGGGGAAGCCGGAATCTCAGGTCGCGAGCCCTCCATCTCAGCGAATATGTCTTTATCGTGGAGAAACGATAGGAGCGCCGTCATCCGTCGCGGGCCGTCATCCGTCGCGGGCCGTCGGCCGCGAGACGCTACAGGCCGTTTTTCGGGCAGACGTCGGCGAGCGGGCACTCGCCGCATTTGGGGGAGCGGGCCGTACAGACATAGCGGCCGTGCAAGAGCAGCAGGTGGTGGGCCGTCATGGCGTACCGTTTCGGTATCTTCCGGAGCAAGTCTTCCTCGACGGCGCGGGGCGTCGTCGCTTCGCTGAGGCCCAGGCGCGGGGCGACGCGCAAGAGGTGCGTGTCCACCGGGATCGTCGGCTTTCCGAACACGACGTTGAGAATCACGTTCGCCGTCTTTCTCCCGACGCCGGGAAGGCTCTCGAGGCCCTCGCGCGTGTCGGGAAGGCGGCCGTCGAAACGTTCGACGAGAGCGCGGCTTAAGGCGATGATATGCCGGGTCTTCGTCGGGTAAAGGTTCACCGATTTCACGTATTCCCTGAGGCCGTCCTCGCCGAGAGCGATCATCTTCCCCGGCGTATCGACCTCCGCGAAGAGCGCGCGCGTCGCGCGGTTTACCCCCTTGTCGGTCATCTGCGCGGAAAGGACCACGGCGACGAGCAGGGTGTAGTCGTTCACGCTCTCGAGCTCGGTTTTCGGCTCGGGGAGCGCGGCCGAGAGGCGTTTGAAGACGAGCGCGATTTCGCGCGATTCGAGCAGTTTCATGCGGGATTGAGTGTAGCGCGTGTTCCCCGGCGGGGGCAAGGCCTGCTATACTGCCGCCATGAACCTCCTTTCCGTCAGCAAACTTTCGCGCCGGGGACGAATCGCCCCGCTCTTCGAGGACGTCACCTTCGGACTCGACGAGGGCGAGAAGATCGCCCTCATCGGCCGAAACGGCTCGGGCAAGAGCACCCTCCTCGCCTGCGTCGCGGGGACCCTCGCGCCCGATTCCGGCACCGTCACGATCAGCAAGGAGGCCGGCGTTTCCTGGCTCCCGCAAACCCCCGAGTTCCGTCCCGAGGACACGATACGCGACCATGTCTTCCGTTCCAAAAGCCCGTCCCTCGCCGTCATTCGCGACTACGAGGCCGCCTGCGAGGCGATCGCGGCGGGTTCCGCGGCGGCGGCCGACCGGCTCGACGCCCTTACGGGCGAGATGGACGAGAAGTCGCTGTGGGATTACGAGGCGCGCGTGCGCTCGGTCCTCACGCGGCTCTCTATCCGCGACATGGACGCCCGCATGGACTCCCTCTCGGGCGGAATGCTCAAGAAGGTCGCGCTCGCGCAGGCGCTCGTCGAGGACACGCGGATACTCCTCCTCGACGAGCCGACGAACCACCTCGACATCGCCACAATCGCCTGGCTCGAGGGATACCTCGCGGAAACCGACCGGGCGGTGCTCATGGTCACGCACGACCGCTACTTTCTCGACGCGGTATGCACCTCCATCCACGAGATCGACGGTACCGCGCTCAAGCGTTACGAGGGAAATTTCTCCCGCTACCTCGAGAAGAAGGCGATCGAGGAAGAGATCGCCGAACGGACGGAAGCGCGCATCGAGTCGGTCCTGCGCACGGAACGCGAGTGGCTCCTTCGCGGGCCCCAGGCGCGCGGGACCAAGGCGAAGGCGCGCGTCCAGGCCATAAAGCGGATGAACGACCGGGAAAGGCGCGAGGAGGACGAGGGCTTCTCCTTCAGCGTCTCGGGCCGAAGGCTCGGCGGAAAAATTCTCGAGGCGGACGGGATAGCGAAGACCTGGCGTTCGAACGGAGGCGCGAAGACGGTCGTCTCGGGTTTCTCGTGGAAATTCCGCAAGGGCGAGCGGATCGGCGTCTTCGGCGACAACGGCTCGGGCAAGACCACCCTCCTCAACCTGCTTTCCGGCTCGATCGCGCCCGACGCGGGAACCGTGACGCGCGGGGAAAACACCGTCATCGGGTACTACCGGCAAAACCCGGAGATTTCGGACTCGACGCAAACCCCGCTCGAGTACATCAAGGAAACCGCCGAGATCGTCGTGCAGTCCGACGGCAGGGAGCTGACCGCCTCGGCGCTCCTCGAGCGGTTCGGGATCGCGGGTCCGACGCAGTACTCGCCGCTCGCCGCCCTCTCGGGCGGCGAGCGGAAGCGCGTGTACCTCGTCCGGCTTCTCATGACGAACCCGAATTTCCTCGTGCTCGACGAGCCGACGAACGACTTCGACATCTACACGATGGGAGTGCTCGAATCATTCCTCTCGGGATACGAGGGATGCCTTCTCGTCGTCTCCCACGACCGCTTCTTCATGGACCGTTCGGTCGACACCCTCTTCGTCGTAGGCGGCGACGGCTCGGTCGAGGCCTTCGCGGGAAGCTGTTCGGATTATCTCGCCTGGCGCGAAGAGGAACGCGCAGAGGGAGAGCGGATTCGCCGCGCCGAAGCCGCTCGCGGCTCGGCGGCCACGTCGGGTTCGACCGGCGCGGCGGGACCGGCGGGCGCGAAACAGAAAAAACGAAGCTTTCGGGAAGAACGCGAGTTTGCCGAGATCGAGAAGGAAATCGCCTCGCTCGAGGACCGCAAGAAGGAACTCGAGACCCTGTTATCCGGCGGCGAAAGCGATCACGTCAGGCTGCGCGAGCTCGGCGGGGAGTTCGACCGCGTCTCCTCGGAACTCGAGACCAAGTACGCGCGATGGGAGACCCTGGCCGAACTCGGGTAAGCCGACCGGGCTTCGGCACGCCACCAACCCGGCTTCGGCACGCCACCAACCCGGCTTCGGATAGCCTTTCGAAACGCGCGATCAGGTCACCCAGCCGCCCGCACGCATCCGGGCGACAACGGCGCTAAAATCGTAGCGCGCCTCGGCGAAGGCAAAAACGTCGGTCTCCGTATCCCATACGCCGTAATACGCGGGCCACGATTCGTACGACGGCTCCGCGTCGAGTCCGTTGAAGGCGCGCGGGAAACCGACGCTTCCCGGATTCACGATGACGGGACCCGCGCCCAGGACTATCGTCGTTCCGGGCGCGGGGTATTCACGCGTCGGGCGCGCCGAGCTTGCCGGGCGCGCCGGGTCGGCGCCGCTCCCCGGCCTGAACACGGCGCCCTCGTGCGTGTGCCCGCACAGACACGCGCGGACGCCCGCTTCCGCCATCGACTCGAAGGCGCGCGTCGTCTCGTCCCCTCCGAAAAGGTAGCCGGTGAGCGGCTCTACGGGAGACCCGTGCGAGAGCAGGACGTCCGGGAACGCGGACAGGACGCGCGACGGCGCGAGTCCCGAAAGAAAGGCGACGTCGACGGGACGGGCCTCGCTCCGGGTCTTCTCGGCCGAGAAACGGGCAGCGGGTCCGAACCAGGAAAGGTCGAGCGCGCCGGTGAGCGCCGCGTCGTGATTGCCCAACAACGCGACGAAGGGATCGAAAGCCGACGCGAGCGACGAAAGCAGGGAGACGCACGCGGTGGCGTCGGGTCCGTATCCCGTGCAGTCGCCGAGCATGACGAACCCGGCGCACGAGCCGTCCGCCGAGGCGAGAACGGCCTCGAACGCGTCGAGATTCGCGTGAATGTCAGATACGACGAGTATTTTCATCCTCGTTGAAGTATACTATCGTTATACGATGGCTAAAAGAAAAGAAACCGCCGTTTCGCGATTTCTCCAGGACCGGTTTACCCCGGAATGGAAACTGCTCGCCGAAACCGAGATCTTCGCCTCGCATACGCCCGAGTTCGCGGAACTCGAGTCGCAGTTTCGCGAATGGCGAAACCGGCTCAAGGCTATCGGCGGATCGGACCGGGATCTCGTGACGATACGGAGCGAGATCGTCGCGCTTCGCAGGGAATTGCGCCTCAAGGGATACGACCTCTCACTCGCGCACGTCCGGCTCGTCGTCGACGGCTTTCGCGACGATTCCGCGACGGCCTCGGGCTTCGCGCGCGCGGTCGTCTGCTTTACGGACAAGGGCACGTTCTTTCAGGTCGGCCAGGCGAACCACGTCGAGATCGCCGGGGCCCTCGAGAGCGTGATTTCCCGCGTGCCGGGCGTCACCGGGAGGGAATGGCACTTTCTCTGGTTTCGCCGCGACAAGGAGGGGCTCGTCCTTTCGGGGGCGGCGACGGAGACCGCGCAGGACTTCGCGCGGCTCGAGGCGCGAGCCCGGGCCAACCCGATGAAGATACTTTCGGCCCTCAGGGATCTTTCGTAAAAAGGTTTTGAATTGTAGCGAGAAAACGGATACAATGTCCAAAAGGAACGATTTACATAACGAAAGAGGTATACGATGAAACACTCACCGCTCGCGCGCCGGATAAACAGACTCTCCGTCGCGACGTTCTTCGGCGTGCAAATCGGCACCGTGACCGTCAGCGAGATATTCTCGCAGATGTACAACCCGACGAAGGACGTCGGATACGGCGGCCGCCTCCTTCTCGCGGCGAACCCGAGCCTCGTCGTATTCGTCCTTTTGATTTGTTCCTTTTCGGGCCTCCTGATCTGCGCGTATCTCAAACCGCTGTGGAAGGAGCTCGAGTTGCCGCCCGAGCGACGCGGCGGCAAGCAAAGCAAGCGAGCGCGAATGGTCGCGGTTCGACTGCCCTGGACGCTCATCATCTACAACGCCCTGCTCTGGACCGGCGCGATCCTCCTATTTCACCGCGTGAACGGGGGAGCGATGCCCTCGGGCCTTCCGTTGTTCTGGGTACTCGCCATCAAGCTCTCGGAGGCTTTCGCCGGCGCCCTCATCAACTCCTTCCTCATGGACGACTATCTCAAGCAACCGAAGCAACTGCTCGGCATTACCAGGATCGAGAAGGGCGAGCGGGACAAGTTCATCGAGTACAAGTCGGTGTTCATCCCGATAGCCGGAGGGCTCATCACCCTGACGCACCTCGCCTTCGTGACCTGGTACTATCTCGGCCGACCCGAAGGCGGCGCGGGCCCGAGCTCGCCCATCTTCTCCATCATCACCGTCGGCCTCATCATTCAAGCCGTCATTTTCTACGTCGCCTGGCTTTCGAAAAAGCAGGACACGACACAGTACAACCTCCTCGACGAGCAGATCCTCAAACTCGCCTCGAGCGACTCCGCCGACCTCAACCGCAAGGTCGCGATCATGAACTTCGACGAGACGGGACGTATCACCGAGAGTCTCAACTCGTACCTCGAGGTCCTGCAGAAGATGGTCAACGAAATCCAGTCCGGCTGTTCTTCCCTCAAGGAAAACGAGTCGGGCCTCACCGCGAGCATGTTCGAGGCCGAGGAGAAACTGAAGGAGATAACGTCCTCGGTCCAGCGCGCGAACGATGAGATCGAGGAGGAACACCGAGCCACCGGCGAGTCGACGGTTTCGGTCGAGTCGATCTCGTCCCGCATACAGGAGCTCCACGCGGCCGTTACCCAGCAAACCTCCAGCGTCAGCAACTCGAGCGCGGGAATCGAGGAGATGATCGCGAACATATCCGCGGTTTCGGCGAACGTCGACCGCATCAACAAGACGTGCGGGGACCTGCTTCTCGCCGCCAACCGGGGAAAGGACCGAATCCAGGAATCGAACAGCCTCATCGGCAAGGTCGTCGAGTCCTCGACCCTGCTGCTCGACGCCAACAAGACGATCGCGGCGATCGCCGCGCAGACGAACCTCCTCGCCATGAACGCGGCGATCGAGGCGGCGCACGCGGGAAACGCCGGAGCCGGATTCGCGGTAGTCGCGGACGAGATCCGCTCCCTCGCCGAAAAAAGCTCGAAGCAGTCGTCCATCGTCTCGGGGCAACTCAAGGACGTCAGGGCGGCGATCGAAAACGCGGTTTCCGCCTCGGGCGGCGCCTCGACGGGGTTCGACGAGGTACTGTCGCTCATCACGAAGGTGACGGACATGGAGCGCGAAAACGAGGGCGCGATGCGCGAGCAGAAGGCCGGGTCGGACCAGGTCGCGCAGACGCTGCAGGAGATGCAAAGCACGACCGAGACGGTAAACCTCGCGGCGCGCTCCCTCGCCGACGGCTCTAAACAGCTCGAAAACGCCATCGGACGGCTCGTCGCATGCTCCAACCGGGTGAAGGAAGAGATGGACTCTATCCTCAACGATACCCTCGCCATGAACTCGACCTTCCAGGAAGTCGCCGCGCTCAAGGAACACAACAGCGAGGTGTTCCGGAACGTCGCGGGCCAGGTCGGCCGATTCCTGCTTACGTAATCCGCCGAAGCGCGGACAAGGAGTAATAGTATGAAACGGGACGTGTACACGATTGTCGTCGGAACCCTCTTTATCGCGGCGGCTGTCGCGATCGGCGGGACCATGCTCGGCTTTTTCGACCTCAATCTCAGCCTTCGCGGGTGGTGGACGGTATTCATCATCGTTCCCGCGCTCATATCGATCGTGCAGGGCGGATTCAACGCGGGCAACGCCGTCATGCTCGGCGTGGGCATTCTCCTCCTCCTGAACGCGCAGGGCGTACTCCCCGAGGGTTTCGGGTGGAAGCTCATACTGCCGTTCATCCTGCTCGTCGTGGGCTTTCAGCTCCTTACCGGGGGCTCGCTGTGCGGAGGAGGAGGTCGCGGATGCGGCGCCGGGCGTAACGGCGCGAAGGACGGCGAAGGCCAGCGCGCGACGGGCGACACCGCCTTCGCGCAGGCCATGTTCGGCGAGCAAACCGTGCGCCCCGAACGGGAAAAGTACTTCGGGGGCAGCTACGCGGCCCTCTTCGGCTCGGTTATCGTCGACTTGCGCGATGCCGTCATAACGGATGACGTGGTCGTGACCGTATCGGCCCTCTTCGGCGGAATCACGATATTCCTTCCCGAGGGAGTGCGCGTCATCACGCACGTCGCGCCGATCTTCGGCGGCGTCGACGACAAACGCGCCGGCGGCGCCCGCACGGGAGAGCACACGGTCATCGTCCGGGGGTCGGCGACCTTCGGCGGTATCGAGATCAAATAAGCGAACGTTTTACCTGTCGGCGCTTTCCGGAACCGCCGCCCGATCGGTCAACGCGCGGGCGCGCTCGACGACCGCCTCGCGTCCGCCCGCGAGGAGCGCCGTGATAATCGGGCGTGCCACCAGTACCTCGTCGGCACCCAGGGCGCCCGCGGCGCGCGCGTCGGCCGCGGAACGAATCCCGCCGTCCACCCACACCTCGCCCGAATACTTCCGCAATTCGGCCCCGTATCTCGCCAGAAACGCCGCGGTGCTTCCGCGCTCCGTCTCGACGCGCCCGCCGTGGTTCGAAACGACGACGATATCCGGCCGGACGTCCCGGACGAGCTCCAGCTCGCGCTCTCGGAAAATCCCCTTTATGGCGAAGGGCGCCTTCGAGGCCCGCTTGAGTTCCAGAAGGTTGGCGCCCGTTTTTTCCTCGAGGTTCACGAGGTTACGCATCGTCAGGATACCCCAGGAGTCGATGTCGACGCCGAGAATCTCCGCGACGGGACGGGCCCATTCCATGCGCTCGAGGATACGGGCGTTATCGTACGGTTTGACGAAGACGGCGCCCTTGGCCGAGGCGGCGCGGAGGGCGGCTATGCCGAATTTCAACTTCTCGTCGGGATACCCGTCGCCGATCGAAAGACGGAGACCGCCGGCGATCGAGGCGGCGACAAGCTCGCCGTAAAAGCTTTCCTCGTCCTCCCAGCCCACGTTCTGCGTGGCGCCGGTGATCGGGGCGAGCCGCATGGCGGGTAAAGGACGTCCCGCGGACGAGGCGTGAAAGGCGGCCCAGGCCGCGCAGTTATCTATGAAATTGGCGTTGTCGTAGGCCCCGCCCATTCCCGGCAGTTCACCGACGCACCCGTGTCCGTCGCATATATCGCAAAAATGGCACTTTGCCCCTGCATGTTTCATACGTGTCCTCACTATATGGTACTTTTCGGCTCGTCGCAACAGAATGTTAACCCCATATGCAAGTCGAATACTTGACTCAATCAATTCAATGGTTTAATACGGTATTAATATGGTGCCGGACAAAACGAGCGAGATACCGCTATTCATACAGATACGCGACGAACTTCGCGCCGGCATTCGGTCGGGGACGATGAAGGCGGGAGCGCGCATACCGACAGTCACGGCGCTCGCGCGCGAACGCGGCGTCACGGCGGCCACCATCAGGCGGGCCATGCAGGATCTCGTCGCCGAGGGACTCGTCACGACGCATGTCGGACGGGGGACCTTCGTCAGCGACGCCCGGCCGTCCGCGCCACCCGGAGCCGCCGCATCGAAGCCGCGAGCGGACCGGAGCGGGGTCGGCCAGTCGGTCGCGCGAAGCCTCGCCGGAATGATGAGTCTCGCGCAAAAAAAAGGCGTTATCGCCTTTACCCGGGGAATCGGAGACCCGCTCACGGTCGAAAAGGGTATCCTCAAGCGACTCGCCGCGGACGCCCTCTCCTCGGGCGAGGAAATGTTTTGGGATTACGGCGACAGTCGCGGTCTTCCGGCCCTTCGCGAGGCGATAGCCCGGCTCTACCGGGCGCGGGGAATCGACGTCGCGAGCGGTTCCGTGCTCGTCACGAGCGGATCGCAACAGGCGATATCCCTCCTCGCCCAGCAGGCCGCCGAAACGGGCGCTCCCGTCATCTGCGAAACGCCCTGTTACGCGGGAGTCACGAACGCCCTCGCGGCATTCGGAATCTCCTTCGGGACCGTGCCGCGCGACGGGGAAGGCCCGGTCGTATCGCTCCTTCCCGAGGGGAAGGACGCCGAGGGCGCCCTCCTCTACCTCTGCCCGATACTCCACAACCCGACCGGTACCGACATCTCGCACGCGCGTCTCGCGGAGGTTTCAGCCTGGGCGGCGCGGAACCGCGCGACGGTCGTGTCCGACGAGGTATACCGCGACCTCCACTTCGGCGAAGCCCCCTCGCGCGCCGGAGACAGCGCGCGACAGGAAACCGACGAGCGACCGGATGCCGGCGCGCGGGCCGCGTACGAGATTCCGTCGTTCATGAAGTCCAAGGCCGGGCATGACACCGTCGCGCTCGGATCGCTTTCAAAGTCGTTTATCAGCGGCCTTCGCGTCGGCTGGATCGTCGCTCCCGAAAGCCGGATCGCCTCGCTCACCGCCATCAAGAAGGCGATGGATCTCGGGTGCCCTCCGCTCATGCAGGGAATCGCGCGCGCCTTCCTCGAGTCGCCCGACGGATACGGCGCGCACCGCGAGCGGGTTCTCGGCCATTATCGCTCGCTCCGCGACGTGACCGTCGACGCCCTCGCGCGGCACATGCCCGCGGGAGTAACCTGGACGACGCCCCAGGGCGGCTTCCAGCTCCAGATCGCCCTGCCCGCCGGATTCTCGAGCGTGGAACTCTTTCCGCGAGCCGTCGAGCGCGGGGTCGCCTTCCTGCCGGGACCCTTGCAGGAGATCGACGGACGGGGGTCGGGCGACATCCGACTGTGCTACGGATCCCTGACGCCGGAGGAAATCAGGGAGGGAGTAAAACGTCTCGCCAAGGCGACGGACGACTATCTTTCACGCGGACCGGGAAACGCGAGCGTCGCGGGTCTCGGGGATTTTTGATTAAACCGAAAGGAGTTTATACATGGAAAAGAACGAACGGTTTGCCGTAAAGGTCGGCCTCGCCGAGATGCTCAAGGGCGGGGTCATCATGGACGTCACGAACGCCGAGCAGGCGAAGATCGCCGAACAGGCGGGCGCGGCGGCGGTCATGGCGCTCGAGCGCATTCCCTCGGACATCCGCCGGGACGGCGGGGTCTCGCGCATGAGCGACCCCAAGATGATCCGCGAGATACAGGAAGCGGTTTCCATCCCCGTGATGGCGAAATGCCGCATCGGCCACTTCGTCGAGGCGCAGATACTCGAGGAGATGAAGATAGACTTCATCGACGAAAGCGAGGTGCTCACCCCCGCCGACGAGGAATTCCATATCGCCAAGCACCCGTTCAAGGTGCCCTTCGTGTGCGGCTGCCGCAACCTCGGGGAAGCGCTCCGTCGCATCGGCGAGGGCGCGGCGATGATCCGAACGAAGGGCGAGGCCGGTACCGGCAACGTCGTCGAGGCCGTGCGCCACATGCGGCAGGTCATGGCCGATATCAGGCGTATCGCCTCGATGGACGAGGCCGAGCTCATGACGGCCGCCAAGGAATTCCAGGCGCCCTACGAACTGATCCTGGAGACGCGCAGGCTCGGAAAGCTTCCCGTGCCGAACTTCGCGGCGGGCGGCGTCGCCACCCCGGCGGACGCGGCGCTCATGATGCACCTCGGCGCCGAGACGGTCTTCGTCGGTTCGGGAATCTTCAAGTCGAAGGACCCGGAGGTCCGCGCCAAGGCGATCGTCAGGGCCGTGACCCATTACCGCGACCCGGCCGTGCTCCTCGAGGTATCCACCGGCCTCGGCCAGGCGATGGACGGCATCGACATCAGGACCCTCGACGAAAGCCAGAAGATGGCGGGACGCGGATGGTAGGGATTCTGGCCCTGCAGGGGGGCTTCGCGAGCCACGCGGCGGTCTTCGCCGCGCTCGGCGAATCCACGCGCGAGGTCAGGCGCGCGGGCGACCTCGACGGCTGCGACCGTCTCGTGATCCCCGGCGGGGAGTCGACCGTGCTCACGAAGCTCCTCGCCGCGGGCGACGGTCCGGCCCTTCGCGGGGCGCTCTCGGCGTTCGCGCGCGGGAAGCCCGTCATGGGAACCTGCGCCGGGCTCATCATGCTCGCGCTTCCCTCGGATGACGCGCGCGTCGAGCCCTTCGGAGCGCTTCCCGTGCGGGTCGACCGCAACGCCTGGGGCAGACAGACCGAATCCTTCAGGGGGCAGGTACGCATGGAGCTCGGCGACGCTCGGGACGACGGGGGAGGGATTCCCGACGGCGAGCCCTACCTCGCGACGTTCATCCGCGCGCCCAGGATCTCGGACGTCGGCGAGGGCGCGCGCGTCCTCGCACGCCTCGATTCGGGAGAGCCGGTCATGGTCCGTTCGCGGAACGTCCTCGGGCTAACCTTCCATCCCGAGCTCACGCCAGACGACACGCGGATACACCGGTATTTTCTTTCGATGAACTGAGCGCCCGTAACCGTGAACCCTCGGAACGGACGATGCCGGGCGGCACAAAAAAAGGCGGGGATCGCTCCCCGCCTTTTTTCGATCGTTCGCGCGATCAAGCCGCTCCGCAGAGCTCCTTGTAGCAGTACGCCTGCATGCCGATGGCCACGAAGATCGTGGCGACCGAGACGGCGAGGACGAGAAGCCCGCCGATGACGGGTATAAAATTGAATATCGCGCTCAGGATACAGACGGCGACGACCAGCACGAGATAGGCGAGGAACATCGTCCCCTTGTTTCCGTACGTGACCTCGTTGCTCGTGGTAATCGCGTCGGTGGGGTTTTTGCCCTTGTCGACGGCGAGGAGGGTGGCGAAGCACCAGGCGATCGAGATGACGAGGCCCGGGATGATGAAGAGGGCGTAGCCGAAACCGACGCCGACCATCACGAGGCCGCCGGTCAGGAAGAACTCTCCCATGTACTTGCGGTACTTGGGATCGAAGATCTCGGTCATGGAGATCGTCTCCCCGCGGGAAACCTTCGACACGATTCCGATGGCGAGGCCGATCGTCGTCCCTATGTTGATATAGGGAATCCAGATCGTGAGTACCCACAGAAGGGCGTTTACCAGGATGGGAACGAGATTCTTCATCCCGAGCTCGATCCCGTTCTTGATGATAGCGACGACTTCCAGTTTCTTTTCCATTAGCGTCTCCTCCGTTTTTTCGTGCCGACCGGCACCGTATTCCTCAAGCTTACTACGGTTCTCCCGAAATCTCCAATGATTTCGGCGTTCCGCCGCGAGTCTGGCCAACGGAGACACGTCGGTCCCGCGGAAACACGGTCAGGCTTGAGGGGTCTACAGCAAGGTCCACTTCAGGATCACGGCAATCCGGTAGAACTCGAGGCGCCGGGGGTCGTCGGAATCGATCTCGCGAAGCTGGTAGAACTCGTACTCGCCGGTCGTCCCCAGGAAATTCCGCTTCGTGCGGGCTTGCACGAGGGCGTTCACGCTGACCGTCTCGGAAAAGTCGTACTGGGCCATGAGTCCTATCGTGAATCGGGAGATGTCGTCTCCCCAGGTTTCCCTTCCGGGGGTGTCGTACAGGTTGAGCTCCTGCTCGAAGAGGAAGCCGACCATGCTGAATTTCGTCGGCATGCGATAGCCGAGGAAGTAGTTCGCGTAGTAGTTCCAGCCGTTCCGCTCCTCGCCGACGTCGTTCTCGAACTGCCAGGACTCCTCGTCGCTCGCGGCGGAAAAGGCGCGGTACCAGAGCGAATGATAGCTCCTGAAAACGACGTGGTTCCAGTCGCCGGGACGAATCGCCGCGAAATCGAACTGGACGACGGCGCCGCCCTTACAGGACCAGACGATACCGGGAAAGGAATCCCCGACGAACTCGGCAGTGCCGTCGAGGTTGCCGCCACCGTCGCGGCCGGGCTCGTTGACGGAAAGCCCGTCGGCGAGGGGAATATTCCAGCCGGTAGCGACCATCCCGCCCGCGACGAGCTGGAAGAAGGCGATCGGGGTGAACACCGCCTCGGCGGCGCCGGTGACGGAAACGGGCGTCACCGCGCAACTCGCCGTGAGCGCGAGGCCGTTATCCTTCGTCAGGGGGCCTTCCCCCGCGAGCGCCGGAAAATTCAGGGTTCCGGAGAGTTTCACTTGGGCTTCCATGCGGCTCGAGGCCGTAAACGAAAGCGAGAGGGACCGCGCAGAATCCTCGGCCGCGACGGCGATACAGCATATACAGGCGAATGACAACAAGATGCTCAGGCGTTTGTTCATGGCGTTACTCCGCGGCAAGGATAACACGGATGGACCCGATAATCGAGAGCGCGCTCGTCATCCCCTCGAAACCGGCGGTCATCCCGCCCGAGGAGCCGTCAACGGAGCCCGTGCCGACGGGAACGAGATCCACGCTCGCGTCGGTCCCGGCGACGAATCTTCCCTCGTAGACGAGCGAAGGTTGCCCGTTCACGCCGGAATAACGCGCATCTCCCGGCTTGGCCTTCTTGGGCCAGGCGTCGTTGTAGTCGAAGCTGTGGTTGACCTCGCAGCGCACGACATACGGCGCGCCGGGTTTCAGCACGATACCGGAGCGGCTCCCCTCGACGCCTTCCATCGGGGTCGCGGAGCTAACCGCGTCGACGCCGTCAGCCGCGCCGGACGTACCGGCCGCGCCGCCGTTCCCGCGCGCGCGGGCGGCGCTCCAGACGGGCAGGGATTCGGGTCGCCCTTCTTCGGGGGCGGCGCGCCACTCGTTTTCGGCCGTCCGCGCGGTCGCTGTCAGCGTGGCGACGTACTCGCCGTCCTCAGTCTCGATCCAGACGGCACATTGCGGGCCCTTCTTCACCGAGACAAAGGCGACCTTCATCCGTGTCGTCCAGTTCTCGCCGGGGACGACGACGACGCGGGCCGTAAGCCGCGACTCGTCCGACCCCGTCTCAACCGGAGGCGCCGCTTCCGCGAGGGCCGTATCGGTCGCCGTCGCCGTCATCAAAACCGCCAGGAGCGCGACCGCCGCCGCGCGCGCGCAGGTTGTATTCATTCGTTACCATCCTTATCAAGAAAAATGCTTCCGAGGCACATGTCTATCATGGCGTCGGTAAACTTCGTTCCCCTACCCCAATACTCGGGATAGCTCCGCTTTCTCAGCTGGGCCTCGATCGCCCCCCACAGCGCGGCGATGGCGAGCGATACCGCGAGACGCGGATCGCGCGATCGAGCCTCGCCCGCCGCCCGGGCCTCGCCGACGAGCTCGCTCGCCAGGTTCACGCTCCGGTAATACCGCTCCATCGTCTCCCGTTCGCAGTTCAAGTCCGGATCAAACCCTTCCATGACAAGGGACGCGAGGCGGGGATTCTCCAGACACCAGTCGCGAAAGGCCGCGAGACCCGCGCGAAGGAGCTCCCTCGCGGGCGTTGTCCCCGTTCCCCCCGTCGGAACCGCGGCGCGTCTGGCCGATACGCCTTCGGCCACGCGCCGGTCCATCTCGTCGAGGCAATCGAGTTTGATCGCGTTGAACAGGGCCTCTTTGCTTTCGAAATACCGGTAGACCGTCGCCGCCGTCACACCGCACGCCAGGGCGATGTCACGCATCCCTATCTCCCCCGGGTCCCGCGAAAGGAGAAGCGTGAGGGTCCGTTCGCGAATGGCGACTTCAAGTTCCGGATTGGGAAGTCTCATCAGGCGCCTCCGTTCAAAATAACAATAACGTCGTTTAGTTAACATTGTTATTGTAACACCGTCAAGGGAGCTTTTTGTCACCGACGGCGTCAAATTCCTCGTCCGGGCGAAACGTGGTATAGTTTGCCCACACGGGGGTGGTTTCGGTGGACTGGCAAGAACGAATGCGCGCGGGCATCGACTGGATCGAATCGCGTCTCACGGGCGGGTTCGACATAGAGGAGGCGGCACGGGCGGCCAACACCTCGCCCTTTCACTTTATGCGGATGTTCGACGTGATAGGGGGCGTCTCGCCCGCGGAATACGCGCGGAGGCGACGCCTCTCCCGGGCGGCGATAGACATCGCCACGACCGACGAGAGGATAATCGACGTCGCGCTTCGCTACGGGTACGAGTCGCCCGACTCCTTCGCGCGCGCCTTCAAACGGGAATTCGGCTGTCTTCCGAGCGACGCGAGAAAACCCGGCACGGCACTCCACAGCTATCAACCACTGACTTTCACGGTAGCGCTCACGGGCGCGACTCCGATGGAATTCAAGATCGAGCGAATGCCCGCTCGCGCGCTCGCCGGAATTCAAACGAGTATCTCGACCGAAAACGGGGATAACTTCCGCGCGGTGCCCCTGTGCTGGAAAGTCGCCGAAGAAAACGGATCGCTCTCGGCGCTTTGTTCCCTCGTGAAACCGGGAGGGCTCGGCCTTCTCGGCGTTTGTCACGATTTCGACATGGCGCGGGGGGATTTCACCTACTCGATCGCGATCGAGCGGCCGGACGGCACTCCTCCGGGCGGACTCGTCGCGCCCGGGGCGCGGCTCGTCGACTTCGAAGTACCGGCCGCCACCTGGGCCCGGATCACCTCGCGGGGGTCCCTCGTGCCGAACTTCCAGAACACCATCAAACGCGTGTTTTCCGAATGGTTCCCCGCATCGGGACGGGAGCACGCGGGCACGGCCGAGATCGAATACTACGGTTGCGACGGAGAGCCCGAATCGGAGGACTATTGGTGCGAATACTGGGTTCCGCTCAAATAATGCGAAAGGCGCCCTCTCCGGCCCTGCAGGCGAAAAACGTCGCCTCGAGGCCGGTCCGCGCGAGATAGCCCGCTCCGACGGTCTCGACGAAGGCCTTGACGGCGTCTTCCCTTACGATAGCGATGGCGCAGCCGCCGAAACCGGCGCCGGTCATCCGCGCGCCGACGCAGCCCTCGGCCGCGTTCGCCTCGTCGAAGAGGGCGTCCAGTTCGTCTCCGGTGACGTTATAGTCGTCGCGCAGGGACACGTGCGACTCCCTGAGAAGCCTCCCGAGCGCGGCGAGGTCTCCCTCCTCGAGCGCCGCGACCGCGGCGGAAACGCGCTCGTTTTCCGTGACGCAGTGGCGCACGCGGGAGAATATGACGGGATCGGATATCTCGCGCGAAACCGCGTCGAGGTCGGCGGAAGAGAGCTCGCAGAGCGCGGAGACGCCGCGCGTTTTACGCACGACCTCAAGGCCCTTAACGCATTCCTCCCGCCGCTCGTTGTACTTCGAGTCCGCGAGCGCGCGTTTCTTGTTGGTATTCATGACGACGATGCGGTGGTTCCCGAGCTCGAGCGGGACGTATCGGTATTCGAGCGTGTCGGTGTCGAGGACGATCGCGCTGTCCTTCCTTCCCATCGCGACGGCGAACTGGTCCATGATCCCGCACTTCACGTTCATGAACTCGTGCTCCGATCGCTGGCCGATTTTCGCGAGCTCGACGCGGTCGAGGCCGAAACCGTAGAGCTCGGAAAGCGCGTAGGCGAAGCCGACCTCGAGCGCGGCCGACGACGACACTCCGCCGCCCGCGGGGATCGTGCTGAACATGAGGAGGTCGAAGCCGGCATCGGGGCGGTGCCCGAGGCCGCGCAGTATCATCAGGATGCCGTTGAGGTAATTGGCGTAGTCGTCCTCCTTGCGGAAGGCGAAGTCGTCGGCGAGGTCGAAAGACCGTTCGCCGGGAAAGCGGAGATCGTTGTACACGACGCGGGTGTCGTTCCGCTTCCCGAACGCGAGGTAAAGGTACGAGTCGATGGCGGCGGGAAAGACGCGTCCGCCGTTGTAGTCTATGTGCTCGCCGATGATGTTGACGCGCGCGGGAGAGGCGAACAGCGCGACCGTACGCGCTTCGCCGCGTGCGCCGCGCGGGGCATCGTCCGGCGTCCCGTAGATCGCGTCGAACTCGCCGAGAAAGTCGCGGACGAACCGCTCCCGGTCATGCTCCGCGAGCCAGGCGAGTTTCGCCCGTCTCAGTTCCGCCGCCGAGGTTTCGACAGCGGCGACGTTCGCGGCGGCCCAGGCGCCCGACTCGGACGAGGCGTAGTATTTAATCAGCCGCTTCGCGCGGAGCGGCGTGTAGAACTCGATGTGGAGATGATAGGAGGCGAGCGCGTCGTCCCACTCGGGGCTGTTCACCGGGTTCTGGTGAACCACCATCATGTAGGGAAAGGGCCGGTCGAACACGCGGTCGAAGGACCCGGTCACGACGCGCAGCGCCTCGGCGAGGCAGTCGCGCTCGGCGCCGGAAAGGTCGGCGAGGTAATTCCGGTGCGCCTTCGCGACGACGAAGACGCCGTAGGGATAATCGGTGAAAAACGGCACGTAGGCGACGAAGGAGTCGTTCTCGAAAACGATCCGGCGCGACAGCGGCTCACGTCCGGCGAAATCGCGCTCCTCGGCGTTCATCCGGCAAAGCAGGCATTCGCCCGTCGAGTCGGCGTGCTTGCGCGCGTTCGCGAGCTCCACCTCCGCCTTTTGCGGTATCCAGGAGAAGGCGTATATTTGCCCGTGCGGATGCGGCATCGTGACGCCGATTTCCTCGCCCTTGTTCTCGAAGGGCATGACGTACTTCGTCGTCGGTTCCTTCGCGAGCTCGACGCACCGTTCGGCCCAGAGGTCGACGAGCTTGCGCACGTGCGGGGTCGAAAGCTCGTGCAGGACATTCGAGTGGTCGCTCGAGTAGAGGATCACCTCGCAGGCCCCGCGCGCCCTTTCCACGCGGTAGAAATCGGATCCGACGTCGTCGGGTTCGGGAGGGTTCGCGCTCAGCACGGGAAAGTCGTTGTCGTACTTGTACACGTCGTAGGCGTCTGGCACCTTGCCCGAGCCGGGGCAAAACGGGCACCAGTCCTTCGGCATCTGCGGACGGTTCTGTCGTTTCGCCGACACCATCGTCCAGGTTCCCAGGAGCGGGTTGTATCGTAATTCAGCCATGCGTTCTCTCCCGTGCAGTCGGTCGCGCGTTTCGACACGCGCGCGTGCTTGCGGCACGCGTGCTATTTCTGTTTCGCCTTGGAATACAGGTCGAAGGCGACGGCCGCGAGGAGGACGAAACCCTTGATGGCCTGCTGCCAGTCGATGCCGATGCCCATGATCGACATTCCGTTGTTCAGGACTCCCATGAAAAGGCCGCCGACGATCGCGCCGATCACCGTTCCGATACCGCCGTTCGCCGAGGCGCCGCCGACGTAGCACGCGGCGATCGCGTCGAGCTCGAAGTTCTGGCCGGCCTTCGGCGTCGCGACGTTGAGGCGCGCCGCGAAAACCATTCCCGCGAGCGCCGATATCACGCCCATGTTCACGTAGATCCAGAACATGACGCGTTCCGTCTTGATTCCCGAAAGCTTCGCGGCCTTGGCGTTTCCGCCGAGGGCGTAGATGTGCCGACCGGGCACGGTCTTCTGCGTCAGGAAATTGTACACGAGTATGAGCACGGCGAGCAACACGAGTATGTTCGGGATACCCTTGTAGGAGGCGAACACGATCGAGAACACGACGACGACGGCGACGAGGAACGCCAGCTTGAGGGCGAAGGCCCAGACGGGCAGGAGGTCGAAGCCGAAGCGCGCCATCTTGCGCCGCTTGTGGATCTCGCTCGCGGCGATCAGCGCGGACGCGACGACGCCGACGACGACGGTGAGCGTATGCCAATCCCCGCCGAGAGGGTTCGGGATAAAGCCCGAGGAGAGCGACTGGAAGAGCTGGGGAAAAGGACCCTTCGACTGGCCCTGCAGGACGACAAGCGCGAGTCCGCGGAAGATGAGCATTCCCGCGAGCGTCACGATAAACGCCGGAATCTTGATGTACGCGATCCAGTAACCCTGCCAGGCGCCGATTACGCCGCCGATAATCAGGGCGATGGCCATCGCGTATACCGACGGAATGCCGCGGTCGACCATGAGCGTCGCGGAGATCGCCCCGACGAAAGCGACGACCGAGCCGACCGAAAGGTCGATATTGCCCGTGAGTATGCAAAGGAGCATCCCGATCGCCAGGATGAGGATGTAGCTGTTTTGCAGGATCAGGTTCGTCAGGTTTACGGGCCGCATCAAGACGCCGTTCGTCAGCGCCTGGAAAAGTATCATCGCGGCGCCGAGCGCCACCAGCATCCCGTACTGCCTGAAGTTCTTCTTCAAGAGCGAGAACGTCACTTGCTTGTTCATCGTTACCACCTCATCGCTGTAATATGTTGCGCATGATCTCTTCCTGCGTCGCCGTCGCGCCGTCCAGCTCCGCCGTGAGGCGACCTTCGCTCATCACGTATATCCTGTCGCTCATCCCGATCACTTCCGGCATCTCCGAGGAGATGAGCACGCACGCCATTCCCTTTGAAGCGAGCATGTTGATGATCGAGTAGATCTCGTATTTCGCGCCGACGTCTATTCCGCGCGTCGGCTCGTCGAGGATGAGAATCCTCGGCTCGGTGAAAATCCACTTCGCGAGCACGACCTTCTGCTGGTTTCCGCCCGACAGGTTTCCCGTCAGCTGGAGGATCGATGGCGTCTTGATGTTGAGCGCCGTCCGGTACTCCTCCGCCTCCTCGATCTCCGCGTGCTCGTCGACGACCCCCCGCTTCGACACGCGGGAAAGCTTCGCGAGCGTCGTGTTCCGCCTCACGTCGTCGATGAGAACGAGGCCGTATTGCTTGCGGTCCTCCGTGACGTACGCGAGCCCGTGGTCGATAGCCTTCGGTATGGAGTTGAGCTTCACTTCCTTCCCGTCGATGAGCGTCGCGCCCGTGATGTCGCGCCCGTAGCTCTTGCCGAAAAGGCTCATCGCGAGTTCGGTCCTTCCCGCGCCCATGAGCCCGACGAGACCGACGACCTCGCCCGCGCGCACGGTGAGGTTCACGCGGTCGATTACCGTCCGCTCGGCGCTTTCGGGGTGCTTCACCGTCCAGTCGCGCACTTCGAAGACGACCTTTCCCGGCTCGTGCGTCCGCTTCGGGAAGCGGTCGGTGATCTCGCGCCCGACCATCCCGCGGATAATCCGCTCCTCCGAGACGCTCTCCGTCGCGACGTCGAGCGTCTCGATGACGCGGCCGTCGCGGATTATCGTTATCGCGTCGGCTACCTTCGCGACCTCGTTCAGTTTATGCGATATGAGCACGGAGGATATTCCGTGCCCCTTGAGTTCCAACAGGAGCGAAAGAAGCGTCTCGCTGTCTTTCTCGTTGAGCGCGGCGGTCGGCTCGTCGAGTATGAGGAGCTTGACGTCCTTGGCGAGCGCCTTCGCGATCTCGACGATCTGCTGTTTCCCCACGCCGAGCTGTCCCACGGGCGTGTTCGGGTTCTCTTCGAGACCGAGCTTCCGCATCAGCTTGAGGGCGTCCTCGCGCGTGCGGTCCCAGTCTATGACCTTGCACTTCGCCTTCTCGTTGCCGATGAAGACGTTTTCGGCGATCGACAGGTACGGGCTCAACGCCAGTTCCTGGTGGATGATGACGATGCCGTTTTTTTCGCTGTGTTTGATGTCCTTGAACTCGCAGACGCGGCCCTCCACGAGGATGTCCCCGGTATAGGTGCCGTGCGGATAGATACCGCTCAGGACGTTCATGAGCGTCGACTTGCCCGCCCCGTTCTCGCCGACGAGGGCGTGTATCTCGTTTTTCTTGACGGAGAGGCTTACCGAGTCGAGCGCCTTCACTCCCGGGAACGTTTTGGTTATCGATTTCATCTCGAGAAGCATGTCTGACATTCGCACCCTCCCTTAACGCGGCTGCAGCGGGAATTCCCGGGGGCCGACGGATGCCGCCCCCGGAAAAATCCCGTTTTTTTTTACTTAATCTGGTCCGCGGTG
Source organism: Spirochaetota bacterium (assembly GCA_023393015.1). Lineage (GTDB taxonomy): Bacteria > Spirochaetota > Spirochaetia > Treponematales > Treponemataceae > Teretinema. The sequence goes on from JAEWMY010000033.1 coordinate 46,412, forward strand.
TAGTAGCCCGAATCGACCAGGGCCTGCGTCACGTTCTCCTTGGTCACGATCGTTGACTCGAGAAGGTAGGACGGAACGATCTTCACGCCGTTGTCGTAGGTCTTGGTGTCGTTGACGGCGGCCTGCTCTCCGGCGAGGAGGGCGGTAGCCATCTGGACGGCCTGCTTCGCGAGCGCGCGGGTATCCTTGAAGATCGTGGAATACTGCTCGCCCGCGAGGATCGACTTGACCGAGGGAAGCTCCGCGTCCTGTCCGGAGACGAACGGCATGGCGGTAGAGCCCTTACCGTAGCCGACGCCCTTGAGCGACGAGAGGATTCCGAGGCTGATGCCGTCGTACGGTGAAAGGACCGCGTCGATCTTCCGCTTCGTGTAGAAGGCGGAAAGGAGGTTGTCCATGCGGGCCTGCGCGGTGGCTCCGTCCCAGCGGAGGGTGGAGACCTTGTCCATGCCCGTCTGTCCGGAACCGACGACGACTTTCCCCGAGTCTATGTACGGCTGGAGAACCGACATCGCGCCGTTGTAGAAGAAGTAGGCGTTGTTGTCGTCGGGAGATCCGCCGAAGAGCTCGATGTAGAACGGTCCCTTCGCGTTCTTGAGGTCGAGCGCCGACTCGAGGGTCGAGGCCTGCTGGATACCGACCTTGAAGTTGTCGAAGGTCACGTAGTAGCTGACGTACGGCGAGTTGCGGATGAGGCGGTCGTAGGCGATGACCGGAATCTTGGCGTCGTTCGCCTTCTCCAGCACCTTCGTCACGGACTCGCCGTCGATCGCGGCGATGACGAGCACGTCGACGCCCTTCGTGATCATGTTCTCGAGCTGGGCGATCTGGTTCTCGACCACGTCCTCGGCGAACTGCAGGTCGACCTTGAAGCCCAGTTTCTCGAACTCGGCCTTCATGTTGCCGCCGTCGGCGATCCAACGGGCGGACGATTTGGTCGGCATCGCGATGCCGATCGTTCCCTTGCCGGCGTCTTTCTTGGCGCATCCGCCAAGAAGAAGACCGATGGTGGCGAGCGCGACGATAGTCGCAAGCGCTTTTTTCATGTCCCTTTCCTCCTTCGAAATCGGACGGCGTCTGTCGTCCGGTATGCGAGACGCGAGCCTCGCGGCCGCGTCGTTGCATGATGCGTGTTGCGCCGGGTGCATCCCGGCCGCCTGCCGGCCGTTCCGGCCGACGCGGTTCGCGGCGCGGCTATTTGCCGGCCTGCCCGTAGTAGGCCCCGGGCCCGTGCTTCCGGAGATAGTGCTTGTCCACGATGTACCCCGGAAGCGGCTTCGCCCTCGGATTGATTTGCAGGGTCAGCGTCGCCATGCGCGCTATCTCCTCGAGCACGACGCCGTTGTATACGGCCTTGGCCGCCGAAGATCCCCACGCGAACGGGCCGTGCCCGCCGACGAGCACCATCGGCACCTCGTCGGGATCGAGCGCGCCCGGCGCCTTGCCGAACGACGCGGCGATGAGCTTCCCCGTCTCCAGTTCGTAATCCCCGGCGACTCCCGCGCGCGAAAGATACGGCGTGCAGGGAACGGTCGTCTGCAGATGATCCGCGTGCGTCGTGCCGAAGAGCGGAATCGGCCGGCACGCCTGGGCCCAGGCGACCGCGTGGGTCGAGTGCGTGTGGATGACGCCCCGGATCGAGGCGCCGAGCGCGACGGCGAAGTCGCGGTAGATCACGAGGTGCGTCGGCGTGTCGGACGACGGTCTGAGGGCACCCTCGACAACGCGCCCGTCGAGATCGACGACCACCATCGACTCGCGCGAGAGCTCGTCGTAGGGAACGCCAGACGGCTTGATCGCGAAGACGCCGAGCGCCGGATCGAACGCCGAGACGTTCCCCCAGGTATAGAGCGCCATTCCGCGCGCCGGAATTTCCATGTTTGCCGCCCGGGCCTCCTCGCGGAGCGCGTCGTAGGGCGAACGTTTCGACTTCGCCATCAGGCCCTCCAGGCGGCCGCGTTCCACCTGAGTTCGTTCCTGAACGAGGGAATTTTGGTGTCGCGGTCGATGACGACGAATTCGACGCCGACCATCTCGGCCCAGTCGCGCACCATGTCCGTCGAGACGACATTCGAGAAGGCGGTGTGGTGGCCGCCGCCCGCGAGTATCCACGCCTCGGCGGCCGTGCGGAGGTCGGGCGCGGGCTTCCAGAGGGCGCGCGCGACGGGGAGGCGCGGGAAGGGCTTCGGCGGCGTGACGACGTCGACCTCGTTGAGCACGCACCGGAAACGCGTGCCGAAATCGACGACGGCGGCGCAGATCGCGGGGCCGGCCTTCGCGGTGAACACGAGGCGCGCGGGATCGGCCTTGCCGCCGATGCCGAGGGCGTGCACCTCGACGGAGGGCTTCCCGTCGGCTATCGACGGGCATATCTCGAGCATGTGCGCCCCGAGGTTCATTCCGTTTTCGGGATCGAGATGGTAGGTGTAGTCTTCCATGAAGGAGTCGCCCCGACCAGAGCCGCCGAGTCCCGCCGACATGACCTTGAAAGTCCTGACCATGGCGGCCGTCTTCCAGTCGCCTTCCCCGGCGAAGCCGAAACCCGAGGCCATGAGGCTTTGACAGGCGAGACCGGGAAGCTGCTTGAGGCCGTGCAAGTCCTGGAAGTTCGTGGTGAAGGCGTTGACGTCGTTATCCGCGGCGAATTTCCTGAGGGCGACCTCGATTCTCGCCTGTTCGCGGATATGCTCGAGCGCGAAGGCCTTGTCCTTTCCCCAGGAGATCGAGTAGCTCGACTCGTACTCGGCGACCTTCGCGTCGACGTCCGACTCGTTCACCGCCGCCATCCGCTCGACGAGATCGCCGACGCCGTAGTAGGGAACCGACCAGCCGAGGCGCATCATCGCCTCGACCTTGTCGCCGTCGGTCACCGCGACCTCGCGCATGTTGTCGCCGAAACGCGCGATGCGGAGCTTCTTCCCGTCGGCGACGGCGATCGCGGCGCGCATCCAGGAGGATATCCGCGCGCGCGTGGAAACCTCGCCCCAGTGCCCGACGACCACCTTGCGGGGAACGTCCATCCGCGCGGTGATGAAGCCGAACTCTCGGTCGCCGTGCGCGGACTGGTTCAGGTTCATGAAGTCCATGTCGATCGTGTCGTAGGGTATGTCGCGGTTGAACTGCGTGTTGAACTGGAGGAGGGGCTTTCGGTACGAGGAGAGGCCGGCTATCCACATCTTCGCGGGGCTGAAGGTATGCATCCAGGCGATCACGCCGGCGCACCTCGGATCGGCGTTCGCCTGCTCGAGCGTCGCGCGGATAGAATCCGGCGTGAGGAGCGTCGGCTTCCAGACGACGGCGCAGGGCATGCCCTTGTCGGCGGCGAAGGCCTCCACGACCTTTTTCGAGTCCTCGGCGACTTGTCTGAGCGTTTCGTCGCCGTAGAGGTCCTGGCTTCCCGTGAGGAACCAGAATTCGTATTTTCCGAGATCGATCATTTCGTTTCTCCTTCTATAAACGTGCCGAGCCTGCGATAGCGCTCGTACAGTCGGTCGTAGAGTGCCTTGCGCGCGGGGTCGGGTTTGTGTACCCGCTCTACTCCGGCGGAAAGGGCCTTTTGCGCGGCGAAGACGTCGGGATAGAGTCCCGCGGCGGTGGCCGCGAACACGGCGGCGCCGATCGCGCAGGACTGGTCGCCCGCGGTCACCTGGATGTCGCGGCCGGTGACGTCGGCGAGGATCTGCATCCCGAGCGCGCTCTTGCGGGCGACGCCGCCGATGGCCATGATCCGCTCGATGCGGATACCGCCCGACTCGAAGGCCTCGATGATCGCGCGCGCGCCGAAGGCGGTGGACTCGAGAAGGGCGCGCATCAAGGTCGGCGCGTCGGTGCCGAGGGTGAGACCGGAGATCGCGGCCGTCAGCTTCTGGTTCGCCCAGGGGGTGCGCCGTCCGTTGATCCAGTCAAGGGCGACGACGGAGGATTCTGTGGGCTCGATCGCCGCGGCGGCCTCTTCGAGCTCGCGCAACAGGCGCTTTTCGATTCCGGCCACGTCGAGCCTGGAGGCGGAACTTTCCGCCGCGACGAGGGCCTTCACCGGCCACATGAGGAGGTTGCGGAACCAGGCGTAATAATCGCCGTAGGCGGACTGTCCCGCCTCGTAGCCGATCCAGTCCGCCACGACCGAGCCGTCGACCTGGCCGCAAATGCCGCCGACGAGTTTTTCTCCCGCGGGACCGGCCTTCGGTCCGATGATGACGTCGCACGTCGAAGTCCCGATGCTCTTGACGAGGGTTCCCGGGGCCGCGTCGCCGCCGACCGCGCCGATATGGGCGTCGTACGCGCCGACGCACACGATGACAGACGAAGGAAGGCCGAGCTTCGCGGCCCATTCGGCCGTAAGGGTGCCGCACGACACGTCGGTCGTCCAGGTTTCGCTCCCGAGCGAGTCGCGGATGTCCGAGAGCCTCGCGTCGAGCCGGTCGAAAAACTCGCGCGGGGGATAGCCGCCCCACTCGCGGTGCCACATGATCTTGTGCCCGGCGGAACAGCGTCCGCGCTTGATCCGAGCGGGGTCGGTCGTGCCGGTAAGGAGGGCCGGAATCCAGTCGCAGTGTTCTATTGCCGTGTACGTACACGCACTCACGCGGGAATTGCCTCGAAGGACGTGCAAGACCTTCGCCCAGAACCACTCGGAGGAATAGACCCCGCCCATGTACTTGGTAAAATCCGTCCCGCCCCAGGAACGCGACAGGGCGTTGATCTCGTCGGCTTCGGCCACGGCGGTGTGGTCCTTCCAGAGGACGAACATCGCGTCGGGATCTTCGGCGAATTCGGGCAGGAGGGCGAGGGGCGTACCCGACTTGTCGGCGAGTACCGGAGTCGAGCCCGTCGTGTCGACGCAAATGGCCCGGACGCGCGAGGCCACCGAAGACGCGCCCGAGCCAGCCGATTCGGCCTCCCCTATCGCCCCGGTAACGGCGGCGACGAGACTTTCGACGTAGTCGAGCGGATGCTGACGGAAACGGTTTTCTCGGGGGTCGCAAAAGAGTCCCCGCTTCCATCGCGGGTAATACTCGACGCGCGAGCCCGCGACGCGGCCGTCCTTCGCGTCGAGGATGACGACGCGGACCGAATCCGAGCCGAAATCCGCGCCGAGAACGTAGTGCTCGCCGGGCGCGAAGCCTTTCGCGGCCGCGGCAGTTTCACCAGTGCTGGTCATGGAAGGTTCTCCTTGAAATAGACATCGAACGGCATGCGTACCTCGCGCGCCGACGTTTCACCGTATACGAGATGGCGATAGATCTGAAAAAGGGCGATACGTCCCTGGTCCTCGGGGCGCTGCGAGAGTATGCAGTCGATGGTGCCGTCGCGGAGGCACCGCTCGTTTTCGGCCACGAGATCGTAACCGACGAGGGCGACCCGATCGCGCCAGCCGTGGCTCGAGACGATCGAGGCGATCTTGTGCCCGATCGCCGATACCGCGAACATCCCCCTCATGTCGGGATAGTCCGCCATCGCGCGCTCGAGGGTCTCCGTCGCCTCGTCCATCCGCGGCTCGGGACAGACGAGCTTGACGATCCGGGAACCCGGGCGGCCCGAGAACCACGAGGCAAAGCCCCGCGCCCGCTCGTTCAGGTTGAAGGCCTCGGTATAGGGAAGGATAACCGCGAAGGTCCCGTCCCCCGAGGCGACGAGGTCCATCATCCGGCCGGCGAGATAGCCGCCCTGAAAGGGTTCCTGCGCCACCGTGGTCAGCGGGGAGGCCCCCGGGAGCGGGGAGTCGATAAAGGTATAGGGAACGGGGGTTTCGAGTTCGGACAGGAGTACGAGGGTCTCCTCCTGCATGATCGGGGCGATAACCCAGGCGGTGCAGTCGGCGGCGACCATCCGCGCGAAGGCGTCGGAAAGGGAAGCGCGGTCGGGACGAACGAAGGTAAAGCGCTCGACGCTGAACGAAAAGGCGGAAAGCTCCGAAACGGCGCGGGAAAGCCCGTTGTCGACCAATTGCCAGTACCGGCTTTCCTTCTCGAGTTCCGGGATCAGGAGGCCGATTCGGTAGGATTGCTTTCGTTTGAGTTGCCGCGCGAGGGCGTTGGGCTGATAGCCCGTTTCCTGGATGATTTCGAGAATGCGCGCGCGCGTTTCCGCGGATACGCGGCCGCGGTTATGAAGAACCCGGTCGACGGTACCGATGGAAACTCCTGCCTGTCGCGCGATTTCGACGACTGTCATCCAAAACCCCTTTGCGTGTACGTTAACTCATCGTAGCAGAGGAATTCCCGTACGTCAATACGCGCGATATAAGTTTATATCTATCCTTAAAGGTATAGTTTTTGCTATAATAATTTCATGCGCGATATCAATACCCCGCAAGGCATACTGACGCTCAGCAAGGCCTTGAGCTCCCCCGTACGCCTTCAAATGCTCAAACTCATCGCCGAACGGCGGCAAATCAACCTGAACGAGCTCGCCGACGCGCTTGACGTCACCAACGGGGCGATCACCCAGCATATGAAACCCCTGCTCGACGCCGATCTCGTGGAGTTCATCTATGCCTCGGGAAAACGCGGATCGCAGAAGATTTGCACCCTCAAAGAGCACCACTTCATGATCGACATACTCTCGAACCTCGACCATACCCTCATGTACGAGACGGAGATTCCCGTCGGAAGCTATACGCAGTACCGCGTGCTTCCGACCTGCGGCATCGCCACGCGGGCGACCGTGATCGGCGAGGTGGACGAAGCGCGCTATTTCGACGATCCCGCGAGAAAAGAAGCCGGGATACTCTGGTTCGCGAAGGGCTACGTCGAATACCGCCTGCCGAATTACCTCAAGAAAAACCAGCGCCTCGAGGAATTGCAGGTTTCGTTCGAGATAAGCTCGGAGGCTCCGGGAGTCTGCTCCAACTGGCCGAGCGACATCCACTTCTCGGTCAACGGGGTACCGCTCGGCTTCTGGACAAGCCCGGGGGATTTCGGCGGCGAGATCAAGGGGCTTTTTACGCCGGAATGGTGGGACGACCACTGGAACTCGTACGGGCTCCTGAAGTTGCTCACAATCAGCCGCGAAGGAGCCTATATCGACGGGGGGAAAATCTCGGACACGAACGTCGATTCCCTCAAGATCGATTCTGAAAGCCCCATCATCCTCCGTATCGCGGTGCCCGACGACGCAAGTCACGTCGGCGGCTGCACCCTCTTCGGAAAGGGCTTCGGCAACTACAACCAGGACATCAAGGTGCGGACGATCTTCAGCGAGGAGTGATCTGCCCGGGATTCACGGGTCGCGGGGCTCCGTCGGCGCGCGGGACGGGCGAGGCGAGCTTCCCCATACGCACAAACCCCGGGAATCGACGCCGGTGAGGGCCATCGCGGGCATGTCCGCGTCCCGATCCCAGGAGGGAACGGCGATGAGTTCCGCGCTCCAGGTCGAAGACGAGAGCGACACGACGTTTCCCCCGACGAGTTTCCACCGTCCCCTGAGCGAACCCGTCGCGAACGTTCCCGAAGGCGCGAGCGAAAGCGGGCGCGACGGGGTTACGACTCCGGCCGGTGTCCGCTCGAAGAGTACGGCGTCATAGGAGCCCGCGACGTCCGTGACGGAAAGCGGCTGTTCGCGCTCGAGCGAATAGGGGTGAGGGCTCGCGACGGGCCATCCGTCGGACGTCCAGAAAAGGCGCCTGACCTGCAGGTACGGCCAGGACGTCCCGCCCTCCGGGCGCGCGTGATGGGCGAGAAACCACTCTCCGTCCCGCTCGAACGCGGAATTGTGGCCGAGGGCCATCCAGCCCTGTCGATCCCCGAACCGGTAGCCCGTCGTGATGCCGAACCCGACCGAATCCGGGGGAGAAGACACGTCGGTCATGGCGCGGCCTTCCCGATCGAGGTAGGGACCGGTTACGCTCGCGCTTCGCGCGACGCGGATGTTGTAGTCCGAATAGAGCGAACCGTACGAAACGAAAAGATAATAGTAACGCGTCCGTTCGACGTACGCGATATACGCCCCCTCGACGGCGCCCAGCGCCGACGAAGCCCTTCTCGCGATCGGTATGCCGAAGCGATCCTGGCCGGGCGCGACGAGGCCCGTCGCGGAATCGAGCTTGAGCATGCGGATGCCGTCCCAAAAAGAACCGTACGCCATCCACCGCTCGCCCGAAGAACGGTCAAGGACGATACACGGGTCAATCGCGTTGACCGGATCGCCTTCCCCGCTCCTGAGGACGATGCCCCGCGGGACGAAGGGTCCTTCGGGTCGCGGGGCGACGGCGAGACCGATCGCGGAACGCTGCTTGCCGAACGACGAGGCCGAATAGTAGAGGCGATACTCGCCGTCGACCAGCACGCAGTCGGGCGCCCAGAGGCCCGCGGGACGCGCCCACTCGGCCGCCTCTTCGGGAATGTCCCGAAGCGCGCGTCCGACGAATTCCCAGGAAACGAGATCCCGCGACCGCCTGATCTGACAGCCGGGCTCCGCGAGCATCCCGCGTTGGACGTCGGTCGAATACGCGTACCAGAGCCCTCCCCCTCCGTCTCCCAGGACGGAGGGGTCGTGACCGTTGAGAAGCCCCCAGTTCGCGCTGTCGCGGAAACCCGCGTAGTCGAAGAGGCGCGTCGCGGGAGGGCGGTCCGGATACGAGGCGGTTTCCCCTCCCGCCCCGTCCCTCGCGCGGGAGGAGAGCGCGCACGAGAGACAGAGGCAAAGACAGGAGACCGACAGCGACAGCGCGATGCGGCGCGGGGACTCAATCATGGGAAAAACGAATCACGTTCCAGGAGAGCGGGGGTATCTCGAGCGAGCAACGCGGACACGGTCCCTTCTGGGGCTCGACGGCCGCGGGCTTGACGCGGTCGGGATTGTCGAAATCGTTTATCGCGTGCCGGTCCTTTCCGGAAAGTTCCTGACGCGAGATCATCGATACCGAGCCGAACGACCGCAAGTCGAGATCGAGCCGGTGGCTCTCCGCGTCGCTGATATTGAGACAAAACACGGTGAGCTCACGCGTTTCCTCGCGATCCACCGCCGCGAGCGCGAGTACCGGCGCGTCGCCGTAGGCCGTCTCCATGGTCGGCGACTTGATTACCGCGTCGAGCACCGTACCGCGCCCGTACTTCGAGAGGTCCCGGAAGGGCCAGTACGTCGCCTGCCTGATGGCGGGGCCGCCCTTCTTCGTGAAGATCGGCGCGATGACGTTGACGAGTTGCGCGAGGCAGGCGATCTTCACGCGGTCCGCGTTGTTGACGAGCGTGATGCCCATGCCGGCGAACGCGAGGGCGTCGAGAAGCGAATAGCGGTCTTCGAGTATCGGCGGCGCCTCTTCCCAGTCGAAGCGCGTCTGCTTTTGCTGGTACCACACGTTCCACTCGTCGAACGAGAGATACACGTTCTTGCGGCTTCGCTTGAGGGCCTTCACGTAGTCGACGGTCGACGCGACGCTTTTTATGAAGCGGTCCATGTCGACGAAGGACGCGAGGAAATCGCGGTCGTTGCCGAGGTTTTCGTAGTAGCGGTGGAGCGAAAGGTAATCGACGTGTTCGTACGTGTGCTCGAGCACGACGCGGTCCCACTCGGGATACGTCGCCATGAGGCTCGTCGCGCTTCCGCAGGCCACGAGCTCGACGGAGTCGTCGATCCACCGCATGATCTTCGCCGTCTCGCGCGCCTTCTTTCCGTAATCGGCCGCGTCGAGGTGGCATATCTGCCAGGGCCCGTCCATCTCGTTTCCGACGCACCAGGTCTTGATCGCGTGCGGTTTGGCGTGACCGTTTCGCTTCCGGAGATCGCTCCAGTAGGTGCCGCCCGGAAAGTTGCAGTACTCGAGGAACTCTCCCGCCTCTTTCGGCGTTCCCGTTCCCATGTTCACCGCGCCCATGACGGCCGTGCCGGCCTTGGCCGCCCAGTCGGCGAACTCGTCGATGCCGACGAGGTTCGGCTCGATCGTGCGCCAGGCGAGGTCGAGCCTCCGGGGGCGCCCGTCGCGCGGCCCGATCCCGTCCTTCCAGTCGTAACCCGAGAGGAAATTGCCGCCGGGATACCGGACGAGCGAGACGCCGAGGTCCCGCACGAGGGAGATGACGTCCTTTCGGAAGCCCTGCTCGTCGGCGGTCGGGTGGCCGCTCTCGTAGATGCCCGAATACACCGCGCGCCCGAGGTGCTCGATGAAGGAACCGTACAGACGGTCGTCCACGCGGGCGCGCTCGAAATTCCGCTCGACGGTCATTGATACGTTGCTCATTGGTGTGGTTATCCTTTTACGCTTCCGACCGTGAGGCCGGTGATGAACGCCTTCTGATTCAGCAGAAAGACTATGATGATGGGCACGATCGACATGACCGAACCCGAAAGCAACACGTCGTAGTTGTTTCCGTACGGCGTGAGGAGCGACAGGAGGCCGATCGGAAGCGTCAGATTCTCGTTCGACCTGAGGGCGATGAGCGGCCAGAGAAAGGCGTTCCAGCTTCCCATGGCCTGCAGGATAGCGATCGCGCCGAAGGCCGGCATGAGCACGGGCGAGACGATCCTGAAAAAGATCCCGAACTCGTTGCACCCGTCGATACGCCCCGAGTCGATGAGGTCTTTCGGCACGCCGAGGGAGTATTGCCTGAAAAAGAACACGGCGAACGGCGAGACGGCGAACGGCAGGATGACTCCCGCCTTCGTGTCGATCACCTTCAGGAATATCGTCAGCTTGAAAAGCGGGAGGATGAGTATCTCGACCGGTATCATCATCACCGCGAGGACGACGGTGAAGACGACGTTCCTTCCCCTGAAATCGTACACCGCGAGTCCGTACCCGACCATCGCGCTCAGGACGATCGAGGTCATCGTCTGCACCAGGCTGATCACGAGACTGTTCTTGTACCAGAGGAAGTAAAGTCCCTCGTTGTAGTTCATGAGGATCCGGTAGCCTTCGAGGCTCATCGTTCGAAGGTCGAGGTCGAGCGTCAGGCCGTTCTGCACCATCTGGGCGCCCGGCCGCAGGGAGGAAAGCACCAGGAAGAAAAACGGCGCGAGCGCGAAGACCGCGACGACGGCGAGAAAGGCGTACTTCGCCGTTTCCGTCAGGAGTCGTCCGCACGTATTGTTCCGCATTGTCAGTTCCCTCCCTTTTTAAACGCGCCCGAAAGGGACAGCTGTACAAGATTGACGGACATGATAATGGCGAAAAGCGTGACGCCGATCGCCGAGCCCATGCCGAGCCGGGCGAAGTTGAAACCCTCGAGATAGATATACGAAACGATGGTGAGTCCGATGTCTCCCGGGGAGCGGGCGGAGCCGAACATCGTGAAGCTTTCCGAGAACATCGCGTATCCGCCGTAGACGCTGATGGTCACGACGTACACGGTCACCGACTTGAGGTTGGGCAGGGTAATGAGGAGGAACTTCTGGAACGGCGAGGCGCCGTCGATCTCTCCCGCCTCGTACTGTTCCTGCGGAATCGCGTTCAATCCCGAGAGGAAATAGATGATATTGACGCCGAGCCACCGCCACGTGCAGAACACGACGAGGACGAACATGGTCGAGCCCCGCTTGAAGAGCCATTCCTTCGGCGTCGCCTGGATCTTGACGAGAAGGCTGTTCACGAAGGCCGTTTCCTGCGCGCTGAACGCGAAACGGAAAAACAGGCCCGCGACGACGACCGACGTGAGCGCGGGGAGGAAATACGCCGACTTGAAAAAGCCCTTCAGTCGCGTCGTCTTCGAATTGATGAGGACCGCGAGGACGAGCGGCAGGGGAATGAGGACCGCGATGGTCAAAAGCGTATACGCGGTACTGTTGAAGATGGCGTTCGCGAACTGCTCGTTCGCGAGCGAGCGGTAGTTCTTCAGGCCGATAAAGGTAACGTCGCCCGGTCCCGCGATGTCCTGAAAGGACATGATGAAAGTCGAGACGAGCGGATAGAGGAAAAAGACGAGGAATACGACGATAAAGGGCGACACGAAAAGCCAGGGCGCGTTTTTCTCAGTGATGAAGCGTCGTGTCGTCTGCGGGCGCTGCATTGACTCCTCCTGTTGGCATGATCGCGATCATGCCATCGCGATCATGCGGTCTCGATTCGTTGCGGGAAGGGGAGACGCGCGGCAATCCGCGCGCGCGTCTCGCTCCCGTCCGGTTTACTTGCTGTTGAGAAGCTTGTTCGCGTCGCCGAGGGCGGCCCGCGGGGTCGCGCTCTTTTCGCCGAGAACCTTGAACATGACGTTCTTCTGCACGAGGCTCACCGCCTCCGGGAACTTCGGCCCGACGTTGATGCCGCCGACCTCGTTCTTGATGCTCACGAGCATGTCGAATACGCCGGTCCCGAAATACTCGGTATAGACGTTCGGCGCCTTCATCGCGGGATCGGTCCAGACGTCCCAGCGGATCGGGTCGAAACCGAGGATGGTCCAGGTCTTGATGGAGCCCTCTTTCGAGCCCTTCGCGAACGCGAGGAACCGCTTGGCGAGCGCGAGGTTCTTCGACTGCGCGGTTACGACCGTGCCGGTACCGCCCATGCCCGCGGACCGCGATCCGCCCTTCTTCCAGACCGGAAGCGGCCTGACGACCACCTTTCCCTTGAGCTTGGGCATGTACGAGGTGAAGCGGCCCATGTACCAGAGGGGCATCCACAAGGACGCCGCTCCGGAGTTGTTCATGAACGACCAGTATTCCTCGGAATGGTGAAAGCCGGCGGGAGCGACCACGACGACCTTGTCGTCGAGCATCTTCTTGAGAAACTCGAGCGTCTTGACGTTGATCTCGTTGTCGAGGATGCCGTTGCCGTTCCTGTCGAGGAAGTCGGAGCCCTGCTGCGAGATAAGGGGATAATACGACCAGTGCTCGGTGGATTCTATCGTCGACATCGGCTTGCCGGTCTTTGCGAGCACCTTCTTGCCCGCGGCGTAGTAGTCGTCCCAGGTCACGATCGAGTCGATGTTGACCCCTGCGGCGTCCATGATTTCCTTGTTGTAGTACATGACGGAGGCGCCGACGTGGTAATCGAGGCCGTAGAACTTTCCGTCCTTAGCGTAGTTGTCGAGGCGGCCGCGCACGAACTTGTCGAGATCGGCGGCGAGAACGTCGTTGAGGGGCGCGAGCGCGGGCTTCGAGCCCTTGAGGTAGTTCGCGAATTTCGATATCTCTATGTCGGAGATGTCGGGAGCGCCCGTTCCCGCCTGGAGGGAAATTAGAAGCTTGTTGTGCATCTCGTCATAGGGAAGGACGTCGACCTTGAGGGCGACCTTCTCCGCCGGATGCGCCTTATTCCAGCTTTCCACCGCGTCGAGCATGAACGCGCTGTGCAATTCCTGGAACGTCCAGAACGACAGGGTCGTAACCGCCGTGCCTGCGGGGGCCTGATCCGTTTTCCCTCCCGCGAAGGCCGTCATGGAAAGAGAGAGGATCAGGAGTACCGCGAATAATTTTGACAAATACCTCATATTTGCCTCCTTCTGTCTTTGGTTTAGTAACTACTAAATTGTTATAGTTACAAATCAACCTAAACGAAGTATAGGATCAGCTTTTTTATTCTGTCAATGTTTATTTCATGTTTTTATACTCTTTTTTAACAGAACCGCTTTAATTATAGTTTTTACTATAGTAGAAGCGATTCCGCACGAACGCGGCCGGTAACGGACCCTCGAGCGCGGTGGGGATTATCTCGCCGAAACGGAGTATACTCCCCGACAATGCGATACGAATTCACGATAACTCTCACGCCCGACGAAGAACGAAACGAAACCCTCCTGGCCGTCCGTATTACCGAGGCACTCGCGAAGGCGGGCGCCGGTACGGCCGCCGACGGCGTCGCCGGAAACCGGGCCGTCAAGCCGACTCTCCTCAAGCGATCGATCGACGCGCGGCACGGACGCGTACTCGTGCACCTCCGGTACGGCGTGTCGACCGGTTCGGCCGAAACGGAGAACGCGTCTTCTTCCCGCGCGCGCCGGACGGCCGACCCCGCGAAACGGGTCGTCATCGTCGGCTCGGGGCCCGCCGGCCTCTTCGCGGCCCTGCGCCTTCTCGAGGCGGGCGTCACGCCCGTCGTCGTCGAGCGGGGAAAGCCGACCGACGAGCGCAAACGCGACATCGCACTCATCAGCCGCGAGGGAAAAGTCGATCCCGAGTCGAACTACTGCTTCGGCGAGGGCGGGGCGGGAACCTTTTCCGACGGGAAGCTCCATACCAAATCGAAAAAACGCGGCGACGAGGCGCGCGTCCGCGCGATATTCCGCGAATTCGGGGCGGACGAGGCGATCCTCACCGACGCGCACCCGCATGTCGGCACGGACCGCCTGCCGGGTATCGTCAACGCGATGCGCGCCGAGATCGAGCGGCACGGCGGCGAAGTCCGCTTCGGGACGCGGTGCGTCGGCGTCATCGCGGACCGCGCGGGTTCCGGAGAAACGACGGCGCGGGGCGTCACGGTCGTTTCGTGCGACGGCACTGCCGGCTCTGCCGAGGGCCCCGAAACGGAAATTCTCGGAGACGCGGTGATTCTCGCGACGGGGCACTCGGCCCGGGACGCCCACGAGATGATCGCGAAGCTCGAAGCCCTGACGGGAATCCCCGCCCTCGAAGCCAAGACCTTCGCGATGGGCGTGCGCGTGGAGCATCCGCGCGGGATCGTCGACCGGATACAGTACCACGGACGCGCGGCGGAAGCGAATCTCGGGGCGGCGACGTACAAACTCGCCTCCCAGGAAGAAGGCCGCGGCGTCTACTCCTTCTGCATGTGCCCCGGAGGCCTCGTCGTGCCGTCGGCGTCGGAAGGCGACGCGGTCGTCGTCAACGGGATGTCTCCCTCGAGCCGCGCGACGAAGTGGTCGAACGCGGCCATCGTCGTCGAGATACGCCCCGAGGACGTGCCGGATTCATTCCGTTCGGACGGGCACCCGGCGCTCGCGGGCGTACGCTTCCAGCGATGGCTCGAACGGGAGGCCTTCAGGCAGGCGGCGCTCGCGCTCGCGCTCGCGGGCGCGAACGGGCAGGCGGCTCCCGCCCAACGCCTCGCGGACTTTCTCGCGCGCCGCCCGAGCGCGACATTGCCGGAATCGTCGTACACGGCGGGGCTCGTTTCCTCGCGCCTCGACGAATGGCTTCCGGCCCACATCGAGACGCGCCTTCGCGCGGCGTTCCCCGCCTTTGACCGGCTCATGCGCGGCTTCGCCTGCGACGAGGCCCTCCTCATCGCGCCGGAAACGCGCACGTCGTCGCCCGTCCGAGTCCTCAGGGACGTGACGACGCTCGAGTGCGCGGGAGTACGCGGACTCTACCCCGCGGGCGAGGGGTCCGGATACTCGGGGGGAATTTCATCCTCCGCGATGGACGGCGAGCGCGTCGCCGAGGCGATACTCGCGGCTCGCGGCTGGGAGTGAGACCGAGGGGACGGAGGGCCTACCGGGGCGAGGGACAGGGGCAGGAGGCGATGTCGGCCGGCTCGGAAAGATAGAAGCCCTGGAAAAAATCGATATTCATGTCGCGCAGGGACTCGAAGACGTGCACGTCCTCGACGAACTCCGCGACGGTCTTCTTGTTCGACTTCTTGCAGAAGTGGATGATCCCCTCGACGAGGAGCCGCGCGCTCTCGTCGCTCTTGATCTGGCGTATGAGGGATCCGTCGATCTTGACGATGTCCACCGGCAGGTTGATGAGGTTGCAGTAGTTCGAGTAGCCGGTCCCGAAATCGTCGATGGCGATCTTGAAGCCGTAGTGCGAGATGTAATCGATGAACCAGATGCACTTGTCGAGCTCGACGAGCTCGTCGCTTTCGAGTATCTCGAAGATGATCCTGCCCTTCTTGCCCCGGATGCGGTCGTGTACCTCGTCGACGAGGGCTATGAAGTCGGGACGCACGATGTCGTTGATCGAGATGTTTACCGAGATGTCGACGTCGTGTTCCAGTATCTCGTCGGCCGACTTTCTCAGGATGAAGTCGGTCAGGTACTGGTAGAAGCCGGTCGACTTCGCGACGCCGAGATACGGGTAGATAGAGTCGTAGGAGCCGTCCTGTTTCCTGATACGGAGCAGGGCCTCGTACCAGGCGATGCCGCTTCCGTCCGAGTTGAACACCGGCTGGAAGACCGCGCGAAAGGCCCTCGTTTCGCGGTTGTTGACGAGCTCGGTGAAGCGGATCACGTACTGGTAGGCGCTGTCCCGCTCGTCGTTTCCGTCCTCGAACACGGTTATCACGGAGTGCCCGCGCTCGGCCTTCTTGAGCGCCACGTCCGCGCGGGAGAAGGGCGCGTCGTGGTCGCCCGGCGCCACGATCGCCGCCCCGACGCGGTAGACGAGCTTGATCCGGTCGCGCTCCCAGGGAAGGGACTCGAGCTCGAGCGACTTGACGACGTCGTTCAGGCACTGCGCCGCGTCCGCCACCGTCGTTCCCGCGCGGGCGTCTATCAAGAGTCCGTACTCGTTGTACTTGAGCTGGTATGTCCGATAGCGGTAGCGCGGCTGGTACTTCAGGAGCTTCTGCGAGGCGAATTGCGAAATGACGTCCGAGAACTCGTACCCGAAAAGTGCGACGAGGTCGCTGAAGTTCTCGATCTTGATGATCGCGAAGATATAGGCCCGGTCCCGCAGGATGCTGTGCGACAGCACGTCCTTGTTGGGCAAACCGGTGGTCGGGTCGAACATGAGAAGGTCGGTCAGCCGTCCGACGAGGGACTCCTGCCAACGCTCGGAAAACCAGGCGAGAAGGAAGAGAAAGACCGAGGCCGCGAGGGCGATGCCGAGGTCGCCGACGGGCAGGGCGGAAGCCGGGGAGAGAACCGCGCCGGAGCCCTGAAGGCCCCAGGCCGCGAGGACGATCGCGACCGACGAGGCGTACCAGCCGACGCCGCGCTTGGTGCCGCGAAGCTGTACGCAAAGTACCGGACACACCGCGAAAAGGAGGATGACGGCGAGCGACCACCCGGACACGTAGAGTATCGCTATGAGCCCCAAGGGCATCTGCGCGAGGCACACGTACGTCATGACGCGTATGTCGCGGAAGCGAACGAGAAACAGGATTTCGAAGACGATAATCCCGATCGAGGAGGAGGCGCCGACCAAGAGGGCTGTCGCCGGAGAAGGAAGCGCGCGCAGCAGGATGATCGCCGGAATAAGCAGGGACGAGCCGAGGGAGAAAATCATCAAGCTGAATTTATACTGCCGGCCATCCTCGCGAATCGCCTTGTACCATTGGGTTTTCTTGAAATTGAATTCCCCGAGCCCCGCCTTGCGGATCTTTTTCTCCAGCATGTCCATCCATACTACGGGAGCATTGTTGCATTTGTCAACGAATATCAGAAATGCAGGGTAAACAGGTTGCCCGAGACGGTTATAAGACCCTCCTTGCGCATCTTTCCGAGTTCGCGGGAGAGGGCGCTCCGGTCGACGCAAAGGTAATCGGAAAGCTCGTGGCGCATGAAGGGGATCGTAAACGGCGCGCCGCGCTCGGCTCCGGAAACGGACGAAAGGTAGGTCATGAGCTTGCCGCGGATGCTCCGCTGCGACAATACGTCGAGTTTCGCGCTGAGGGTAAGGTTCTTGCGGGCGAAGAGACCGAGCAGGTTCATGATGACCCGGGAATGAAAGGCGCAGGCGGTCGAACAGGTTTGCACGAGTTTCCGGAACGGAAGGAAGAGCACCGAGGAATCCTCTACGGCGATCACGCTCACGGGACAGCGTTCTACTCCGGCGCACGCGAAGGCCTCGGCGAACACGGCCCCCCGGTCGATCGACGCGATGATCGCCCTCGTACCGTCTTCGGCGTCCCGATGGATCTGCAGGGAACCGGAAAGCACTATCCCGAGCGAGTCTACCTTGTCTCCGCGCGATATGACCGCCTCGCCCCGGGCGCATTTCCGCTCACGCACGCCGAAACAGGAAAGCAACTTGAGAACCTCTTCAGACGAAAGACCCTCGAAAAGGCTGATGCCTCCCGGAATGACCATACGTTCCCCCTGTTCGTAAGAATCGCGCATTATGTTTGCAATTGCAACGGCAAAACGCGAAAAAAGTCGCTACCTTCGGGACATGAAACGAAAGATAATCAAGATCGACGAGGAACTCTGTAACGGATGCGCCCGCTGCGTCGAGGCCTGTCACGAGGGGGCTATCGCCCTGGTTGACGGAAAGGCGCGACTCACGCGCGACGACTATTGCGACGGACTCGGGGACTGCCTTCCCGCCTGTCCCACGGGTGCGATAACATTCGAGGAACGCGAGGCGGCGGCCTACGACGAAGAGGCGGTCCTCGCCAAAAAGGCGGCGGAAGGAGGAGCGTCGCGCGCGGCGCGTTCCCCGGGCGCCTCTCCCTGCTCGGGCGACGGTTGCCCCGGTTCGATGGCGCGGGCCTTGCGCGGACCGACGACGTCCGCACCCCCGAAAGAGCGGGCGAAGTCCCCGGGAGCGGCATCGGAAGCGTCCGAGCTCAGGCAATGGCCGGTCCAACTCAAGCTCGTGCCGGTACGCGCCCAGTTCTTCGACGGCGCCGACTTGCTCGTGGCGGCCGACTGCGCGGCGTACGCCTACGCCTCCTTCCACGATGACTTCATCAAGGGTAAGGTCACCGTCATCGGCTGCCCGAAGCTCGACGCGGGAGACTACACCGAAAAGCTGCAAGCCATCCTGACGGAGAACGACATCAAGAGCCTCACGGTCGTCCGGATGGAAGTTCCCTGCTGCGGCGGACTTTCGCACGCTGCCACCGAGGCCCTTCGCGCGAGCGGGAAGTTCATCCCCTGGCGGATCGTGACGGTCGGGACGGACGGGTCGATCGTTCAGTAAGACGGAGGCGTCGGGGAAGCCGGGCGGTACGCGGCCCGGAATTCCCGATGGACGCGGGACGCGTCGGGACATATACTGAGGGTCATGAAAAAACCCGACGTAATCATGCTCGCGTGCGCCTGCGTCCTCGCCCCGCTCGCCGCCCTCGTTCTCTACCTTCAGGCCGGTACGGCGGGACTCCTTTCCTGGATGCCCGAATACCGTCCGCCGATCGTAGCGGGTACCCTCTCGCCGCTCGCGCCGCTCGCCTTGTACGCCGTCTCGAGAAGGATATCACGCCGGCGGACCCGCTTCGGCGCTCCGATCCGGCTCGCCTCGCTCGCCCTCGCGTGCCTTCTCTCCCTCGCCGTACTCGCAGGCGGCGGACTCTTCGCCCGGCTTTGCACCGACTACGATCCCGTCCTCGCGGCGTCCGTTCCGGTTATCCGCCTCGCGACCGGGGAGACGCGCCTTCTCGGCGCGACGCGCCCGACGACGCCCTCCGATTCCCCGTCGCGCGCGGGGGAGATACCCCTCGCCCGCCTCGCCTTCTCGTCGGACCCTCACGTCGGCAACCCGAAGTCGCGGCCCGAAACGACGGGCGCGATACTCGCCTCGGCGATCCGGCTCGACCACTCCCTCTTCTTCCTGATCGGAGACATCGCCGAGATGGGATTCCCCGGTACCGGTCTCGAGGACGCGGCGCGTCTCGTCGCGGAGGCTACCGGCGGCGCGCGGGCCTGCGACGGGGAAGACGCCGCGAACGGCGGGCAGGCGATGCGGCTCGTCACCCTGATGGGAAATCACGACGCCGTCGTCGCCGGGTCCTACCGCTACCGCGCCTACTTCAATCCGGCGCGTTACTTCCACCTTCGTATCGCGAACGTCCACGTCATAGCGCTCGACTTGTTGTGGGGCTCGGAAAGCTTCGACCGAGCGCAACGCGCCTGGCTCGAGCGCACGCTCGAGTCCGTGCCGGAGGGAGAAAGGGTTATCGTTACGTCGCATTGTTTCATGAGAAGCTCCGGCTACGTCAACCGCGACACCGGCAAGGACTGGTTCGACCACGGGGAAACGCTTCGCGACGTCGCCCCGATCCTCGAGTCGCGCGGGGTCGACCTCGTGATAACCGGGCATAACCATTATCTGGAATACCTGGTTTCGCCCGAGTCCGCCTCGGGCGCGCGCACGGCGTACGCGGTCGTCGGCGGGATGGGCGGTCACGTCGATCCCGATCCCGAGTACGTCTCTCCCCAGTCCGTCTGGCACGGCGCGGGCAGCCACGGCTTCGCGACGGTCGAGATCTTCGAAGACGGCATCGAGCTCGCGTTTCGCGACGAAACCGGCCGCGTCCTCGCGCGATTCAACCCCGGAAACTGAAGGCTTGCCGATTCGCGCCGTTCGCGTCCCGTCGGTACGCCGTCGGCTCGTCGACCTCGGTCGACGTACCGACCTCGGTCGGCCGCGACCGACAGGATCAATCAGCCGGCAGCAAACGGGCCTCGACCCTGTTCTCGCCGCGGACGTATCGACGCGCGAGGTCGCGCATCTTCTCCGCGGTTACGCGGGAGACGACCCCTTCGACGTCGTCGATCGAAGAGAACGGAAGGGACCGCGTCATCGCGCGGGTAATCCGTGAGTGCCAGAACCCGTTCGTCCTGAGTCCCGTCTCGTAGGTTCGGCGGAAGGTCTCGCGGAGCTTCACGAGGTCCTTCTCGTCCGCGCCCCTTTGCCCGATCGCATCGAGCTCGGCGAGCACGGCCGACGTAAGGGTGTCCTCGGTCCCGGGCGCGCACCCGAATTCTATGTCGACCTGGTACCGTCGCTCCGGATACGCCTGGAGCGTACCGTCGACCGATATTCCGTACGTGCCTCCCAGGGCCTCGCGTATCGACTCGCGAAGCCTGATGTCGAGGAGCATCAGGAAGAGGCCGAATAGCTCGTGATCCTTTTCTCCGATCTCGGCCCTTCCGCCGAACGCGATATACACCGAGCTCTTCTGCTCGATTCCCGCCCTGATCTCCCCGCGCGTGATCCCGCGCGGAAAGCCGGGGCGCACCGGTCGCGCGTCCTCCCGAATCCCGCTTCCGGGCAGGGTCGCGACATACCGGAGGACGAATTCCCTGAGCGTTGCCTCCTCGAAGCTTCCGGTAAAGACGAAGGTAAAGTCTCCGGCGTCCGCGTATCGCGCGCGATAGGACTCCTCCGCGCGCGCGGCGTCCATCCTCGCGACAAACTCCGGAGAAAGGTTTTCGTACCTCGGCGAGTCTCCCCACAGGAGGCGCGCCTTCAGGTCGGCGAAGCGCTCGGCCGGATTCGACAGGCGCGAGGCCGCCGTCGTGCGGAGTTGCGTCATGAGCGAATTCCATCCCGGAGCCGTCCAGTCGGGAGCGACGAAATAAAGATGGGCGAGCTGGAAGAGGGTTTCGAAATCCTGCACGGACGACGATCCCGAAAGACCCTCGAAACTTTCCTGTATCCACGGTTCGCAGGAGACCGTGCGCCCGGCGAGTTTCTTCGCGAGGGACGTCGGGTTGAAGCCGTTGAGCCCCGAAGAAAGGGCGTAATCCGTGGCGACAGAGGCCGACGGATAGTAATCGTCCGTCACGAGGGACGTCCCTCCCCTGCTGAACGCGGTAAAGAGTATCTCGTTCGCCTTGAAGGTCGTCGGGTAATACACGACCCGCGCCCCGTTCGAAAGCCGCCATTCGCGGATTCCCGCCGGCGACAGCTCCGCTTCCGAAACGATCGAGGGGGCCGCGGCGGCCGGCGACGTAACGGCACCCGCCGTACCCGCGGTCGGCGTCGCGGCCGGCGTCGCGGCCGGCGGATACAAGGGCCGCGAGAGGTCTTCCTCGGCGTAGGGCGCGAGGTCGGCGGGGGCCTTCCAGCCCAACCAGAGTTCGGCAAGGGCGGCCTCGTCCGGAACGTCCGAGGCCCCCTCGGGAGCGCTGACCATGAGATGCGTGCCCCGGTCGGAAAACCACCGTCCGATCGCGTCCGAGACGTCGCGCGCCGTTATCCCGGGGAGGAGTTCCGCGTACAGGGCGTATCGTTCGTCGATCGAAGGATACGGCTCGTCTGCGAGCCAGGCGTTGAGAACGCCCGCGGCCTTGCCCGCCGAATGGGCCTTGTCGCGCTCGAGCCACGTTTGCCGCATGCCGTCCATGAGCGCGGCCTTTTCCCGCTCGAGCTCCGAGTCGGTCACGCCGAAGGCCTCGGCGCGCGCGAGCTCCGTCATGAGGAGGTCGAAGGCGTCGCGGAAACGGCCCGGGGCGCTGATCGCGGCGAGATAGGCGAACTCCGTCGGACGGGCCACGCGCGCGGAACCCGCCTCCGCGCCGAGAATCGCCGGATCCGAAAGCAGGGTCTTTTCCCCGAGGCGCGCGTTGATCGCGGAATGGGCGATCGACTCCACGAGCCGCGAGCGGAAGTCTTCCGCGGTCACGACGCGCCTCGCGGGACGGGGCTCGAGTATCTGCGCGGTGACGTACTGAAGTTCGCCGTCGCGCGTCACGAGGACACCCGGTTTCCGCGCGTTCGGGGAACCGTGCTCGGGCCTCGCCTTCGCGCCCTCGGAGGCCGGCAAGGACGAAAAGACCCGCCCTATCGCCGAGGCCATCTCCGCGCTCTCGATCGAGCCGACCGCCACGACGGACATCAGCTCGGGCCGGTACCAGGTCCGGTAAAAATCCACGATGCGATCCCTGCTCGCCGCGCGCACGATCTCGGGGTCGCCGATGGGAAGGCGGTCGGCGTACGCGGAACCGCCGAGCATGAACGGTATCTGGCGGTCCCTCACGCGGCCCGAGGCCCCGCGCCCGAGGCGCCATTCCTCTATGACGACGCCGCGCTCGCGCTCGAGTTCCGTCTCGTCGAAGGTAATCGCGCCGGCCCAGTCCCTGAGCACCGAAAGGGAACGCTCGAGGATCGCGGGATCGTCCGCCGGGATCTCGAGCATGTACACGGTCTCGTCGAAGGAGGTGTAGGCGTTGACCTCGGGCCCGAAGGCCATGCCTATCGACTCGAAGTAGCCGACGAGCTCGTCCTTCGCGAAGTCGGCCGTGCCGTTGAAGGCCATGTGCTCGACGAGGTGCGCGAGCCCGCGCTGATCCCCTTCCTCGAGAACCGACCCCGCGCGCACGGCGAGCCTGAGGTATACCCGGTTCGCGGGTTCGCCGTTCGGGAGAACGAACCACCGCAGCCCGTTCGGAAGCGTCCCCGAGACGACGGCCGGATCGGTCCCGATCGCGCGGGAGGCGGCGGAAGCCGGCGCCGAGACGCACGACGAAAGCCCCGCGACGGCGAGGACGAGGCCAAGCACAAGGGCCGCGGGGGAAAACGAGGGACGACGCGCGTCACGCGACGTCGATCTGATAAATCCGTAAATAACCATGGTACACCTGCCCGTTCGTTACACCTTGAATGCGTCGACGTCGCGGCGAATCGCGTCCGCGGCGTCCCTGTTCGCGACGCCGAGGTCGCTGATGTCGGTAATGGCGTTGTTGATCTCCGAAACGCCCGAGATAATCTCTGCCATGAGGCCGTTCACGTCCTCGGTAATCGATCGGAGCGAGGAAAGGACGTCGAGCAGGCGCTTGTTGCCCTTGCCCATCTCCGTCGAACCCTCGTCGACCGAAACGGTAATATCGCGCATCGACGTGAGGGCCTCGAGAATCTGGGCGCTGCCGGCGTTCTGCTCGGTCATTGCCTGGTTGATCTGCCGAACGAGGCCGAAGACCTCCTCGACCGAGCGCTCGATGCGGTCGAAGGCGCCCATGGTGTCGGCGGAGTTGCGGTCAACCTCGGCAATAAGGCCCTTCACGTCGCGGATGTTATTCTTGATTACCTTCGCCTGTGCCGCGGAGTTCTCCGCGAGCTTGCGGATCTCGTCGGCCACGACGGCGAAGCCGCGTCCCGCCTCGCCCGCGTGCGCCGCCTCGATGGCGGCGTTCATCGCGAGAAGGTTCGTCTGGCTCGCGATTCCGGAGATGAGCACGGTCGCCTCGGAAAGCTGGTCCGAGCTGTCGCTCACCTTGCGGACGAGTTCGGCGACGCCGGAAAGCCGCTGTTTGCCCTCGTCCGAGAGGGATTGGAGCGAATGCACGTGCGACTCGGCCGTGCCCGTGAGACCGGACACCGAGGAAAAGTTGGATATCATCTGCTCGATCGCGGCCGAAGACTCGTTTACGGCGGCGGCCTGGCTCTTGATGGACATCCCGAGGGAATCGATGCTCCGCGCCATCTGCTCCACGACCGAGGCGGTGTCCTCGAGGCTTCCCTTTTGCTCGTCCATCCGGCCTTGCGTGTTCTGCACGTTGCCCTGAATCTGCCTGACGCTCGCGGCCGTCTCGGTCGTGTTCGCGGAGAGTGTCTCGCTCGACTCGGCGACGACGTTGATGTCGCGGTGAATCGCGCCGATCGATTCCCGTATCGAGTCGAAAAGGGCGTTGATGCCGGAGGCGATTTCGGTCACCTCGTCCTTGCCCCGCACGGGGATGCGGCTCGTGAGGTTTCCGCGCACCGCCTCTCCGATAACCGCGTTGATCTGCAGGAAACGCGATATGAGGGCCTTGTTGAGGAATACCGAAAGGATGAAGCCGATGAGGACGAGGGCCACGATTCCGAGCGCGTAGCTCGCCGAGTTCGCGCGGTCCGCGACCGCCAGGAGATCCTCCCCGTAAATGGAAACGCCGACGGTCCAGGGAAGCTCCCGCAGACGCTGGAACGAAAGGTACTTCTGGTGGATAAGCCGCTCGTCGTCGCCCTTAGACCATTGATAGCCGACGAAGCCGCTCGGCACGTTGTCGTCGGTCATCGCCTGGATGAACTCGTACTGGCTGAGGTCGCGCCCGATAAGCCGCTCGTCGGGATGCGACGCGATCACGCCGGACCGGTCGACGATGAAGGGATAGCCCTGCCGGCCGATCTTGATCGTCGACATATAGGCTTCCTTGAGCTCGCGGCCGCCGATCATGACGACGAGGTATTTTCCGCGTTCCGGACCGAGCCTGACGCGGACGCCCACCGGCACGCCGAACCCCCGGCCGGCCGCGAGTTCGACGGGATCGGGCTCGACGAACGCGGACGATCCGAGCGACAGATGGTTGGAGAAGGCCGGTATCGCGCCGAGACTCAAACCGACGAGCTCGGGAGCGCTCGCGTCCACGACCGTCATGGAGTCCCGGTCGACGAGAAGCGCCGCCGCGATGAGCGAGTCCTGCGTGAGAATGTGGTCGAGGTAGGCGGAAACGGCCGCGTCGCGGATCGCGTACCCGTCGAGCAGCTGCTGGATCGTACGGATCCTGGCGTCGATAATCTCGGCGACGAGATACGCCTGCTGCCGCGTGCTCAGTTGCTGCTCTTCGAGCACGGCCTTGACGATCATGCGGGACTGAACGGCGAAGACGCCGAGAAGCACGGCGGACACGGAAAGTATCACGATAGCGGCCGTCCTGACGATCAGGCGCCGACCGGAGAACGAAAGGCGGGAAGCGGATTTCATGGAGGATAGTATACGGCCATTCGGGTCCGCGGTCAAACGAATCCGCTCGCCGCACGGGCGGTCGGGGACGCGGGTACGTGCACGCCTACCGGAACGCGCGCGGAGTCCTTGACGGCGCGCGTGCCGGCGGCGTATCCTCGGCGGGATATGAACGCGAAACTGACCGTGCTCGCGATAGCCTTCGCAATGTATGCCGTCGTTATCGTCATTCCCCGGCGGAAGGCGTGGGCCGCGGTCGGCGCCGCATGCCTTCTCGTCATCCTCGGGATCGTGTCCCCGTCGAGGGCGCTCGGGACGCATGTCAACTGGAGCGTCCTCATGATCTACGCCGGCGCCCTCGCCATCGCCGAGCTGGTCATCTACTCGCGCGTCCCGGCCCGCGTCGCCGACGAGATAGTGCGCCGCTCGAAAAACGTCGGAGTCGCCGTCGTCGCCATCCTGATGATGACGGGCCTCGTATCCGCCTTCGTCGACAACGTCTCGACCGTGCTCGTCATGGCGCCGATCGCGATCGCGCTTTCCAAAAAGATACGGATCGCCCCGACGTATTTCATGGTCGGTCTCGCGGTCATGGCGAACCTCCAGGGCACGGCGACCCTCGTCGGCGACCCGCCGTCGATGATCTTCGCGAGTTTCGCGCGATACGGTTTCAACGATTTCTTCGTGAACGAGGGGAGGCCGTCGATCTTTTTCGTCGTGCAGGTCGGGATGCTGGCCGGAGCGGCGTTCTTCTATTGCCACTTTTCGAAAAACGGCTCCGAAAAGGTCGATATCGCCCCCGAACCGATCGTCTCCCCGGTCCCGACGGTCCTTCTCGGCCTCATGATCCTCGGCCTCGCCGTCAACTCCTTTCTCGGTTCCGGCATCTCGCCGGTCTCTGGCCTCTACGTGGTCGCCCTCGCGGTTTCGGGACTCCTGTGGTTCCGGTTCGCGCGTCGCGAGAGCCGCGAGAGGACCTTCGCCCTCGTACGCGCCCTCGATTGGGAAACGCTCGTCTTTCTCGCGGGGATCTTCGTCGTGGTGGGGGCGGTGGCGGACGTCGGGCTCCTCGGGGACTTCGCCGCCTTCCTCGCGGGTCTCGTCGGCGACAGCGTCCTGCTCGGCTTCGTCGCGATCATCGGGGTATCCGTGCTGCTCTCCGGCTTCGTCGACAACGTCCCCTACATCATCGCCATGCTGCCGGTGGCCGCCCGGATTTCGGAAGGCCTCGGCCTGAAGCCCGAGCTCTATCTCTTCGCGATCCTCGTCGGCTCCTGCCTCGGCGGAAACCTCACGCCCTTCGGCGCGTCGGCGAACGTGGTCGCGGTCGGCCTCCTCGGGAAGGAGGGCATACACGTCGGCTTTCCCGAATGGCTCCGCATCGGCCTTCCCTTCACCCTCATAACGACACTTGCCGCGTCCGCCTTCCTCTGGCTCGTGTGGCGCTGAAACGCCCGCGGCGCGATCCGGCGTTCCTCCGGTTCCGTTTCAAAGGTATTTGAGATAGTCCTCGCGTACGGGGGAAAAGACCTCCACGGCGACCGAGTCGTCGATGATGTCCGCGCCGTGCGCGGCGCCGGAGGGTACGGTCCACGCGTCCCCGGGCGCGAGCAGGCGCGCCGTCCCGGCCACGCGCAGGACCATCGATCCGCTCACGAGATAACCCGTCTGCTCGTGGGGGTGGGAATGTTCCGGAAGCTTCGCGCCGCGCGCGAGGCGGAATTCCGCCATGAGCGTGCGCTCCCCGTACGCGATCGCCTTGATCGATATGCCGGGCGCGACTTCGTGGTATCCGCTGTCTGTGTGTTCGCTGAACATCTTCTACTCCTTTCCCTTCCCCGCCCGCGCCGCTATGTCGGAAAGGATCTTCCCGTACGTCGCCTCGTCGAGAACGTACTTCGACCGATGAATGACGTAGCTCGCCACGATGAGCGCGAGCGGCAGGAGCATCATCGCCGACTTCATGAGCGTTATTCCCCCGGCGCTCGCCCGCGCCCCCTCCGGGAGGGCGTTGATGCCCGAGGCGACGAGGGTGACGCCGAGGATTCCCGAACCCGCCGCCCCGCCTATCTTGTTTATGAATGGCTGAAGGGCGAAGCTCACGCTTTCGTTCCGCTTCCCGAGTTTCCAGTGCCCGTACTCGATCGTGTCGGCGAGGTACACGAGCATCAGGAGCTGGATGAAGGCCTGTCCCGCGAAGAGAAGCACGCCGGCCGTGCCGATGAAGACCATGTTCACGGGGGAGACGAAAAAGAGGACGTACGCGAATACGATGACGGCGATCGCCGCGGCATGAAGCGTCTTTCGCGGAAAACGCCGTCCGAGCGCGGGAAAAAACGCGAGCGCCGTAATCTGCGAGACGCCGAGGAGAATCGCGAACACGGGATACATTCCCTCGTCGCCGTAGGCGTACTTGAAGTAGTACACGCCGAAACTCGTGGTCGTGACGTAGCCGATCATGAAGAGGGCCATCGAGACCGCCGTGACGAAGAGCTGGTCGTTCCGGAAGATCGCGCGGCCCATGTCCCGAAGGCTCGTCTTCCGGCCTTCGTCGCCGCCGAGCGTCGGGACCGTGCGCACGCCGAACAGGGTCAGGCACTGACCGACGATGAGTATGGCGACGACGACGCACGCGAAAAGGAAATACCCAGACCGGAGCGAGCCCGCGCGGCCGCCGAGCGCGGCGGTTGCCGGGATGACCGCGCCAACGACGGCGAAAAGCCCGACGTTCGCCGCGATGCGCGCGAACGAGCCGATCTCCTCGCGCTTTTTCTGGTCGTAGGAAAGCGAGGGCATCATCGACCAGTAGGGAATGTCGTTGAGCGTCCAGGAGACGCCCCACAGGACGTACACTACGGCGAAGTATCCGACGTACGACGATCCCGCGAACCCGAGGTCGGCGAACAGGAGGATCGTGACGACGGCGCTCAATGCCGCTCCGATCGCGATCCATGGCTTGTACTTGCCCCACCGGGACTTCGTGTTGTCGACGACGAAGCCCATGAACGGATCGTTGACGGCGTCGAATATGCGCGCGCCGGTCATCGCCGCGGTGATCGCGAGAAGGGCCGCGTCGCTTACCCCGACAGCCTCGGTTATGAAGACCATCAGATACATGCTCACGAGGCTATAGACCATGTCGCGCCCGACGGTCCCGAGCCCGAAGAAAACCTTGTTGCGGCGGAAAAGCGCGGCGCTTGAAAGCGCGGCGCTTGAAAGCGCGGCGTCTTCCGACGCGCCCCGTTCGTTACTTTTCATCCGGTGCCTCCATCCTCTCGATATCATAGAGCTCCGAGCCGAAATCGGTCAGGAGCCTCGTCGCTCCGTTGTGCCCGAGTCCGGTGAAACGCTGCGCGAGCTTGACCCCGCACGAAAGCTGATCGCCGGTGCCGACGTGCCGCTCGACCGGACACTCGAGCCGGTAGTGCTTTCCCGCCTCGTTGAGGAGGATGCCGTGCGGGTTCACGCGTACGGGAAGGGCGTGCTTCAAAAGGCTCCCGAGCTCGCGGATGTCGACCGTCGAGGGCAGGGTTTCCATCCGGTAGGCGGAATCCCGCTCGAGTCCCTTCAGGAAAACGACGTCCATCGGCGGGGCCGCCTCCGCGACGGTCTGGAAAAAACCGTACACGGCGGACCTCGCGCCGGCCCGTCCGTCGCGCTCGACGACCTCGAACTCGCGGACGTTGTCGTGCCCGCGGTCGAACCGGAAAAACCTGCCGTACTGGAAAACGGCGCGGCGCTTTTTATAGTAGGCGACGCGCGCGGCGATCTCCCGTTTCTCGCCCGCGTCGAGCTCCGCGGGGTCGAGCTCGAGGCCGAGGACGCCGAAGGAAGCGACGGCGAACCGCGTCGCGAGCGAAGTACGCCTCAGCGTCTGCTGGTGCGGGCTTTGGCTTACGTGGGCGCCGATCGCGGAAAGGGGATAAAAGTACGAGAGACCCTCCTGTATCTTGAGCCGCTCGCCCGGGTCCGTGTCGTCCGAGGCCCAGGCTTGCTGCGAGAAACAGAGCATCCCGAGGTCGAAGCGGTTTCCGCCGCTCGAGCATGACTCGAGCAAAACGTTCGGATTCGCGGCCGTGACGCGCGAGAGAACGTCGTAGAGACCGAGCGTATGCGCGTGGAAGAACATCCCCTGGTCGGGAAGCGAGGAAGAAAACGCGTCGGTGAGATGGCGGTTCATGTCCCACTTCACGTAGGAAATATCCGCGGACGCGAGGGTAGCGTTCACGCGCCCGACGATATAGTCGCGGACCTCGGCGCGCGTGAGGTCGAGCGCGAGTTGGTTTCTCCCGCGCGCGCTCTCGCGGCCGGGAACGCGCACGGCCCAATCGGGACGCGCGCGAAAGAGGTCGCTGTCCTCGCTCACCATCTCGGGCTCGAACCAGAGGCCGAAGTCGAGACCGAGCGCGCGGATTTTTTTCGCGAGTCCCGAAAGCCCGCGCGGGAGCTTTTTCCGGTTGACCGAATAGTCGCCGAGTCCCGCGCGGTCGGAGTTCCGCGCGCCGAACCAGCCGTCGTCGAGGACGAAGAGTTCCGCGCCGAGTTTTTTCGCCTCGCGGGCCATGGAGACGATTCTCGACTCGGTAAAGTCGAAAAAAGTCGCCTCCCAGTTGTTCGCGAGCACCGGCCGCTCGCGTCCCCGCCAGGGCCCGCGCGTGATCCGTGTATTGACGAAGTCATGGAAGTTCGCGCTCATTCCGTTGAGTCCCGAGCCGGACCACGTCATGACCGCCTCGGGGGCGCGGAAGCTTTCCCCCGGCGGCACGGGCCAGGAGAAATCATGCGGGTTCACGCCGATCATGGCGCGGAGAACGCCGTGAGCCGAAAGCTCGACGGCTCCGTAGTGATTGCCGCTGTAGACGAGATTGACGCCCCAGCACTCGCCCGCGTCCTCGGTCGCGCGCCGGTCGACGAGGGCGAAGGCCGGATTGTGGCGGTTGCCGCTCGCGCCGGTCGTCGAGTCGTTCACGACGAGACCGCGGGCGACGGGCCGCCGGTTCGCGTGCGACTCCTTGATCCAGCCGCCGTCGAGGGTCAGGATGTCAACGGGAGGCGCGACCGTGTCGAACGAAAGACTCATCAGTTTTTTGACGACGACCGGTCGGTCGCAGAGGTTTCTGAGCGTCGTTCGCCGGGCGATGACGTTCTCTTCCGGATAGACCGTATAGACGAGGTCGAGCTCGACCGGGAAAAGCGCGTCGCGCAACGTGACGACGAGGCTTTCGCACTCGTCGGGACCGCCGTAGCTCGCCGGCAATCCCGGCAAGGGAACGGTTCCCTTCGTGACGGCGTGCGACGCGTACCTGAACTCGCTCACGAAGGAGCCGTCGGGCATGACGAGCTCGACGGGGCTATGACGGAAGTCGCCCCGGCCGCTTCCCGACCACTCGAGGGGGACGCAGTCGGGATAAAAGAGGCCGTCTCCCGAAGGTATCGTTATCGAGGTGCCGTAGCCGGCCGTCAGCTTCGCGCGGAAGGTGTCGAGGCCGAGAAGGGAACAGCGCCTCCCGTAGTACAGGTGCTCGAGGTGGCCCGTCGGCAGGATGCCGAAGGCGTAGAGGGAATCCCGAGTCGTCAGGATAAAGCTTCCGTCACGATGCTCGATCACGCGTCGCCTCCCCTGGTCGTTCGTTTCGTAAAAGTGTAGCACGGCTCGGCGCGGGACGCCAGCGAACCACGCGGGAGCGCGTCGAATCGCGCGCGAGCGGGCGCCTTCCATTGAAACCTACCGCCCTTTCGGGCTATGCTCGTTTCCATGACCGAACTGACCGAGCAACTGCGTAAGCGACTCACCTTCGCGATCATATCGCACCCGGACGCGGGAAAGACGACGATTACCGAAAAACTCCTCCTCTTCGGAGGGGCGATCCACATAGCGGGAGCCGTCAAATCCGGCAAGACGAGCCGGGCCGCGGTCTCCGACTTCATGAAGATGGAACAGGAACGCGGCATCTCGATCTCGACGTCCGTCATGGGCTTCGAGTACGGCGGCCGCAAGGTCAACCTTCTCGACACCCCGGGACACGCCGACTTCTCCGAGGATACCTACCGGGGCCTTTCCGCCGTCGATTCGGCCCTCATGGTCGTCGACTCGGTCAAGGGCGTCGAGGAGCGCACGCGCCAGCTCTGCGTCGTGTGCCGCATGCGCGCCACCCCGATCGCCACCTTCGTGAACAAGCTCGACCGCGAGGGAAAGGACCCGATGGAGCTCCTCGACGAGATCGAGAAGGAACTCGCCGTCGAGGTGCGCCCCATCACCTGGCCCGTCGGCCAGGGCAAACTCTTCAAGGGCGTCTACAACCTCGTCGAAAACCGCCTCTACCTTTTCAGGCCGGGAGAGGAGATGCTCCCGACGGACGTCGTCGAGATCAAGGGAATCGACGACCCCGCGCTCGACGAGCGCGTCGGACAATCGCTCGCGCGCCGTCTCCGCGACGACGTCGCGATGATCCAGGGCGTCTACCCGCCCTTCGACTCAGGAGAATACGCGGCCGGCAAGGCGACTCCCGTATTCTTCGGTTCGGCCCTCAACAACTTCGGCGTACGGGAACTTCTCGAAAACCTCGTGCGCCTCGCGCCCTACCCGACGCCGAAGGAGGCCGAGGAACGGCTCGTCGCCCCGGAGGAACGGAAGTTCTCGGGCTTCGTCTTCAAGATCCACGCGAACATGAATCCCAAGCACCGCGACCGCATCGCCTTCCTCCGCGTCGTCTCGGGCAAGTTCGAGCGGAACGCGATGTACTGGCACGTGCGCTCCGGCAAGACCTTCCGCACGGCAAACCCGACGGCCTTCATGAGCCAGGACCGCGAGATCATCGACGAGGCCTGGCCCGGGGACATCATCGGCATCCACGACACGGGCACCTTCAAGATCGGCGACACCCTCACCGAGGGCGAGGCCGTCAACTTCAAGGGCATCCCGAGTTTCGCCCCGCAGATATTCCGCTCGATCATGAACGCCGATCCCCTGAAGGAAAAGCAGTACCACAAGGGACTCGACCAGCTCGCCGAGGAAGGCGTCGTGCAGATATTCTCGAAGATACACCAGCCGAACGCGCGCGTGCTCGGCGTCGTCGGACAGCTCCAGATCGAGGTGCTCAAGAGCCGCCTCGAGAACGAGTACGGCGCCTCGTGCAAGTACGAGCCAATCGACGTGTCGATAGCGCACTGGGTCACGAGCGACGACAAGAAGGCCCTGCAGGAATTCGTCGACGCGAACGTCAGGCGCGTGCTCGTCGACGTCCGCGGCACTTTCGTCTTCGTCTCCGATTCGGAATGGGCCTTCAACCGCGTGCGCGACAACAACCCCAAGCTCAGGTTCTACGCGACCTCCGAGATGGTGGACAAGCGGGCATGATCGATAAAGAGCGGCTACAAGAGACCCCCGCCTCAGTCCTCAAGACCGTCTTCGGTTACGACGACTTCCGGCCGCTCCAGCGCGAGGTCATCGACGCGATTCTTTCCGGTCGCGACGCCCTCGCGATCATGCCGACCGGCGGCGGGAAGTCCCTGTGCTACCAGGTTCCGGCCCTGCTGTTTCCCGGCCTCACCGTCGTCGTCTCCCCGCTCATCGCCCTCATGCACGACCAGGTAACCGCGCTCGAAGCGGCGGGCGTGTACGCGGCCCTCCTCAATAGCTCGCTCGACCGGGACGAATGGAAGGCGAACGCCGCGCGCGTGAAATCGGGCGAAGCGAAGCTCCTCTACCTCGCGCCCGAGAGCCTCGCGACCGACCGCGT
This sequence comes from Spirochaetota bacterium, assembly GCA_023393015.1. GTDB lineage: Bacteria > Spirochaetota > Spirochaetia > Treponematales > Treponemataceae > Teretinema. The sequence continues at coordinate 79,307 of JAEWMY010000033.1, forward strand.
GCGCGAGCTTTTGGCCGAAACGCGCGTCGACTGCGTCACCGTCGACGAGGCGCACTGCATCTCCGACTGGGGCCACGACTTTCGTCCCGAATACCGTTCGCTCGCCTCCCTCCGCGACGTCTTCCCCGAGGCGGCCTTCCTCGCCCTCACCGCCACGGCAACGGCGCGCGTCAGGGCGGACATCAAGCGCAACCTCGCGCTCAAGGACCCCGCCGAGTTCGTCGCGAGCTTCGACCGCCCGAACATTTACCTCGAGGTGCGGCCGAAAAAAAACCCCGTCCATCAGATACTCGACTTTCTCGCGGACCGCGCCGACGAGTCCGGCATCGTCTACTGCTTCTCCCGGAAGCAGGTGGACGACGTCGCCGAAGAACTCTCCTCGCGGGGACACGCGGCCGTCCCCTACCACGCGGGCCTTTCGGACGAAACGCGGACCGAAAACCAGCGGAAGTTCCTCCGCGACGAGGCGAAAATCGTCGTCGCGACGATCGCCTTCGGCATGGGCATCAACAAGCCGAACGTGCGCTTCGTCATCCACTTCGACCTCCCGAAAAGCCTCGAGCAGTACTATCAGGAGATCGGCCGCGCGGGCCGGGACGGAAACCCCGCGACCGCCCTGCTCCTCTACAACTACGGCGACTCCCGCAAGATCAAGTTCTTCATGGAAGACCTTTCCGCGAAAGAATCGCGCGCGGCCGAAGAACACCTCAAGGCGATGACCGACTACGCGGACGCCCGCTCGTGCCGCCGCGAGCTTCTCCTTTCCTGGTTCGGCGAAACGCTCGAGCGCTCCGACTACGGACAGACTACCGGCGCGCGGGAAGCCGGCGTGAAGCAAAGCCTTTCCTGCTGCGACGTCTGCGACCGGCCCGACGCCGTCGACGTCGACGTCACCGTGCAGGCGCAAAAGTTCCTCTCGTGCGTCGTGCGCACCGGCGAGCGCTACGGCGCGGCCTACGTCATCGACGTCCTCCTCGGCTCGCGCCAGAAGCGCGTCGTCGAAAACAAGCACACCGCGCTCTCGACCTGGGGAATCGGCAAGGAACTCGAGAAGGACGAATGGTTCGAGATCGCCCGGCTTCTCGTCGAGGCGGGCTATCTTGCGAAGTCGGCCGACTATTCCGTGCTCTCCCTCACGGCCGACGCCCGCGATTCCCTTTCCGGGCGGACGCCCATCGTCCTTCCCTTCAGGCCGCGCGGATCCCTGCCGGCGGCGGGCACGCGGGACCCGGCGGGCACGCGGGACCCGGCGGACGCGAACACGGACGGTCCGAACGCCGACGGCGCGTCCCTTGCCTTCCCCAAGAAACGACGGGCCGCGTCCTCGATCGACCCCGCCAACGTCGACGCGCAACGCCGCCTTTCGGCGCTCAAGGCGATGCGGAGGGGTCTCGCCGAGGCGGCCGCCGTCCCGCCTTACGTCATCTTCTCCGACCGTACCCTCGAGGATATCGCGGTAAGGAGTCCCGAAAGCAAAGCGGAACTCCTCGCCGTGCACGGCATCGGGGAAATCAAGGCCGAGCGATACGGCGAGTTCATCATGAAGGCGATCGGAGCGTCGGCCGACGAATGACGTCGAACGGCGACTGACGGCGATCGCCAGCGATTGATACGAGACAAGGAGGACGCGCATGAAATTTTTCGTTCTTTCGGACATCCACGGATCGGTTCCCGCCTTCGAGCGGGCGATGGAAGCCTTCGCGCGCGAGGGAGCCGACTGGCTCGTCATCGCGGGCGACTATCTCAACCACGGTCCCCGCAACCCGATCCCGGAGGGCTACGATCCGCAAGCGCTCGCCCCGCTCATCAACGCGCACAAGTTCCGTATCATGGGCGTGCGCGGAAACTGCGACAGCGAAGTCGACCAGGCCCTTCTCGAGTTTCCCTGCACGGGAGACTACCTCGTCTTCTTCACCGGGAAAAGACGTTGCTTCGCGACGCACGGCCACCTCTTCGACGCGGGCAACCACCCGCCGCTCGCCGAGGGAGACATCTTCATTTCGGGACACACGCACGTACCCCTCCTCGAGCGCAGGGACGGGCTCATCTTCCTCAATCCCGGGTCTCCCTCCCTACCGAAAGAAGGAAGCGAGCCGGGCTACGCGCTGATCTCCTCCGACGGCATCTGGACGAAGACGCTTGACGGCCGGATCGTCTCGACGATCGAATTCGGGCAATCGACCTGAGAAACCGCCGTCGCCATATTGATATTTTTTTCGCGATATACTACGGTTAGGTATAGCCAGCCTGCGGTCAGGAGAATGTCGAACGTCGCCTGGAACGTTCGACCGAATCTGAAGCCAAGGGACGGATACCAGCTTTCCTTCATCGACGCGCCCGACTAGCCCCCGAGGGGATACGCCGGCTCTCGCGCCGCATGACGAAACCGGACCGTCCCTCCGCGGAGCGAGCGCTCTCAAGGAGGCCCCTCGATGGAAAACCGGTCGGTCGGAGTAGTCGCCGTCATCGTCAAAAACCGCGCCGAAAGCGCGAACCTCGTCAACGACGCCCTCACGCCCTTCGGGGACATGGTGCTCGGACGCATGGGCCTTCCCTACCACGAACGAGACCTCAACATCATCACGCTCATCGTCGACGCGTCCACGGACCGCATCGGCTCGCTGACGGGCAAGCTCGGGCAAATCCCCGGCGTCACCGTCAAGTCCACGCTCGCGAAAATTTAGGGAGGCAACACATGAAAGACGCGACTACCGGAACGAAAGTTTCCGTGGCGGAATGGAAACGGAACCTGATCAAGCAGGACGAGATCGACCGCTACCTCGTCGGCGGCAAGGACTTTATCGACGACGAGGCGATCGAGTCGGAGATCGAGCGCGGAAAGGGCGCCTCCCCCGAACGGATCAGGGCGATCATCAAGAAGGCCTACGACATCAAGCTCATGGAGGCCGCGGACGTCGCCGCCCTCGTCAACGTGACCGACCCCGCGCTCAAGGAAGAGGTCTTCAAGGCCGCGCGCGAGATCAAGACCAAGGTCTACGACAACCGCGTCGTCACCTTCGCCCCGCTCTATTGCGGCAGCAAGTGCGTCAACTCCTGCAAGTACTGCGGCTTCCGCTGCGAGAACGGATCGATCGAGCGGCGCGTCCTCACGATGGACGAGATCGAGGCCGAGGCCCGCGTGCTCGCTTCCAAGATCGGCCACAAGCGTCTCGTCGTCGTGTACGGCGAACATCCCGACACCGACGCCGACTACATCGCCGAGAGCATGCGGCGTATCTACGCCATCAAGGAAAAGGTCAGGGGCGGCGTCGGCGAGATCCGCCGCGTCAACGTGAACGCGGCCCCCCTTCCGGTCGAGGGCCTGAAAAAGCTCCACGAGGCCGGTATAGGCACCTATCAGGTTTTTCAGGAAACCTACAACAAGAAGGCCTACTCCGAGGTACACCCCGAAGGCACGCTCAAGGGCAACTACCGCTGGCGTCTTTACGCCCTCCACCGCGCGATGGACGCCGGGATCGACGACGTCGCCGTCGGCGCCCTCTTCGGGCTCGCCGACTGGAAGTTCGAGGTGATGGGACTCGTCGCGCACGCGCGGGACCTCGAGAAGCGCTTCGGTCTCGGACCCCACACCGTCTCGGTTCCGCGTCTCGAACCCGCCGCCGACACCGACTTCTCATGGGTCAAGCACTGGGTGAGCGACGACGACTTCCGCTACCTCATCGCCTGCATCCGCCTCGCCGTACCCTACGCCGGGCTCATCGTCACGAACCGGGAAAAGCCAGAGATGCTCCGCTCGGTCATCAAGATGTGCACACAGCGCGACGCGGACACGAGAGTCGGCATCGGCGCCTACACGGAGGCTTTCTCCGCGCACGACCAGCGGGAAAACACCCAGCAGTTCATACTCGGCGACACGCGGAGCCTCGACGAGATCATCCGCGAGCTCGCGTCGATGGGACACATCGTCTCCTTCTGCACCGCGGGCTACCGCTGCGGCCGCACGGGAAAGAAGATCATGGACGCGCTCGGTTCGGGCCGCGAGGGATGCTTCTGCAAGCTCAACGCGGTTCTCACCTTCCAGGAATGGCTCGAGGACTTCGCGAGCCCCGAGACGAAGAAGATCGGCGACGAAATCATCGACAAGGAGATGAAGGAAATACGCGCGCGCGTGCCCGCCGACTTCTCCGAGCCGATGTGGGAACACCTCGTCAAGGCACGCGAGAAAATCCTCGCGGGCGAGCGCGACCTCTACTTCTAGGAGAATCCATGGAAGCCGATACCGAACGCGACGCGCGCGACAACGGCGCGACCGGCGCTCGAACGACGCGCGTCGAGCGCGACCAACTCGGCGAGATGACCCTGGAAGCGGGCGACCTCCTCGGCATCCATACCCGTCGCGCGATGGACAACTTCCGTCTCTCGGGCCGCGCGGTCAGCCCGCGGCTCGTGCGCGCCTACGCCCTCGTCAAGAAGGCCTGCGCGCGCGCGAACGCCGAAACCGGTTGGCTCGACCCCGATATCGCGGGCGCGATCGAGCGCGCCGCCGACGAGGTCGCCTCGGGAGTTCACGACGCCCTCTTCTCGATCGACGCCCTCCAGGGAGGCGCCGGCACCTCGACGAACATGGCATTGAACGAGGTGCTCGCGAACCGAGCGACGGAATTTCTGTCGGCGGAATCGTCCCGTGTCCAGCCGGCCGACACGCGCGCGGCGGGCTTTCCGTCCCGAGCCGTCAGCCCTCTCGACCACGTCAACCTCCACCAATCCACGAACGACACGTATCCCACGGCCCTCAAGGTGTGCCTCATCGGCCTCGTCCGCGAGGCCGCGGGCGCGGCGCAAGTCCTGCAGGGCGAACTCCAAAAGAAGGAAAAGGAATTCGCGCGCGTCGTCACCGTCGGCCGCACCGAAACGCAGCCCGCCGTCCCCATGACGCTCGGCGCCGAGTTCTCCGCTTTCGCCGAATGCGTCGGCCGCGACCGCTGGAGGGCCTTCAAGTGCGAAGAACGCCTCCGCGTCGTGAACCTCGGCGGCACCGCCGTCGGGACCGCGCTCGCTTCGCCCCGCCGCTACGTCTTCTGCGCGACGGACTTGCTCCGCGAGATCGCCGGCTACCCGCTCGCGCGCGCTGAAAACCTCATCGACCAGACGGCGAACTCGGACGCCCTCGTCGAGGTCGCCGGGATTTTCCAGGCGGCCGCGTCGAACCTGGTCAAGGTTTCGCGCGACCTCCGCTTCCTCGCGCACTCCGGCGAGCTCCTCCTTCCCGCGGTCCAAGCGGGCTCCTCGATCATGCCCGGGAAGGTAAACCCCGTCATACTCGAGGCGGCGATCCAGTGCGGCATGCGCATGCGCGCGTCCCTCTCCGTCGTCGCTGAAGCGGCCTCGCAGGGGACGCTCCAGATAAACGAATACCTGCCGCTCGTCGCGGACGCGATGATCGAGTCGCTCGAACTCTACGTCGCGGCGGCGGGAACGCTCGCCCGGCACGTCTCGGGTATCCGCGCCGACGAAGCCGCGTGCGCCCGCCTCGTCGACTCGAACCCCATGACCGTCACCGCCTTCGTCCCGCTCGTCGGCTACGACGGCGCCAAGACACTTCTCGACGAATGGAGGGCCGACGCGCGAGCCCTCCCGCTCCGCGCCTTCCTCGCCGAACGGCTCGGATCCGAAACGGTCGAGAAGACGCTCTCCCCCGCGGCGCTCACCTCGCTCGGCTTCGCGGGCGAACCCGACCTCGCCGGAAAACCCGGCGCGACGCGGCCCGACAAAGGAAGGACTTCATGAACCAGACGCCCAAGGCCCTTCGCCTCCACATCGGAATCTTCGGACGCACGAACGCGGGAAAGTCGAGCTTCGTCAACCTCGTCACGAACCAGGAAACCTCGATCGTCTCTCCCGTGGCGGGAACGACGACCGACGTCGTCAGAAAGAGCATGGAGCTCCTCCCGCTCGGACCCGTCACCTTTCTCGACACTGCCGGGATCGACGACTCGGGCGAACTCGGAATTCTTCGCGTCTCCCGCACGAAAGAGGCCCTCGCCTCGAGCGACGTCGCCTGTCTCGTGGCGGAACCGAACGTATGGGGACCGTACGAGAAAGCGCTCGCCGAATCCTGCGCCGCGCAAAAAACGCCCCTCGTCGTCGCCGTCAACAAGACGGACCTCGCCGAAAGCTCGCCCGAATTTCTCGAGACGCTCTCGCGGGTGACGCCGCACGTCTTCTCCCTTTCGTGTACCCTTGCCGCGCGCGACGGCGGATCGCGCGAACGCGTCATGTCCGAGTTCAAGCGGCTCCTCATCGCCGCCTGCCCCGATTCCTTCCTCGAGCCTCCCGCGATACTCGGCGACCTCCTCCCCGCGGGCTCGTCCCTCCCGCTCGCCTGTCTCATCGTGCCGATCGACCTCCAGGCGCCCAAGGGCCGGCTCATCCTCCCGCAAGTGCAGGCGATCCGCGACGCCCTCGATTCCGACGCCGCGGTCGCGGTCGTCAAGGAGCGCGAATACCGCGCCTTTCTCGACCGCCTCGCTTCTCCTCCCGACCTCGTCGTGTGCGACTCCCAGGTCGCCCTCAAGATGGTCGCGGACACGCCTCCCGGAGTTCCCTGCACGACCTTTTCGATTTTGTTCTCGCGCTTCAAGGGAAACATCGACGCGATGGCGGCCGGCGCCGCCGCGATCTCCCGCCTGAAAGACGGCGACCGCGTCCTCGTCGCGGAGGCCTGCACGCACCACGCCCTCGAGGACGACATCGGGCGCGTCAAGATTCCCCGCTGGCTCCGCGAATACTCGGGACTCGACCTCGCCGTCGACCACGCCGCGGGCAAGGACTACCCCTCCGACCTTTCGAGCTACAAGCTCGCCGTTCACTGCGGGGCTTGCACCCTCACGCGACGCGAGATGCTCTGGCGGCTCGAACGCGCGAGAGAGGCGGGAGTGCCCGTCACCAACTACGGAATGGCGATCTCGGCCCTGCAGGGCGTCATCGAGCGCACTCTTTCCCCTTTCCCCTCGGCCCTCGACTCGTACCGAAACGCCCTGACGTCCGGAGGTCATTCATGATACGGAACGATTTCGCCCGGCTCGTCGAAGACCTTTTCCCTGACGCGAACGACCCCGCGGTCGTCGACGCCCCGGAGGCCGCGCTCGTTACCCTTCTCGAGTCGGACGATCCGGAAGAGAACGAACTTCTCTTCGAAAGGGCGCGAGCGGTACGCGACGCGCACTGCGGAAGGCGGATGGTCGTGCGCGGGCTCGTCGAGTTTTCGAGTTATTGCCGGAACACCTGCAAGTACTGCGGACTCAACCGATCGAACGGCAAGGCCGAGCGATACCGCCTCTCCGCCGACGACATCGTGATGAGCGCCCGTCTCGTGGACGAGGCGGGAATCCGCACGATCGTCCTCCAGTCCGGAGAGGACGGCTACGACGCGCGCGAACTCGCGAGCGCGATCCGCTCGATACGCGAAAAGTACGACATGGCGATCACCCTCTCGGTCGGCGAGCGATCGCGCGAGGACTACGCGCTCTGGCGGGATGCGGGCGCCGACCGCTTCCTCCTCCGCGTCGAGTCGATCGACCCTGACCTTTACCGTTCCCTCCACGAAGGCCGCGAGCTTTCGACGAGGCTCGAGTGCCTCGAAACCCTCCGCGAACTCGGCTACCAGGTAGGAAGCGGCGTCATGATCGGCCCTCCCGGCCAAACGACCTCCCACCTCGCGCGCGACATCCGCTTCCTCGCCTCCCGCGAGTTCGACATGATCGGCGTCGGCCCCTTTATCCCGCACCCCGACACGCCGTTCGCGGACGCGAATGCGGGAGACGTAAGTCTCACCCTCCGCGTCGTCGCCCTTCTCCGCCTCGTCACGCGAAACGCGTGGCTCCCCGCCACGACCGCCCTCGGGAGCATGGACAGGGATTACCGCGTCGACGCGCTCAAGGCGGGCGCGAACGTACTCATGCCGAACTTCTCTCCGGTGGAAGTAAAGAAGAAATACGAAATCTATCCGGGTAAACGATGCGTCACCGAGCGGACCGGCGCGTGCGCGGGTTGTACGGAAGGACTCGCGCGCGCGGGAGGACTCGAGATCGACTGGTCCCGCGCCGACTCCCTCAAGATGGAGAGGCGCCTCTCGGCAACCTGAGTTCTGCCGCCACCGACACCTCCTACCGCGCGCGAATCCCGAGTTTTTTCATCTTGCTCTGTAGCGTCGTCGGTTTCATACCGAGCCTCAAGGCGGCGCCGTCGGGGCCGTACACCTTCCCGCCCGAGGCGGCGAGGGCCTCGCGTATCGTCCGCTCCGTCGCCTCGGCAAGGGTCGTGACCCACGGCGTTGACCGGGCCGCGGTCCGGTTCGCGGGGCGAATTCCGGGTCCTGCCATCGCGAGGTGCTCCCGCCCGATCTCCCCGCCCCGGGCGAGAATGGCCGCCCGTTCCACCGCGTTCCGGAGCTCGCGCACGTTTCCCGGCCACGGTCGCTCCGCGATCGCCTCGAGCGCCTCGGCGGCGAACGATAGGCCTTCCCAGCCGGCGCGCGATCGAAGTCGCGAAGCGAAAAGCTCGGCGAGCCGTATCGCGTCGTCGTCGCGCTCGCGAAGCGGCGGCAGGGAGATGGGGAACACCGACAGCCGGTAAAAAAGGTCCTCGCGAAAGCGACCCGACTCGACCGAACGCTCTAGGTCGACGTGCGTCGCCGCGATCACCCGAACGTCGACGCGAACCGCCTGTTCCCCGCCGACCCGCTCGAACCGTCCCTCCTGCAAAACCCGCAAAAGCTTCGGCTGTATCTCGCCGGGAAGGTCGCCGATCTCGTCGAGAAATAGCGTGCCCCCGTTCGCGAGCTCGAACCTCCCCTTCCGGAGCGCTTGCGCGCCGGTAAACGCGCCCTTCTCGTGCCCGAAAAGTTCGCTTTCGGCGAGCGTCTCCGGAAAGGCCGAACAGTTCACCGCGACGAAGGGGCCGTCCTTTCTCGCGGACAGCCGGTGAACGAGCCGCGCGGCCTCCTCCTTTCCGGTTCCCGTCTCGCCGAGAAGGAGCACGGGAGACTCGGTGGAGGCGACGAGGGTCACGAGATCGATAACCGCCTTCCAGGCGGGCGACTCGCCGACGAAAGAGCGGTAGACATCCGCGTCCCGCGCGAGGAGCCGGTTTCGCTCCTCGGCGAGCCGAGCCGCGCGGCCCTGCAACTCCGCCTCGTGTCCCGCCTGTACGAGGGCGATGGCGATGAGCCGCGATATCACCCCGATGAACCTGAGTATCTCGGGGGAGAACACCCCGCACCGCCGGTGGTCGAGCGTCAATAGCCCGATCACCTCGCCCGAGACGATAAGCGGGGAGGCGAGGCAGGAGTGCCCGTCGGGCATATCGAGTATCTCCTCGTAGGTATCGAGGTGCTCCTCGTCCTCATTGAACAATTTCGGTTTCGCCTCGTCGAGGAGCCGTCGCAAATCAGGCCGCTTGTCGAGCGAGAGGGAAAAATGCGAAAGCCGCGGCCCCGACAAGGGACCCGTCGCGGTATGCACCCGCAGGGTATCCCCTCCCTCGAGACCCAGGACCACGGCGAGTTCATAGTCGACGAGCTCGTGAAGGGCCTCGAGAACGATCTCCATCGTTGTCGATTGCGACAACGTATTTTCGGTGTTTAACGACATATCGGTTTGATTATCAACGATAATTCGGTGTTTTTCAAGCAAAAACATGCTTCAACCTATTGCAGCCCCAAACAGACAGATATCATTTCTTTATGATGTATAGGTTTACGAGTTTTTTATTCTTGGCATGGAAATTGCAATACAGATGTCAGACACTTACCATATAGGAGACACAGACATGGAAAATCAAACCGCACCGACCACGCTTCCCCGCATCGGCGAAAAGGCCCCGGCCTTCAAGGCGGTAACCACCCAGGGCCCGATCGATTTCCCCAAACAGTACGAAGGATCATGGGTTATCCTCTTCAGTCACCCCGCGGACTTTACGCCCGTATGCACGAGCGAGTTCATGACCTTCGCCACCCTCGAGCCCAAATTCGACGAGCTCAACTGCAAGCTCGTCGGCCTTTCGGTCGACGGCCTCTACAGCCACATCGCCTGGCTCCGCACCATCAAGGATAAGATCGACTACAAGGGGATGAAGGACGTCGAGGTCAAGTTCCCGCTCATCGAGGACATCACGATGGACGTCGCCAAGGCCTACGGAATGATACAGCCGGGCGAGTCCAACACGAAGGCCGTCCGCGCCGTCTTCATCATCGATCCGAAAGGCATCATCCGAGCGATGATCTACTACCCGCTCAGCATGGGCCGCAACTTCGACGAGCTCATCCGCGCCGTCCAGGCGCTCAAGGCAGCCGACGAATTCTCCGTCGCGACCCCCGCCGACTGGCGACCCGGAGACGACGTCATCGTCCCGACCGCCGGTTCCTGCGGAGTCGCAAAGGATCGCATGGACGGAAAGGAGGCTGGTGTCACCTGCCATGACTGGTTCTTCTGCACCAAGAAGATCGACAAGGACACCGTCCTCAAGGCGATCGTAAAAAAGTAAGAGCTCCGGCACGCCGCGCCGAAACGTCACGCCGAAGGCTCAATGACGTCGCGCGACGTAAAAAAAAAGACCGGGATACGTCCCGGTCTTTTTCATTTTTGCTTACGCTCACTTACGTCACGGACACGAGAAGGTGCCGGCTCCGCGGCCCGTCGAACTCGCAGAGGTAGATGCCCTGCCAGGTCCCGAGTACCGGCCTTCCGGCCGACACGATCACCGTGACCGACGAGCCGAGCGCGCTCGCCTTGAGGTGGGCGGCCGAGTTTCCCTCGGCATGACGGAACTCCGCCCGGTCGGGATAGGCCCGCTCGAGCCCGAGCAGCATGTCGCGCACGACGTCGGGGTCGGCGTTCTCGTTGATCGTCATCCCCGCCGTCGTGTGCGGGCAGAAGGCGACGCACACGCCGTCCCCGATCCCGCTTTCGCGGATCGCCTCGGCGACGCGCTCCGTCACGTCGACGAAACCCTCCCTCGCCGTGGCGACGACGTAATCGCGTACCATGCGAGACTACTCGCCCTTTACGAACCAGGCGTCGAACACCCAGCCTTCCTGCGGGGCGGAGATCTTCACCCAACGTCCCGTATCGCTTCCTATCGTGAACTCCGCGATCGTCTTCTCGACTGCGGTAACCTTCTCGCCCTTCTTTACGGCGACGAGCGCGACGCCGTACACGGAGGGAACGTCGCGCACGTTGACGGTATCGGTGGCGGTCAGCGCCGTGGCGAAGGCCTCGGTCTGAATCGTGCCCGGCTCGAACGCCGACTTGATCTCGCCGATGATCTGGCTGAACGCGGATCCCGGATATTTCTGGTTGATAATCTGCAGGGTCTTTTCCTTGAGGGCCTTCTTCTTGTGATCCTTGAGCGACGAAAGGAGGAGTGCCACGCCGACGTCGCGGTCAAGCACGGAAACGTCCGACACGAGGATGAACTTGTTGGTTACATAGGAACCGCGCGCGACGTCGTATCCCGAAACCTTGAAGTACTCGGAACTTCCGGGAACGTCCGAGACGGCGACGACGGAAGCTCTCTGTACGATCGTATCCGTTATGCCCCGGTCGTTCGGCTGCGAAAAGAGCGTCGCGATCGACCCGGTTACCGCCGCGAGCGAGCGCACGTCGCGGGCGACTTGGGACTCGATGACGTAGCCGTCGTCTCCCGTGTCCGTCTTTACCTTCAGGAGATCGAAATCGTTTCCCTTGTACGATCCCTTCGTGGTGTTTTTCGACACGGACGTCAGTTCCTGCCCCAGTCCGAGACTCGCGACCCAAGTCATCGCGCTTCCCTTCAGCGTCCACAGCGACGCGCCTTCCTTGATGACGTACGATTTGCCGTTCGCTTGGGCGAACGCGGCCGACGGAAGCAGCGCGAAGGCGCACGCGAGCGTGAATGCCAGAATTTTTCTCATGAATGATACTCCTTGCGGTTAAATACGACGCGCACGCGTCACGTCCGTTAGTATAACCCCGATTTCCCGAACTTCCAGCGCGCGGCGAAAAAAAACGCGGAAACGCCTCATGGCGTCGCCGCGCTCTTCCATATACGTCACGACTACGAAATGCCCGATGATCCCGTCAAGCGGTCAGTCCGCCAAGCGATGTTCCCGTCAGGCGATCAGTCCGCCTGATCGAGCTCGTCGCCCGCGAGGTACGCGTTGATACTCGCGGCGGCCTTCCGTCCCTCGCCCATCGCGAGGATCACGGTCGCGGCTCCGAGGACGATGTCCCCGCCGGCCCACACGCGCTTGAGGCTCGTACGCTGCTTTCCGTCGACGACGATGTTTCCGCGTTTGGTGACCTCGAGCCCCGCGGTCGTCTGCGCCATGAGTGGGTTCGATTCGTTTCCGAGCGCGACGATCATCGCGTCGATCGCAAGCTCGTACTCGGTTCCCGCCTTCGCGACGGGGCTCCGCCTTCCGGAGGCGTCCGGCTCGCCGAGTTCGTACTCGAGAAGCTCCACGGCCCGCACGCGGCCCGACTCGTCGCCGACGATCTTCGTCGGGTTTCTGAGAAAGAGGAACTCGACGCCCTCCTCCTCGGCATGCGCGATCTCCTCGGCGCGCGCGGGCATCTCACCGCGCGTCCTGCGGTAGACGCAGTATACCTTTTCCGCGCCGAGCCGGAGGGCCATGCGGCACGCGTCCATCGCGACGTTGCCGCCGCCTACCACGCCTACCGTCTTCGCCTCGTAGAGCGGAGTCGCCGCCCGCGAGGTGTCGTAGGCCTTCATGAGGTTCGCCCTCGTCAGGTACTCGTTCGCGCTGAACACCCCGATGAGGTTTTCGCCTTCGATATCCATGAACTTCGGAAGACCCGCTCCGGTTCCGATAAACGCGGCGTCGAAGCCTTCCCGGTCAAGGAGGTTCTCGATCGTCTCCGTCCTTCCCACGAGATAGTTCGTGCGGAAGGAGACGCCCATCGCCTTCAACGTCTCGACTTCCTTCGCGACGATCGCCTTCGGCAGGCGGAACTCCGGGATTCCGTACACCATGACGCCGCCCGTCTTGTGGAAGGCCTCGAAGATCGTCACGTCATGGCCGGCGCGCCTGACGTCGGCGGCGACGGTGAGTCCCGCGGGACCCGAACCGACGATCGCCACACGCTTACCCGTCGCCTTGGCGACCTCGGGCGGCCTCACGAGTCCGTTCTCCCTCTCCCAGTCGGCGACGAAGCGCTCGAGCCTTCCGATCGCGACCGACTTTTCGACGTCCTTGAGGGACTTCCCGAGCGTGCACTGGCTCTGGCACTGGCGCTCCTGCGGGCACACGCGCCCGCAAATCGCGGGAAGGAGGTTCGCCGTCTTGATCGTCGCGACGGCCGAGGCGTAGTCGCCCGACTGCACGCACGCGATAAACTCGGGTATCGGAACGCCGACCGGGCACGCGGCCACGCAGGGCCGGTTCTTGCAACCGAGACAGCGCGCCGCCTCTACCCTCGCCTGCTCGTCCGAATAGCCGAGCGCGACTTCGTCCATCTCCCGCGCGCGCGTCAACGGTTCGCGCGCCGGCATCTCCTGCGCCGGAATCGCCATGCGATCCTTCGGCGAAAGCGTCTTGTCCTTCAGCGTCGCCCACAGGGCGGCCGCGTCCTTCGTCAATTCTTCCTTCGTCTTGTGGCTCATCGCTTTCCCCCCGCGCCGTCGCCCGCGGAACTTGCCGCTTCGGCGGAACTCGCCCCGTCGGGATCCCCGACACGCGCGGCCTCCATCTCCATGTGGCACTTGTGATGATCGGCTTCCTCACGCGGCTTGTAGGCCTTCATCCGCATCATCATGTTGTCCCAGTCGACCTGGTGTCCGTCGAACTCGGGCCCGTCGACGCAGACGAACTTCGTCTTTCCGCCGACCGTCACGCGGCAACCGCCGCACATACCGGTACCGTCGATCATGATCGTGTTGAGGGATACGACCGTGTGCACGCCGTAGGGTTTCGTAGTCGCGGCGCAAAACTTCATCATGATGGGAGGGCCGATCGCCACGGCCTCGGCGGGAACTTCCGCCGTCGCGCCGCTATTCGGGCTTTTCCACTCGCCCGCGCATACTTCCTTGAGCGGCTCCGTGACGAGGCCCTTTCTGCCGTACGATCCGTCGTCCGTCACGACGATGAGCTCGTCGGAGGCCGCCTTCATCTCCTCCTCGAGGATAACGAGCTCCTTCGTCCGCGCGCCGATGATCGTGATGACCTTGTTGCCCGCGGCCTTGTGCGCCTTGACGATGGGATACAAGGGCGCGACGCCGATGCCTCCGCCCACGCACACGACGGTTCCGACCTTCTCGATATGAGTCGGCCTCCCGAGCGGCCCGAGTATGGCCTCGATCTTGTCGCCGACGTTTTTCAGGGCCAGTTTGTGCGTCGTCGCCCCGACAGTCTGGAAGACGAGGGCGATCCATCCCTCGTCCGCGTTCGCGTCGGCGATGGTGAGCGGAATGCGCTCGCCGAAATCCGTATCTATCTGAACCAGCACGAACTGGCCCGCTTTCCTGTTCCGCGAGATCTCGGGCGCGGTTACCCTCAGGTAAAACACCTCGTCCGAGAACTGCTTTTTCTCGATAATCGTATGCATCTCATGTCCTCTTTGACAATAACGTGAATGTCGTCATCTTACACATTCCTGCATATTTATGCAATCCCGCTGCATAAACTTTACTGATACACTAAAACTCTCTCACACCGATTTTCTCACGAAAGAAGCCTTCCCAACACCAGACATTCCCACGTTTTCGGGCACAAACCGAAAAACACATGATATCCTTTGCATGATCCTGAGCATTCGACCATACACGCTTACCCAGATTTCCATTACCGTATCTGATTTTTTTGCCAACAACTATATGTTTTATAAAATCCAAGGTACATTTTGGGATGCACGCTCAAAATCCTGGGTGCTTCCCGCGACCCAATCCAATATCGATAATCTCCTTTTGCTTCTATATAAGACAGACCTGTTTACCTTCAGGGCACCGCCGTGTACTACCGAATCCATCACTTCGAAAAACCGTCTCACAACCGTGTCACAGCACTCCGAAGTCCCGCGATTTGGCGAGAAAAACCGGCAAAAAACCACATCCCATTCAAAACAGGACGATCACATCCCTAATACGTCTCTGAATCCGCCGACTATCAAGCCTCGCGCGGCCGCTTTATTGCCGCGATCTACCGCTCCGCCCGTATCACGAAAGGGATGCAATACGCCTCCTACCTACAAACCACCCGCAATCCCGCGTCAAAGCACACATCCAGGGACGCCCGTACACCCCGCGAGCACCGCGACTTCCGGAATTCTCACGCGATATCGAGCCGCTCTTGACGCACGCCACTACAGTCCCCGAACCCGCACGGCCTATCTCACATGGATAACGCGCTTTCTCTCCTTTCATAAGGGGAAAAATCCGGAGTCAATGTCGGAATCGCATATCAATTCGTATCTCACCTCGCTTGCGGTAACCTCGGAGATCAGTTCTTCGACTCAGAATCAGGCCCTGGCCGCCATTCTGTTTTTATTCCGCTCGGTATTGAACAGGCCTGTCGACGCCATTGGCGACGTCATTCGCGCCAAAAAACCCTCCAAACTTCCGGTAGTCATGAGCCGCAAGGAGGTACGGCACGTACTCTCCTTTCTCAAGGGGGATAAGAGGCTCGCGGCCCGACTCATGTACGGAACAGGTCTCCGTCTTATGGAATGCCTACGCCTACGCGTTCAGGATATCGATTTCGACAGAAACGAAATTCTCGTCAGAAACGGCAAAGGTGCCAAGGATCGCGTGACAATGCTGCCCGATTCGCTCAAAGCGCCGCTTCTCGAGCATCTCGAGCGGATTCGCGCGATTCACACGCTCGACCTCGCCGATAATTTCGGAAAAGTCCCCGTTCCCGGGGCAATTGACAAAAAATACCCGTATGCCTCGAGTGAATGGTGCTGGCAATGGGTGTTTCCCCAGGATCGCCGCTGGAAAAACGACGCAACCAGCGAACAGGGCCGACATCACATGGACGAAACGGGCCTCCAGCGAGCGGTTCACGAGGCTGTACTCAAGGCAGGATTAAGCAAGCGAGCCTCGTGTCACACTTTCCGTCACTCTTTCGCGACGCATCTCCTCGAAAGCGGCTATGACATCCGGACAGTCCAGGAACTCCTCGGACACAGTGACCTGAAAACGACTATGATCTACACGCATGTCCTCAACAAGGGCCCTTCAGGAGTACGAAGCCCGCTTGATAACCTGGATAGTTAGGATCTCCGTTCCATAACACGAATCTTAATCCATCTATATCACGGCAACTATAGGAACCAGGATATTGCAAGACCGTCTTGGTCAAACTTTGCCGGCTCTTCTACACAGTAAACAATCTTCTCTCAATCCTATATATAGTATGGACATTTTAGTCTTTTTCAGTGACAAAAGCGACAATCATGCTATACTACTTCTAATACTTATAAGCAGGTTATATTGTTACGTCTAACGTCAGAAAATGGACAACACACCACACCTAACTCTTAAGTATTACGCCTTAGTCATAACCCTATAAACTGACAAAAGGCATGACAACTCGATCGAATACTATGGCATTGTTCGATCGACTGTAGTAATCACGTTGTTTCGGCACGGATTCTACTGCCAAACTCCCGAGCAAACTCTGTGCTATGGCTCTTCTTCATACAGAATACCACTATCCACAACACATCTTACATTGCAATTATTCAGCACAACCATTTTACCAAGGAACAGTCCAATTAATGTTAGTCGGTCGCCTTCGGCGCGCGAAGAAAAAATGATTACATAGTATGCACCTTATTTTTTAGCCATTAATCAATAAATGGCTAAAAAAGGGTGTATGAAATCTCGCATTCTGGAACAAATTTGCGCCGTCGCGTTGCGGTCCTCATTCCCCATTTCTGCAAAGCTTAAACGCTCACTAAAGAATATGAAGGAATGCCGAACAACTAGATATGGCGGACGAGTTGTTCAGTGTCCTAAATGCGGCTTAATCAAAACAATATATAACTCCTGCAATCAGCGCGGATGCCCAATATGCTATAAACGTAACCAAAAGCTGTGGGAAC
>JAEWMY010000054.1 GCA_023393015.1 Spirochaetota bacterium
CTCCAGAACCGCGAACTCGAGCGCGAGATGGAGGGACGAAAGTCCTTTGAGCACATCATCGGGAAGAGTCCGGCCATGGTGAAGGTGTTCGAGGTGGTCCGTCGCGTCGCGCCGACGAAGGCCTCGGTGCTGATCACGGGCGAAAGCGGGGTCGGAAAGGAGTTGATCGCGAACGCCCTTCACAACCTTTCTCCGCGGAAGGAAAACCCGTTCGTGAAGGTGCATTGCGCCGCGCTCGCGGAAACCCTGCTCGAAAGCGAGCTCTTCGGGCACGAAAAAGGCTCGTTTACCGGCGCCGTGTCCCGCAAGCGCGGCCGCTTCGAGCTCGCGCACTCGGGCACGATATTCCTCGACGAGATCGGCGAGATCGATCAAAGCGTCCAGATCAAGATACTGCGCGTGCTACAGGAGAAGAAATTCGAGCGCGTCGGCGGGGAGGAGACTCTCGAGGTCGACGTTCGCGTCGTGACGGCGACGAACCGAGACCTCGAGCGCGAGATCTCGGAAGGCCGCTTCAGGGAGGACCTGTTCTACCGTCTCAACGTCGTCAGGATACACGTGCCGCCCCTGCGCGAGCGCAAGGACGACCTTCCGCTCATGATATCGGCTTTCATGCGGGAGTTCGCGGAGGAAAACGGAAAGCGGATCGAGGGGATAGACCCGAAGGCCCGTTCGGCGCTGTACGCCTACGATTGGCCCGGAAACGTCAGGCAGTTGAGAAACTGCGTCGAGAGCGCCGTGGTGCTCTCGTCGGGTCCCACGATCACCCTCGAGGATATTCCGCCCTCGATCCGCCCCGGCGACGGGGTTCCCTCCGTGTCGATTCCCGTCGGCTCGACGCTATCGGACGCGGAGCGCGAGATCATCCTGCAAACCCTGTCGTCGTGCAACGGGAACAAGAGCAGAACCGCGGAGATACTCGGGATCGGACGCAAGACCCTGCACCGGAAACTGGACGAATACGGCATCGCGGGAAAGGAAGCGGGAGAAGGGGACATCGCGGAAGGGGAGATCGGCGACGTCGCCGAGGACTGAAGGCCCCGGAGGGCCGAACGTCCCCGTTTCGGCGCGGGTCAGGAACCGGCGGGGACGTCCCCCGTCTCGAACCAGCTCGAGATGCGCCTGAATGACGCGGTAAGGCGGACGGATACGTCGGTGTTCCGGCGTTCGGTATCGCCGTCGAGCGCGTGATGGTCGGGATGGTACCGTTTCAGGAGTCGCTTCCACGCCGCCTTGCAGTCCGCAAGCGGAACTCCGGGCGGAAGCCCGAGAACCCTGAAGTCCTCGACGAGTTCGTCGGGCACGGCGATCCGTTCGGGCCTTGAGGAGCGGCGGGGCGGGGGCGTTCGTTCGCGTCGGTCCCCGGCGCTTCTGGGCTTTCCCTCGTTGGGTTCCCATGTTTCGAAGGGATCGGCGTCCGAATCGAGCCGGTCCCGAAGGATGTCGCCCAGTCTGTCGTAAAAGCCTCCCACGCTCGCCTCCGTACGCTAGGACTATATCCCCGAAAAACGCCGGTGGCAAGCGTCCGGTCTTGCAAAGACCGGTTTCGTTCGTTACACTGTAGTTATAGTCGAACTCTGGGAGAATCCGCATGAAGATAAAGAAACGTCCTTTCGGCTTCCTTTCCAACGGCAAGAAAGTTTCCCTCTACACCCTCTCGAACAAGCGGATGTCTTTCTCGGTGACCGACTTCGGGTGCGCCATCACGAGCATCATGGTACCGGACTCGAACGGCGTCACGGACGACGTCGCGCTCGGCTATCCGACCCTCGAAGGGTACGTTTCGAACAACGTTTTTTTCGGCTGTATAGTCGGACGTTTCGCGAATCGCGTCGCGAAGGCCTCGTTCGAACTCGCGGGAAAGAAGCACGCGTTGACCGCCAACGACAACGGAAACTGCCTCCATTCGGGGAATCCCGGTTACCATAAGCTTCTCTGGGACGCGGAACCCTTTTCGACGTCGAGCGAGTGCGGCGTCGTGTTCAGCCGAAAGAGCCCCTCGGGCGAGCAGGGCTTTCCCGGAGAACTCGATATCCGCGTCACCTACGCCCTGACCAAAAAGGACGACATCGTGCTACGGTATCGCGTTACGACTACCGAAGCTACCCCGGTCAACCTGACCAATCACACGTATTTTAACCTGGCCGGCCACGCGGCGGGATCGGTTCTCGATCACACCGTACAGCTTTTCGCCGACCGCTACGTTCCGGTCGATTCGGCCGCCATCCCCTCGGGAGCCATCGACGACGTCGCGGGAACTCCCTTCGACTTCAGGACGCCGAAGCCGATCGGAAGGGATATCGCCGCGGTTACCGGCGGGTATGATCATACCTGGGAGATCAACCGGGCGGGCGAAGGCCCGAATCCCGTCGCGGGCGTCTTCGACCACGTGTCCGGCAGGTCGCTTACCGTATATTCGACGCAGCCGGGCGTACAGTTTTATACCGGGAATTACCTCGAGGACGAGCCGGGAAAGGACGGCGCGGCATACCGCAAGCAGGGCGGGTTTTGCCTTGAGACACAGCACTTTCCCGATTCCCCGAACCGCCCAGAATTCCCCGACTCGATACTTCTGCCGGGCGATGTCTACGAACACGAGACCGTCTGGCATTTCGATTTTTAGCGACGGGAAACAACGGCCCGCGCGCGGATACGAGAAACACTTTGAGAGGTGAATATGGACGTTCAGTTGCAGGAGCTTGTTGACAAGATACGGAAAGACGGCGTCGACGCCGCCGAGGCGCAAGCCTCGCAGATCGTGAGCGACGCGCGGACCAAGGCCGCCGAGATTGTGGCCGGGGCGCGCGCCGAGGCGGAGGCGATCGAAAAGGCCGCCCGCGCCGACGCGGAACGCCTCGAGAAGGCCGCGGTCGCCTCGATCAGGCAATCCGGCAGGAATATCCTCATATCATTTCGCGACAGCGTCGTTTCTGAGCTTTCCGCCCTCGTTTCGTCCGCGACCGGTTCCGCGATGTCCGGCGAGGCCCTCAAGGACCTCGTTCCCGCCGCCGTCAAGGCATGGATAGCAAACTCCGGGTCCGCGGACGTTTCCATACTTCTCTCGCCGTCCGACTTGGCAAAGCTCGAGTCGACCTTCAAGGCGGCCCTCAAGGCCGAGATGGACAAGGGTCTCGTTTTGGGTGCCGACGCCTCCCTCGCGGGCGGTTTCCGCGTCGGCATGAAAGACGGTTCGGCCTATTACGACTTTTCCGCGGAGGCTGTCGCGTCGCTTTTTTCGGCGTATCTCAACCCGCGCGTCGCCGAGATACTGAAGTCGGCGTCCGGGGAGCTGTAAGCCCGTGGGGAGTTACTATTACCTGATGGCGCAGGTTCCGGGCGTACTTCCCGGCGCCCCCGTCATTCTTTCAAGCAAGGGCTTTCGCGAGCTCGCCGAGCGTTTTCTTTCGGCAGCCGACAGGCGCGTGCTCGTCTCGCTCTCCCTCGAGCCGCCCCGGGACGGATCGCCGGTAACATCGCGTTTCCTCCGCGAGTGGTATTCGCGCGAACGTTCCCTGCGCCTCGCGCTTTCGCGCGTGCGCGCCGCGAGGCTCAAGCGGGAGGCGAACCTGACCATGCTCGAGGACGAGGACGTCAGAAGGTCGCGCGACGCGTTGAACGTAGCGAAGGCCGCAGTCGCGTTCGACAATCCGCTCGCGGCGGAACGGTATCTCGAAACCGTTCGGTCTTCATGGGTGGACGAGCTTTCGGTCGGCCATTATTTCGATTCCGACGCGGTTTTCGCGTACGCCGTTCGGTTGCTCTTGCGCGAGCGAACCGACCGCTTTACGGCGGAGGCCGGCCGCGAGGCGTATTCCGCAATCTATAACCAGATTCTTGGAGAAGAAGCATGACAGATACCAAAGGTTCCGTGGTCGCCGTTAACGGCAACATGATCAGCGTCCGGTTCGGGGGCGACGTTTCGCTCAACGAGGTGGGGTATGTCGAGGTCGGCGGCAAGAGCCTGAAAAGCGAGGTAATACGAATCCGCGGAGAGGTCGCACAGCTCCAGGTCTTCGAGATAACGAAGGGAATCTCGGTCGGGGACGCTGTTCGTTTTACCGGTGAAATGCTCTCGGTCGAACTCGGGCCCGGCCTTCTCGGCCAGGTGTACGACGGCCTGCAGAATCCGCTTCCGGAACTCGCGGCGAAGGCGGGATACTTCCTCGAACGGGGCATGTACCTCGATCCCCTCCATGACGACACGAAGTGGGATTTTACCCCCGTAGCGAAGCCGGGCGACCGCGTTACCCGCGGGGATTCCATCGGTACCGTGCCCGAAGGAAGCTTCACGCACCGCATCATGGTGCCATTCGGGATGTACGGAACCTACACCGTCAAATCGGTGAAACCCGCGGGGAATTACGCCCTCAAGGATACGGTCGCCGAGGTGACGGACGAGCGGGGGAACGTGATACCGCTCACGATGAGCTTCAACTGGCCGGTCAAGCGCGCCATCGACTGCTACGCGGAGCGGCTCAAGCCCACGGAGACGCTCATGACCAAGACCCGCACCATCGACACCTTCTTCCCGGTCGCGAAGGGCGGAACCTACTGCATTCCCGGCCCGTTCGGCGCGGGAAAAACCGTGCTTCAGCATACGACGAGCCGCAACGCGGACGTCGACATAGTCATTATCGCGGCGTGCGGCGAGCGCGCGGGCGAGGTCGTCGAGACTCTCAAGGAATTCCCGGAGCTGACCGACCCCCGCACCGGAAAGTCGCTGATGGAACGAACGATAATCATCTGCAACACATCGTCGATGCCCGTCGCGGCCCGCGAGGCCTCCGTCTATACCGGCGTGACGCTCGCGGAGTACTACCGGCAGATGGGACTCGACGTGCTCCTGCTCGCCGATTCCACGAGCCGGTGGGCCCAGGCCCTCCGCGAAATGTCGGGACGGCTCGAGGAGATCCCGGGCGAGGAGGCCTTCCCCGCCTATCTCGAATCCTATATCGCGGCCTTCTACGAGCGGGCCGGCATCGTCCGCCTCAAGGACGGCACCGTCGGTTCGGTAACGATCGGCGGCACGGTTTCCCCTGCGGGCGGAAACTTCGAGGAGCCAGTCACGCAGGCGACGCTCAAGGTCGTCGGCGCCTTCCACGGTCTTTCGCGCGAGCGCTCCGACGCCCGAAAGTATCCCGCTATCCATCCCCTCGATTCCTGGTCGAAGTACCCGGGCGTTCTCGAAGCGAAGTCCGTCGAGTACGCGCGCGGTTTTCTCCGGAGGGGAAGCGAGGTCGAGCAGATGATGAAGGTCGTCGGCGAGGAGGGAACGAGCCTCGACGACTTCGTCGTGTACCTCAAGGGCAATTTTCTCGACGCCGTCTACCTGCAGCAAAACTCCTTCGACGAAGTCGACGCGGCGGCGTCTACCGAGCGGCAGGCGCATACCTTCTACATGATACTCGAGATTCTCGGCACGACGTTCGCCTTCGGGAACAAGGACGAGGCTCGCGCGTGGTTCAACTCGACCCGGCTTCTATTCATCGACTACAATTACTCGATGTGGAAATCCGACGGATTCAGGAAACTCGAAAAGGAGATTCGCGCGGCCATCGAGGAAAAGGCCGACGGAATCGACGCCGTTTGCGAAAAATTGCTTGACCGGCACGAGCCGGCGAGCGTTGCGGAGTAAGCCATGAACAAGGTATACAGCAAGATCGAATCCATCAACGGCTCTGTAATCACCGTAAAGGCCGACGGCGTCAAGTACGGCGAGCTCGCCGAGATAGAGACCTCGTTCGGCTCGTCCCTCGCGGAGGTGAACAAGCTCTCGGGCGACCTCGTGTCCCTCCAGGTGTTCGCGGGCGGCCGCGGCGTCTCGACCGGCGACAGCATACGGTTCCTCGGGAACGAGATGCGCGTCAGCTTCTCGGACAACCTGCTCGGCCGAATATTCAACGGCTCGGGCGAGCCGCGCGACAAGGGTCCTTCGCTCAAGGACAACCTCGTTCCTATCGGCGGTCCCTCGGTCAACCCGTCGAAGCGCATCATCGCGAAGCGCATGATCCGTACCGGCATTCCCATGATCGACGTTTTCAACACCCTCGTCGTCTCGCAGAAGCTTCCGATATTCTCGATTTCGGGCGAGCCGTACAACGAGCTCCTCGCGCGCATCGCGATGCAGGCGGAGGTCGACGTGATCGTCCTCGGCGGCATGGGACTCAAGTACGACGACTATCTCTTCTTCAAGGATACCCTCGAGAACGCCGGCGCGATGAGCCGTACGGCGATGTTCGTGCACACTGCCGCCGACCCGACGGTAGAATGCATCATGATACCCGACATGTGCCTCGCCGTCGCCGAACAGTTCGCGATTCAGGGAAAGGACGTTCTCGTCCTCCTCACCGACATGACGAACTTCGCCGACTCGATGAAGGAGATCGCCATCATCCAGGAACAGGTGCCGTCGAACCGCGGATACCCGGGAGACCTCTACAGCCAGCTCGCGGCGCGCTACGAGAAGGCGGTCGACTTCGACGACGCGGGTTCCGTGACGATTCTCGCCGTCACCACCATGCCGGGCGACGACGTCACGCATCCCGTTCCCGACAACACGGGTTATATCACCGAAGGACAGTTCTACCTAAAGAACGGGCGAATCGAGCCGTTCGGAAGCCTTTCCCGACTCAAGCAGAACGTCAACGGAAAGACGCGACCCGACCACCGCGCGCTCATGGACAACATGATCAAGCTCTATTCTTCCTACAAGGATACCCTCGAGAAGAAGTCGATGGGCTTCGTGATGTCCGAGTGGGACAGCAAGCTCCTGAAATTCGGCTCGATGTTCGAGGCCCAGATGATGGACCTTACCGTGAACATCCCGCTCGAGGGCGCGCTTGACGCCGGATGGAAGATACTCGCCGAGTGTTTCACGCCCGCGGAGACCGGAATCAAGAGCGAGCTCATCAACCAGTATTGGCCGAAAGGCTGACAGGAGCCGAGCGTAATGGCGATAAAGCTGACCAAAAACGAGCTGAAGTCCCAGAAGGAAAGCCTCAAGATGTACCGGCGGTACCTTCCGACGCTGCAGCTGAAGAAACAGCAGTTGCAGACGGAAATACGCTCCATCGAGGCCCGCGCGACCGCGGTACGCTCGGAGCGTGACGCGCTCAACGCGGAGTTCGACGCCTGGATAGCCGTTTTCGGCGAGGCCGATTCCTTCGATCCGGATACCGTGCAAATCCGCGAGGTCAGAACCTCGACCGGCAACATCGCGGGAGTATCTATACCGGTCTTCGAGGGCGCGGACTTCGACCGCGTCGGCTACGACCTGTACGCGAAACCCCTCTGGATCGACACCGCCTCGGACAGGCTCGAGCGCGTGCTCGCGCTCGACCTCGAGGCCCGCGTGCTCGACGAGCAGGTACGCCTCCTCAACGTCGAGTTGCGGACGACGACCCAGCGCGTAAACCTCTTCGAGAAGGTCAAGATTCCCGAAACGAGGGCGAATATCAAGAAGATCACCGTATATCTCGGCGACCAGCAGGTAGCCGCCGTCGTTCGCGGAAAGATTTCCAAGAAGAACCTCGAAGTCGCGAGCGGGGAGGCGGCCGTATGATCGTACCCATGAAGAAGGTGACCCTCGTCGTCCTTGACCGAGAGCGCGAGACCGCCCTGAAGATCCTCAGAAAGACGGGCGTCATGCACGTCGAGCGCAGGGCCGCCTCGGGTCAAACCCTGACAGACTTGCAGTCCTCCCTTGCCTCCCTCGACCAGGCGATCGCCCTCCTGACCGAGGCCGCTCCCGGGAAAGCCGCCCCGAAGTCCGTTGACGCAAAGGCCTCGGTCGTAATGGACGCGAACCCCCAGTCGTCCGTCGCCGAGGTCTTGTCCATACGGGACAGCAAACGCGCCGCACAGGAAACCGTCGTGTCTCTTACGCGCGAGCTAGAGCGCTTCGACGCGTGGGGCGACGTCAATCCGCTCGATTTCGACGCCCTGGCGCAACGGGGTCTGTATCTCTTCCCGTTCGAAATGACTGTCCAGGAGTACACCTCGCTTCCCGCGACGGTTCGTTCGATCGTACTGAACCGCGACAAGAAATCGATTCGCTGCGTAATCTGGGGCGAAGACGACCTCCTTCACGCGGAAATGCCCGCTGGTGCGAGGGAACTCGTCATGCCGGCGAAGCCGACGGTCGAACTCAGGGAGGAACTCCGCCGCGCGCTCGCGGAGATACCCGAGTGCGAACGTTCCCTCGCGGAAAAATCCGCGTGGATTCCGGCGCTGACCGCGTACCGTTCGGAAGTACTCGCGGCCATCGAATTCGAGACGATCCGCTCGGGGATGCCGACGATTCGCCTTGGAGACGAAGCCTCTCCCGGCGAGACCGCGGCGGTTCACGCGAACGCGACGGTCGCCTGGCTCACCGGTTTCGTTCCCGTCGAAGGGATTGGCGAGGTCATGGACGCGGCGAAAAAGCACGGATGGGCGTGCATATCCGAAGATCCGTCCGAGGAGGACGCCGTCCCGACCATGGTGCGGAACAACCGTTTCGTGAACCTCATATCCCCGCTTCTCGAATTTCTCGGCACGGTGCCCGGTTACCGGGAAATCGACATCTCGCTGTGGTTCCTGCTTTTCTTCGGCGTCTTTTTCGCCATGATTTTCGGGGACGCGGGATACGGTTCCCTGCTCGCCGTTCTCGCGTGCGTTTCGATCGTTCGGACCTACGCCAAGGGAGGGAAGCCAGCTACGGGCCTTTTCATGATGCTCTATCTATCCCTGATGACCGTCGCGTGGGGAACCATAACCTGTACCTGGTTCGGCATGCCGGTCGCGTCGCTTCCCGATTTTCTCGTCCGCGCGTCGTTACCGGCGTTTTCGAACGCGAATCCGGGAGCGGCGGACAACATCAAGGTTTTTTGCTTCACGCTCGGACTCATCCAGATATCGCTCGCCCACGTTATCGGAATCGTCCGGAACAGGACGTCGCCGAAGCTCCTCGGGGAGGCGGGCGCCCTCATGATGACGGTCGGTATGTACTTCGTGGTACTCAACCTCGTCGTGTCGGCGGACAAGTATCCCCTGTCGAACGGGATTCTCGCCATGATAGGCGGAGGCTTTTTGCTCAATTTCGTCTTTATCAATTACGCGGGAAGTTTGCTCGGCGGTATAGTTGAAAGCCTGAAAAACTTCATCACGATGTTCCTCGGAATCGTCAACATGTTCGGCGATATCATGAGCTATATCCGACTGTGGGCCGTAGGACTCGCGGGCTCGGCGATCAGCGCGACGGTCAATTCGATGGCGGGACCCTTTCTCGGCGGATTCATCATATTCGCCGGCATGGTTCTCCTGCTCTTCGGGCACGGGCTCAATCTCGTGATGAACGTCCTTTCGGTGATAGTCCACGGAGTACGACTCAATACCCTCGAATTTTCCAATCATCTCGGTCTGACCTGGTCAGGCTTTAAGTACGAGCCGTTCGCGGAAACGGCCAAAAAATAGGAGTTGCATATGAATTTCGGTATGTTTGGCGCCGCTGCTGTCCTGGGTATTTCTGCGGTCGGTTCCGCGATTGGCCTCGCGATCGCCGGTCAGGCGACCATCGGCTCGTGGAAACGATGTTACATGAACAATAAGCCCGCTCCCTTCATCCTCGTGGCCTTCGCGGGCGCGCCTCTGACGCAGACGATCTACGGATTCCTCCTTATGAACGCGATGATCGCCTCCGAAAAGGATCCCTGGTTCCTGCTCGGCGTGGGACTCGTCTGCGGGCTCGCGATCGCCGGTTCCGCCATAGCGCAGGGCGCCGCGAGCGCCTCGGGTTCCGACGCGTTGGGAGAGACGGGAAAGGGCTTTTCGCAGTACATCACCATCGTCGGCCTTTGCGAGACCGTCGCGCTCTTCGTGATGGTTTTCGGGCTTATTTCGGTATAATGGCTTATCGACCGCAAGGCCGGGGGCGTCAGCCTCCGGCCTTTTTTTTTGTCCGAGGACGGTAATCTATGTACAACGGTTTTTTTTGCCGATATAGTAGGTACGTATGTCAGATTTCATGAAACCGCGCCGCGTGTATCTCGGCGGCGGCGGGATAACGAGGCGTCTCGGAATCGGCGGCGGCGAGCCCGTTTCCATCCAGACCATGTGGAAGGTTCCCCTCGTCGGCGCCGATGTCGCGTCGATAGCGCGGGAGATCGAGGCCCTCGCCCGTCTGGGATGCGACATCGTGCGATTCGCCGTTCCCGACAGGGAAAGCGCGGAGGTTCTGTCGTCCCTCGCTTCGATGACCTCGGTTCCCCTCGTTGCCGACATACATTTCGACCACACGCTCGCTATCGCGTGCATCGAAGGCGGAGTCGCCAAGGTGCGGATCAATCCCGGAAACATCGGTTCGAAGGAGCGGATCCGCGAGGTCGTGGCCGCCGCGAAGGACAGGGGCGTTCCGATACGGATCGGCGTGAACGCGGGATCCCTCCCGAGGGACCTGCAGGAAGACGTAACACGTTCCGTCGCGGGGGGAGAATCGCGCGAGTCGGCGCGCGTCGCCGCGCTCGTCGAAGCCGCGACACGCGAAGTCTCAGCGCTTGAGGACCTCGGGTTCGCGGACGTTGTCGTATCCATGAAGGCCTCCTCCGTACGCGAAACGGTCCTTTGCAACGAGGCCTTCGCGAGGCGTTTCGACATCCCCCTTCACGTCGGCGTTACCGAGGCGGGGCCGCTCATCGGCGGCGTCGTCAAAAGCGCGATCGCCCTTTCCCGTCTGCTTTCGGAGGGAATCGGTTCGACCGTACGGGTAAGCCTTTCCGACACTCCCGAAAACGAGGTGATAACCGCGCGAGAGATACTATCGGAATCGGGCGCGCGTTCGGGCGGCGTCCGCATCGTATCCTGTCCGCGTTGCGGCAGAAACGGTTTTGACGTTCACGGATTCGTCACGAGATGGCAGCGGGAATTGCTGTCGCTCGACAAGGATATTACCGTGGCCGTGATGGGCTGCGTCGTAAACGGACCCGGCGAGGGAAAGCACGCCGACATCGGCATAACCGGAGCTGGCGATTCCGTCATCATCTTCAGGCACGGCGAGATCGTCAGGCGCGAGAACGTGGCCTCCGACGGGCGTGCGGTGGACGATGCCTTCCGCGAGGAGTTGAATAAACTGTGAAAAACCGTGAAATGCTTCGCGCGCGTCGCGCGTCGCGCGTCTGCCTGCTTGCGGCGTTCGCGATCCTGTTCGCCATCGTTCCGGTCGCGGCGCAGATCCCGTCTACCGAGACCTGGCGCGTTCTCGACTCCGCCCGTTCGGCCTTCGAGAAGGGCGAACTCGGCGAGTCGCTCGCGCTTGCCGAAAAGGCCCGAAATGGCCATCGAGCGGCCGTTGATCGCATGAGGGAAACCCTTTCGGAGGCGTTGACGCCGGCCGAGGTGCGTCGAGCCGGCGAGGATATCACCACGGTTCGCGAGATATTGCTGAGGAGAAACGAGGCAGCCGCGATCGAGATACTGGACGAGGTTCGGGCGAATCCGATGGCAGCCGCGAACGTTCGTACAATCTCCGACGTTCTCGGCTGGCTGGAAAACCGCGCCGTATTACCCGAGGCGGATATGCTCTCCGGGTACGTTTACGAGGCCGAAGGAGAGTACTCGGTAGCGTCCGGTCATTTCAAGCTCGCCTGGGAGCGGCGGAATTTCCTGGACGTGCCCGACGAACGGTTTACGATATTGTATTCCCTCGCCGACATCGCGCAAAAAACGGACGATTTGGGCGCGAAAGAACGCTATCTTCTCGCCATATTGGCGGAAGACCCGGTGTACGGCAAACCGGGCGCGGAGAGTCCCTCGTTGCGCGCCATGATCAGGACCCTTGAATCCGAACCTACGACCGACAAGTTTTTCACCCTCTATCGACACCGGGCTTTTTTCGCGTTGCAGGCGTACCAGAAACTCTCAGATTTCTATTATCTCGATTCCCGCGGAAGGCTGGACAGCGCCTTGCCGGTTGCCGTCCTCGCGACCATCATATCGGTTACGGCGCTCGACGAAGCGGTTTCCAGATTCGAGTTCTCGCACAAATTCACCACCTTTACGGACTTGCTGGACAGGAGCGCGGCGCATCCGGAGATAGTAGAGTGGGCGCGAAGAACCGCCGTATGGGATTCGTTTCTGTCATTGGCCCGAATCCTGGAAGCGCGCGGGAACGTCTCCCTCGCGGCAACCATCAGAAACGATATCGCCCTTCATTGTCCGGATGCGGGAAGCGCGCAGAGGGCGGCGGGCGAATCCCGATCGGCGCGCGGAAGATGAGACTTTTATCTTCTTGAAAAAAAGCGGAAAAGTGGTATATTACTGTTGTACCGTCGCGACTTTTCGCAGAGCGTAAAGGCGAAGCGGCCGTATAGTTTAGCAAATGAGGAGTGCACCATGATGAAAAGAGTGCTTTTGGCGGTATTGTTAATCGCTTTCGCGACGACTGGCGCCTTTGCCTTCGGAATCGGTCTTCAGTACAACGGCGATATGAGTCAGGACGAGTATACCAGCGGGCTTGCGGTTACCTTCAAGACCGAATCCATTCCCCTCGTATTCTCGGTAAGCTGGTCGTTCGTAGAGGACGCGACGGCGATCGGCATTACGGGCGATTACTGGTTCCTGAACGACAAGATCACGAACGTCGGGTCGGCCTCGCTGAACTGGTTTATCGGAGTCGGTTTCTTCGCGGATTTCTTCTTTCCCGAGGACGATTTCATACTGAACGGAGGCGTTCGAATCCCGGTTGGTTTGAACATGTATACCTTCAGGGGTCAGTTCGAGCCCTTCCTGATGGTGGCGCCGTCGTTCGGCGTTCAGCTGGTTCCGACGCTCGATACCACGGATATCTTCTTCCCGATATCGATCGGATTCAGGTTCTGGTTCAAGTAACCGGAGAGAAAATAAAAAACCGTCCCTTTTCGGGACGGTTTTTTTATGCTAAAATGCCCGGTTAGTAACGGAGGATCAGGGAATGAGCAGAGTTGTGTTAGGGGCGGATTCGCTTGACGGGTATTTGACGGAAAAGGATCAGGCGTATCTGGCCAAAATGGACGGATTGTACGCCCGCGCGATGGATTCCTTCAAGGTTCTCGCGGCGGGAGGATTCAGCTCGGCGCTCGTCAACGAGGAAAAGAAGGTAATAGACATATTCAACGAGATGGGTCACGTCATGCAGGAAATCTGCAAGGAGGCCCCGGGGATCAAGGTGTATTCCTTCGAGACCGAGGAACAAAGCCACGCCGAGGCATCGCGCGTCATCGCCAAGCTCCGCGACATCAGGACGGGGCACAACGAGTTCGTGTATTATACCCAACGCGCCTACGAGATGCTGTTTCGTCTCGCCTATAACAGGAATCATTCCGACAACAAGAATTACCTCGTCGTAAAGACTCCGGTAACCGCCCCCGTCCAGAATTACGCGGTGCACAAGATACCCGATATCGACTACAAGATAGAGAACTCCGTCATGTGCGTTCTCCTCCGCGGCGCCTTGCTTCCCTCGATGATCGTCTCGAAGGAAATCGAGGAGTACTCCTCGCACGGATACGTCACCCCGTTCGCCCTGTTCAAGATAAAACGGGACGATTCCAAGAAAGAGAACAACATGGAATACATCCTCGATCTCGACAAGTCCTTCTTCAATATCGAGGACATGAACGGGAGGGATCTCATATTCGCGGACCCCATGAACGCGACCGGCGGAAGCCTCGTGACCGTGGTGAAGTATCTCATGGAAAACGGCGTAAAGCCGAAGTCGATCAGTTTTTTCAACGTGATCTCCGCCCTGAAAGGGGCCTTGCGCGTCGTTCGCGCGCTCGACAACTGCACCGTCTACACGCTCTGGATGGATCCCGTGCTGAATTCCTCGGCCTATATCATGCCGGGGCTCGGCGACGCGGGAGACCGGATCAACGGCAAGGACACCGAGGATACGCCGAGAAACATCATACAGCTGGTAGCGGATTACGGCTCGGATATCGCCGGTTTGTATCGATCGCAGTTGCGCAAGATCGAGCAAACGGTACTGGGTTCTCATTGATGGCGCCACGCGGAGGCGGGTCGGTCTCCATCGCTTCGAAGGCATTTCTCGCGCTTGCATGCGTCCTTCTCGCGTCGTGCGCCTCGCGGCGAGCGTCGATCGCTGAACGCGAACTCGCCTCCGAGTATCTTTCGGTGGCGGACGCATACGCCGAGCTGGGAAAGCACGAGAAGGCCGTCGAGTTTTACCTCCGCGCGAGGAAGATTCCCGAATTCCGGAACGCCACCTCGTACTCCCTCGGAAGGATGTACGCATTGTCGGGCAAGTGGCGCGAGGCGGTCGACATGTTCGAGGCCTTGCACCGCGAGGAGCCTGAAAACGCCCGCGTCTCCGCCGCGTACGCGTTCGCCCTCGTCTCGACGGGAGAGACCGAGCGGGCGCTTGCCGTATACGAGGCCGCGTACGTCGCCAAGCGGGACGATCCGACGACGAACCGGGATTACGCGGAGATGCTGCTGATCGCGGGGAAGCCCGAGGAGGCGATAAACCATATCGCGCTCGTGAGGGAAGGCCTCGCGGACACGAAGGTCGCCTCGGATCTCGACTCGATAGAGAAACGCGCCCTCGAGGCGATAGCGGCGCGGACGAAGGCCCCCGACGCGAAAAAAGGCGCCGACGCGAACAAGCCGGCGTTATAGGAATTTCATCAACGCGAGTTTCCCGTCAGTTCCAGCCGAAACGCTTGTGTTCGCGGGCGGCAAAGGCCTTTTCGAGATAGGGAGCCATGCCCATCGACTCGTATATGGCGGTCGCTTCCCCGATCGTCGCGCGGAGTACCGGGTGTTTCGGCGAAAACAGTACGCAACAGTCCTCGTACGGAAGTATCGAGGTTTCGTAGGTACCGATTTCCTTCGCGACGTCGATGATCTCTTCCTTGTCCATGCCGACGAGGGGCCTGATGACGAGTCGGTTAGCGCGCGACGCGGTTACCGAGATGTTGTCGATCGTTTGGCTCGCCACCTGACCGAGGCTTTCCCCCGTGATGATCGCCTTCGAGCCCGTGATCCCGCAGGCCATATTGGCGACTTCCATCATGCACATCCTGAGCATGAGCGTAGCGTAGTCGTGCGGGGCCGTATCGCGTATGCGCTGTTGAACCTCGGTGAACGGCACGACGTTGAGGTGCGTCCCGAGACCGTATTTCGCCAGTACGGCCGCGAGATCCTCTACCTTTTTTTGCGCCTCGGGCGAGGTGTACGGATGCGAATGGAAGTACAGGCAATCGATCTTCATTCCACGGCGTATCATCCTGAAACCGGCCACGGGCGAGTCGATTCCGCCCGACAGGAGCAAGAGGCCCTTGCCGCCCGTACCGCAGGGAAGGCCGCGCAATCCACGTTCCTCCGGTCCGTACACGAACGTCCGTTCGCGTACTTCCACGGATATTCGCGCGTCGGGACGATGAACGTCCACCGCCATAATGCCCTCTTCGTAAATCGCCTCTCCGACCTTTCTCGATATTTCGTACGAATCGAGGGGAAACGCCTTGTCGGACCTGCGCGTTTCGACCTTGAACGTCCTGGCTCCGAGCGAACGCGCGCGACGTGCCTCTGCGAGACCCGCTTCCGTAATGGCCTCGATCGTCTTGGCCGTCACCGTGGCCCGAGCCCATCCGGTAATTCCGACGAGATGCCGCAGGGCGTATTCGATCCGCTCCGAATCCTCTTCGCGGCCCTCGACGTACATCCTTCCCGCCCGCAGTTGCACGCGGGAAGGATACCCTTCAAGGAAGAGTTGCGCGTTTTGGACCAGTCGCTGTTCGAAGTCCTTGAGATTCCCGCTTTTCAGCGTCAACTCGCCGAGTTTGACGAGGTATACGACCGACTGTTCCTTCAATCCCGATATCTTATTGCCGTTCATCATTACTCCGTGTCGCCGCGCGCCGCGGACGAAAGCGCCGCGGCGAAAGCCGTGATTTCTTCGGGGGTCGTGGAAGGGCCTATCGAGACGCGTACCGCGTTTCGCGCCGCGTCCGCCGCGACCTTCATCGCCTCGAGGCCCGTCTGCCTGCCTTTTTTGGACGAGCAGGCCGAACCGGTGGAAATGTGAAAACCGCGTTCAGAGAGAACGCGCACGAGAACCTCTCCGGGGAGGGATTCGTTCGTGCATTGGACGATTGCCGGAGAATACCCCTGACAGTCGGCCGATCTTCCCCGGGGAAGAATACCTATTTCGGGAATGGACGATAACGCTCGTACGAGAGCGGTACCGATATCCCCGACGCGATCGATCTCGTCATTCGAGGAAAGACACCGTTCAAGGCAATGGGCGAGCGCCGTCGCCCCCGCGACGTTAACCGTCCCGCTGCGGATTCCGTTTTCCTGCCCGCCGCCGCGGAGAAAGGGTTCGAACGGTTTCGCGGCGTAGAGGAGTCCGATTCCCCTGGGGCCGCCGATCTTGTGCGCGCTGACCGCGAACGAATCGATTCCGGGAGTGTCGAACCGGAACCGCACCTTGCCGACGGCCTGTACGGCGTCGACGTGAAAATGCGGTCTTCGGGCGCCCGCGCATCTCGTCGTGAGCGAGTCCGCTATGTCCCCGACCGGCTGAATCGCACCCGACTCGTTGTGGACCGCCATTACCGCGACGAGCAACGTGTCGGAGCGGACGGTCGCGCTCACCGCCTCGGGCGTGACGAATCCCTCGGCGTTCGGGGGGATTCGCAGGATCTCGAAACCGAGCCGTTCCATCGCCCGGGCCTGTTCCGCCACCGCGGGATGCTCGAGGGCGCTGATCGCGATGGATCCGCGGACCGGCCTTTGAAGGAGGGAAAGAAGCGGCAGGTGGTCGCTTTCCGTCCCGCCCGAGGTAAAGAAGATTCCGCGGGAGGGAACGTTCAGGGCGTCCGCGCACCGCCGTCTCGCCTCTTCGAGCGCGTCCGAGGCCCGTTTACCCGGGGCGTGCGGGCTGGCCGGATTCGCGAAATGAGTAAGGCTCGTTTCGGAGAAGAGGCGAATCGCTTGGGGATCGGGAACGGCCGTGGCCGCCCAATCCAGATACACGCTCACGACAGGACCCCGAGTACGGCCTCGTCGGGAACCTCGGTCACGAACGTGGAGTTGATTTCGCGTTGAAGGACGAAGCGAACGGCGCCGCCGCGCTTTTTCTTGTCTGTCTTCATGGCTCCGAGCAGGCTGCGCGCCGTGTTCTCGGGCGATCCCGCGGTCGCGAGGGCGGGATGGACGGCGTCGGTCGGCCAGCCGTAGGACGCGAGTGTAGCGCGCACGTCGTCCCGGTATTCCCGATCGGTAACTCCGAGAACGCACCCGAGTTCGAGCGCCCGCGCGATGCCCCACGCGACGGCTTCCCCGTGGGATACGACGCCGAAACCGGCGACGCTTTCGAGCGCGTGGGCGAAGGTGTGCCCGAGATTGAGATACATGCGCTCGCCCGATTCCTTGAGGTCACGTTCCACGACGCGCGCCTTCGCCTGTACGCAGCGCTTGACCATCTCGAGGAGGAGCTCGCCGTCGCGCCGGAGAACGTCGTCGCGACGCTCCTGCATGATTTGATAGAGCTTGGGGGCGTAGAGCAAGGCGGTTTTCAGGACCTCGGCGAGGCCGGAGCGGAACTCCCGTTCCGGCAACGACCCGAGCGCCGCGATTGATACGCGAATAGAGGAGGCGGGATAGAAGGTTCCGACGCAGTTCTTGTAATTGCCGAAGTCGACCCCGGTTTTGCCGCCGATAGCGGCGTCAGCCATGGCGAGTAGGGTAGTCGGCACGAGTTCGAGCCGGGCTCCGCGCATGTAGAGCGAGGCCGCGAAGGCGGTCATGTCGGTGATGACTCCTCCGCCGAAACCGACGAAGAGGCTGTCGCGCGCGAGACCCGCTTTCAGGGCCTCGGAAAGGATGAGCTCCACGGACGAAAGCGTCTTGCTTGATTCGCCCGCGGGAAGGACGACGGTCGGCGAACCGGCCGCGAACCCGCGCGAGGCCTCGAGGAGGGATATCGTATTGGTGTCGGCTACGTAGATTCCGCCGGTCGGAGGAAGCGCTGGAACCGAAAGTTCCCGGTCGAAAACGACGCTTGCGTTTCCGTCGGGAATAGCGTACGAGAATGTGTCCATGGGGTCATTCTAGTAAGTATTTGCGTCCATGGCAAGGAAGTCGGCCCGTACCTTCGCCAGGCGGGCGAGCTCCCGGTCGATCGTGCGGCCGTAATCGAGCGTCCCCCTGGAGATACCCTCGCGCTCGTCTTCCCACGCTTGCAGACCGTCTATGAACAAAAACCTGAATTCCCTGACGTTCGCCCGTTCGGCCCAGAGTTTCGCCTCCGTCCAGTAGAAGAGCGCGGTTTTATAGCACGTTTCCGCGGTATCGAGGCTTTCGAGATTTTGCCGCTTCCAGGGTGCGTTATAGAAATAGGCCACGTGCTTGTCCCATTTCAGACCGAGTCTCAGATGCTGCTCGACGAGTTTCAGGTTGAGGTGCATCATTACGATATACCGGTACTTTTCCCATTCCTTCTTCGTAGCGACCTTTCCGAGCGCGTACAGCGGATTCGCGAAATCGGCCTCGACGGCGCGCTCGAGCCAATAGATGTTTTCCATGACGTCGTCGGGATCCTGCTGATAATGGACATGATACAGTTTGTAGAACTGTTCCTTGTACCGTACGACATACGCGTCCGCGTCACGTGCGGGAACGGCGAGAAGGAAGAGGAACAGGGCAGCGATGAGCGTACCCTTGCGCGTGTGCGACCGATCGGCCCGGTTTCGCGGATTCATGCGTATATTTTCGGCAGTTCCGACACGATACTCCATATCTTTTCGGTGATTTCCGCGATCGGACGGGACGCGTCGATACGGACAACGCGCATCCCGGGTTCTTCCGTTTCGTATCGATCGAATAGCCGACGATACCGTTCCCGCACGAGTCGTTGAAAGGCTTCCCTCTCGTATATCTCGGCAGATCCTCCGCGGGCTCGTATCCGTTCCATGGAAACGGCAGGATCTATATCGAAGAAAAAGACGTATTCCGGAAGGGGAAAGTCGGCGTTGAGAAGCGCGGTAAGCTCGGGGTCGCACGTCGAACCCTGGTAGGCGAGACTCGAAAAGACGTAGCGGTCAGAGAAAACCGCCGTTCCGTCCGCAAGGCGTTCCGCGATACCTCCGACTCCATAGAGGTGTTCGCACCTGTCGGCCGCGAAGAGCCGGGCCATCGTGTCCGGATGTACCCGGCTCTCTCCCGAGAGAATCGTTCTGATGAGCTTTCCCGTGTCCCCGTCGGTCGGTTCCGCGGTAAACCATGTTTTCCTCCCGAGCGAGGAATACCGTTTTTCGATTTCGCGAAGCTGCGTCGTAGTTCCGGTGCCGTCAATCCCCTCGAAAACGGCGAAATTGCGGAATATCATTGTATTATAACGCCCCTTTTTCTGTTATGATAGTACACTGGAATGAATCGTCCCGCAATCGTGCATGCCATCCAAATCGTCCTCTTTTTCGTCCTGTTGACCGGGGCGTTTTTACTCGTTTCGCCCGTTTCCGGCATCATGGAACGCGCCATCGACTCCACGAGGAACGAATTCATGCTCGAGTTCGAACGCGCGACCGGCTTGCGCCTGTCCTATAAAACGATGTCTCCGTCGGTGATCAAGACGCTCCTTCTGAAGGACATCGTCGTTACCGATGCCTCGAACGAAACGGTCGTCGCCCGCGCGTCGACCGTTTCCGTTTCTTACAGCCTGCCCGCCCTGTTGCTCGGGGGGATATCCTCCGCGATTCGGGGAATCGTCATCGAAAACGCGACCGTATACGTCGACGTCGCCCGCAACGCCGAGCTCGTCGCGCGATACAGGAACGACGATGCTCCATCCGGAGACTCGTCTCTGGCAGCCGAAACCGTCATGGCACCCGTACGGCTTGCCGATATCGTTCCCCGCGACGTGATGATACGAATCCGCAATCTCGACGTTCGTTACGTCGACAGCGACTGGTCCGCGTCTCTCGCCATACGTCGCGGCAACGCCCGCTTCGCGGATTCGGGCGTGGAGTTCGAAATCGACGGTTCCATGCGGTACGAAAACGCTCGTCTATCGGACATCGGCCCGTTTACCTCGAAGCTGAGCCTTACCGGCGAGGTAAACCATGACATGACGAACGGCTCGGCGAGCCTGTCCGTTACCTCGTTTCGGGGGAACCAGTTTTCCGTATCGAGGATCGGACTCGTTACGACCTACCGGAGCGGGATCGTGCGGGTAAACGCGGTGCAGGACCTGCAACCGGTGGATCTGTCGGTCCTTTGGGATACCTCTACGGGGGAATTGAGCGCGAGTCTCGAATGCGAGCGGCTTCTTCCCCTGTACTGGATCACCCCTTCGATGAGTCTCCCGTCCTCGCTCAAGGATATGTCCGTTTCCGGCAAGGCGAACGTGCGCGTTTCGGACGAGGGCCTCGTCTCCTACGCGACGGCGTTTTCCGTCTCGATTCCCGACGGATTCTACGGCGGCGGAACCGGGGTCATCAGTATCGACGGCGACGGGAAAACGCTCAACGTCAGGAGGATATCCGCGGTGGGGCCGCGGGCGGATATCGAGTTGTCCGGCACCTACGGGATCGATACGGGAATCCCCGAAGGCATGCTCTCCGTGCGTTCCTTCAATCCGCGGGACGACTTGTCCGTATCGGCCGACTGTTACGTTCAACGTTCGGCGCGCGGGTTCCTCGCGGTGATTCCGGCGTTGCGCGTCAACGAGGCGAGGTTCGAGTCGATCCAGTTCGGCGTGATTCCGGATGCCGCCGGGGGAACCGAGTTGTCGCTGACGGCGCGCGATTCCCGCGGTACGATCGAGGCGGAGGGAACCCTCGCGACGGCCGGCTCTTCCTTCTTTCAGGGATACCTCGCCCTTGACTCGATCGACGCAGGAAATCTCGCGGGAATCGCGGGGTACGGGAACGGTCCTTCGGCCGCGGGCGCCGAGAAGGACGCCTCGGCCGGCTGGGGGTTGACGACGGAGCTCTATGTTTCGTCCGATCTCGAAAGCCTTTCTTTTAACTGTACCCGTCTCGTTCTGGCATCGTCCGGGACGGGATCTGACGGGGCGTACGTACTCCTGTCGGCGAAGGGAACGGAACGCGAGGTTTTCATTACCGATATTTCGACTTCTCCCGGAATGGCCTCCGTATCCGGCGGCATGCACGCGCTACGGGAAGAAACCGGGGATGTTTACTTCGACGCGGACCTCTCCGTCCAGTCCATACCGTATCGGCTTAACGGGGTGTACGCGAACGGCGACCTTTCGGTGTACGGCGACTACGGGCTCGCGGTATCGATACTACGGGATCCGCTTGTCGGTACATCGGGAGCCTTTCGCGTCGACGGTTTTCCGCTTCCGGTCGGACCGCTGATGATCTCCCTGTCCCTCGACGGCGGTTTCGCGTCCGAGCCCGACGGCACCTGGAAGGCCGTCGTCAGGAGGGGTTTCGCCGAGGAGTTGAACGGGTTTACGCCGCTTTCGACGTCACTTTCCTTCGCGGGTACCGTAGATCCGGCCGGCTTGTTTTTTCACGAGATGTCCCTGGGCGACGCGCGCTCCAGCCTGTTCGGCCAAGCCAGGGTCGCCTTCGCGCCCGACAAGGTCTCGGGCGACCGCTACTCCGTCGATATAGGTCTTTCCTCCGCCGACGATCGGGAGTCCTTCTCCCTTTCGGGGAATCTCATGAAGTCCGCGGAAATGTTCCTCGAGGGACGGCTGGATATGGAAAACGTCCCGCTCATGCGCTTTGTAAAAGGACAAACGCCCGACAATTCCGTTTCCGCGTCGATTACCTGTTCCGGAACGCCCGAAACGATCTTCGCGTCCGTCGATATTCGCGCCCTTTCCTACCGGTACGCCGGATACGACGCGTCCCTCAGGGGATCCGCTTTGCTGGAGGACGGTAACGTTGTCTTGTCCGAGTTGATCGCGTCATGGAACGGACATACCGTCGATTCCGCGAAGGGAAACCTGAACCTCGCGAGCGGCGTCGCCTCTTTCGCCGCGGCGTACCGGGGAATACTGGACGACGCTCCGGTCACGGCGGGTCTTTCCGTCGATCTCGTTCCCGAGCGTGTTCCGGGAACGGAGGATGCGCGGGATTCGTTCGACTTCGAATCCTTTACCCTTCGCGTCGCCGCGAGCGATTTCGCGTGGAACTCAATCAAGCCCGAGAAGCCCTTCGTGTGCACCCTCGTGCGCGAGCCGGGAATACTCGCCTTGTACGCAGGACCCGACGACGATATTACCGGATTCCTGCTCGATGACGGGACGTTCTCTCTCCGCGCGGGCGATTCCTCGCCGGTTCGCTTCGCCGCTGACGGGGCAATAGTTGACAGCGAGATATCCGTCATCGTGAGCGACATTCGCGTGGACATGCCCCGACTCTGGCCGTTCGCCGCGATCGACTTCGTGGCCTTCGACGCGGGGACCGTCGAGGGAGAGCTCGCGATCTCGGGACTCCTTTCGGACCCGGATTTCTTCGGCACGCTTTCCGCCAGGAATATCGTCGTGTGGTCCCCGGGATTCCTGGAAGAACGCTTCGTGCCCGAGCCGTTCGAAATCGTCGCCGACGGGAAAACCCTGAACGTGGAGACCTTCCGTCTGGAAAGCGACAGTTCGGTACTGTACGCGAACGCCACGGCGTACTTCGACCGCTGGGTTCCGACGAAGGTGACGCTCAAGACCTACACCGAAAAGGATCGACCCCTGCGTCTCGATACCAACAACCAGTATTTCGCGGCGAAGGGCAGGGCGAACTGCGATCTTGACCTGTCGTTTTCACATGAGGGCATCTTCGTGCTCGGCGATACCACCTTCGAACGGGGATCCTTCGCGATCATGTTCGACGGCTTTACGGAGGAATCCGACGAGGAGGACGACGACTCAAGCGGCGTCGTCGTGGACTTGAACCTCGATATCGGCCAACGAGTCGAGTATCGCTGGCCCGCGAACTCGTTCCCCATCTTGCGGGGTTTGATACAGGCGGAACAGTCGTTCAAGATAGCGATAGACAGCGCGAACGAGACCTTCTCGCTCAAGGGAGGGGCGAACCTGAAGGGAGGGGAACTGTTTTACATAAAGCGCAGTTTCTATCTCAGGCAGGGGAGTATCACGTTCAACGAGAATCAGGACAAATTCGACCCGCTTATCTCGCTTCGCGCCGAGATTCGCGAACGCGACGATTTCGGAGACCCCGTCAGGATAATCCTGCTCGTCGAGAACCAACCCCTCGCGTCGTTTACGCCGACCATATACTCGGACCCGCCGAAACCGACCGCCGAGCTCATGGCCCTACTCGGGCAAGCGGCGAGCGCCGATTCCTCGAGGGAAACCCTTCTCCGGACGACCGTCGTCACCGCATCGGATATCTTCACGCAAATGGGCCTGTTCCGTTCGTTCGAAAACAGGGTCCGCGATTTCCTCAACGTCGACATATTCTCGATCCGCACGCTGCTCATCCAGAACGCCCTGCTCGGACAGGCCATGCAGGAGAATACCGACCGGAAGATGACGATCGGTAACTATTTCGACAATACCACTGTTTATTTCGGTAAGTACTTCGGATCGGCCGTGTACGCCGATGCCCTGCTTCATTTCAGCTATT
This sequence comes from Spirochaetota bacterium, assembly GCA_023393015.1. GTDB lineage: Bacteria > Spirochaetota > Spirochaetia > Treponematales > Treponemataceae > Teretinema. The sequence goes on from JAEWMY010000054.1 coordinate 23,595, forward strand.
ATGACCCGAAATCGGCCCAAAATACCGGGTCAAACGAGGCAGTTTATGGTAATATGCTGTTCGAGCCCGAACTGGGCCTCGAGATCGATACGCCCTTCTTTCTGGTTCGGTGGGCGTTCGCCCCCGACAACCTTGACAGTTTTTTCGTCGGAGACAGCTCTATTACCCTTTCCTGGAAGTTTTCATACTGACCCCTTCCATGCTATAGTCTACGCCTAAGGAGCCCTTGTAATGCGCACAAAAAACGTTGTTCTTCTGTTGCTTTTTTCGCTCGTCCTTTCGGGAACGCTTTTTTCCCAGACGGGCGGAGAGTGGTACCAGGACAAACCCATCCGGCAAATAACCTTTGAGGGCCTGCGAAGCGTCGACAAGAGCGAACTCAACGGACTGTTCGGTTCGTACGTCGGCAAGCCTTTCAGCGACGAACGATACTGGGAAATACTGCAGAAGCTCTACGCGCTCGAATACTTCGACGACATCGCCCCGGTGGCGTTACCCGGCGATCCCGACAAAAAGACCGTCCTCCTTCAGTTCACCGTGAAGGAAAAGCCGATCGTCAGGCGCATCGTCTTCCTGGGCAACAAGCAGATACGCGCCTCCGAGTTGCTCGAGAGGATTTCCCTGAAGCAGGGAGACATATTCAACGAGCTCAAGTCCCGCATGGACGAACGCGCGGTACGTGAGCATTACCTTACCAAGGGATTCGCCTCGTCCCGCGTAACGGTCTCGCAAGTCGTGAACGCCGACAAGTCGATAAACCTCACGTTTACCGTTGAGGAAGGGAAAAAGACGGTCGTCTCCTCGATAAACTTCGAGGGAAACCGGAACATCTCCTCAAAGACGCTGAAAGGCGCCTTGTCCCTCAAGGAGGCGAAGCTTTTCAGCAAGGGCATCTTTACCGAGAGCATGCTCGAGGCCGACAAGGCCGCGTTGCGGGACTACTATACCGAGCGGGGATACGTCGACGTCTCGATCGAGAACGTCTTGCGCGAGATCGACTCCGAGTCCGATCCGGAGGAAAACCGCCTCAAGCTCACGTTCGTCGTCAAGGAAGGGGACGTGTTCACCTACGGGGGAACGACCCTCTCCGGAAACCGTATCTTCTCCAACGAGGAACTTCTCTCCAAGATTCGCCTTTCCGAGGGCGACGTGATGAACCTCAACCGGTATAACCGCGGCTATCAAGCCCTTCTCGACGTGTATTTCGAAAACGGGTATACGGCGAACTACATAAACAAGACCGAGACCCGCGACAACGAGCGAAAGCGCATCTCGTATTCGATCGTGATCGTGGAAAACGACCGAAGCCATATCCAGAACATCATCATCCGCGGAAACACGAAGACGAAGGATTACGTCATCGCGCGCGAATTCGCCATCGAAGAGGGCGATATCTTCTCGAAGACCAAGCTCATCAGCAGTATCCGGAACCTCTATAACCTCCGGTATTTTTCGACCGTAACGCCCGACGTTGTCCAGGGTTCTGAGCAGAACCTCGTCGACGTCATCGTCAACGTCGAGGAACAATCGACGGCTTCCATACAGTTCGGCGTGACCTTCTCCGGCGTGACGGACTCCGAGACGTTCCCGCTTTCGGTGTTCTTGCAATGGCAAGACACGAACTTCAAGGGTCTCGGCAAGACGGTTTCCGCGAACGTCACTGCGTCGACGGACACACAGAGCCTGACGCTCGGATATACGGAGAACTGGTTTTTGGGCTCTCCCCTGTCGGTCAGCTTCAACCTTTCGATAGCGCACAAGTACCTGTACGCGTATCAGGATTCGCTGTATCCGATATTCGACGACGACTATTTCAACGAATACGGCATGGTTCCCGATCCGTTTACCTCCTACGAGGAATACGAGAACGCCTCGTCGCTCGATCCCTCGTACCGCATGAAGTACGAGCAGTGGAAATACGGGCTCGGCATCTCGACCGGATACCGGTGGCTTCCCCGTCTGGCCATCGTGACCCTGCGCGGGGGACTCAATTTCTCCGTGATGCAGAACTACTATGACTCCCAGATTTATCGTCCCGCCGACCGCGGAATCCGCGACAAGCACGGCGAGTGGTCCTGGGGCAACAGCGTCTGGACGCGCCTTTCGCTCGACCACCGCGACATTAACTTCGACCCGTCGACCGGTTGGTTCGCGAGTCAGCAGATTACCCTCAACGGCATAATCCCGACGATCGAGTCGGAGTATTACCTCAAGTTCGAGACAAAGCTCGAGAAGTACTTCACGCTGGTCGACTATCCCCTTTTCGAAACCTGGAACCTGAAGGTCGTGCTCGCCGGATTTACCACCGTGGCCCTTCAGACTCCGATAGCCGACAGCACGATTACGGAGTCAAGCAAGCTGTTCATCGACGGCATGTTCAACGGCCGAGGATGGATCGACCTGTATTCGAAGTCGTCCCTTCGCGGAAACGCTATGCTCAGCCACACGCTCGAGCTGCGTTCGCCGATCGCGCCGGGAATCCTGTCGCTCGATTTCTTCTTCGACGCCGTGGCGATCAAGGACACGCCGTCCGACCTGGCGAACCTGAAGCTCGACGACTATTACATGAGTTTCGGACCCGGTTTGCGCTTCTCGATCCAGCAGTTTCCGCTCAGGCTCCTTTTCGCCAACACCTTCAGGATCATCGACGGCGAAGTGGAATGGTCGGACGGGTCGGGACCGAACTGGCAATTCGTGCTTTCGTTCAACATAGCGAACCTGTAACGGGGAGAGGGGATACTTCATGAATAAGCGAGTTGTTTTATTGGCTTTGACGGCGTGTTTGATGGCGGGCGTTCCCGCGTTTTCGCAACAGATAACGAAATTCGCGGTTATCGACACGTCGCGAATTTACACAACCTTCTACCGCGACTCCAGAAGCGTCAGGGAATACGAGTCGAAAAAGGCGCAGTACCAGGGCGAAATGAAGAGGATGAGCGAGGATATCAAGGCCCTGCGACAGCAAAAGGTCGACGCGGAATCCTCTGGCGACGCGTCGAAGGTATCGCGCCTCGAGGCCGATATCGCGTCGCGGACCAACAACCTTCTCGAGTACTCGAAGGTGAAAAACGCCGAGCTCGATCAACTGAAAAAGCGTCTGGTCACCGACGATACGTTTTACTCGATGCTCTACGAGGAGATCAGGACCATCGGAGAAGCCGACGGTTACAGCATGGTGTTGAGCCTTCAGGAAGGCAATTCGATCATCTGGTACAGCCCCACCGTCGACATTACCGACAAGGTCATCAAAAGCATGACGAACCGTCGTTAGCCGAAACGGGGAGCGACGGTGTCTGAGTCCACGCCCATGATGAACCAATATCTCGGAATAAAGGAACAGTATCGCGACGCGGTACTGTTCTTTCGTCTGGGCGATTTCTACGAGATGTTCAACGAGGACGCCCTCGAGGTCAGTCGCCTCCTGAACCTCACGCTCACGCATCGCGGCGGCTCTCCGATGTGCGGGGTGCCGTATCACGCATCGCGCGTATACATCGCGAGGCTCCTGCGAGCCGGAAAGAAAATTGCCATATGCGAGCAAATGACGATACCGGGACCCGGGAAAGGGCTCGCCGAACGCAAGGTAGTCGAGGTTCTCACGCCGGGAACGGTAGTCGACGAGGATTACCTTGACCGGTCGGCGAATAATTATCTCGCGGCCCTGACGTACGCGCGATCCCGCGGGGGCGTTTTCCTTTCGTTCGCGTACATCGACGTTTCGACGGGCGAATTCGCGGTTACCTCGTTTCCCGAGGACGATTCTCCCTCGCGCGTCAGGAAGGAACTCGGCCGCGTCCGCCCGAGCGAGATACTCCTGCAACTGTCGCTCGTGGAGGGCAACGAGGCCGTCGCCGAAGCCTTGTCCGAGTATCCCTCGGTCGTACAGAACAAATTCCCCGATTGGAGCGTAAACGCGGAATTGGCGCGGAAGCGGCTGTGCGCGCTGTTCGGGACCGAGTCGCTCGTGGCATTCTCTCTCGGTGACGATTCCCCCGAGCTTTCGGCGGCTGGACTTCTCGTAGAATACCTCGGGCGAACCGCCGGATCGACGCTCGCGCACGTGCGCGGCATCAACGTCTACGGCGAGGATGAATGCGTGCAAATCGACGATTCGACGCGGAAAAACCTCGAGTTGGAACGGAATCTCAGGGATTCGACGGTCTCGTACACCCTGCTCGAGACGATCGACCATACGAGAACTTCCATGGGCTCGAGGCTTCTCAGGAAATGGATCGTATCCCCGCTCGTGGACCTGTCGCGTATCGAAGGTCGCCTCGACTCCGTAACCTTCTTGTACAAGGAGCAGCGCGTCCTCGCGGCGGTTCGCGACGCCCTCTCCGGTATTCTCGACATAGAACGGCTCGCGGCGCGCGTGGCGATGGATCGCGCGCACGCCAAGGATCTCGTCGCGATCAGGCAAAGCCTCTCGGGCGTCATGGACCTCGCGCGGCTTCTTGGCGAAAAAAACGCCCCGGCGGACCTCGTTCCTTCGGGATCAACCGACGGAATACGGGTTTTGAGGGAAACCCTCGAAGCGGCCTTGCTCGACGACTGCCCCGTCGTCCTTAACGAAGGCGGCATGATACGGCCGGGTTGGTCGGAGAAACTCGACGAGCTCACCTCCCTGCGCGACAACTCGAACGCGGTGCTGACGACGTACCTCGAGCAGGAGCGGGAGAAGACCGGAATCGGGAACCTGAGGATCAAGTATACCAGGATGCTCGGCTACTACCTCGAGGTGACGAAGGGAAACCTCCAGTCCGTACCGTCGCATTTCATCCGGCGAAGGTCGCTCGCCAACGGAGACAGGTATACGACCGATCGTCTTGTCGAGCTCGAGACGGAACTGAACGGCGTCGAGGCGAGAATCGTGGAATGCGAACGTGAGCTCTTCCTGGAAATACGGTCCGTCGTCGCGAGGCAATTACCGCTTCTGGCGGATGTCGCGGCCGTTATCGCGAGGCTGGACGCCGTTCAGTCATACGCCCACGCCGCGACGGCGCACGGATGGGTCCGACCGGATTTCGCCGCCGACGGATCCATGGAGATCGAGGAAGGACGGCATCCCGTCGTCGAGGCGCACCTTCCGCGCGGTTCGTTCATACCGAACGGCATACGGCTTTCGTCGGCGGAAGGTTCCGGCGATCCGTCATTCGCCCTGATAACGGGACCGAACATGGCGGGAAAAAGCACGTTTCTCAGGCAAACCGCGCTCATCGTCCTCATGGCCCAGGCCGGTTCGTACGTCCCCGCGGCAAAGGCGCTTCTCTCTCCCGTCGACAGGGTTTTTTGCCGGGTAGGGGCTTCCGACAACCTCGCGCGCGGAGAGTCCACCTTCCTTGTCGAAATGACGGAGACCGCGCATATCCTCAGATCGGCGACGAAGGACAGTCTCGTGATTATGGACGAGGTCGGCAGGGGCACGTCGACGGAAGACGGCCTTTCGCTCGCCGCGGCCATCCTCGAGCATCTGCTGGAAAAAACGGGCGCGAAGACGCTTTTCGCTACGCACTATCACGAACTTTCCAGGATATCCCGCCCCCATCTCGAGAACTTTTGCCTGGACGTCCTCGAAAGCGAAGGGGACGTCGTTTTCCTCAAGCGATTGAAACGGGGAGCCTCAGCAAACTCCTACGGAATTCACGTCGCGCGACTCGCGGGGGTCCCCCAATCGGTACTCGATCGCGCGCGGGAGCTTTTGGCGACGTTCGCGACCTCCCCCCTCAGGGAGGCCGACTCTACAACCGGCGCGTCGGAGGCATCGACAAGCGACGACGACAGGCGGAGAAACAACTCCGGTCTTCAATTATTCCCCGAAGAGGAACTCGTTCTCGACGAGCTTCTTTCGATCGACGTGGACAGACTTGCCCCTATCGACGCGCTATCGACGATTAATCGCTGGAAAAAAGCCCTGTTTCCGGCGCGTTAACGGCCACGAACCGACAAGCGGGCGAAGATACGTGCGTGAAAAAAATCATCCCCCTCGAGGCAATAGCGCGATGGTGCGGCGCTTACGTGGCCCCGCGCCGGTGCCTGGTTTGCGGAACGCCGGACGGATTCGCCCTGTGCGACGCCTGCCTCGACCGCCTCTTTTTGTCCGCGCTTCGCCGTCCGCGCCCTTTCGGGCGTTGCGATACGTGCGGGCGCCCGCTTATCTCCCTCAAGGGACTGTGTACCTCCTGCAAAAATACGGACGCCCTCGCCTCGGTTGACCGGGCCTTTCCTCTCTTTTCCTACTCGGGTTACGCCCCCTCGATAGTCGCCGAATGGAAAACGCGGGGAAACCGTTCCCTCTCGTGGGCGTTCGCCCGTTGTCTATCGGACGCTCTTGTGGAGTCGCTCGGTACGGGACCGACCGAGGGCGCGGTAGTACCGGTTCCGCCCAGGCCGGGAAAGATTCGCCGCAGGGGATGGGATCAGGTAGACGACCTTGCCCGGGCGCTCGAGAGGGGAGGATCGGTTCCTGTAACGAGATGCCTCGTACGGGACTCGGCGCATGAGCAAAAACTCCTCGGACGCGAAGCGCGGGCGCATAACCTGCGCGGTTCGATACGCGTCAGGAAAGGCGCGGCGGTCCCGAAGCGTGCCGTCGTACTAGACGATCTGATGACGACGGGGGCTACCATAAACGCCTGTGCCGTCGCCCTGCGCGAGGCGGGGTGCGCCGAAGTGTACGGCGTAACGCTTTTTTACGATTAGCGGCTCGAGACGGCGGGGCGGCGGCCCGTGACTGGCAAGGTTCATCAAGGTACGCGCCCTTGACATTTGGCCCTCCCTATGGTAATTTTTCTAGTGAACATTTAATATCTTGTAGCCTGCAAGGAGTCGTTCGAACGGCTCCTTTTTCGTATACGGCCCGTCAGGGTCAATCTGAGCGGAGGCACGGAATCGCGGCGAACGCGGTCTCGTGCGACAGGGATAGGGAGTTTCTGGGCAGTGGAGTATATCGCGCCTGAAAACATCGCGTACCACGCGGATTGCGATCCGCTCGTTCGCGCGTTGGGATTCAGCCTCGTCGAGTTGGTCGTCTTCAAGAGACAGTCGACGTGGCATGTCAAAATCGTCATAACCGCGCCTTCGGGCGTCGGGATATCCGATTGTTCGAAGGTTCATCGGGCCGTTCTTCCGCGCCTGGAGGCCGTTCTTTCATCGCAGGATATGCACGTCGAGGTCGCCTCTCCCGGCACGGACAGGGTTCTCAAGAACGCGGCCGAATTCTCGGTGTTCGCGGGACGGAAGGTCAAGGTATGGGATACCGATCTTTCGGATTGGGTTCCCGGTACCGTCGTCTCGGCAGACGAGAAATCCGTCACGCTGGATACCGAACAGGGGGAACGTACGTTCCCGTACCAGAAGATCGCGAAGGCAAAATTATCAGGAACGACGTAACGTCGTTCGAGGCAGAGAAGGAGTTTTTCATGTCCGCAGAAATGGCAGAAGCGATACGCCAGCTCGTTCAAGAAAAAGGAATCGACGAGGACCTCGTCTTCAGGATGATCGAAGATACGCTCAAGGCGGCTTACAAGAGAAAATTCGGCGCGAACGACAATGCCGTCGTGACCTTTAACGAGCAGCATACCGACGTCTCGATCTATTCCAGGAAGACGATCGTCGACGGCGTATACAATCCCGTTATCGAAATCGAGCTCGAGGAAGCGCTTGAGCTCGATCCCGAGTGCGAGATAGGCGACGAACTGCTTATCGAGGTGGACCCCAAGGAGTTCGACAGGATCTCGGTGCAGTCGGCGAAACAGACCGCGCATCAGTCGATCAGGGACATACAGAAGGACAGCCTCTACTCCGAGTACAAGGACAAGGTCGGCGAGATCATAATCGGCTACTACCAGCGCGAACGCAACGGGAACATCTACGTCGACCTCGGAAAGGTCGAGGGAATACTTCCTAGGAAGTTCCAGTCGCCGCGCGAGACCTATCGTCAGAACGACCGCATCAAGGCCTACATAACCGAGGTCAAGAAAACCCCGTCAGGGCTTCAGATCGTCCTTTCGCGAACCGATCCCGATTTCGTCCGCCGCATCATGGAACTCGAGGTTCCCGAGATTTACGACAAGACGGTGGAGATTCACAAGATCGTCCGCGAGCCGGGGTACCGAACCAAGGTAGCCGTATACTCGAACCGGGAAGACGTCGATCCCGTCGGCGCGTGCGTCGGGCTCAAGGGTGTCCGCATTCAGGCCGTAATACGGGAGCTCGAAGGCGAGAAGATAGACATACTGAAGTACGACGAAAACCCGAGGACGTTCATACGAAACGCGCTTTCTCCGGCCGAGGTCAACGACGTAGTGGTCGTCGACGAAACGAAGCGTTCCGCGCTCGCGATCGTCGCGGAGCAGCAGTTCTCGCTCGCGATCGGCAAGCAGGGACTCAACGTCCGCCTGGCGAACCGTCTCGTGGATTGGAGTATCGACGTCAAGACCGACGAGCAATTCGCCGAGATGGACCTGTCGGCCGACTTCAGGAAGGCCGCGAACGACCTGTTCACGGACGAGCCTCTTGACGGCGAAATCACGACGATCGCGGACCTTCCCGGCATTTCCGAGGAGCTTTTGGGAGTCCTGGGCAAGAACGGACTGACCCTCGTCGAGGAACTGCTAGCGCTCGACGAAGGACAAATCGCCGCGCTCGACGGAATGACGCCCGAGCTCGTCGCGTCCCTTAATTCGCTCATGAGCGAATCGGTCGAAGTCGTTCAGGACCCCGTCCCGGACGTTTCTCCCGAAGCGACAGCGGTCGGCGAAGCGGAAGGCGAGACTGCAACCGAAGAAGCAGAAGAATATGAGTGTCCGGAATGCGGAGCTCCCATAACGATCGATATGACAACGTGTCCCAATTGTGGTATTGGTCTCAGTTTTGAATTCGAGGACGAAGAATAGGATACCAATGGCAGAAGATCAGGAAAGCACCCAGAAACCCAAGGTTATTCTCAATAAGCAGAAGAAAACGGATTCGGCGGCTCAGGAGCCGTCTTCTTCTTCCCAGGTATCCGATACGGCGGCCCCGACGGGTGGGGGCGAGTCGTCAGAAAAGAAAAAAGTCGTCGTAGTCAAGAAAAAGGCGGTCGTTCACGTCAAAAGCGCAGATCCCGCCGTCGAGCATAAGGACGCTTCCGATACCCCGGCCCCGAAACGAGCCGTTCACGTGGTTCCGGCGCATCACGCAGAGAAGGAAGCTTCGGCCTCTTCTGCCGACGAAGGCAATAAGGCCGATAACGCGCCGAAATCGCGCGTCTCCAGCCTGGAACTGAGTCCCCCGAGACCGAACGTCAAGGTGGGAAATCTCGCGGACCGTTCACGCGGCGGCGCGCCCGGACGCGGACCCGGATATCCCCAACGACCGGCGGGCGTTCCCCCGAAAGACGGATTTTCCGGCGCGCAAGCCCGTGAAGGCGCGCGGGAGGGAGGCTATCAGGGTCGTCCCGCGGGCGGCGGTTATCAGGGCGGTTATCAGGGACGTCCATCGAGCGGTTATCAGGGCGGCGGCTATCAGGGCGGCGCGGGACGCGCTCCCGGCGGCTACCAGGGCGGGCCCGGTCGCGCTCCCGGCGGCTACCAGGGAGGCCCCGGTCGCGGACCCGGCGGCTATCAGGGCGGACCCGGTCGCGGACCCGGCGGACCCGGCGGTCCCGGTCGCGGACCCGGTTCGTCTTTACCGCTCGCTACGGGCAAGGGCGGCCCCGTAAAGAAGAACTTCAAGGGCAAGAAGGTAACGTACGTCCGCAAGAACCGCGAGCTTGATTACGAAGAAAAGCTCCTTCAGCAAAAGAAGAAGGCACAGGACAAGGCGAACGCCATCCCCAAGGAAATCGAGATCATGGAAACGGTTTCCGTTTCTGAACTCGCCCGCAAGATGAATCTCAAGGCCTCGGAACTCATCGGAAAGCTCATGGGAATGGGCATGATGGTTACGATGAACCAGTCCATCGACGCGGATACCGCGACGATTATCGCGTCGGAATACGATTGCACCGTGCATATCGTCAGCCTCTACGACGAAACGGTGATCGAAAGCGAGGTGGACGGCGAGACGGAACTGCTTTCCCGTCCCCCGGTCGTCACCATCATGGGTCACGTCGCCCACGGAAAGACCAAGACGCTCGACGCGATCCGAAGCGCGAACGTCGCGGCGGGCGAATTCGGCGGTATCACGCAGCATATCGGCGCCTACACCGTCGAGACCCACAAGGGTCGCGTAACATTCCTCGATACTCCCGGCCACGAGGCCTTTACCATGATGCGCGCGCGAGGAGCCGAGATCACCGATATCGTCGTGCTCGTCGTGGCGGCCGACGACGGCGTCATGCCGCAGACCGTCGAGGCAATCAACCACGCTAAGGACGCGAAGGTTCCCATAATCGTCGCGGTGAACAAGATCGACAAGCCTGAGGCGAACCCCGATCGCGTCAAGGCGCAGCTCGCCGAACTCGGCCTTCAGCCAGAGGAATGGGGCGGGGATACCATGTTCGTCCACATCAGCGCGCTGCAAAAGACCGGACTCGACGTCCTTCTTGACGCGATCCTCCTTCAGTCCGAGGTGCTCGAACTTACCGCGAACTACGATTGCCGCGCCGAAGGCAAGGTCGTCGAGTCGAGGATCGACCACGGACGCGGTATCGTCGCGACCATCATCGTCGAGCGCGGAACCCTGCGAACGGGCGATCCCTACGTCGCGGGCGTGTTCTCCGGTCGCGTGCGCGCAATCTTCAACGACAAGGGCGAAAAGCTCGAAGAGGCGACGCCGAGCATGCCGGTCGAGATTCTCGGTCTCGAGGGAATGCCGAACGCGGGCGACCCGTTCCAGGTAACCGAGAACGAGCGCCTGGCGCGCCAGATTTCCTCGAAACGGCAGGAGCTCAAGAGGTTCGAGGATTCGCGCAACGTCAAGAAGGTCACGCTCGACAACCTCTACGATACCATTCACGCCGGAGAGGTGCTCGAGCTCAAGGTGATCATCAAGGGCGACGTGCAGGGTTCGGTCGAGGCGCTCAAGAACTCACTCGAGAAGCTCTCCACCAAGGACGTGCGCCTGAACGTGATTCACGCCTCGGCGGGAGCCATCAACGATTCGGACGTCATGCTCGCGGCGGCGGACTCCAACGCCATCATCATCGGATTCAACGTCCGTCCCACGCCCCAGGCGAAGCTTCTCGCGGATCAGGAAAAGGTCGATATCAGGAAGTACAACGTCATCTACAAGGCCGTCGAGGAAATCGAGATGGCGATGGAAGGCATGCTGAAACCGGATATCAAGGAAGAGGTCATCGGTACCGTGGAAATTCGCGACACGATCCGCGTTCCGAAGATCGGTACGATCGCCGGTTCCTACGTTACCCAGGGTATCGTCAAGAGAAACACTACCGTCCACGTCATTCGCGAGGGCATTGTCGTTCATACCGGAAAGCTTTCGTCCCTTCGGAGGTTCAAGGACGACGTCAAGGAAGTCGCCGCCGGTTTCGAATGCGGTATAGGCATAGAGAATTTCCACGACGTGAAAGTCGGAGACCAGCTCGAGATCATCGAGTTCGTCGAAGTCGCCCGAAAGCTCAAGGACAGCGAAAAGGCCTCCGAAGGTTCCCCGAAGGAGAAGGCGGAGTAATCCGCCGACCACGGTAATGGCAGAACACAGGCTCGACAGGCTCGGAGAACAGATACGCGAGGAGATCGCGGCGATGATACTCGGAGGCAAGATCAAGGATCCCCGGGTATCGTCGTTTCTCTCGATAACGAGGGTAGAGGTGTCGGGCGATCTCGGGTACGCCAAGGTGTACGTCTCCAGTTTCATGAACGAGAAGGAAACGAAACAGGGCGTGCGCGGACTCGAAAGCGCCGCCGGTTTCATCCAGTCCACGCTGGGCAAAAAGCTCAGACTCCGTCAGTTTCCCAAGCTTTCGTTCATTTTCGACGAGAGCATCCGGGAAGGCTTCGAGATGGTCAAGAAGATAGACGGACTCGACATCGGGAATGATTGAGGGAATCCTTCCGTTCGCCAAATTTTCGGGCGAGACGAGCTTCGCCTCCCTGTGGCGCGTTAAGCAGGGCTTGGGTACGAAAAAAATCGGCCATACCGGCACGCTTGACCGGTTCGCCGACGGTTTGCTCGTCGTGCTCGTCGGTCCGCTGACCCATCTCGTTCCGTACTTCACCGCATGCGACAAGGAATACGTCGCGCGAATTTCGTTCGGCGCCGAAACGGACACGTTGGATCCGGACGGTTCAGTCGTACGAACGGGATCCGTTCCCGATATCGCGCGTCTCTCCGAGTCGCTTCGCTCGTTTGTCGGTACGATCGACCAAATACCTCCCGTCTATTCCGCCATACACGTTGTCGGACAGCGCGCCTCGGACATAGCGCGCAAGGGCGGCACTCCCGTTCTCGAGGCCCGGTCGGTCACTATCACGGAGATAGCCCTGTTGCGCGACGATTTATTACGTACCGGCTCGGTCGACATCCGGGTCGCGTGCTCGAAGGGTACGTATGTCAGGTCTCTCGCGCGCGACATAGCCTACGCGTGCGGAACGGTCGCGCACCTATCGTCGCTCAGGCGGGTACGCGTCGGCCCCTTTTCCCTCGAGGATTCCGTCGGTTACGGGGAGATCGGAGAATTCGGGGCGCCCGGGGTCACGTGCGCGGGTACGGAAAAATCGTCCGTTGCCGAGGGACGTTCGCGCCTGTCCTTCGAACCGTCGCTGTCGGCCTTTACAGAGTCGCTCGCGCGTTCCATAGGACTTCTGCCGATTTGCATCCGCCCCGAACGGATTCGGGAATTTTCCAACGGGATCCCGCTCGACGCGCGGTGGTTCGAGCCGATGTCACCGAATCAAGTTCTCTGGCCAGAAGGCGCGTCGCGGCCCGTTTTCTCGAACGGCGTTTTTCTCGGTATGATCACGTCGAGAAACGGCAGGTTATCGTACGACTTCGTGCACAGGGTCGCCGTATGAGGGTACTAGACTGGGATTCCCTCGCGAATGAAGCGGGTAGGGCTGATATCGAGGCCGTTTGCTCCGGAAAGCGGGGACTCGCGTTGACCATCGGCGGCTTCGACGGTCCTCATATCGGGCATCAGATGCTTTTCGACGCCGTATTGACCCACGCCGGGGCGAATGGCCTTGCCTCGGGCGTCGTGACGTTCACGAGATCCCCGTCTCACCGGAAGAAGGGACCCTCGTATCCGGGCGACGTGTCCACGTTGGATCTCAGACTCAAGGCCTTTCGCTCGAAGGGTTTCGACTGCGCCATCCTGATTGACTTTTCCGCGGATTTCGGTAAAATGTCAGGAGGTGTATTCTTTGAAATTCTTGTGAAAACTGCCCGTATGAAGTATCTGGCCGTCGGCCCCGATTTTCGATGCGGACATCGCCTGGATACGGGAATCGCGGAGATATCCGAGATTTCCCGCAGAGAAGCGTTCCGTTTCGATTCCATCCGGCAGGTTGAGCTGGACGGCGAGCGGGTAAGCTCGAGCGCCGTCAGAAACGCGGTTCAGTCCGCCGACTTCGCCCTTGCGGAACGCCTGCTCGGTCATCCCTTTTTACTGGATTTCAACGCGCCCGAGTGGACGGCCGTCGGGAACTCGTTCGAGGCCCCCGTCGCGTCGTTCACGCAGATTCTTCCCCGCGAAGGGAGGTATCGTGTCGCCGCTTCGACCGCTAAGGGGTCGGTGGACGAGGCATGTCTCGAGGTAACGGGATCGGTCGTAAGACTGACACCGGCCGGGAACGCGCCCCTTTCCGACATGCGGGAGATGGCGACGCTTGCTTTCAGGTTATCATGATGATTTTAACACATAAGGAGTAAGTATGGCACTTACAAAGGACAAGACTACCGCGGTGGTCAGCAAATTCGGGGCGAACGAAAAGGACACCGGCAACACGAAGGTCCAGATCGCCCTTCTCACGGAACGGATACTTCAGCTTACGGAACACTGCAAGACCTTCAAGAAAGACAAGAACAGCACGCGCGGGCTGATTATACTCGTCGGTCAGAGAAGGCGTCTGTTGAAATACCTCCAGAGAAGGGATCTCGAAACGTATCGAGGTCTTATCCAGGAGCTCGGCCTCCGCAAGTAATGGTAAAGTTACCTGTCGAAGTCGGCGGGTAACTTTTTTCTTTTTTTGGACTGACAGAAAGGTTGTGAATATATGGTTACCAGAGTTACGTATAGGATAGGGGATGAAGACCTCATCCTGGAAACCGGCCGTCTCGCCAAACAGGCAAACGGCTCCATTTACGCGCAGTACGCCGGGTCGGCGGTTATCGCCACCGCATGCGCCTCCTCATCTAGCCAGGAAGGACTCGACTACGTCCCCCTCACCGTCGACTACAACGAGAAGTACTACGCCGCGGGCAAGATTCCCGGCGGATTCATCAAGCGCGAAAGCCGCCCCAAGGACAAGGAAGTGCTCGTGTCCCGGCTTATCGACCGCCCGATGCGGCCCCTGTTCGACAAGTCCTTCGGCCGCGACATTCAGATCGTACCGACCTGCGTGTCTTCGGACATGGTCAACCCGCCGGACATTCTCGCGGTGATCGCGAGCTCCGCGGCGGTTCATATCTCCGACATCCCGTTTAACGGGCCTGTCGCCGCCGCGCGTATCGCCTGGATCGACGGACAGTACGTCATCAACCCGACCTTCGAGCAGATCGCCAAGGCCGAGATGGAGATCGTCGTCGCCGGTACCGCCGAGGGCATCACCATGGTGGAAGGCGGCGCGCACGAGGTTTCCGAGGAAGTCATGCTCGGGGCGCTCGACAAGGCCAGTGAGTTCATCAAGGCGATTTGCGCCCTTCAGGACGAGCTCCGCGCAAAGTGCGGCAGGGAAAAGCTTCCGTTAAGCCCGCTCAAGGTCGAGCTCGCGCACAAGGACGAGATCAAGTCCGCGGCGTATCCGCGCCTTTCCAAGGCGCTGTTCGTGGCCGGTAAGTTCGAACGCCGGGCCGCCTGCGACGCCGTGCGCGGCGACCTCGAGGCGAAGTACGCCGACCAGCTTTCCGACTCGATGCAGAAAAAGCTTTTCGACGCGCTCTTCGAGGAAATGGAATACGAAATCCTCCGTTCCGAGATTCTCGACAAGGGCGTTCGCGTCGACGGTCGCGGTACCGAGGATATCCGCGACATCACCTGCGAAATCGGCGTTCTCGCGCGGCCCCACGGGTCGGCCGTCTTTACCCGGGGGGAAACGCAGTCTCTCGGCGTCGCCACCCTCGGAACCGTTTTCGACGAGCAGGTATACGACGACATCGAGGGCGACCGCAGGGAAAACTTCCTGCTCCATTACAACTTCCCGCCGTATTCCGTCGGCGAGGTAGGCCGCATGGGCACCGGTCGCCGCGAGATCGGCCACGGGTACCTCGCGCGCCGCTCGCTCGAACCGATGGTTCCCTCCCGCGAGGCGTTTCCCTATACCATCCGCGTCGTATCCGAGATTCTCGAGTCAAACGGCTCGTCGTCCATGGCTTCGGTATGTTCCGGAACCCTTTCGATGCTTCACGCGGGCGTTCCCATGAAGAAACCGGTCGCGGGAATCGCGATGGGACTCATCACCGACGGCAACAAGTTCGCCGTTCTTTCCGACATCCTCGGCGAGGAAGACCACCTTGGCGACATGGACTTCAAGGTCGCGGGAACCGAGGAAGGCATCACCGGCTTCCAGATGGACATAAAGATCGCGGGCGTTTCGACCGAGATCATGAAAAAGGCCCTCGAACAGGCGAAGCGCGGTCGTCTCCATATCCTCGGAATAATGAACAAGACCATCTCGAAGCCTTCGGCCGAAATCTCTAAGTACGCCCCGCGTATAGAGGTCATGAAGATCGAGACCGACAAGATCGGCGCCCTGATCGGGCCGGGCGGAAAGAACATCAAGGCGATTTCCGAGAAGTACCAGGTTACCATCAACACCGAAAACGACGGAACGGTGACTATCTACGGAAAGAACGCGAAGTGCGCGCTCGACGCGAAGGACGCGGTGAAGGGGATCGTGGAAGATCCGGAAGTCGGCCGTATTTACGACGGCGTCGTCAAGAGAATCATGGACTTCGGCGCCTTTATCGAGATACTTCCGGGAAAGGAAGGCCTGTGCCATATTTCCAAGCTCTCCCGTTCCCGCGTAGCGAACGTTTCCGACGTCGTGAAAGAGGGACAGAAGATCCCGGTCAAGCTTCTCGAGGTCGACAAGATGGGACGGCTCAACCTCTCCTACGTCGACGCGCTCGGGGACAATGCCGATAGCTGATCGCGTTCTGGCGAACGGGATCAGGCTCGTAACCGAACCGATTGTCGCGGCGCAGTCCGCGGCGATCGGTTTTTGGTTTTACGCGGGCTCCCGGGACGAACTCGAGAACGAGGCGGGATCCACGCATTTCGTCGAACACCTCCTGTTCAAGGGAACCGCGCGACGTTCGGCTTCCGATATCGCCCGGTTTTTCGACAGGGTCGGCGGCTACGTAAACGCGTTTACCGAACGGGAATGCGTCTGCCTCATGTGCGTCGTTCCTCCCGAACGCGTTGACGAGGCGGTTTCGGTACTCGTCGAGATGACCTCCGAGTCATCCCTGGAAGACCGGGATATCGAGCTTGAGCGTTCCGTCATACTCAGCGAAATCCTGTCCACACAAGACGACGCGGACGAGATGGGCATGGAAACCGCCTTCTCGCTCATGTTTCCCGGACACCCTTTTTCGCGCCCGATAGCGGGGACAGCGGACGGTCTTCGATCGCTCGAAGCGAGAACGCTTCGCGAGCGCTATACGGGAGCCTTCGCGCGCGGACCCGACTTCGTCACGGCGGCGGGAGCCTTTGAGGAAGACGCCATATACGGTTCGCTCCTCGCTTTTCCCTCCATCGGAGGTCGCGTAATAAACGGCGTTCCGCCTGAGTTTCGCGCCGGACGCTTCGCGAAACGATTCGACCGGCGTTCCTCGTTCAGTCAGGCGCAAATTTATCTTTCGTTTCCGATAGACGAGGCGCGTACCGCGGAAGCGTGGGGAACGTGGGCGTTGATCAACGCGATTACGGGCGACATGGTAAGCTCGAGGCTGTTCCAGTCACTGCGCGAGGAACGGGGGCTCTGCTATTCCGTGTACAGCTTCGCGCAATTCGGAAGGGATTGCGCGTTCTGGATGGCGGCCCTCTCGTCGCCGCCCGACCGGGCCCCGTACGCGTACCGCTCGCTTCTCGAAGAGATCGGGAAGCTCGCCGAATCGGGCGTATCGGAGACCGAGGTCGCGGACGCGGCGTCGCATATCGTGGGCGAGATGCGCCTGTCTTCCGACGATACTGAGTACCGGATGAAACGCCTCGCCCGTCAGCTCATGTTTTCCGGGAACGCGGTTCCGACCGGCGTTACCGCGGAAATTCTCCTAGGGATCGGGCATGATCGCGTTTCCGGGACAATTCGGCGCGCTTTCTCGCCAGATTCCATGAATACCGTCGTCTTCGGCGATAGACAGAACGTGAAGGAGTGCGAGAAATTATGGAAGTAATCGTGCGTGTCAGCGGCTCGTCCGGGTATTCCGTCCCGGAGTATCAAACCTCGGGTTCCGCGGGAGCCGATCTTCGGGCTTGCGTCGCCTCTCCGATCCAAATCAATCCGGGCGATCGCCGTCTCGTTCCGACGGGATTACGCCTGGAGATACCGGAAGGATACGAGGCGCAAGTACGGCCGCGCTCGGGTCTCGCCTTCAAGCACGGCATAACGGTTCTCAACTCGCCGGGAACGATAGATTCCGATTATCGCGGGGAAGTCGGGGTGGTATTGCATAACGCGGGAAAGGAAGTGTTTACGGTCAATCACGGCGACAGGATCGCCCAGTTGGTAGTCGCCCCCGTATCCAGGGCGGTATTCGAAGTGCGCGACCTGCTGTCCGATACCGAACGCGGAAGCGGGGGATACGGCTCGACCGGTACGACCTAGACATGCGAACCGTTACCGGGCGTTTCAGGCACAGGACGCTCTTCATCTACGTCGCGAGGGAACTTCTCCTGTATTTCGCGATGAGTTTTCTTTTTTTCTTCCTGATTTTTTTCGTCAACCAGATCCTGCTCATGGCCGAGGAGATTCTCTCGAAACGCGCGCCGCTTCGGGATGTCGTATTGCTCATAGTATACGCGCTTCCTTCCATAATCGCGACTTCCGCCCCTTTTTCCGCGCTCGTGGGCACGCTTATGGCGGTTGGACGGCTCGTGTCCGACCGTGAAATACTCGCCATGAACGCGCTCGGAGTATCCGTCAGGATTATCGCGGTTCCCGTACTCGCAGTCGGCCTTCTCATATCGGCGGCTTCCTTTCTCACGAACGACATACTTCTGCCGTTGGGTACGATACGCTTCAACCGGCTATACAGGAAGATACTGACTTCAGTTCCGGCACTGGAACTCGAGGCGAATACCATAAAGCGGAATCAGCGGGCGATCGTCGTGACGGGATCCGTATCAGGTAACGAGATGGACGAGCTTTTGGTGGTCGATTCCGACGAGGAAGGGAACAGGAGGATAATCGCGTCGCCGCGCGCGAGAATCGTCAAATCCGATGACCTTGACGTCCTCATGACGCTTTCGATGGACGAGCCCGAGGCGCTTGTCCTGGATCGGCGCGACGCCTCGAAATTCGACTTTATCGAGTCGAAGGAGCTTTCGTACAACCTTCTTTCGAGGAACGTGCTGCCGACGTACTCGGGACACATCACACCCCGCGAGATGAGTTCCCTCGACCTTCACAGGGAGATCGCGCGGCGAATCGGCGAACGGACGGAAAAAAAGGGAACCGAACGTGAAGGGACGGGAAGAACGCTGAACATGTACCGGATGGAATTTCACAAGAAATTCGCGATACCGTTCGGCGCCTTTTTTTTCATCATGCTCGCGTTCCCCCTCGGCCTTTCGGTCAGGTCGAACGGGCAAAGCGTCGGTTTTATTTTCGGTCTTATCATCGCATTGCTCTATTGGGTTCTCCTGGTAGGCGGACAAACGCTCAGCGTCAAGCTCGGCTTTAACGGCGTGTTGATGATGTGGATACCGAACCTTTCGGTGTTGATCGCGGGTTTGGCCCTGGTTTGGAGGCATTGGCGGCAATGAACACGCTGCAGCGGTACCTAATACGGCAGTTTCTCCCCGTTTGCGTCGTGTCCGTACTGTTTTTCGTGTTGTTGCTGGAACTCGGGGACCTTTTCGCGAATTTGTGGAAGTACCTCGCCAACGACGTGGGCGCGCGGGACATAGGCAGGTTACTCGCGTTGTACCTGCCCAAGTGCGTCTCGTTTTCCATGCCGCTCGCGGTGCTGTTCGCTTCCTCGTATACGATGGGTTCGATGCACGCGAACAACGAGCTGACGTCCGTCTTCTCGGCGGGGTACCCGTTGTATCGGCTAGCGACCCCCTTGCTCGCCCTCGGACTCGTCCTTTCGGTAGGGATGTTCTTTTTCGAGGATCGGCTCGTGATACATACGCTGGGAGAAAAAAGCGAGCTGTCGCGCAAACTGCTCAACCAGGATCAGTCGCTGAGCAATACAAACATCGTGGTTCTTTCCCAGAACGGAAGGATGCTCTACATGGCGGACTACTATCAGGACGCCGAGCGGAAGCTCTACGCACTCACGGTGATAGCGAGGGACGAGGACGGACGGATGCTGTCCGTCTCGAGGACGCCTTCTGCCTCGTGGAACGGATCGGAGTGGGCCCCTGAAGAGACCGACGTCTATCATGTCGAGAGTGGCGGCGCCGTGCGCCACGCAAGGGAACGGATGCCGGTACGGCTTGACGAGCCTCCAGAGACCTTCAGGCGAAACACCACGTCCGTCGAAGAACTCTCCGCGGCCGACGCCAGGGACTACATACGCTTCATGAGGCGCGCGGGCCTGCCGCACACGGAACAGCTTTCGACGTATTACCGGCGTTTTTCCTTCCCGTTGACGATTTTTATCGTCCTCTTCTTTTCAATTTCGCTCGGGGGAAGGTTCAGGAAAAACATCCTGCTCATGAGTCTCCTGTTGAGTCTCTCGGTGGCGGTAGTATACTATGTGGTGCAGATGATTACGTCGATTTTGGCCAAGTGGGAATACATATCCCCGTTGGCCGGCGCCTGGATCCCCGTCGTTCTGTTCGTGGGACTCGGCGCCGTTTCGATGAGATACGCGAGGACGTGACGGATGAACGATTCGAAGGCCATATTCAAGCAGGAACACGCTGATTCGCTTACCCGTGCGAGGACGGGAACGATGTATCTTCCCCACGGCGAAGTCCGCACTCCGGCGTTCATGCCGGTCGGTACGAACGCGACCGTAAAGGCGATGACGAAGGAATGGCTGTCTGAGATAGGGTTTCAGATAATTCTCGCGAATACCTATCATCTCTATCTCCGTCCCGGCGTAGAATGCATACGCGCCGCGGGCGGCCTGCACGGGTTTTCCGGTTGGCGCGGGAACTTCTTGACCGACTCGGGCGGCTATCAGGTATTCTCGCTTTCAACCTTCAGGAAGATTACACGCGAGGGGGTGAAATTCAGGAGTCATATCGACGGTTCCGCCCATTTCCTGACCCCGGAAAGCGTCGTGGAACTCCAGGCCGGATTCAATTCTGACATACAGATGCAGCTTGACGTATGCACCGGCTACGGCACCGAATGGAAGAAGGCGAAGGAAGCCCTTGTAATCACCAACGACTGGGCCTCTCGTGCGAAAAAAACATGGCTCGCAACGGGCGACTCGTATTCAGGTAAGCTGTTTTCGATCGTTCAGGGCAATTTCTTCCGTGATTTAAGAAGGGAAAGCGTCGACGCGGTACTCGAGCTCGACACTCCGGGGATCGCGATCGGTGGGCTCTCGGTCGGAGAACCGCGGGACGTCTACCGGGAGTTTCTGGAGCTGTCCGCAGAGAATCTGCCGGAAGGCAAACCGCGGTACGTCATGGGTATCGGAACTCCCGATTACATACTCGACGCGGTGTACCACGGAATCGACATATTCGACTGCGTGCTTCCGACGCGTAACGCGAGAAACGGCTCCTATTTCACGAAGGACGGGTCGATAAACATCAAGAAGGAGTGTCACGCGCGCGACTTCGGACCGATCGACGCCGAATGCGGTTGCCGCGTTTGCCGCGAGTATTCGCGCTCGTACCTGCGGCATCTCTACAAGAACGACGAAATACTGAGCTCGATGCTCGCGTCCTACCACAATCTCGCGTTCCTGCACGGGATGATGGGGGAGATTCGGGAGGCCATCTCGAACGACTCTTTCGGCGCGTACAGAGAACGCTTTCTCAGGAGATTTTCCGGAGGTGCGGAATGACGACATGCAAACGTGGCATACTGGTCCTGTGCGCTTTTTTACTCGCGATTCTATTCGCCCATTCAGAAACCGCGACGGAAGAATCCCGGCGTTCCGACGTGCTTAAGTACGGTCTCGAAACGGAGATAGTCGAGCTCGTGGGTCAACTACGAAACGACGATGATTCCCTCGCCGGCGAGCTGAAGGAACTTTTCGGGAAGACCCGAAGCCCCGCCGTGCGCGAGGCCATCCTGGAGCTTTTCGCGCGTCAGGAAAACGGCGACCTTACCCCGTTCTGCCTCGGAGTCCTTGAGGATCCCTTCGATTATAAACGGTCGACCGTCTCCGCCGTTTTCGGGTACGTCGAAAGGTTGAAGGTCGCCGAAGCGGCTCCGCACGTACGCGTCCTCTTGGAGCAGGAATCCGGCGAATGGCGGTCGCAGGCGATTCGGGTGTTGGGGAAGATCGGTCAGGAGGAAGACGCCCGCTTTCTCGTGGGATATCTCGACGAGGAACTTTCCGGAGACCAAAAACAGCGTTTGATCGTCCGTCAGGAAGTCATGGCGGCGCTCGGCGAGTTGAAGGCCCTTTCCGTATGGGACAGGATAGTCGAGATAGCCGAAGACGAGGACGAGAACGCCGTCATCCGCGCGACCGCCGCGAGAACCATCGGAGCGATGGGAAAACGGGAGGGCTTGCCGACGCTTTCGCGCGTTTTCGAGGATCAGGACCCCCTGTTGCGAGCCGCCGCCGTGGCAGGAATGTCGTATTTTGACTGCTCCGAGGCGGAGTCAGTAGTCCTCGAGGGTTTCAAGGATTCCCATTACAAGGTACGTCTGGAAGCGCTTTCCGCGAGCGAGAAGATGAAATTCTCGGGCGCTACGGGTCACGCGATCTATCGCGCGAGGACCGATCCGGTCGAGGCCGTTCGCATGCGCGCGTTCGACGCGATCGCGAAGATCGGCGACGGTGACGGAGTAAAATGGCTTGCGGATACGGTCGCGGACGAGAAGGCGAGCGACAAGATACGCGTAAAGGCCATACAGGTGTTGTGGAGCGGGAATTCCGGCGCGATAGAACGGGACGTCGAAAAGCTGGCGTTCGCTGCCCTGAAAGACGACAAGAAAACTTGGATTAGGTACGAGATCGGCAAGGTGTTGAGCGACAAGAAGAACAAGGGAATCCCGGATCTCGCGATCGCCTACCTGCAGCACAAGGACCCGACGACAAAGGCTCTCGGCATCGAGATGTACTCGGCGCACAAATTCTCGGGCGCTCGGGAGATGGTCGAGTCGATCGCCGCGGACGGAAAGATGGGCGGTTTGCAGTCACGCGCCAAACGCGCCCTGGAACAGTAAGCGCGCTGGCTCGAGAATCTCGATGCCGGAAGGTGTCCGAAACGGCGCGCGACACCGAAGCGTCGCGCGCCGTTGACGAATCAGTACAGGATGCTCGTCAGGAACTTGTTGAGTCGGGCGACGGGGTCTTCGTATTCGCGCAAGGAGAAGCTAACCTCGTATTCCTTGTCGGATACGATCGTGAAATCCCGCCCGATACAATCACGGACTACCACGTCGGTTTCGTAGGGGAAGTATTCCGGCCTCAGTATGGCGAGATCGCAGCTCACACCGTCATAGCGAATCTCTGCGATATTGGCAGGGAATTTGACGAGGAACACGAGGAACGCGGAGCTGCCGCCTCCGATTCCGAGCCTTGATCCCGCCTTCATCATGTGTACGTTGCGCTTTCCTATGGCCTTGTTCTGGTAATGGACGTCCAGTTCGATCATTACGCGGCCTTCCGCGCGAACGTCGATGGAATCGGATCTGCTCGCGCCCTGTCGGCGAACGCGCTCATGTGCCTTGTTGGCAGCGACGGAAAGGACGGAATACCGTTCGCGCCTCGTTTCGTCCTGTCGTGCCAGAACGTCCTTCGCCGCGTCGTCGGCCTTGTTCACGCGATCCTTCGTGTCTGCCCACGATATTGCCTTTGTGGACGACCAACCGGTATCGGCCGCGGGCTTCGCGATTCCGGCTTTTCCCGATGAGGAACGCGCGTACGCGTCGAGAGCCGCGTCTCCGCGCTCTTCCTTATAAGGCGATCCCGCGGGAATCGTGCGTCCGGAGGCGGTCTTAAGCGGAAGAACGGACTCGTACGATTGCCGTCGGGCCGCCTCGTCGCGCTCGCGTATCCCGTACGAGCCGGACGCGCGAACCGTATCGGCGGCCTGCGAGGAGGTTTTCCTCGCGATAAAGAGAAACACGATCAGAACCGCGACCGCTGCGAGGATCACGAGCAGTATGGCGTAAGCCAGGAAGCCCCCGGTCCTGAGAAGCCACGTAAGCGAAAGAGACGTCAACGTAAGGCCGACCGTCGCGGATTGCGGGTGGACGCGCGCGTCGTTGTCGAACCTGAGCCTGATCGGCAGGGACAGTTCGCCGACGGGAACGGAATCGGGCAATACGAGCGGAACGTTCAGCGTTCCGGAAGAGCCCGCGGACAGCCTGAGGAAGGCGTTTTTTTCGAGGATATTCACGTCGTCCCACATCACGCCCGTCAGTTCGAGGAATACGTTCGCGTCGGAAGGGTTTTTTACCCGAAGGGGCAGGGTAAGGTAACGGCCTTTTTTACCGAGGTGCGCAGGAAAGGTAACCTCGGGGATGGCGAAAACGGAATCGACGAAATCTACGGAATCGTTCGAACCGCGCATCTCGCTCGGGGAAATTTCGAGGGCGTCGGTAAAATCGGAGGAAACGTCAACGTAGTCCTTTCCCTCTGCGGCATCGCCCGTACCCGCGGATGCCGTGCCGTTTGCGGACCCGGCTCCCGGCCCGTCGGACTCCCCCTTGCCTTCCGAAAGCAGTGACCCGTCGAGCGAACGGATCGTAGAAGATTCCGGAAAGGGAAGCTTGATGTAGTAGACATGCCATCCGGCCCCGCGGATCTTCCGGGCGAAGTCGGTCAGCTCGCCTTTGACCTGTTCGGGAGTGTATGACGCGTAGGAGCTTGACGGGGGAGGGTTGAAAATACCGTCGGATACGACGATAAAGATTTTCTGTTTCTGTTGGTTGAGAGTGGCTGAATACTGCCAGGTGTATTTGAGACCGGAAAGAAAATCCGAATTCTGCCCGAGTGGGTAGAGCAGCAGGAACCGCGACACGACGCGGGAGACGTCGGCTTCAGTCTTGATTGGCTGAACGATTTCGAGATTGACGCGCGAATTGAAGGATACGAGGTGAAACGTATCCCCCTCACGCACGAATTTTCTCGTTATATCGGGCAGTATTCGGGTGTTAACCTGCTCGAACCAGGGCAGGATGGTTCCCGACGCGTCCATCAGGACGATGATGTCGGCGCCTTCGGAATATGCGCCGGAAACCGCGAGCGCGAGAAGCGCGAGCGCCAATAGCCTCTTAACCGTTCCCATACCGTACCCCTTCGTCAGGATCAGAATGAAGCAGCCGAGATCGACTTTATTGTATACGTGTACTCTTGCTCATTGATGACGAAATCGAGCGTCTCTCCCTCGCGGTGGTTCAGTATGGCGTTACCGAACGGCGACATGTACGAGATGATCGAATTGTCCGGATCCGACTCCCAGGGCCCGAGAATGGTGAAGTGCTCGTCCGCGTCCGACTTGTTGTTGTGGAGCAGTACGACGGTACCGAAGGACACGCGGGCGACCGTGACCGTCGTCGGGTCGAAAATCTGCGCGCGGTCGATCTCTTCCTGAAGCCGTTGGGCCGTCGTGTTGAGGATCGTCTGTCGTTCCTTGGCGGCCTTGTATTCGGCGTTCTCCCTGAGGTCTCCGAGCGAAAGGGCGAATCCGATTTCCTTGGAGTTCGCGGGAATCTCGACCTCGACGATATTCTGAAGCTGTTTTTTCTTCTCCTCGTACATTCGGGAAGTGACCATGAGGCCGCGCGAAACGACGGTCTTTTCCTCCGATCCGAAGAACTTGAATCCCTTGTGCTGTTCCAGGATCTTGTTTCGAAGCTGCATCTTGATTCCGGGATCGAGGTCCTTGACGTCGTCGACCAGGGTATACAGGCGCGTTATCGTGTCCACGTCGTTCGTCATGATGTAGTTTTCGAGAAGCGTGTCCTTGCCGAAAAGGATCATCTGTACCTGGCGGTTGATCTTCCTGTTCTCGGTCGTCTCTCGATGGTTCGATATCTCGCGGTACGTGAGGTCAAGGATGTGAATGAGCGTGATCAGCTGCTTCTCGTACGGGATTCCGATCGCCTTGAACCATTCCTCGTCCTGCGCGTTCTTGAAGAACCAGATGGCCGCCTCGCGGTAGTCGCGGTAATTCTCGAAGCTGGTCATGACGAGCGCGCGGATCTTGTCCTGTTGTCCGTCTTCGATCAGGGCGGATATGATGTCGCCCGATAGGACCGTGGGGAAAAGCTTGATGAAGACTTCGGCCCATTCGGGCAGGAAGTTCTTGATGTGCATGAGGTAACTCTTGCGGAGATCCGAGTCCTTGATCGCGGAATATACGACGGAAGGATCCTCGATTTCGGCGAAAAGCTCGTTGAAGTTATACTGAAGCCCGGGATTGAGGTGCGGGTGCTTCGCCACGATCTGCTTTACGACGAGGTACGAGGCGATGACCTGTTCGTTGACCTGGTTGAACGCCTTGAGGTATCCGGCGAAGTACGCGAACATCTCGGCGAAAGACTCCGAATCCGGTTCCGCCTTCTCGGAGAACGTCATGAGAAGGTCGATGCGCGAGAAGAAATTCTTCTGGGCCTTGAACTCGTTGAACAGCTTTTCCTCGAGGGATATGGGGCGGTCGCGAACCACGAACATGTCGATATTGGTCGGATTGACGCCGAAGCTCGGATCGTCCTTCAGGATGGTCCGGGCCTTGCCGCTCCAGCTCGTCCATTCGTTGACGGTGAGGACGGAAGGCACGAGCTCGGCCTTGATATGCTTGAGATCGCAATTGTTGTCGTAGCTCTTGATGATGGTCTTGAGGGCCCATGTCGGGTCCTCCTTGACCTTCGCCGTGAGCTTATCCTTTTTCCAGATCGACTTGAGGACCCATATATGGTCTTTCGTGAGGGTTTGCAGGGCGTTCACGCCCATCTTGAGGCTCATCGTGTGGGCGCGCTTCTTGGCGAAATCGATCGTGATCTCGTCGTTCTTGACCTCGGATATGCGGCCGACGCCCCAGGAGCGGTGGAACACGAAATTGCCGGCGTCGAAGGATATGTGCTTCTCGAACTCTCCGATCGCCTCGAAGACGTTACGCCAGCTTTGGTTGAGATTGGACGCGCGGATGTACTCGTCGAGTTGGCTGTGCCCGGAGTACTTGCCGCGGAAACACTCGACGATCTCCTTTCTTGCCCAGGAATCCTTGTCGTCGTAGGCGAGGATGATCTTGAGGATGTCGATGGCGGTGTTCCAGTCCGACTGTTCCTTGTAGTAGACGTAGACTTCCTGCATGAGCATGGCGCTTCGGTCGTCGCCCATGATCTTGGATATCTTTCTCTGCACGTGATAGAAGAAATCGATTTCCTGTGGAACGAGGGAAACGAGTTTCGTCCAGATCTCCTTGACGGAGTTACCCTGTTTGCGGTTGATATACCGATACAGCGCTTTTTTATAGTAGTCAACGGCGGCCTCTGAGTCGCCGTCCTTCTCGTACTTCTCGGCGAGAAGCTTGGTGATGTCGGCTTCCTCGTAGTCGATCTTGACGAGACGCTCCCATATGTCGTACAGGGCGGCGTTGTTGTCGTTCTTGTACGATTCGGCGAGCGTGCGCAGGGCGTATTTCGACTCGCCGAACTCGAGCACGCGGTTGCAAAGGTGCTCGACGATCGGCGTCTTGTGGTTGTCGATGAAGATGTTGACGAGGTTCACGAGGGCGGAGTCGTCGAGAAGCTGCTTCGAAAGGGCGATGATACCGGAAAGGTACAGGGCGATTATGCTGTTTTTCGTGTGGGAAAGGTGCTCGTCGCACGCGGCCTTGATCTCGTCGACGCACTTGGACGCCTGCGCGTCACGCAGTATGGCGTCGAGTTCCTTGAAATTCGCGATGGAATAGTTACTGATCGTGGCGCGAGTCCACTTTTCCTCGTTCAGCATGTCCTGGACAGATTTTACCAACGCTTCGGGCATAATGACTTCTCCTAGCAAATCCGGATTACATGGTGTACCGTGCGTACACGTCAGTATCCAGCAGTTTGATTTTCAATAGCACTTCGTTTATCCTGGCCTTGTCGTCACGAACGTTTACGTAGTGATCGATCAGCCAGAAATAATGATTGATGAGCCGCGGTACCAACAGTTTGCCGGTTTCCGGAGGCGCGTCTTTCAGTTCGTTCTCAAGGGCGAAAATCGCCTGTTTCAGCTTGCCGAACTCGAGGGCCCTCAATTCCCTCTTGACGTTCAGGACTCCGTACAGAACCCCGTATACGGGCAGCCATTCGGCGAGCGCGGGACCCGTAAATCCGAGCGCCTGCACCTGCGCGACGAGGCGCTGAACGAGTCCGGACTCCAGAAAGTGAAGCTCGACCCGGTCCGCGCCCTGGAAAAAGGCCTCCCTGAGGAGAACCTTGGAAAGCCTGATCTCCCCGCACAGGGCGTAGGAATCGCCGAGCTCGGCGAGAATCGCCGGGGACTCCCGATCCCTGTCCTTCGCCTGCTCAAGAAGGTGCAGGGCCCTGTCGTAATCCCCTAGGGCCTTGTAGCAGAGTCCTATCTTGCGATAGAGTTCCGCGTCCTGCGCCGTTCCGTCCTCGCGGTACAGCGATTGATAGAACCTGAGCGCGAGGGTAAAGGCGCATTGCTTGAGCGCGTAGAGGACGACCTCGCGCTCGTCGCCCGCCTTCGCCATGTAGGCGATGAAGGGCCGCCATTGCGATACCAGGAATTCGCCCCGCTCGAAGGCGGTCGACGCGGACTCCGCGCGCTTGAGCCTGTCCATCCAGTAGCTGACGCCCGTCAGGGCGTAGATCACGTCCGCGTCCTCGAGGTTTTGCTGGAGGAGGACGTTCAACTCACGGTTGGCCTGTTCTAGTTCTCCCGCCTTGAGGACGTCGTACACGTGCGGTAACAAGCCGGGAACAGGTTCAGTCGTCATGGTACTGCTACCATTATACTCATTCTTATGGTTTAGTCAATTAAGGTATTCTATTTACAGGCGGGCGCGAGTTTGCTACTATAAACGATATGGATACACCTTTTCTACTGGCTCCATCCCTGTTAAGCGCAGATTTTTCCGAATTGGGCGACGCCCTCGATACCATTCGGACGAACGGGGGCGATATGGTTCACGTCGACGTCATGGACGGTCATTTTGTCCCGAACCTCACGATCGGGGTTCCCGTCGTCAAGTCCCTTCGGAGGAGATCCCGGTTGCCCTTCGACGTGCATCTCATGGTATCCAATCCCTCCGAACAGGCGGAATGGTTTATCGACGCCGGTGCCGATTATCTCACGTTTCACATCGAGGCCGAGGTTCACGCGCACCGACTCGTTTCCAGGATAAAGGAGTCCGGGATCAAGGCCGGAATCAGTCTGGTCCCGTCGACTCCAGTTTCGGCGCTTCTAGAAGTTCTCCCCTTGGTAGATCTCGTCCTGGTCATGACGGTCAATCCGGGTTTCGGCGGGCAGGAGATGATCATGGGCTGTCTCGAAAAGGTGCGCGAGCTGAAAAAAATCAAGCATGATCGCGGATTATCGTATATAGTATCAGTAGATGGAGGAGTTAATGGAAAGACTCTTCCGTTCGTTCTCGACGCGGGAACCGACTTGGTGGTCTCGGGCTCGGCGTTCTTCTCCGGGGAAATACGGAAATGACGCGCTTTCGTCCGGGTTCGACCGCACGATGTGGAGTCTTTTTATGAAAAAAATATGCGCCTTTTTGCTACTGTCCGTCGTAAGCGCCTTCGCGTTCGCGAGCGATCCGTTCATGACCGGTCTTGACGCGTACGCGCGTTCAGACTGGCCCGCGGCGACACAGTCCTTCAGGCGCGCGGTCGGCCAGAACTCCGCCAACGCGGAGGCTTGGTACTGGCTCGTGATGTCGGAGCTCTCCGACGGGGATCTCGAGACCTCGCTCTCCGACATGGATCGTTTCGCGGCTTCCTTTCCCGCCGACTCGCGCGTTCCAGACGTATCGTATCAAAAGGGACGTACCCTCTTTATGCTTTCCCGTTACGAGGAATCCATACGCGAACTTTACGGGTTCGTGACGTCATGGCCGAACCATTCCATGGTTTCTTCCGCGTACTACTGGATCGGGGAGTGCCTCTACGCGACCGGGAGGTACGACGAGGCCAGAAGCGTGTTTACCCGCATACTCGATACCTGGCCGGAAGCCGTAAAGCGGGAAGCCGCCTGGTACCGTCTTTCGCTCATTACCCAAACGGCCAAGGAAGAGGAGTTGCTGAAACTGCTCAAGATGAGCCACGAGGAATCCCTGAGGATCATCGAGGAATATCAACGCCGGGAGAAGACCTACGACCAGGCCATAACGGCCTATCAAAAGCGCATATCCGACATGATCAAGGATACGCGTCTCGGCGAGCTCGAGGGGCAGCTGGGCGAGGAGAAGATCCGGAATTCACGCCAACTCGACCGGATAGCTGAGCTCGAAATGCAAAACGCAGAACTCGCCGCGGCGCTCTCGATGGCGGGTAAGCCCGTCCCGCCATCCGCCGTTTCCGACTCGATTTCCTCTGACCTCGACTCAGTCGATCCCGACAAGCGAAGGCGAGCGCTCGAGGAAATGAGAAACAAGGCCCAATCGCTTCGGGAACTCTACGACCAGATACTGGAAGGAGGCGAATGATGAAACGACTCGCATGCCTCGTTCTCGGTTTTACCGTCCTCGTCTCGACGGTGACGGCGGAATCCCTCGAATTGACGGGCGGTTCCCTCAGGATCACGCTTAATTCCGATACCGGAAGCTTTTTGCTGCACCAGCTTTCCCGCACGGGCAAGAACCGCTACGAACCGCTTCTGGAAGACCGCAACCAGGGAACGACTTCCTGGTTCAGCGTGTCTTTTAACGGCGCGGTGTTCAAACTCGCCCGCAGGCCGGGTCGGGACGTGCGCCTCGAGCCGACCGAGTCCGGCGCCCGTTACGTGTTTACGCCGAACGATTCCCTCCAGATCGTGCAGGATTTTTCGTTCGTTACCGACAGCGCCCGCGGCGCCGATGCCGTACTCGTTGAAACGACGGTGGAGAACACCTCGGGCAAACCCGCCGCGATCGCGTTGAAGGCCCTCTTCGACACGATGCTCGGCGAGGGCGAGGGAATACATTTTTTCACGAACGCGAGAAACCGCATCTCGGCCGAAACCCGTCTGGTCGGCGGTCGTGATCCCGACGCGGTTATCGTCTCGGCCCGGAAGGACCTTTCGTTCATGATAGCGCTCGAT
The DNA here is from genome assembly GCA_023393015.1 of Spirochaetota bacterium. Classification (GTDB taxonomy): domain Bacteria; phylum Spirochaetota; class Spirochaetia; order Treponematales; family Treponemataceae; genus Teretinema. Next base: position 54,273 of record JAEWMY010000054.1, read on the forward strand.
TCCCCTCAGGTAACGCGACCCGAATCGGTGATCATAGCGAATTGGGAACGGCTTGACACCCTGAAGTGGAGTCCGGAGGTGGTAGAGGGACGGTCCTTCAATACTGTGTACTCGATTCAGGATTCAGCGTTGCTCGTAACATGGCCCACGGTCGACGTCCAGGCGAACGCGTCCTATTCCGTTCGAACGATCGTAGGCACGTACGCGCGCGATGACGGCTCTTCGGCCGCGATCGAGCCCGCTCGCGTTCTCCCCGCCGCGCCCCCACCGGTCGAGCCCGTCATCGACGTGTCCAAGCTGACGGAAGGCGAGCGGCAAAAACGGATACGCTTGTTGCTCGAGAAAATCGCCGTCGTGGAGAAGAATCCAGACGCCGCATCGGACGAGGAGCTTGCCAGTCTCAACCGTCAACTAGACGTTCTGCTGGGTACTCCCGCCGCGCGGGGGCAATGAGCGGACGAAATGGCGATAACCCTGCTTGAACGCGCGAAGAGGGCTTTCTACCGAAGGCGATACAATGACGTACTGACCATTCTCGAACCGAACGTGATCCAGTATCGCGATTCGTTCCCGTTTTACTACTTTCTCGGTCTCGCGTGCCTGCATACGGGGGATATCGGCGGGGCGACTTCCTACTTTCAGCGCGCCCGTCAGATCAAGATGCGCGATCCCGATCTTCTCGCGGCTCAAGCCGCATTGCACCTTCGCAGGGGCGACACGCACCAGGCCGTGGAATACTATCTTGAGGCCCTTGAGTACGACCCGGGCCATTCGCTGTCTCGAAGGTCGCTCGAGTTCATAAGAAAAAACGGGGATACGGAAACCGTGTCGGCGCTCGTCGAAACGGGAAGAATCGCTCGGTTTTATCCCCGACCCGGGCCGCCGTTTCCGCTTATACGCCTCGTCGTCGCGCTCTGCGTCGCGCTTGTCGTCGTATTGGCGTTTTCCGTCGCACGCGGGGCCATGGAAGAGGCGAGCGCCGCGGGGTCGCGCGCCGACTTGTCCGGGCTCGCGCTGACGGGTCAGGAACGGTCAACGGTCGTCGAGAACGGCGGAACCTACAGGTACATCCTTACCGAGCGCGAGATACTCTCGTCGTATGCCCTCGCGCAGCGAAGGTTCCAGGAATACCGCGATAACGCGGCGCAGATCGAGATCAACCGGTTACTGAACTCGAACGCGGGAAGCGCGGTCAAGCACAAGGCGCGCCTTCTCATGGAATACCTTTCGACTCCCGGCTTCGACACGGTCGCGGACGTTCCTCAGTACGCCAAGGTCGCGAACGAACCCTGGCTCTACCTTGACTGTCACGTCGTCTGGAAGGGAATGGCGACGAACGTCTCCCGCACGGAGAGAAACGTCTCTTTCGATTTTCTCGTGGGATACGACACTCGCGCGACGCTTGAGGGTATCGTTCCCGCTCGTTTCGACTCGGCCCTCGAGGTGGATCCCGAGCGACCCCTGGAGGTTCTCGGACGCGTGACGCTCGATTCCGGAAAGCTCGCGCTGGCGGGCGTCTCCATCCATCAGAGCGGTAAGCCGAAGGCCGACGAGTAAGACCGCCGGCTCATCGCTTGCCGGAAAGGTACGTCACGGGGTCGAAACCGTCGATGAGGTCCGCCATCTGGCGTTCCTGGGAGATCGTAAGGGTTATGCGCGCGCTGAGCGACGCGGATTCGATGATCTCGATAAAGGGCAGCGTTTTCCTGATTCCGGAACAGTCGACCGTGTCGCAGGTAACGAGACGACCGAGGCAACCTTCCGAGCGGAGCGCGGACAGTCGCTCGCAAGCCGGTCCCGACAGGACCGAGTGTACCACCATGACATGGATGGGTTTGCCGGATTTCGCCGAAAGCTCGCGCACGAGGCCGAAAACAGAACCTGCCGTGTCTATCATGTCGTCCACGATCCATATCGTCTTTCCCTCGAGAGGAACCGCCGAAAGTATGTTGATGCACTCGATCTCGTTCACGCGGTCGTGGTTGCGCTGTTTGTGCGCGACGACGAGCTGCGTTCCGAAGGATACGGCGAATTTCCTCGCGAGCTTTTCGCCGCCCGCGTCGACGGAGCAAAAGAGCCATTCGTCCCGGACGCGCGAGCCGAGTTCGTCGTTTGAGCCGATCGAGGTGTCGCAGAGGAATTTCTGCAGGAGACCCAGCGCCTGCACGTCGTCGACGGCGCAGGCGCACGGATCGAAAATGGTCTTGGATTTGTCCGAATGCAGTTGGTACGTGATCAAATGGTCGGCCCCGAGGGATATCAGCGTCTTGTAGTGCACCCAAAACCCGACCGAGTTGCGGCGAATGGGCCGATCTGACCTGCTGCAGGATATGTACGGCTCGAAAACGATGATTTCGTGCGCTTGCGAACGCTTGAGCACGTCAATTGTATGGTATAATTCCTGCTTGCACGTCTCTACCGACAGTCCTTCGGGATTTCGCGCGGACGTCGTGTAGAGAAACACCGTCTTGCCCCGAACCGACTTGTGAAGCGTAACCTCCATCTCTCCGTCGGCGAATTCGGCTACCGAAAGCTCGTCGGTATAGTCGATGGTACCGGGATACAGGAGCCGTTCCGGGTTGTCGTTGAGCGACGCGACTACGGCCTTCGCGTACGGTCGGCAGGAACGGGTCGAAAGGATCAAAAAGGGGTGGGTCATACCGAAATCATACAACGGAATGAATCCACGCGCTATTTTTTTTCGCGGTATTTTGGTACAATGCTGGCATTGACCGGATTTTCCGCCAAGTAGGGAACAGGGAGGGGGAAAAGTGGCGAAAGTAAGTAATGAAGCGAATCCGAACGCGAATTTGGGCGACAAGCTCAAGGCGCTCGAGGTCGCGCGTTTGCAAATCGAGAAACAGTTCGGACAGGGTTCCTTGATGAAGCTCGGGACGGGAACGGAGGCTATCGGAGTGGATGTCGTGCCGTCGGGCAGTATCCTGCTCGACGAGGCGCTCGGCATCGGCGGATACCCCCGAGGCAGGATCATCGAAGTATACGGTCCCGAATCCTCCGGAAAGACGACGCTCGCCCTGCACGCGATAGCGGAGGCCCAGAAAACCGGCGGAATCGCCGCGTTTATCGACGCCGAGCACGCCCTGGATCCGCAATACGCCAAGGGACTCGGCGTCAATATCGACGATTTGTGGGTTTCCCAGCCTGATACCGGCGAACAGGCCCTCGAGATCGCCGAGAGTCTCGTTCGCTCGGGCGCCGTCGACATCATAGTCGTGGACTCCGTCGCCGCTTTGACGCCCCAGGCCGAGATCGAGGGCGACATGGGAGACTCGCACATGGGTCTCCAGGCCCGCCTTATGAGCCAGGCCCTCAGGAAGCTGACCGGTATCATAGGCAAGTCCAAGTGCATCATCATATTCATCAACCAGATACGAATGAAGATCGGCGTCATGTTCGGTAATCCCGAGACGACGACGGGCGGCAACGCCTTGAAGTTCTACGCCTCCGTGCGGCTCGAGGTTCGCAAGATCGAGACGATCGACAAGGGTGAGGAGGACGCGGTCGGAAACCGCGTCCGCGTCAAGGTCGTGAAGAACAAGGTCGCGCCGCCGTTCCGGAAAGTCGAGATGGACATCATCTTCGGCAAGGGGATATCCGCCGTGGCGAGCCTGCTCGATTCCGCGGTAAAGCACGAGTTCGTGGACAAGAAGGGCGCGTGGTATTCCATCGGCGACGAAAAGATCGGGCAGGGACGGGAGAACGCGATACAGTTCCTCGAGAATAATCCCGAGTTCCGTGTCGAGGTCGAACGAAAGATCAGGGAGAAACTCTTCCCCGCGCAGAAGCTTCGGCCGCAGACCTCTCCGGCCGCCGAACAGAACGTATCGGCGAATCCGCCGGCTACCGCGACAGCGACGGGAGTCGCGGCCGCCGCGGCCGCCGCGGCAAAGCCCGCGAAGGCCGCCGCCAAAGCCGTCACCGACCCCGACGGTGGTCTATTCTGATGAACGAGTCGGCGGAACTCGTCGTATTGAGCCTCGGATCGAATGTCGGCGACTCGCTTTCCACGCTGAAGAAGGCGATACGCGACATCTCGTTCCTGCTTGACGGCATGAGGGTTTCGTCGTTATACCTTACGACGCCGCAAGACGTAGTAAGGCAACCGGACTTCTGCAATCTCGTCGTGACCGGGTCCACGGCCCTGTCTCCAGTGGAACTGCTCGGGGAAACGCAGGCGATCGAGACGCGATACGGCAGGCTGCGCGAAGAGGACGCCGTACGGGGACCGAGAACGCTCGACATAGACATCGTGCTTTACGGCGGGAAAACGGTCAACGAACCCGATCTTGTCATACCGCACGAACGCATGTCGTCGAGGCAATTCGTACTCGTTCCGCTTCTTGAGCTTCTTCCCGATTGTGCCGATCCTGTAAGCGGGCGGCCATTCCGGGAAATTCTTTCCGGTCTCGAAGATCAAGGCGTCCGCAAGGTAGGAAACCTCTATGGATATTGAACCCGGCGATTCGAGGCAGGAAGGATCCAATACCTTCAAAATACAGAATTTCGAGGGGCCGCTCGACCTCCTGCTTTTCTTGATAAAGAAGAACGAGGTCAATATCTACGACATCCCCATCGCGGATATCACCGAGCAGTTCCTCGACTATCTCGACTTTTCCGTGTCGAACGACCTCGCGAGCCTGACGGAGTTTTACGCGATGGCGGCGACCCTGCTTTATATCAAGAGCAGGATGCTCCTGCCCGTAGAGATCGCGCTCGAGGACGACGAACTCGACGATCCGCGCCAGGAACTCGTGGACAAACTCATCGAACACCAGAAGTTCAAGAAGCTTTCCGAGTTGATGGAACGCAAGGAGGACGAGGCGGAATGGGTTTTCGAGCGGAAGAAGATGCAGCGAGCCCTTCCGTTCGGCGAGGATGAACTTTGGGAACGGGTCGATACGTGGGATCTCCTGAAGACCTTCTCGAATCTCGTTTCAAGCTACAATTCGGAGCGTATCCTTGACCTCTACGAGGAAGTATCCGTAAACGAGAAGATAACCCTGATGAACGAACTCCTCGAAAACAGGGGGGAGTGCATGTTCACCGACCTCATCGTGAGGAAGGGCAACCTGATGGACATAGTGTGCGCGTTCATGGCACTGCTCGAGGCGGTGAAATTCCGCATGGCGAGCGTCTGGCAGAACCGCATGTTCGGAGATATCAAGATAAAACCCTGGGAAAAGGTCGCCATCGCGGAGATGGAACTGACCGTCGAAGGGTAGCACATGCCATGGAGTACAAGATGGAAACGGAAACGGCGCTGATAGAGGCCATATTCTTGCTCGAGACCGATCCGGTTGACGAGGCGTTGCTCGCGCGCGTCACCGGTTTTTCGCGCGATGTCGTCGACGCCGCGCTCGAACGTCTTCGCGAAAGGTACGCCGAACCGGGGTGCGGCATGGAGCTCGTACAGATTTCCGGAGGATGGGCGCTCAGTCCAAAACGCGAGCTGTGGGAGAACCTCAAGGAACGGTACGGTCGAAAGAACGACGCGCGGCTTTCGCGCGCGGCCATGGAAACCCTTTCGATTATCGCGTATTCGCAGCCGATTACCCGCGGCGAGATAGAGGCGATACGCGGCGTTTCGGCCGATACGATGATACGTCTTCTCGTCGAAAGGAACCTGATAAAGGAAGTCGGCAAGAAGGATATCCCCGGAAAGCCCATACAGTTCGGTACCACGAAGGAATTCCTGAAGTTCTTCCGGCTCAACAGCATCTCCGATCTTCCCAAGCTTGACGAAACCGAAAATGAGCGATTTGAACTCGCCCGATGATTCCCGGGAACGCGTCGGGGACGGAGGCGTCCGGCTGCAGGTATGCATGGCGCATGCCGGAATCGCGTCGCGGCGCGCCGCGGAGGCGATAATCGCGCAAGGCCGCGTGACGGTCAACGGCGAGACCGTTACCGCGATGGGCGTGCGCGTTTCGCCGTCCGATGACGTGCGCGTGGACGGAAAGCCCATACGCGCTGAAAGCCGAAAGCTCTACGTGCTGTTGCATAAACCCGTCGGCCACGTATGCACGCTCGCGGACGAGCGGGGACGGCCGGTAGCGGCCGACATCCTCAAGACGTCATACTCAGAACGGCTCTACAACGTCGGCCGTCTCGACATGTATTCGAGCGGAGCCATCCTGTTCACGAACGACGGCGACTTCGCCGCCGCGGTAAGCCATCCGTCGTCCGGCATCGAAAAGGAGTATCTCGTCGAAACGAGCCTTCCTTTCAGGGACGACGTGCTTGCCGCATTTACGCGGGGCGTCCGTATCGATACGGAGTTTTACCGCTGTCGCGAGGCGACGAGGGTTTCCTCGAGAAGAATACGAATCGTGCTCGTCGAGGGAAAAAACAGGGAAATACGCCGCGTGCTCAAGTTTTTCGGCCTCGGCATCAAAAGCCTCGTCAGGACCAGGATCGGTCCGGTTGAGCTCGGGGATCTGGGCGTCGGCGCGCACCGCGAGCTCACGGACGTCGAAATCAGCGGATTGCTCGAAACGCGTTCGAAGAACGGGGGAAACGATGACGGTAGCGATTGACGGCCCGGCTGGATCGGGAAAGAGCACGATAGCCCATATCATCGCAGACGAACTCGGATTGACGTTCATGAATACGGGCAGTTTTTACCGCGGCGTGACGCTCGCCTTGTTGCGATCCCGCGGCCTGTCAGCGTCCGAAACGACCGGCGATGCGGCGGGCGTTCCGGACGAGGCCGCGCGCGACGTACGCGGCGTTCTTTCGGACGAGGAGGGGATCACGCGGTTCGCGGCGGGCGTACCCCTTGATTACAGGGCCGGCCGGCTATTCATCGGAGACGAAGACGTCGAGCGGTTTCTTCGATCCGACGCCGTCGAATCGGTCGTGGCGCCACTGTCCGGCATCGTCGGGGTTCGTCATGTCGTGAACGCCAAAATCCGGGAAATCGCCAGGAATTCGAATATCGTGTGCGAGGGAAGGGACATGACGACCGTCGTGTTTCCCGACGCTGAGTACAAGTTCTACCTCGACGCTTCCGTGTCGGCCCGCGCGCTCAGGCGGTTCTCGCAAGGAACGAGCTCCCTGACCCTGGCCGAGATAGAGCGCGCGATCGAGGCCCGCGACGAGATCGACCGCAATAAAAAGGAGGGTAGTCTTAAAATATCCCCCGATGCCGTCTATATAGATACCTCGGACTTGACCATACGAGAGGTTTGTGACATGATAATAAGCAAAATTCACTTATAAGGGTTGGTTATGGATCAGATGGAAGTGGCAAAGGATGTATCAAAGAGCTCCGGTGAAGACATCCAGCAGACACGATTACAGGAGGAGTACCTCAAGTCGTTCCAGTCGCTTGAAGAGGGACAACTCGTAGACGGCGTTGTCATTCAGGTTACTCAGGATCAGGTTTTCGTAGACGTGGGGTATAAGTCCGAGGGAAAAATTCCTGTTTCGGAGTTCACGGTTTTACCGAATGTCGGCGACACAGTCAGCGTCGTGCTCGAGAAAAAAGAGAACAAACACGGCGAAGTAATAGTTTCCAAGCAGAAGGCGGACGTAAAGGTTTTCTGGAAAAACCTCCGACAGGCCTTTCAGGACAAGACGGCGGTCGAGGGAACGATCGAAAAGATCGTCAAGGGCGGTTACGAGGTGAACATGGGCGCGGGAGTGCGCGCGTTTCTCCCCATCAGCCAGTCCGACAGCCAGAAGGTGGAAAAGGCCGAAAAGCTCATCGGGCTCAAGGCGACCTTCTACGTCGAGCGTCTCTATTCGGACAACAAGGTCAACGTCGTCGTCAATCGGCGCAAGTACCTCGAAGAGCAGACCGAAACCAACAGGGACGCGTTCTTCAAGAACGTGCACATCGGAGACTCCGTTCAGGGAGTCGTCAAGAGCTTCACGAGTTTCGGGGCCTTTATCGATCTTGGCGGGTTCGACGGTCTTCTCCATATAAACGACATGAGTTGGGGCCACGTTACCCGCCCGAAGGATTTCGTCAAGAAGGGACAGGAGATCAACCTCAAGGTTATCCGCCTGGATCCGGACGACAAGCGCATCAATCTTTCGCTGAAGCACTTCACCGAGGATCCCTGGCTTCATTTCGAGGACAAGTTCCATGTCAACGATATCATCAAGGGCAAGGTAACGAAACTTACCGAGTTCGGCGCGTTTATCGAGCTCGAGGAAGGAATCGAGGGACTCGCTCATATCAGCGAGTTCAGCTGGGTAAAAAAAATCAACAAGCCCGAGGATATGGTCAAGATAGGCGACGAGATCGAGTGTATGATACTCGGTTACGATATCCAGGCCGGACGGGTTTCGCTCGGTCTCAAGCAGGTTACCGACAATCCCTGGGAATCTCTCGCTGAAAAGTATCCCGTAGGCACGAAGCTTACCCGAAAGATCGTCAAGGTAACGAACGCGGGTGCGTTCGTGGAACTCGAAGACGGTATCGACGGATTCCTCCATGCCGACGATCTTTCTTGGACCAAGAAGGTAAAGCATCCCTCGAGCGAACTGGAGGTCGGCGCGGATATCGAAGTGATGGTTATCGAATCCGATCCGGAGAACCATCGCATTCGCCTCGGCGTCAAGCAGCTATCCGACGATCCTTGGTCCAACTTCGCGAACGCGAATCCCCCGGGAACCTATGTCGAGGGAGAGATCACTTCCATTACCGATTTCGGCGTGTTTCTCCGCGTCGAAGGCGGCATAGAGGGCTTGATCAACAAGCAGAACCTCACCGAAAGCCGCGAGGAGCCCTTCGAGGAAGCCGTAAAGAAGTACACGGTCGGCGACAAGATCAAGGTCGTCGTCGTGGAAGTCAGCCCCGATAAGCAGAAAGTGGCTTTCTCCATAAAGGACTACAAGAAGAAGGTTCAGAGGGAAGAGATTTCGCGATACATGTCCTCCGAGGAAGAAAAGGACAACGGGTCGTATACACTTGGAGATTTCCTGAAGAACAAGACGAACTAACGGACGTAAATGAGCGGCATTGATGAAACTTTCCGATACTGTCGATAAAGAAAAACTCAATGCCCTCATTGAAATCAACACGCTCATCAATTCCAACTATTCCAACATAAGCGCGTTGCTGGCTCATATACTTGAGTCGGCAATGCGTCTTGTTTCCGGGGAGGCCGCCTCCCTGCTTCTGGTCGACACGAACAAGAAGACGCTCAGGTTCGAGATAGCGCTCGGCCCGAAAGGCCTCGAGGCGAAAAAGTTCGTCGTGAAGATGGACGAGGGTATCGCCGGCTGGGTCGCCAAGAACAATAGAAGCCTCATCGTCAACGACGTCGCCAACGATCCCCGCTTCAGCCCGGCGGTACAGCAGTCCACGGGTTACAAGACGCAGAACATGCTCGCCGTCCCTATGCGCGTCAAGGACGAATGCATCGGCGTCATCGAAATTCTCAACAAGGGGACCGCGAACGGTTTCGGGCACGAGGATCTCGAAGTTCTCGAGATTATGGCGAACCAGGCCGCGATAGCCTACCAAAACGCGCGTTTCCTTCAGCGCTCGCGCGACGAGATAGTCGTCTTGCAGGATCAGATAGCAACCGACCGCGGATACCACACGATGATCGCGAGAAGCCCGGTAATACTGGAAAAGCTCGATATCGTGGAACGTGTTGCCAAATCGGACTCGTCGGTGCTCATCCTCGGCGAAAGCGGCGTGGGAAAGGAACTGTTCGCCGAACAGCTCCACCTCAAGAGCGACCGCTCCGGAAAACCGTTCGTGCGCGTGAATTGCGCGGCCCTTCCGGAGGGCCTCCTTGAAAGCGAGTTGTTCGGCCACGTGAAGGGAGCCTTTACCGACGCCATCAGCAACAGAAAGGGGCGCTTCGAGATGGCGGACGAGGGGACGATTTTCCTCGACGAGATCGGAGACCTTCCGCTCGCGCTTCAGTCAAAATTGCTGCGCGTGATCCAGAACCGCTCTTTCGAGAAAGTAGGCTCGAGCGACACGATCACGGTCAACGTCCGGATCATCGCGGCAACGAATCGCGACATCGAACGGCTTGTCGAGGAACAGAAATTCCGGTCCGACCTGTATTACCGGCTTAACGTCCTGCCTCTTTACATCCCGCCGCTCCGCCAGAGAATCGAGGACATACCAGAGCTAGCGAGCTTCTTCCTCAAGAAATTCCGGCACGAGGTCAAGAAGGAGTTTCTCGGGTTTTCGGAGGGGGCCATGAGCGCGATCCTTTCGTACGCCTGGCCCGGAAACATCCGCGAACTCGAGAACACCGTCGAACGCGCGTGCGTCATAGGAAAGCCGCCGTATATCAAGGAAGAAGACCTCCTCTTGAATATACGTTCAATGCCTGATAATAATACCTACGCCGACAAGAGCCTGAAGAGCGTCATAAACCTGTTCAAGAAGCACTATATACAGAAGGTTCTTGAGGAAAACGAATGGAACCAGACGAGCGCGTCTCAGGTTCTCGACATTCAGCGGACGTACTTGTCGCGTTTGATAAAAGAACTGGAAATCAAGGAGAAATAGGATTATGTCAACCAATGCCGCGCGCGACGATGTTAATGCGAACCGGTCTGTGCCCGCGATTATCAGCGGATTTCTCGTTTCGAACCGCAAGGTGCTGTTGGGCGTCATGTCGGTCGCGTTCGTGGCGTTCGTCGCCTTCGTCGCGGTGACCATCGCGCGGGACAAGGCGACGATCAGGATCGATGCGCTCGTCGCCGAGAAAATCGAGAAATGGTCCGAAGCAAAATCGGCCGGTGACGAAACCGCGATCGCTGCTACGGAAGACGCCATTCTGGCCTCTCTCGCGGAGATCACCGGCAAGGGCCCTGCGTCGCCCGCGCGCGCCCGCGCGCACCTTCTGGCCGCCGACATCCGCTATTCGAGAAAGGACTGGGCGGGCGCGCGGGACGGTTTCCTGGCCGCGGCCGCGGACGCCCCGAGCGTCTATACCGCCGGTATAGCGCTCTTCAACGCCGCCTCCTGCGAGGAAGAACTCGGTAACGCCGATTCCGCCCTTGCCCTCTACGTCAAGGCGGCGGGGGACGACTCGTTCAACCTGAAACCCCGAGCCCTGTTCAATATCGGGCGCATAGAGGAACAGCGTTCAAAGACCAAGGAGGCCATTGACGCCTACGAGGATCTTGTCGAGAAATATCCCGACAATTCCTGGTCATTGCTCGCCAAATCAAGGATACTTGCGTTGCAGATAAAGTAAGCCGGAGGTTCTATGGCCGGAGAAAACGTACGGAGTCTCTTGAAAACGCGGAATTTCGGATTCGTCATCGGTATCCTTTATTCCGCCTTTTTCAGCTTGGTCGGATTCTCGACGGGGTTGTTCGGCAACATCGAAGCCCGTCTTCTCGACACGTTCTTTTCGTTCAAGAATCCCGTCGAGAGGGAAGCGGTTCAGAAGGACGTCTGGAAAACCGCCGAGAGCGAGTCCGTTTCGCCGGACATACTGATCGTCGGAATCGATCTCAAGGCCCTGCAGCGTTTCGGCGGCTGGCCTTTCCCGCGCGGACGCCACGCGGATCTCGTCAACAACCTTTCGCGGATCAAGAACCAGGACGAGCGCGAGAAATCGCTCCTTCTCGACGTTTTTTTCATAGAAGAGTCGGCAGAGCCCGAGAATGACCGAGCGCTCGCGGAGAGCATGTCCGAGTCGGGCCGCGTCTTTCTCGAATCGATACTCGACACCTCGTCGTTCGGGGTGACCCTGGACGAGGAGATGTTCGCGCGCCAGCTACCCTTGCTGGAAAAGGCCGGTTCGCCGCGCGTCGTCGGCGGAGACTGGCGGGAAATGCGGCCTTCCGTCGGCTTGCAGACGAACTTGTGGGATCTCAACGTCGCCGCGCGCGGTTCGGGCGCGGCCAACGTTGTCGCCGACGACGCGGGCGGGGTGGTCCGACGTCAGCCCCTCGTTTTCAAGTATTCCCGTTTTATGGGCGAGATTACGATCGACGATCTCGATCCGTCGTTCGTCCTCGACGAAGGAGCGTACGAGCGCCTTTCCTGGTTCGAGAAGAACGGAACGGAGCATCTCGTCGAGCTTCCGATAGACGAAGCCGAATTGGCGGACTTGCGGCGTACGGTTTTCGACAAGGCGCCGCCCTTGCTGTACGACGCGGACGGAGACGGGAATCCGGTCGAGGAAACCCGCGTGCTGACCGTCTATCGCGATTATTTTATACCTTCCATTACCTTTTCGCTCGCGCTTGATTACTGGAACGCGTCGTTCGGCGACTGCGAGGTGTATCCCGGCCGGGAGATCGTCGTGTCCAAGGGTGACGGTTCGGCGATAACGATACCGGTAGACGACCAATGCGCCATGATCATCAATTTCGCGGGGCCCGCGTCCTCGGCAGCGACCGACGGGTATAAAACCTTCCCGGTACGGTCGTATTCGGGATATTCGCGCGAGACCTTGGATAACGCGGAGACGTGGGCGGAAACGCGCGCCCTCGGCGGAAAGATCGTGCTCGTGGGCGCCTTCGACAAGGGAATGGCCGACGACGAAAAGCAAACGCCGTACGGGATGATGTTCGGCATCGAGATTCACGCCAACTCGCTGAATACCCTTCTGACCGGGGCCTTCATACGGCATCTTCCGCGATGGGGTAACGTGCTTCTCGTGTTCGCCCTGACGATGCTGATCGCCTTGTTCGCGGCCCGGATGCGGAACTTCCTGTCCCTGCCACTTTCGCTCGTGCTAGCCATCGTGACGTTCGTGGCCTGCTCCCTCGTCTTTGACCACTATAACATCCTGATCAACTACGGAGTCCCGTTCGCCGGGATGCTCTTTACCTACGTGACCATCATCCTCTACAGATCGAGCACCGAGGAACGCGAAAAGCGCAGGATCCGCGCCATGTTCGGAAAGTACGTCAGCCCGGAGGTCGTGGCACAGATGATGGATCATCCTCCCGAACTCGGAGGCGTCGACCGCGAGCTTACCGTCTTTTTCTCCGACATACGCGGGTTTACGAGCCTTTCCGAGACGCTGACACCGCAGGAGCTCGTCCGCCACCTTAACGAGTACCTTTCGGCGATGACCGACATCATTCTCGAAACGGGCGGAACGCTCGACAAGTACGTCGGCGACGAGATCATGTGCTTCTGGGGGGCGCCGCTCGAGGTTCGCGACCACGCCTCGCGCGCGTGCCGGTGCGCCCTCATGCAGCGCGCGCGCCTCGAAGAGCTTAACGCGGCCTGGCCCCCCGAGCGCAGGCTCGCCATAGGCATCGGCATCAATACCGGAGTCATGACGGTAGGCAACATGGGATCGAAGGGTCGCATGAACTACACCCTGATGGGTGACAACGTGAATCTGGGGGCGCGCCTCGAGGGGACGAACAAGGTATACGGCACGATGATAATCGTCAGCGAGTATACGTACGCCGCGGTCAAGGACGAGTTCGTGTTCCGCGAGCTCGATACGATTCGCGTGAAGGGCAAGAACCGGCCCGTCGTCATCTACGAACTGGTCGACTACCGTACGTGAAACCTAGCCTGATGACGGTTACCCGCCCTTTCGCGCGGGCGGCGTTTTTCATGCGGACCGTTCTCCTTGCCGCGCTGGTCTGTGCCGCGGTTTCCTGCGGGATCGAGGTGTTTATCTACCTTTATCCCGTAATCTACTGGTACGGGCAGCCTACCGATACCCCCGAATACAACCGGTTCAAATTCAGGACTTCCGACGAGCGGAACACGGACGAGGCGGGCCCGTACTTCAAGGGTTTCGAGATCTATTACCGCATTTACAACAACACCTCAACGCTGACGACTACCCGGAACTCGATCAACAGCTATAATTCGAGCAATCCCGCCCTCGCGTACAATAATCTCATCAACACGCGAAATTATCGGAGATTGCTTTCCGGGAATCGTACGTACGAATCGCCCCTGATCCCGGGGGCGGCGGATAATCGCATCGTAGAGATCCGTTTTTTTGATTACGACGTGACCCCCGCGGGCGTGTATGTCCGAAACGATCCGTCGGGGGTGATTCTCTTCGATTACGGGATTCCCCTTCGAAGCGTACGCGGCGACGACGACGCGTATCCGGCTCCCTTCGAATTCGACGATATCGACGACGGCGACGATGACGTAACCTGGTCGTCGACATGGGACGACGAAAACGACAAGAAGGTATACGTTCACGCTTATGTCCTCGCGTACGGTTTTGACGCCTCGTACAAGCAACTCTACAGCGAACTGTTCGATTTGGGATACGTGACTATTCCGGAGGATTGACGGAAACGCGCTTCTTGACCTTTTCGCGATATTTGGGTAGAGTCCACCAGTCGGGCGCTTAGCTCAGTTGGTAGAGCGTTTGGTTTACACCCAAAATGTCGGGGGTTCGAGCCCCTCAGCGCCCATTCGTACCGTCCCGCCGGGACGGTTTTTTTTTCGCGTATCTTCCGATAAAGACGAATTTCTTGACCATCGAGCCGGGGAACGGGTATGATAACGCATGAAAGCTGCGGCTAAAGAAACCGTTCACGGGTTGAACAAGATTATTGTCAAAGGTGCTCGCGAGCATAACCTCAAAAACATAGACATCGAATTACCGCGGGACAAGCTGATCGTCATATCGGGGCTTTCGGGATCGGGTAAAAGTTCCCTCGCGTTCGACACGATATTCGCGGAAGGACAACGGCGCTACGTCGAGTCGCTTTCGGCCTACGCCCGACAGTTCCTCGGTCGCATGGACAAGCCCGATCTCGACTATATCGAAGGGCTCTCGCCGGCGATTTCCATAGAGCAGAAAACCACGCACAAGAACCCCCGTTCGACCGTCGGCACCGTCACGGAGATTTACGATTACTATCGCCTCTTGTTCGCCAGGATCGGGCGTCCGCACTGTCCACAATGCGGAAAGGAAATCCAGGAGCAGTCGATCGATCAGATCATATCGACGATCTTCGCCTGGCCGAAGGGAACCAAGATACAGGTACTCGCGCCGGTAATCGTGCGGAAGAAAGGAGAGCATCAAAAGGTAATCGCCGACGCCATGGCGGCGGGTTTCGTGCGCGCGAGGATCGACGGCATGCTCGTAACGCTGGAGGACGGCGTCAAGCTCGACAAGCAGAAGAAGCATACGATAGAGATCGTCGTGGACCGTATCGTCCTCTCCGAGGACGCGCGCAAACGGCTCGCGGAGTCGATCGAGACGGCCGTCGCGAGTTCGGGCGGGATACTCCTCGTGACGAAACAGGACAAGGAAGGAAACGACTCCGAGGTATTTTTCTCGCAGAAGAACTCGTGTCCCGATTGCGGCATTTCCATGCCCGAACTGCAACCGCGCCTCTTCTCCTTCAACAATCCCTTCGGCGCCTGTCCCGAGTGCACCGGTCTCGGGGCCCGAATGGAATTCTCGCCTGACCTCATCATCCCTGACCGGACGCTTTCGTTCGACGAGGGCGGAATCCTGCCGTACAATCCGGACTCCGCGTGGAACAGAAGCCGCTTTCAGGC
Organism: Spirochaetota bacterium; assembly: GCA_023393015.1. Classification (GTDB taxonomy): domain Bacteria; phylum Spirochaetota; class Spirochaetia; order Treponematales; family Treponemataceae; genus Teretinema. Next base: position 69,739 of record JAEWMY010000054.1, read on the forward strand.
CCTCGCGAAGCACTATTCGTTCTCGCTCTCGACGCCGATAGCGGACCTTCCGAAGAAAATTTACTCGGTCATCATGAACGGCTCCGGCGATCAGTCAATCGATTTCGTGTACAGGAACCGCGAGGGAACGGGACACTTCAAGTACCATCAGCCATGGCTCGGGGTGCTGGCCGACATGAGGCGACGCTACAACGAGACGTTTTCGGACTCCCAAAAGGAAAATTTCGAGCGTTACATGTCGAACCATGAATGCGAGGTTTGTCACGGCATGCGCTTGAGGCCCGAAGCGCTCGCCGTCACGGTCGGTGGAAAGAACATACACGAGGTCTCCTGCCTTTCCGTGTCCGATTCCATCGCCTTCTTCGACTCAGTGCAGTTCACCGATACAGAGTCGAAAATAGCGCGTCAGATACTGAAGGAAATCATGGCCCGCCTGACGTTCATGAAGAACGTCGGGCTCGATTACCTGACGATGGAACGCGGAACCGCGACCATTTCCGGCGGTGAGGCACAGCGGATCAGGCTCGCGACGCAAATCGGCTCGAGCCTCGTCGGCGTCCTGTACATACTCGACGAGCCTTCGATCGGCCTCCACCAGCGCGACAACCAGCGGCTCATCGACACGCTCGTCTATCTTCGCGACCTCGGCAACACGCTCATCGTCGTCGAGCACGACGAGCAAACCCTCCGAACCGCGGACCACATCGTCGATCTCGGTCCCGGCGCGGGCGTCCACGGCGGCTATATTGTCGCGCAGGGAACGCCGGCCGAGGTAATGAAGGTCAAGAAAAGCCTGACCGGACAATACCTCGCGGGGACGCTCAGGATGGACGTCCCGAAGGAGCGCAGAAAGGGCAACGGTAACGCACTGACGGTGACGGGCGTGCGGGAACACAACCTGAAGGGCATAGACGTAACCATTCCGCTCGGGGCGTTTACCTGCATTACGGGCGTGTCGGGTTCGGGAAAGTCGACGCTTCTTTCGGACGTTTTGTTCCCTGCGATCTCGAACCGTGTCATGAGGACGAGTTGCGAAGAAGGTTCGTTCGATACGCTGGCGGGCGTCGAGTTTATCGACAAGGTCATAAACATCGACCAAAGCCCGATCGGAAGGACTCCCCGTTCCAATCCCGCGACGTACGTCGGGGTATTCACCGGCATTCGGGACCTGTTCGCGAGCCTTCCGGACGCGAAGGCCCGCGGGTACAAGCCGGGAAGGTTCTCGTTCAACGTCAAGGGCGGCAGGTGCGAAAACTGCCAGGGCGACGGCACGATCACCATCGAGATGAACTTCCTGTCCGACGTCTATATCACCTGCGACGTCTGTCACGGGAGGCGTTTCAACCACGAGACGCTCGAGGTTCGATTCAAGGGCAAGAGCATCGCGGACGTTCTCGACATGACGATAGAAGAGGCCGCGGAGTTTTTCGCGTCGATCCCTCATATAGCGCGCAAGATGGAGACCTTGCTTTCCGTCGGTCTCGGGTACGTCAAGCTGGGCCAGTCCGCCCTGACGCTTTCTGGCGGTGAGGCGCAGCGCGTCAAGCTCGCCAACGAGCTCGCCCGGCGGTCTACGGGCAAGACCCTGTACATACTCGACGAGCCGACGACCGGGCTTCATTTCGCCGACGTAAAACAGCTCATGTCAGTTATCCAGCGGCTCGTTGACCAGGGAAACACCGTCGTCATGATAGAGCATAACCTCGACGTCATCGCCCAGGCCGATCACGTCGTGGATCTCGGCCCGGAAGGCGGATTCAGGGGCGGCACGATAGTCGCCCAGGGCACGCCGGAGGCCGTCGCGAAGTCGAAAAAATCCCATACCGGAAAGTATCTCGCCGAGCTTCTGGAACGCTCCAGATGATGTCGACGCGGCGCGCGCTTCTTGCCTTGTCGTTCCTCGTTTCGTTGAACGCATGGTCCGAGGAACGTACCGTGAAGATAGAGTCAGCCCGTATTACCGAATACGTCAAGCGGATCGAAACGGCGGAAGGGAAGGGCGGGGATACCGTCGCTCCGTCTGAAAGCACTCAGGCGGGCGATTCCGCTGGAACGTACGGCGACGAGATACTCCGGTTCAGCGGTGACGTCGTCATCGTGGTAACGGAGGGTTCTTCGGTCTCGCGCATCGGGGCAGACGAGATACTATACGACAAGTCGCGCGACACGCTCGAAGCGCGCGGTAACGTGACCTACGAACACGCGACGGGCAAGAGCGGAGGCGAGAAGTACCGGGGCGAGGCGCTCTTGTTCGACATAAAGAAGCAGGAAGGCGTTTTCATGAAGGGCGTCGTGACGCAGGACTCCGGCAAGAAGGACGGCGACCCGTACATCATCCACGCCGAGATAACCGGACGCGACTCGAGTTCTACCATCGCCTTCAAGGACGCCGTCCTGACCACCTGCGACGAGGATGAGCCGCATTGGTCCATAGACGCGTCGCGCGTCTGGCTCCTGCCGGGAAACGAGATCGCGATCCTGAACGGCATCCTGTATATCGGCCCCCTTCCGGTCTTTTACATCCCCTTCTTCTACTATCCCGGAGACGAGATGATCGTGCATCCGGTTTTCGGCTTCAGGAATCGCGAGGGGTATTTCGTCCAGACTACGACGTATTTCATGGGACGTAAACCGCTCCCGCAAAAGGACGCGAAGGAAGGGACGTCCTTTTCAGACTTTCTCCAGGGAGACACCCTCAAGGAACAGCGACGGGAAGGCCTCTTTCTCAGGAACCTTCCCGAGGACGCGAAGGACGCTGACGGCGATTATCTGAAGCTCATGGTCGACGGGTATTCCTCTCTCGGGGCCATGATCGGCGTCGACGGATCGTTCCAGACCTCGGGTTACGTCAACTCGGTAAAGTTCCTCGGATCGGTCGCCTTTTCGAAGACCCTGTTCGCTCCGTCCTCCGGACTCTTGTATTCGACGTACGATTCCCTGGGACACGAGCATTACAACGAGGGCGTCTTGTTCGGCAACGGGGTTCCCGTCAGGTACAGGACGGAGTTCTCCGTGAAGATGGACAAAAAGCCCTTTCAACTTTCGATGTCACTGCCGCTCGTTTCCGATCCCGAGTACAAGGACGATTTTTTCGACAGATCGGAGGACCTCAACTGGTTCAAGTTTCTCACCGAACAGGCGGAGCTCGCGCGCGACGATGACGACAGCGACGAAACGACGTATTCCTGGACCGTCTCGGGTTCGATCAAGCCGGACATGTCATGGTCGAGTCCCTGGCTCGACACGCTGAACGTCTCCGCGATATCGGGGGTTCTGACCTTCAATTCGAAGGTGAATACGACGCTCGCGGGAGAAGAGGCTCTTTATTCTCCCGAACGGCTTTTTTACTATCCCGAGCTGATCAAGCCGGAGATCCGCGTTTCGATGGGAGGAACGCTTCTTTCGTCGGCGACGGACACCGCGCCACGAATCACGAAGACAGAGACGGGAACCCTGGGAAACCCGTTCAAGGAAGAGCCAGCCGAAAAGGAAACGAACGAGAACGACGCGACCGGAGACGGTGCGACCGAAGACGCGGATGATGGGAAAATGGAATCTGACGACGCGACAGAGGGGACGGAAGCCGATTCGGCGCGGAAGGCCCTGGACGGGTTTATTCCTTCGTTGACGGGAGTAATCACGCCGGTAGGAGGCATCAAGGACACTTCCTATTCCGTGACCTGGGGGTTTGACCCGCAGTATGTCCAGGAGATCCGCTACAGCCCGGCGAACTGGAACCGGCCGGCCGACATCGACTGGAACGACTATTCCTCGCTGTACTATCAGTTGAAGGCGTCAGCTCGGCTCATGGGTAAGTATACCGTCGACGGGGACTTCCTTTCGCTTTCTTCGACGCTTTCGTTTACCGGCACGTATCAGGAACATCCCTGGCTTTCGGATGACGTCTACGATACTCCGGCGAAACGGGACGCCGTTACGTTGAGCGATTACAAGGCAACGGTATATCAGATCGCCACGACCGACGCGGTAAAGTTCGTGCCGTTCAACCACGACGATCTGCTCAAACCGATATCGCTCGCCTGGGATTTCAAGGGCGACGTGTTGAAAAACGAATTCACGGGCACGGTCGCGGATCCCGAGTGGGAAGATCGCCCGTTTCAATGGAGCAAGGATTACGTGTCGACCCATACCGCGACGTCGGTTTTCGGTGTCGCGCTCGGACCATACGAGCAGAAGGTAACCTTCGTCAACAATCTTCCCCCCCTATTTCAGTCATATTCCGGTACCGCACAGTTTTCATGGCTCTACGGTTCCTTGACCATGACCTCGAAGTTCTATGAAAAGGAAGTAACGGCGGGAGACAGGGAATGGCTATGGGATCCGCTCAAGAGCGTCTTGAGCTGGTCGTTTCCCGTCGGCCTGAGGCTTACGCAGGAATATACCCACAGCATCGAGGAAAACGAGCCTTCGCGCCTGTACTTCTCTGCGTCATACGGAAGTCTTTCGACCTATTACACGATGACGAGTACCGTGCCGTACCGACTCGATGTCATGCAAGGGTGGGTTCTCGACGGGACCGCGAAGGAATTCGTTCCATCGGACGCCGGCCTCACGTACGACAACAGCTCGAAGCCGATCAGCGTCTATCGATGGCATAACCGTGTGTACTTGAACCTTTCTCTCTACTCCAATCTCAAATTCGACCTGTTGCGCGTCACGAACAGCAGTTTCACCTTCTCTCCGAAGCTCACCTTCAAGGTGTACGATCTCCTGGACATTTCGCTCAGTTCCACCAGTTCCAACGAGGTTATCGCCCGTTATTTCCAGGATTGGATGGATTTGCCGGTTACCTTGCCCGGCGAGACGAATATCGTAAAGGATCTCGTAAAATCCTTCAATTTCTTCAACAAATCGGATCGGGAGATGTCCGGATTCAAGTTGAAAAACATGAAATTCGGTTTGACCCACTACCTGCATGACTGGACGATGAACCTCAACGTGACCGTCGAGCCCGTCCTGAAATCCTCCGGATCATCGTATTACTACGATTTCACCCCGACGGTAGATTTTATCGTCCAATGGAAGCCGATATCCGACATAAAGACGAGGGTTCGGTCCAAGGAAGGGGTTTTTACACTTAATACAACCGATGATGACGACGACGATGACTAGCCGCGAAACCTTGACGGTTCGGTCAAGATATATGTACACTTTCCCGAAGAGGTTTACTTGGACAACGGTTATACGATAGTTTTGGGCGACAGGGACATACTACACGCCGTATGCGGCGTGAATGACGGTAATCTGCGCGCCATAGAGGATTATCTCGGCGTGCCGATACTGACGAGGGGAAACGAGCTGACCGTCGCCTCGGACGACGATGACGTTTGCCGCAAATTCCAGGGTCTCGTCGACGCGGTCCTTTCCGGGCACGAACGTTCTCCGGGAGGGTATCCGGGAATGATTCCGGACCTGATCGCTGGAATGGAAGAGGGCCTGTGCGAATCACTGAGCCAAACGTGCATTCGCATTCCGCAAGCTTCGTCTCCCGTCTTTCCCCGTACCGTCCGCCAGGCAGAACTGATACGCGCCCTCGAGAAGCACGATATGGTCTTTTCGGTCGGTCCGGCCGGATGCGGAAAGACCTTCATCGCCGTAGCCCACGCGCTCCAGCGCGTACTGACTCATCAATACCGCAAACTGATACTGACCAGGCCGGTCGTGGAGGCCGGAGAGAGCCTCGGATTCCTTCCGGGCGATCTCGAGCAGAAACTCAATCCGTATCTACGGCCCCTTCAGGACGCGATGGAAGAACTCGTACCGAGGGAAACGATCAAGAGAATGGGCGAGTCGGGATTGATAGAAATAGCGCCTCTCGCGTACATGCGGGGACGAAGCCTATCGAACGCGATAATCATACTCGACGAGGCGCAGAATACGACGCATGAACAGATGAAGATGTTCTTGACCCGTCCGGGCGAGAACTCGAAGGCGATAATTACCGGCGACATTACGCAAGTCGATTTGCCGAGTCGCGTGGAATCCGGTCTCGTATCGGCTCTCCGCGTACTCGACGGAATACCGGAGATCGCGTTCGTAACGCTTGAGGACAGGGACGTAGTGCGTAATCCGTTGGTCAGGAAGATAGTACAGGCATATGGGCAAAAGAACGCGTGACGAATCGTTTATTCCGAAGTTGCTGACTCGGCGGGTGCGCAGGAACCGCAACGAAATCACGCTCGTGGTTTCGGTTTTTCTCGTTCTCGTTCTGGCCACGTATTTCGGATCGGTTCAGGTAAACGGCTTGAGGCGCCTGAGCCTTTCGGATTTCGAGATCGGGAAGGTCGCGGACCGCGACGTCGTGGCGAGCAGGGAGATATCCTTCGTGGACGAATACGCGACAAGGATACGAAGGGAAGCGAGACAACGGCTCGTAACGGCCGTGTTCAGATACGACCGGCAAATTTCTTCTTCGATGCTCGAGTCATTCGAGGGTTTTGCGACGTACCTGGACAGGCTCTATCAACGATCAACGGGCATAGAACAATTCATGCTCGAGCTGCAGCAGGAATATCCCGGCGTGCTCGAGCGCAAGCAGATGCAGGCCCTCTACATGAATCCGGACAGAAGCGGATTCCTTTCCACGACACGGATGGTGTTCAAGCAAATCGTGAACGAGGGCGTCGTCGCGTTTCCCGACGAGGGCATGAACAGGTTCAACCAGTCCGACGTAGAGGTCGTGCGTTGGAAAAACGACCGGCAGGAACGCTCCGAGGTTCCGAAAGACTCCCTGCTAACGCTGAACGACCTGCGCTCGAGAATCCAGGGCTCGCTCACGCTCATGCGAAAGGGTCCCGCGATCACCGATCAGGTGCTTGCCGTCATAAGGCCTTTCGTGAAGATAAACCTCGTGTATCAGGGAGACGAAAGCGAGGCGAAGATCGAAAGCGCGATCCGTCAGGTCGCACCGGTACTCGTAGTCATTCAAAAGGGACAGAAGATAGTCAAGAGGGGATTCCTCATCAACGAGGAGAGCTTCCAGCAGCTCGAGGCGCTCGCCTCGTCCGGTTCGTTCATCGACTTGCGGGAATTCGCCGGTACGGCGCTTTTTCTCGCGATGATAGTCATACTGTCGGTGTACTCACTTTCGCGCGGGCTTTCCGGTTCCGAGCTCGATCTCGGACTGAAGACGTTTGTCGCGGTTTCCCTTTCGATCCTCTACGTTTGCACGCTCGTGTTTTCCAGGATGCAGACGTTCAGCCTGCAACTGGATATGGCGGCCGTCATGCCGGCGGCCCTCGTGTCGATGCTCGTTTCGGTGATGATAAGCCGTAGGTTCGCGCTTATCGGTTCGTTCGTGGGATTCATGCTCGTATTGTGCGCATCCGGGTTCTCGCCGGGGATCGCGACGTTCTCACTCGTGTCCGGTGTCGCCGGAGTCAGCGCGGTCAGGCTGACCGGAAAGAGGATCGACCTCATCAAATCCGCATGCATCATGGCCGCGGTTAACCCGGTAATCGTGGCGATTCTGGACGTGATCGTGCCCGGCGCGACTTCCAACCTCTCGTTCGCGCTCGTCGGTTCTTCCGTCAACGGATTCATGAGCGGGCTCCTGCTGCTCGGGTTCCTGCCGATACTCGAAACGGTGCTGAACACCTCGACGAGTTTCCGGCTGATGGAATTCTCGGATCTGAACTCTCCCATCATGAAGAAGATGCTTCTTTCCGTTTCCGGCACGTATAACCATTCCATCATGGTGGCAACGCTCGCGGAAAGCGCGTGCCGGGAGATAGGCGCGGATCCGCTGCTCGCCCGCGTCGGAGCGTACTATCACGATATCGGCAAGATCGATCAAAGCGAATACTTCGTGGAAAACCAGACGAGCTACAACAAGCATCTGGACATCAACCCGCGCCTCTCGGCGACCGTCATCCGGAGCCACGTCAAGCAGGGGATCGAGAAGGCGCGCCAGCTTCGCCTCCCGCGCGAGGTCATAGACATCATATCGGAACACCACGGAAACAGCCTCATTTCCTATTTCTACAACGAGGCGAAAAAGCAGCATGACGACATCGACAAGGAGGATTTTACCTACCCGGGTAGTCCCCCCAAAAGCAGGGAGTCGGCCGTGGTCATGCTCGCGGACGTCGTGGAGGCGGCGTGCAGGACGCTCGAGAAACCCTCGGTACCCCGACTGGAAAAATTCATCCACGAACTCGTTTCCGGAAAGATCGAGACGAAACAGCTCGACGAATGCGACCTGACGTTCAGGGACATCGAGATAGTGAAAAGAACGTTCGTGGGAATCCTGGCAGGATACTATCACTCCAGGATCGAATACCCGAACCAGAAGGATCCCGACTCGACCGAAGGCGTCGTCGGCGCGTCGCCGCTGCAGGAAAACCCCGTTAGAGGAAAAAAGGAATGAGCAACAAGATAGTCGTTGATTGCGAAGAAGGCATGGAGCGTCCGTCGTGGGCTGACCGACTCGTGGCGTTCGCCGGTGGCGTCCTCGGAAAACTGGGAATAGAAAATTGGGACCTTTCGATACTGCTGTGCCGTGATCCGTTCATAGCGAACCTCAACAGGGAATACCGACAGATTGACGGACCCACGGACGTGCTTTCCTTCGAGCAGGGGGACGAGTACGTCGACGATTCGGGCGTCACCTGGCTGAGCGCGGGAGACATCGTCGTCAGCGTCGACTCTCTTCTCGCGAACTCGCGCGATTTCGGCGTTTCGCCCGACGAGGAACTGAAGCGGCTAGTCATCCACGGGATCCTGCACCTTGACGGGATGGATCACGCCACCAACGACCCACGCGAGGAGATGCTCGAGAGGCAGGAAGATATCCTTCGGTCATTCGGCGGGACGGAGGTGTACGAGTCATGAACATTCCGTTCATACGCCGCTTGCGCGGAGTAAAGGATACCAGGCAGGACGTCGAATCGCAGGAACTCGCGATGGACAAGGCGATGGAGGAAAGCCTCAACGAGGAAAAGCGGGACATGATCCGCGGAGTCGTTGACCTTTCGGAAACGTCGGTACGCGAGGTAATGGTTCCGAGAATAGACGTCGACTTCCTTTCCATGGACATGGAAGAGGGTGACCTTCTCGACAAGGTCTCGACGAGCGGGCATTCGCGGTTCCCCGTATACCGCGACACGATAGACAACGTGGTCGGGATCTTGTACGTCAAGGACCTGATCAAGATATGCGCGCGCAAGGAACCGTTGAATCTCGAGACGATCGTCAGGAAGCCCTTTTTCGTCCCCGAGTCAAAGAGGATCGACTCCCTGTTGCGCGAATTCAAGAGGCGCCATGTCCATATTGCCGTCGTAATCGACGAGTTCGGCGGGGTTTCGGGTATCGTGAGCATGGAAGACATAATCGAGGAGATAGTCGGGGACATCCAGGACGAATTCGACAACGAGCGCGAGGACGTTCTTCCCATCGGCGACGGCGTGTGGCTCTGTGACGCGCGCGTCAACCTCGACGATCTCAGGGAATTTTTCCAGGACGCCTCTCCCGGCGAGGAATTCGACACGCTCGGCGGGTTTGTCTTCGACCTGTTCGGGAAAATTCCGGTGAAATACGAGAAGGCTTCATGGAAGAACCTTGATTTCATCGTTCAGGACATGGAAGGCCACAGGATCAACACGGTGAAGATCGTGAAAAGAAAGGAAACATAGCATGAAAGCGACCAGGTTTTTCGCCGCGGTACTTGCGTTGCAGTGCCTTTTCGTTTCGTTTGCGCGGGCCGAGGCCCCCGGGCGCCGTGATCCGGTAAGTTTCTACGAAAGCGGTTTGGCCATGCAAGGCCGCGAGGACTGGTTCGCCGCAATAGAGAGGTATCAGGAAGCGGTGAAGCTGAATCCGGCGTATGCCGACGCGTGGGAAGGGCTTGCCGAATGCTTTTATGCCCTCGAGGAGTACGCTCAGGCGGACGCCATGTGCGACAAGGCCCTGTCGTTCCGCAACGGGGACCCGGGACTGCTCGCGACGAAGGGCTTTGTACTGATAGGTCTCGGCAAGCATGAGGACGCGAGCGCGGTGTTCAACCGGGTGCTTTCGACCTGGCCGAACGACGTGGAAGCGCGTTTCGGACTCGCCGAACTCGAAGTCGCGTCGGGCAGGGTGTCTTCGGCATCCGCCCATTACAGGGAGGCGTTACGGCGAAGTCCCGAAAACAGGAAGGCGCTCCTTTCGCTCGCCCTGACCTCGCGCGAGGCCGGTAACGCGTCGCTCGCCAAGGAATACCTCGCGAAGGCGATGCTCTACCACGGCGACAACCCCCAGGTTTTTTACTACGCGGGGTATATCGCCTCTCTCGAGGGGTCGCAAGAAGAAGCCGAGCGGTACGCGCGCACGGCTCTCGCCCTGAGACCCGACTACGACGAGGCCAACGAGCTTCTTTCGGCCGTGTTCTTCCGCTCCGGCAGGTATGCCGAAGTCGTATCGATATGCGACGCGAGAATCGCCAAGGGCCGTGACAAGCCGAGCGCCTGGTACCTGAAGACGCTTGCCCTCGTCAGGATGGGAAGGGACGTCGAGGCGCTCGCGTCGGCGCGAACGGGACTCCAGGTCGCGCCCGACGACGAGATTCTCCGTTCTCTCGGCGAAATGCATGCCGCAACTTTCCTGCCGTTCGAGGATAAGCGACGGTCCGCGTGGAGCTCCTGGCACGTCGATAAAGCGCGTTCGTTCGCCGAAAAGAACATGTCCGACCAGGCCCTTCACGAATACCGACGTGCGCTCAAGCTCGATCCAGACGACATGACCGCGCGGCTCGCGTACGCGCGGCTTCTGTTGACGAGGGGATATCCCGCGCGCTATCTCGCGCAACTCGAGTTTATCCAGTCGAGGGGAAAAGGAACGAAAGAGATCAACGACGCGGTTGAATCCTACTCGCGCCTGCTTTCCTCGACCGTGCAACGACGCTGGAACGTCAATCCCCTGCTGCTCGACAAGGCGCACGCCAGGATCGGTATTTACTATCTCGCGGATTCGGCCAACGTCATTCACCCGGACTCTGAACGCGTCACGGCCATGATGCTCTCCGACGTATTCGGCTACGACATGCGCTTCTCGGTAGAGGCGAACGAGAAGCCGGTCGGAAGCTACTCGGAGGCTTTCAGGCTCTCGCGCACCAAGGGAGAGGACTATTTCGCGCTCGTTGCCTTCAGCGAGAGCAGGCGCGACGTGAGGATAACGGCCGAGCTGCACGTTTCGGCGACAGGTTCGCGCGCGGAAACCTTTTCGGTGTACCGAACGGGCAATGACCGGTACGCCAACGCCCTGAGGCGTCTCGTGCAGATGATCGCCCAGGCCGTACCGGTTCGGGGAGCGATTGTTTCACGAAAGCAGGCCGACGCGATTATAGATCTCGGCAAGGCCGACGGGATCAGGGAAGGACAATCTTTCGAGATCGTCGAGGGCGATAAGATTCGGCCGCGCGGCGATGGCATGGCGCTCGAATACGACGCGTCCGCGGTGTTGGCGACCTTCATCGCGGTGACGGTTGACGAGGATATAACCTACGGCAAGATAGAACGTAAGGGTTTTTTCGATCGGGTTAAGGCGGGTGACGCCGTGATTCCGGTCAAGCAGGAAGAGGAACCCGCCGCGAAAACCGACAAGGGCGACAAAGGAGTTCGGTCGGACCCCGCGCAGAAATCCCCTCCCGCGATATTCTCCCTGTTACGGAAGATTACCCGGTAACGCTTGAGCGGCTCGCGGACGCGATACGCTCCATCACGTAGTGAATCCACTCGCGCGCCTGGACGTGGTACCGGTCCTGTACGAGAAGGAATTCCAGCAAGGCGCCGCTGTAAGCCCCGGAAAAGAACTTCGCCTGTCCGAGATAGAAACGAGCGCGCGCGGAGACGTCGGGAGAGCGGCGTATCGAGAGGAACTTCGACAACTCGGATATTGTCGTTTCCCACTGACCCGGTATAAACGAGGTTTCTAGTATCTTGCGAAGGGCGTATTCCTCGCCTGCGCCCGAGGCGAGCGTGTCAATCTCGAAAAGATACGCCCGTCGGGGTTTTACTCCCGGTTTCGGCGATTCCGACGTAATGTCCGAAATCATCCGTTCTGTATCCCGGGAAAAGCGATAGGCGGGCCGATCGGGTTTTCCGTCCGGGTTCAGCCAGGGTAGCGGAATGGGGCGAACGGGAGGGACTCCGTTTTTCTGGAACTTCGCGTATCCGGCCGAAACCTCGACGGGCACGCGGTTGGTGTTTTCGTCCGCGGCGAAACGAACGTTTCCCGAAAGAACGGATGCTTCGTCGAGGATGGCGTAATAGTAGGGAACACCGGGAACCGGATAGTCTACGTACGGGGTTCCGGTCTCGGTAAACGAAGAAAGGACGATCGCGCCGGCGAGGCTCGTCATGTCGGTAAAGGGCGTCGTTGAGCGGAAGAGAAGGAGATTGGCCTCCCTTACGTCCGATTTCCAGGTTACGATAACGGCGTCGTTTCGCACCATCGAAGCGAACGTCGTAATCCGAACCGGTTCCGACCCGACGGGCGGTGCGAGGGATACGGCCAGCAAGGTCGCGTTATTGGCGGGCAAGAAAAAGTCGAAGGCGGTTCCGTCGGCTCCGTACGAAAGGACGGCGTAGTAGTAAGAACCGGGGGATTCCGGCTTGTCGGTGTAGGATGTTATGTCCCGAGACACCCGGGCTATCCGTTCCGCCGAGCGGTAGGTCGCCGCGGTAATCGGTTTACTATCGCGTAATACGGCGGATTCAGCAATTCTTGCGGGAGGAGTATCCCATGAGATAACGACCGTGTTGTCGGTCAGGGTGGTCGTTATTCCGGAAACGACGGGCGCGGGAGGCACCGACAGGCGTCCGGGTTCATACTCCGCGACGTCCTGCCCCTGGAGCGGCAAACACGAGACAATAACGGCGAGGATAGGGATAATCGGAGATTTCATGCGTATTTTGCCCCCGAATTCATTTTCGCAGTTAATTGATGATTTGACAAGATAATTTCTTTCCCGTATGCTGACGTATGTTTGTTTCCGTCATTCTGGACCCGGGCGGCGAGGAGTCGGCCCGGCAAATGGCCGAGATCCTCGCGTCGTACGGTTTCGAGAAGGCCCAACGGGCTTGCTGGGAATCCGCCTCGGTAAACGACCAAACCCTCGCGAAACTCAAACAGGAACTGGATCGCGTGACCGACTATTACGACGCTATCCGCATGTATCAGTTTCCCGTCGACGGAGTGATGGCGGTTACGGTATTGGCCAAGAAGAAATGGAAGCGAATCGTCGTAAGGCCTCCGGCAACGACGCGTGACGTTCAGGCGCGAAAAACGCCGTCAAAACACTAACGGGAGAACCACATGATACTTCAAGAATGCAAGGCGCCGATCGTCGAGTTGAAGACGAATATCCGAGAAATCTGGGGGCGTCTTTGACCCGGACGCGATAAAGGCCAAGATCGCGGAAAAAGAGGATTTTTCGGCTTCTCCCGGTTTCTGGAATGACCAGAAAAAGGCCGAAAAGACCATGTCGGAACTCAGGGCCCTGAAAAACCGCGTCGAGCCCTGGGAAGAACTGATGGCCGAGGTCGGCGATCTCGAGGCGCTCTATGAACTCGCGGAGGAATCTTCCGACGAGTCCATGGTGCCAGAGATCGAGGGATTGCTCGGGGGAATACAAGCGCGCTTCGAGAAGCTCAACGTCATCAACCTCCTTTCGGGAGAGGTCGACATGAACGACGCGTTTCTCACGATACACGCCGGTGCCGGAGGGACGGAAGCGTGCGATTGGGCCCAAATGCTCTCGAGGATGTACGTTCGCTGGGCGGAACGGAGGGGGTTCAAGGTGGAGACCGTCGATATGCTCGAGGCCGACGGCGGAATCAAGTCCGTCACCCACCAGATCCGCGGGGAATACGCTTTCGGGTATCTCAAGGGCGAATCGGGCGTTCATCGGCTCGTGCGGATAAGCCCGTTCGACGCCAACGCGCGGAGGCACACCTCCTTCACCTCGGTACATTGCTTCCCGGTACTCGACGACACTATCGAGGTCGACGTTCGCCCGGAGGATCTTCGCGTGGACACGTATCGCGCGGGGGGGGCGGGCGGTCAGCACGTAAACAAGACCGACTCCGCCGTCCGTTTTACGCACTTGCCGACGGGAATCGTGGTTGCCTGTCAGTCCGAACGAAGCCAGATAATGAACCGGCAGACCGCCATGAGCATCCTCAAGGCGCGTCTCTACGAGTATTACCGCGAAAAAAAAGAACAGGAAAACCAGAAGTTCTCCGCGGAAAAAAAAGACATCTCCTGGGGAAACCAAATACGTTCCTACGTGTTTCAACCGTATACCATGGTCAAGGACCATCGAACGAGACACGAAACGGGAAATATCCAGGCCGTAATGGACGGTGACCTTGATCCCTTCATGGAAGCGTGGTTGAACGCGGCCTGGAAGGGCGTGCGACTAGAAGGCGACGACGACGACTTATGATCGGCATACTGTGCAGGTCGACATATCTTTCCTCGTTTATCGCGGAACGCTCCGGGCTCCGCGCCGCCGTCCTTCCGGAAGACAGGACGGCGGGAGGAATGATGCCGGCGAAAAACTGGCTCGTGTCCTGCCTGACGGAACGGGACGTATCCGTCGTTCTGTACGAACCGAGGTATTTCGTGGACCCTTCCTGTTTCCGGAAAATCAGCCCGAAAACGAGGTTCGTCGTCCTTTCCGGTCCAGGGGAGGAGGCCCAGGCGAGGAAGGCGATGTCCTGCGGGGCGTCCGCGATACTCGCAAAGCCGGTCGACGAACGCGATCTGGAGGGAGTGCTGAGCCTTGTCCTGGGATAGGCTCGTTCGCCGGGCGTTCGTCGCCGCGGCCTTGTTGCTCTCCATCGTCGAAACACCGTGCCAGCAAACGTCATGGACGCTCGCCGCCGAGGCGTTCGCCGCTGACGGCCTTCCGGACGTATACGAAAATTACGTTACCGTACTTCCGAAACTCGTCATTTCCGGGGTATCCCGTATAAAGTCTCGCCTCGTTCTCGCGGACGAGGAAAACGCCCGCGAGATGAAGGCGTTGACGGACGCGAGAATGGCGCTGATTGAGGGGCGGGCGAAACTCGTCGACGACCTCGACAAGGTTCTGCTCGGCAGCGAATCAGAGGCGAACAAGGCGAAGCGCAGAAGGGATATCTCCGAGCGGATACGGGAAGCTGACGGGAAGATCGCGGAGTATGACGCGGAAATTCGCGACAAGGCCGAAGAGTCCCGCGAAACCTCCGACGCGATCGCCTCCATTACGCTCTGGAAAGACGGGCGCGAGCTTTACACCCGAAAGAAAGGAACCTCGCTCGGCAAGTCGCTGCGCGAGGACTCGATATCCGCCCTCATCACAGGCACGCTCGAGGACGTGGGAGGCTACCTTCGCGCGTCGATAACGCTCGATACGGGCCTCGGACCCAGTGACGCCGTGACCGTTTCGGAGGCCGTGCCGTACGAGGACGTCGAGCGGCTCGTGACGCTCGTCGTATCGCGGCTCGTTCCAGCGCTTACCAACAGAAAGCCGGTAACGCTCAGGATCTCGGTTACGCCCGAAGAGGCGCGGCTGTTCGTCGACGGAAAACTCGTCGTCGACAAGACGGCGCCCATCACCGTGTTCGCAGGGCCGCACTCGATCGGGGCGTCGGCCGCGGGTTACGCCTCGTCGGAGCGCGTGGCCGACTTCGGATCGTTGCGCGAATATACCGTGAGCGTCGATCTCGTTAAGACGACCGACGTTACCGTCGCGTTCGACGCGAAACGCGTCGTCTCCGAACTGTATTTCCACACGAAGCATTACGGCGAGACCCCGACCGAGGTTACCTTGCCCTCGTTTCCGACGATCGGAGAAGCCGTAGCGGGAGACGTGAAGACCTACTTCATCTTCAACCCGGAGCGGCTTCGCGGCAAGGATACGCCGTCGCTCGTGATCGACGACAACAAGACGAATACGGAAAAACGCATCGAGTCGCGCAGGCGCGCGCTGTACTGGTCGCTCGGCTTGCTGTACGTCTCGCTGCCGTTCTCGATGCTGTCGTACGGCGTATACGTAAACAAGCAAACCGCGTACGAGGACGGAAAACTGTCCGGCTCTCCGGGCGCGTTGGACGATATCAACGCATGGAGTACGACGGCGAAGATTTCTCGGGGGATAACGATCGGACTCGGCGTAAATGCCGCGATACAGTTGATACGATACATCGTCGCGGCCGATCAGACGATACCGAAGGAAGCGCGGTAACGCGCCGTACAGGGGAGGATTCAGTGCCACGTCAGGGATTTGCGGAAAGCCTGAAACGGTTGTTTTCCGCTCACGCGAAGATCGATACGGAGTTTTTCGAGGAGTTGGCCGACAGGCTCGTCGAGGCTGATATGGGGGCGAAAACCGCCTTCGAGGTCGTGGACGCCCTCGAACGGGCCTGCCGCTCCGAGGGAATAGCGGATCGCGGGGAGATCGTCAACCGGCTGGCAGCGAGCCTCGCGCCCTGGGTGCGGGAAGCTCGTTTCTCTCCCGCCTCGGGTTCGGTTTCGGTGTTCCTCGTGCTTGGCGTGAACGGCGTCGGCAAGACGACGTCCGTGGCGAAGATGGCCAAATGGTACCGGGAGCGCGATAACGCCCCGATCATACTCGCCGCGGCGGACACCTTCCGGGCCGCCGCAATCGAGCAGTTGCAGCTTCACGGGAAGCGGACGGATACGAGGGTGGTCGCCCACCAGAACGGGTCCGATCCCGGCGCCGTCGTCTTTTCCGCCTGCGACGCCGCGCGCGCCCAAGGAGGCGCGCTCGTGATCGCCGATACGGCCGGCCGCCTCCACAACAAGGAAAACCTCGTCAGGGAGCTCCAGAAAATCGACCGGATCGCGGCGACCAAGGCGGACGAAGGCTGTTACCGGAAATTCCTCGTCGTCGACGCGACAACAGGCCAGAACGCCCTCAGGCAAGCCGAAACCTTTCATTCCGCGGTGGGCGTCGACGCGGTTATCCTGACGAAATACGACTCGACGGCGAGCGGCGGAATTGCCGTCTCGATGGGAAAGGAACTAGGGTTGCCCGTCGCGTTTCTCGGGACCGGCGAAGGACTCGGCGATTTCTCGGCTTTCGACGCCGGACGGTATCTTTCCGATCTCCTCGGGGCCCGTGTATAATGAACCGAGCGCTTGCCGTCGTCTTCTGTGCCGTTTCGCTGCGCGCCATTTCCCCGGCGGCGTACGCGCAGGAGGACGCTCCTGCCGAACCGACGCCCGCAACGGGTTCCGCGTACGCGAAGGCAACGAGGGACGCGATCGCCATCGCCGGCAAAGACGTGTGGTATCTCGAGGAATTCGACGAGCGCGAGCGGCCCTCGAGCGCGGTGCGGTGGGAAAAGGGAGAGATTACCGAGCGGACGACGTGGCTCTATCATGACGGAACCGACGTCGTACGCCTCACGGTTCGGGCGGGGGTAGCAGGCTCGACCGAGTCGGAATACGACGAGTCTGGCAGGTGCGTCGGCATGGTTTCGACGGACGCGTCGGGAGGGGAAGTCAGATACCGGTACGCATACGACAAACAGGGCAGGCTTTCGGAGTCTGGAACCGACGACGGTAAAAAGACCGTTCGCGTGACGTACGCCTATCGCTCCGACGGTTCCCTTTCCGAGAAAAAGGTTTTTACCGACGGAAACTTGTCCCTTGTCGCAGCGTACAAGGACGACGACAACTGGGTGGAAACGGCGTATTACGACGGGGTGCCCATTCTCGTGGTGGAGTATGTCGACGGAGTTCGGAGGAAGGGTACGCGTGAATAGGATATCGCATTGGGTTTTATTCGTTTCCTCGAGATTCGGGTCGGTCGACGCACGCGGCAGGAGCGCGGTCACGAGCCTTTTGGCTACCTCCGGCATAGCCTTCGGCGTGCTGGCCCTCATCGTCATCCTTTCCGTCATGAACGGCTTTCAGATGGGATATATCGACAGCATCCTGGAGGTTCATTCCTCCCACGTGCGTCTAAAGGGTTCGGCCGATGAACTGGAACGGATACGGAGCGATCCCGCCGTTCGTTCCCTGATCGTCTTTACCGAAACGCAGGCACTCGTGCAGGGCAGGTATTCCCGGCAGTCGGGCGCGCTCGTCCGCGGGGTGCAAGCGGACATACTCGCGGCGGATTCGGGCTTCGCCTCGGCGATAACGACGGTCGCCGGCGATTTCGACGTGCGCCTCGACGGCACGGTCGTGCTCGGGTCGGAGCTCGCGCGGGAACTCGGAGTCGCCGTCGGTAACGAAATTACCCTCGTCGCCGTCTCCGGCACGAGCGATACGGACCTCTTTCCCTCCGATTCCCGGCTTACGGTCGTCGGCGTGATGAAGACGGGTTATTACGAGATCGACTCCACGTTCGCCTACGTGTCCCGCGCCACCGGCAAGGCACTTTCGGGTTTTTCTGGAAAGGAACTCGCCGGCGTTAAGCTCGTGAACCGCGAGCGCGACGCCCCGTTCCTCGCGCGGGTAGCCGCCGCCGAGCCGAACGTCGAAGCGGAGTCGTGGCGCAGTTTCAACCGCGCCTTTTTCGGCGCGCTCAGGGTGGAGAAGAACATGCTTTTCTTCCTCGTCATCCTCATCTTCCTCGTCGTGACCGTCAACATATACAACTCGATGCGCAGATCCGTGTACGAGCGTCGCGAGGAAATAGGCGTCATGAGCGCGCTCGGAAGCACGCCCGCGGAAATCCGCTATATCTTCATCGCGAACGGACTTGTCATCGGGCTTTCGGGCGGCTTGGGAGGCCTGTTGCTCGGCCTTCTCGTTTCGGTGCGCATCAACGACGTGTTCGCCCTCGCCGAGCGCGCGGTAAACGGCGTGGAGGCCTTCGTCTCGTCCCTCGGCGTCGCCTCTTCGGGCGGGGAGTTCTCCCTTTTCAGTCCCGAGTATTTCTACCTTGACTCAGTTCCCGTGCGCATCTTCTTTCCGGAGGTGTTGTTCGTCTTCCTCTTCGGCGTCTTGTCCGCCACGATCGCGTCGTGGATGGCCTGTAACGCCCTGTTGCGACTCAAGCCCGCGGAGGTGCTTCGATATGAGTGAACCGATTTTGACCGTACGGGGGCTTTCGAAGGCCTTCGTTTCCGCCGGCGAGAATCTCGTCATCCTGCGCGACCTCGACTTCGAGCTGTCGCCGGGCAGACGAGTCGTGATCATCGGAGAGTCGGGGTGCGGCAAGAGTACCCTCCTGAACATCGTCGGGGGGCTTGAGTCCGCCACGTCGGGCACGGTGAGGGCCGGCCCGTACGAGGTTCACGCGCTGTCGGAACGCGAGCTTTCGACGTATCGCGGTTCGTTCGTCGGCCTCGTATTCCAGTTTCACTATCTTCTCAAGGATTTTACCGCGCTCGAGAACGTCATGCTGCCCGCCCTCATGCGAGGCACGAAGCGGAAAGAGGCGACGGAGCGCGCGCGGGCCCTGCTCGCGGACGTGAATCTTGAGTCGAGGGCGTCGCACTATCCGTCGCAGATGTCCGGAGGGGAGCGGCAGCGAGCGGCCGTCGCGCGCGCTCTCGTCAACGAGCCGGAACTCGTCCTCGCCGACGAACCGACGGGTAACCTCGACCCTGCCAACGCCGAGGTAGTGCGCGAGCTCCTGTTCGCCGTCGTGACCAGGCACGGGAAGTCGCTCCTCCTCGTGACGCACGACGCCGAAACGGCCACCCTGGCGGACGAACGCTATCGCCTGCACGCCGGACGGCTGGAGCGCGCATGACGAGCGTACGCGTTTCGTTGCGGCTCGCGCTTTCCTTTCTCGGGGTCGGCGCGCGCAGGGGAGAGTCGAACGCGAGGAAGAGCCTCTACGGCGCGATTGCCGGCATCGGCATCAGCCTCGTTCCGCTCGTCGTTGTCCTCGTGGTATCCGACGGAATGATAGAGGGTATCACCTCACGGCTCATAGACCTCTCGTCCTCGCATATACGCGTCGTGGATTATTCAGGCGCGAACGGGTTTGACGGGGGAATCGATTCCGCGGACGCGGTGGAAGGATTCGCCGCGGGTCTCGCGTCGATGGACGCGACGAGGGGAAAGAAAGGCAACGTGACCGAGGCGCTTCCGGAGCGCGAGGGAACGGCCCTCGTGGTCGGGAAGGGCGGACGGGTCGGTGGCACCGTACGCGCCGTGCATCCCGACTTTTTCGGGGACTCCGGTGCGGTTCGTCGGCTCGTTTCGGTGGTTTCGGGAAAGGCGGCATTCGAATCGCCGAACGACGCCATACTCGGCAAGAAGATCGCCAAGGATCTCTCGCTAACGGCCGGCGACACCTTTCGCGTTCTCACCATGACCGAGGGAAGGGGAGGCAGGACGATACCGCGATTCACCACGTTTACCGTGCGCGGCGTCATCAGCTCGGGATACCAGGAGCTCGACGCGCTCTGGGTCTTCATTCCTTTCCGCACCGGTTGCCGGATACTTTCCGGCGAATCGTCCAACACCTTTATCTCCGTGCGCACCGACGATCCTTTCGATACGATCGAAGGCGCGCGTATGAGGGTAATAGAAACGCTTCCCGAGGGTTTCCGCGCCTATACCTGGAAGGAAATGAACCGGTCCCAGTTTCATTCCTTCACGACGACAAGGACTCTCCTCCTTTTCATCATGTTCATGATACTCTTCGTGGCCGCCGTCAATATATCCTCCGCCCTGGTCATGATGGTAATGGAGCGGAGGAAGGAGATCGCCATACTAAAAAGCGTGGGAGCCGATCCCGCGTGCGTGTCATACGCCTTCCTTTTGGCGGGGTTTTTTACCGGTATCGGTGGTATACTCCTGGGTATGCCGGTGGGTATCCTGTGCGCGGTACACATAAACGGACTCTTTGACGCGATAGAGCGGGTCGTCAACGCCCTTCTGTTCGTCGTTCACGAAACCCTCGCCTTCCTGCGTCTCGGAGAGTCCGCCGGGTTCAGCGGGGTTCGCCTGCTTGACCCCGCGTATTACCTTGAATCGATTCCCGTGACCCTAAGGTTCGACGAGTTGTTCAGGATCGCCGCCGGAGCCCTTCTGTTGTCCGTTCTGGTGTCCGTGCTTCCCGCGGCGCGGGCGGGAAGGGAAAAACCGCTTGATACCCTGAGGAAATCGTGATGAAATGCGACATTTGCCATGACCGAACGGCGGTGATCTTCGTGCAACAGGTGTCCCGGGGAAATTCCGTGGAATTACATTTGTGCGAGCAGTGCGCCAAGGAACGCGGGTTTTCCACGGACGCGAACAGGGTAGACATTTCCCTCGGGGGGATTTTTTCCGGCCTTTCAGAGAGCGGTCAGGAAGACCGGGAAACAGGACCTGCGTGTCCGACCTGCGGATGCACCCTCCAGTCCATAAAGCGCACGCGTCGGGTAGGGTGCGCCGACTGTTACGCCCGCTTCAGGGCGGAGATCGTCACGATCCTGAGGCAGGAGGGGATAGAGACGGCAACGCCCGTTTTACCGACCGATTCCCGCGAGCGTCCGCTTCAGGAAGGCGTCGACGCCTCCACGCTCCGTCGGGAACTGCAACGCGCGATCGATCAGGAGAATTACGAGCTAGCGGCGTACTACCGTGACCGTTTGCGCTCCCTCGGAGAGGCGACATGAAGAAAAAAAACGCGTCGCAGGACGCATGGTATACGTCGGAGGGACCCGACTCGGACGTCGTAATCTCGAGTCGCGTTCGAGTAGCGCGGAACCTCGCGGGATTCAAGTTTCCCCCCGCGCTCCGCTCGGAAGACGCCGAACGGGTTCAGTCACTCGTGCTCGACGCCTATAACCGGCTCTCGATGGACGAACGGTTTCAGATGGTGCGGATTTCCGACATGGACGCGTTCGGCCGGAAGATCATGTCCGAACGCGGCGTCATAGAGCCCGATTGCGGGAGCGAGCCCTGGCGATCCGTCGCGATACGGAACGACGGAGTGGTTTCGATGACGGTAAACATGGAGGATCACGTCAGGATCGCGGCGTTCGGCCCCGGGCAATCCCTCGGGGCGTCCGCAGGCCTCGTCAAGGCGCTCGAGCACGACCTTGCCGGTTACCTCTCGTTTTGCTCAATGAAGGGCTTTGGCTTCCTTTCGTCGTCCATCATGGATTCGGGCAACGCGCTCCGGGCGTCGGTGCTGTTGAGTCTGTCGGCCTTGTGCATGAACGGGATGATCGAACGCGTCATTCGCGACTACCTCGCCCAAGGGTTCGTAATTCGCGGTTATTACGGCCAACGCAACGGCCTTTCGCTCGGTTGCGTCTACCAGCTCTCCAATCTTCACTCTAACGCGGCGGACGCGGATACGGTCATCGCGGCCATGGACCAGGCGGTGTCGAGGATCGTCGCGCTCGAGAGAAAGAGCCGGGACGAACTGCTCGCGTCCCGCCCGACCACGCTCGAGGACTCGTTTTTCCGCGCGATCGTGACGGCGAAATACGCGCGGTTCCTTTCCTTCGCCGAGGCCGTCGATCTCGTCCAGCGCATTCGGAACGGCGTCCATTCTGGCCTCGTGACGGGTGTCGCGTACAAGGACCTCACCGCGCTTCTTTACCGGGTGCAAAACGCGCATATCGGCTTTATTATCGCGGGCGGAAACGTTATTATTGAGGATGACGTCGCGTCCGAGGAGATGAAGCTCGATCGCCTGCGGGCGATGATCGTTCAGGAAGTGCTGAAAACGGCCGATATCAGGGAGAGGAGACAATAAACGGTGTTTAAAGGCCTATCGCAACGAGCCCAGAAACTTCTTACCGTGCAAAGCCAGGACGAGGCGAAAAGATCAAACGCGGAACAGCTCCTTCCCGAGCACGTGCTTCTCGCGATGGTGCACGCGGCGGACGGAACGGGTTTTTCCGTGCTTCAGAACCTCAAGGTAAACCTCCTTTCCCTGCAGCTCCAACTCGAGCAATCACTGCCGCAACGCGCGGGAACCATATTATTCGGGGATATTCCGCCGTCCCGTCGCCTGAGGGGAATGCTTGACGCCGCTTCGATAGAGGCGCGGACCCTTCGTCACGATTATATCGGAACGGAACATATCCTGCTCGCGTGCATCCGCGAGCCGCAGAGCGTCGCGGGCCTCTTTTTCGAAAAGGAGGCGATAACCGTCGAAGAGACGAGAAAGGCCGTTCAGGAGATCACCGCCAGGCGCGATACCACGATCGTCTCGCGCCAAAAGCGTCCCGTCGTGCCGGAGACGCAAGCCGCCGCCCGACAGGCGAGCCTGCTCGCCGAATACAGCCGCGACCTCACCGCCATGAGCAGGGAAGGGAAGCTCGATCCCGTCGTCGGACGCGAGGCCGAAATCAAGCGTGTCGTGCAGATACTGTCGCGGAGAAACAAGAATAACCCGGTACTGATCGGGGAACCCGGCGTGGGCAAGACGGCGATAGTCGAGGGGCTCGCGGAGAGAATCGTGGGCGAGCGCGTGCCGAGGAACCTCGTCTCGAAACGCCTGCTCGTGCTCGATCTCGCGTCGGTAATCGCCGGGACGAAATACCGGGGAGAATTCGAGGAACGACTCAAACGCATCATGCGCGAGATCGCCGAGGCCGGAAACATTATACTGTTCATCGACGAACTGCATACGATCATCGGGGCGGGAGGGGCAGAAGGCGCCATGGACGCCTCGAACATGCTCAAACCGGCGCTCGCGCGCGGAGAGCTGCAATGCATCGGCGCGACGACTCTCGCCGAATACCGCAAGTATTTCGAGAAGGACGCGGCTCTCGAGCGGAGGTTCCAGACGGTAATCGTCCGCGAACCGTCGGCCGAGGACACGCTCGACATCCTTCACGGTATCAAGTCCCGTTACGAGGAACACCATCGCGTACGCTACACGGAAGAGTCCCTCGAGACGATCGTCTCCCTTTCAGGAAGGTATCTGACCGACCGTTTTTTTCCCGACAAGGCGATCGACGTCCTCGACGAAACGGGCGCCATGAAAAAGATCGAGGGAGACGTCAGGCCAATCGAGTTGAAGGATCTCGAGGCGAGGATAGCCGAACTCGGAAACCACAAGCAGGAGCTCGTCCAATCGCAGAATTACGAGCGTGCCGCCCTCGTGCGCGACGAGGTTCGCAGGCTCCGGCAGGAAGTCGAGGAAATCAGGCAGAGATGGCAAAAGCCGGAATCGGTCGAGGTTTCCGTGGTCACCCCCGAGGACGTCTGCTCGGTCATCTCGACCATAACCGGGATACCGGCGAGCTCGCTGAGCGAAACCGAGACGGTTCGCCTCGTGCATCTCGAAAAGGAGCTTCACGCGTCCGTGATAGGGCAGGATCCCGCGATTTCGGTGGTTTCGAGCGCGATCAGAAGATCCCGCGCCGGGATATCCTCTACCAGACGGCCCCTCGGGTCGTTCATTTTCCTCGGTCCGACCGGTGTGGGAAAGACCCTGCTCGCCAAGACGCTCGCGAAATTCCTGTTCGGCAAGGAAGACTCGCTCGTGCGCATAGACATGAGCGATTACATGGAAAAGCACAACGCCTCACGGCTCGTCGGTGCGCCCCCCGGCTACGTCGGTTTCGAGGACGGCGGCGTATTGACGGAGAAAATCAGGCGGAATCCGTATTCGGTGATCCTCCTCGACGAGATCGAGAAGGCGCATCCCGACATATTCAACCTGTTGCTTCAGGTACTCGAGGAAGGCGAGCTCAAGGACAATCTCGGTCATACCGTCAATTTCCGGAATACGGTCATAATCATGACGAGCAACGCGGGAGCGCGGCTGATCAACAAGGAAAACCGGCTCGGTTTCAATACGGACGGAGAGGGGATACTAGGGTACGAAGACATCAAATCGAGCGCGATGGGAGAGCTCAAGCGTATATTCAGCCCGGAGTTCATAAATCGCGTGGACGACATCGTGGTGTTCAACGCGCTCGATAAAAACGAGGTAGCTTCGATACTCGAGATACAGATAGGCGAGCTTTCCTCGCGTCTCGGGGAACAGGGAATTTCTCTCGCCCTCAGGCCGGCAGCGCGCTCGTATCTCGTCGAAAACGGCTACGAGCCCGCGTTCGGCGCGCGCCCGATGCGACGCCTCATACAGCGTGATATAGAGGATCCGCTTTCGCTCATGATCATAGAGGGCAAGGTGGCCCGTGGCGATACCGTACGGGTGGACGCGAAGGACTCCAAGCTCGTGATACGATCTGTTCGGAACAAGGCCCCTTCGCTGTCGCCTCCGGCCGACGACAGCGGAAAAATCACCGTTTGCACCGGTTTGCGTTCGTCCCAGGACGGAGAAACCCTGTAACAAAGTCCCGCGGAGTGATACACTCGCGTCGACATGCAATACTCAGATTTCGGAAAGAAACTCTCCGGGGAATCGGGAATTCTCCGGTTGATGGACGACCTCGGCCGGCCGCTTCCCGGCGGCGTCACGCCGAGAAAGCTCGGCGGGGGAAACCCCGCGAGAATTCCCGATGTCGAGGCGGCGTACCGCCGCGAGATGGCGCGGATACTCGAGGACGGCGACCGTTTCGAGGAAACCATCAGCAGATACGACGCGCCGCAGGGCCGGGAATCGCTCATTGACGCGATTGTCTCCTTTCTCGGACGCGAATACGGGTGGAACATAGGCCATGACAACGTGGCCGTCACCAACGGCAGTCAGTCGGCGTTCTTTTTTCTCTTTAATCTTTTTTCCGGATCGAGGCCCGAACGGAAAACGATCCTTTTCCCGCTCGTACCCGAATACGTCGGCTACGCGGATCAGGGGATCGAGCGCGATCTGTTCGTTACCCTGCCGTCCAGCGTTTCGTCCGAGGGCGATCATTCTTTCAAATACCACATCGATATACCGCTTGTCGAGGAGTACCTGTCGAGGCATCCGGAGGTTGGCGCGGTTTGCGTTTCCCGGCCGACGAATCCGACCGGAAACGTCCTGACCGACGGGGAAATCGCCTCGTTGACCGCGTTGACGCGAAAGCACGGCATACCGTTGATGATTGACAACGCCTACGGTATGCCCTTTCCGAACATAATCTTCCCCGAACGGTTCGAAGGCGGCGCGGCTCCGAAATGGCAGCCGGGAGTGGTGCTTTCGATGAGTCTTTCCAAGATCGGACTTCCCGCCCTGAGGACCGGTATCGTCATCGCAGACGCACCGATAATCTCGGCGCTTTCGGCCATAAACTCGATCGTATCGCTGACGTCCGGCTCGCTCGGACAAGTCCTGGCGGAAGACATGATCAGGACCGGCGAGATCAAGACACTTGCCGACGGCGTCGTCGCTCCCTTTTACCGGAGAAAATCCTCTGAGGCGATCGGCTTTATCGAGGAGTTCTTTCGCGGAAGGAACTACCGCCTGCACCGGAGCGAGGGCGCGATTTTCCTCTGGATGTACCTTCCCGATATCGTTATCGGTAGCCGCGAGTTGTACGGACGGCTCAAGGAACGCGGAGTCGTCGTCGTTCCGGGAGAGTACTTTTTTTTCGGGCTAGAGGAAGGCTCGGACGAGGAAACGGCGTGGAAGCGGCATCCTCATCGGGAGAAATGCCTCAGACTCAATTATTCGGGTTCCCAGGAAGACGTCCGCGAAGGAATCAGGATATTGGCGGAAGTTAGCGCGAAGGCCGAGGCGCGTATATAACGCCCCCCTCCCTCGCGCGCGGGAAGCGTCAGATTACCGTGTTGTCGGGTACGCAGGCGTTTTTCGTGATGACGTAGATTCCGTCAACCACGTGATACCAGCCGTAGTCGCCGTCCTCGGGCGTCTTTCCCATCCCGATCGACACGTTCTTTCCGATACGGGCGTTTTTGTCGATGATCGCCCGTCTTATGACGCACCGTTCGCCGATGCCTATGTTCGGGATCGCCGCCTCGATATTGTACGCGCGCTCGGCGTCCGTCTCGTAACAGTCGGCTCCCATGCAGATAACGCCCTCGAGGTAGGCCCCCGACTCGATAATGGACCTGATCCCGATTACCGAGCGCTTTATCGTGGCGTTCGTGATGACGCAGCCCTCGCTCGTGTTTACCTGATCGAGGGTGGCCATGTTGACCTTAGACGACGGCAGGTTCCGGTTATGTGTATAGATGGGGGCGTCCTCGTCGTAAAAATTGAACTGTGGCTTGATGCTCGTCAGGTCGAGCGTGGCGTCGTAGAAACTCCTTATCGTTCCGATGTCTTCCCAGTATCCGTCGTATACGTAGGCCTTGACGTTGTAGTTCTTGATGGCCGCCGGTATGACTTCCTTGCCGAAATCCGTCAGCTCGTTGTCGAGGGATCCTTCCATGGCCGCGGCGTTGAAGATGTAGATGCCCATCGAGGCCAGGTATTCCTTGCCGTCGACGGCCGAAAGGGGACGGGCTACGGGAGGGATCTTCCATTCGTCGATGTTTTTCGTCGGACCCGGTTTTTCCATGAACTCGGTAATGCGGCCGGCGTTGTCGGTTTTCAGGATACCGAGACCGGACGCGTCGAAGCGGGGCACCGCGGTTGACGCGATGGTTATGTCCGCCCCCGATTTCTCGTGGCGTTGCAGGAAATCCTCGAGATCCATGCGATAGAGCTGGTCGCCCGAGAGGATGATGTAATGCGTCGGCTTTTGCGTCTTGAAGTGCTGGAAGTTCTTGCGTACCGCGTCGGCGGTACCCTCGTACCAGCCTGAATGCTCGAAGGTCTGTTCCGCCGCGAGGATTTCGACGAAACCGCCCGAGAAGGTGTCGAAGTTATACGCGCGGGCCACGTGCATGTGAAGCGACGCCGAGTTGAACTGGGTCAGGATATAGATCTGGTTGAATCCCGAGTTGATGCAGTTCGATATCGGAATGTCTACGATGCGGTGCTTTCCGCCAAAGGGGACGGCGGGCTTTGAACGTTCTTTCGTAAGCGGATAGAGACGAGTCCCCTTTCCGCCACCGAGGATGATTGATAATACCCTGGACACAAGTATCTCCTTTCGTAACTCTCTGCCCCAAGTATATCCCGTGTTTTCTCCCATTGCCAGCGAAAACCGCGAGAAAATCTCGCGTGGCGGATACGGCTTCAATTTTTCACCCGCAGATGCTATACTCCGTTCAATGAGCGATGCCGATACGCTTTCCGCGATACTTGAAGACGCGACCTTCAAACCATTCGTTTCCGGAGTAAACGTATTTCCCGCCAGGGAGGGGATTCTCGTACCGTTTCCCGAAGGCCTTGATTCACGGCTCGAGCGCGCCCTTCGGGGACGTGGAGTGGACCGTCTCTACAGTCACCAGGCCGAATCGTGGGAATCGTCCCGTTCGGGATGCCATACCGTCATAGTGACCCCGACCGCTTCCGGAAAAACCCTGTGCTACAACCTTCCGGTCATGCAGCGACTGCTCGAGGACCCCGACGCGCGCGCTCTCTACCTCTTCCCGACCAAGGCGCTCAGCCAGGACCAGCAAAGCGAGATCAACACCCTTGTCGGGGAGGGCGAAAGCGGGGAAGACGGAGACGAATTGCGTCGGAACGATCGCGGGCGCATCCCCCTCCGCGTATGCATCTATGACGGTGATACGCCGCAATCGATCAGGGCGGACGCGCGCGACAAGGGACGGATCATAATCTCGAATCCCGACATGCTTCACGCGGGTGTCTTGCCGAACCATCCGAAGTGGATACGGTTCTTTTCCAACTTGTCGTACATCGTCATAGACGAGATGCACTCCTATCGCGGGATTTTCGGCAGTCACATGGCGAATTTGCTGCGCCGCCTTATCAGGATCGCCCGGTTCTACGGGGCCAAACCGACTTTTATCCTCTGTTCCGCCACTATCGGAAACCCGAAGGAGCTCGCCGAAGCCCTCATCGGCGAGAGCGTCCGGCTCATCGACAGGAACGGGGCTCCGTCGGGGAAGAAAACGGTCGTGCTCTACAATCCGCCCCTCGTGGACGCCGTTCAGGGCATCAGGCGAAGCGTGATGAACGAAGGACAGCGATGGGCCCTCGCGTTCCTGCGCGCCGGGATCAAGACGATACTCTTCGCCCATTCCCGCGTCAGGACCGAGGTAATCGCCTCCTACGTGAACGATTCCCTCAGGAACGTCTTTACCGCCAATCACGGTATAACCGTGGTTCCCTATCGGGGCGGACTGTTGCCGCTCGAGCGGCGGAAGATCGAGAAGGGCCTTCGCGAGGGAACGATACAGGGCGTCGTTTCGACGAACGCGCTCGAGCTCGGGATAGACATCGGCGGGATCGACGCGGCGATCGTGACGGGCTTTCCCGGCTCGTTTTCCTCGTTCTGGCAGCAGGCGGGACGCGCCGGCAGGCGCCAAACCGAATCGGTCGCGGTATTCATAGCGTCCTCGGCACCGCTCGACCAGTATATCATCGCGCATCCCGACTATTTCTTCGAGCGGCCGCAGGAGGCCGCGAAGATAGACGCGAACAATCCCTACGTTCTTACCGACCACGTCAAGTGCGCGGCCTTCGAACTTCCGTTCACGGACGAGGAACTTGCCGATCCCGACGGCGACGAGTGCGACGACGGCGAAGGAAACCGGTCGGGAAACCGTTTCCCCCCGGAAGCGACGGCGGAACTCCTCGAATTCCTCTCCGAGGACGGCATGTTGCGTCATACCGCGGGACGATGGCATTGGTCCGACCGTTCGTTCCCCTCGGAGGGAGTCAGCCTCCGCTCCGCTACCGCGGATAACGTCGTCATCGTCGACATGACGGGCGGAAAGAACGCGGTAATCGGCGAGATGGACCGTCCCTCGGCCAAGGAGCTCCTGTTCCCGAACGCGGTGTATATTCACCTGGGTCGCCAGTATATCGTCACCGCTCTCGACATTCCGAACCGCCGCGCGGAGGTCGAGGAAACTTCGGTGAATTATTTCACGGACGCCGTGGTAAAGACGGATATCAAGGTTCTTTCGGAGGACGAGAACGTCCGCAACGCCCCGACGGGGACGTCGGTCGTTATCGGCGACCTGCTCGTCAGGACGCAGGTGGCGAAATTCAAGAAACTTCGCTTTCATACGCACGAGAATATCGGGTTCGGCGAGATCGCCCTCGACGCCGAGGAAACGGAGACGCGCGGGATGATGCTGTTGCTCGACGGGATCGACGGCGACGGCGTCGAAGGGTACGGAGGCTTCGATGATCTCGACGAATCGGCGCGCGCCGAGGTTCTGTCGGGAATCGGAACCGTCGTGAAGTCCGTCGCCCCCTTTTTCCTTCTTTGCGACCGTCGCGATATCGGTATCGCTCCCCGCGTACGGGACCCGCACTTCGGTTGTCCGGCCCTGTACGTCTACGATTCGGCCCCCGGCGGATCGGGACTGTCGGAGTCGCTCGCTTCGCGGATATCCGAGGTCTTCGCCATCGCCTCGGAGAGGGTGCGTTCCTGCGCGTGCGACGGAGGCTGTCCGTCGTGTATAGGGGTGAACGCGACCGGCGTCGACATCAAGCGCGTCGCGTCATCCATGCTCGGCGCGCTATCCCCCGTATCGCGCGAACCGTCATGAGCGCCTCGCGCCTCTCGGGGAGGCTTTCGAGAATACGTTCGCAAACGCGCGCGCTGAACGGTTCTCGACCTGAAACCGAAGCGGCGGTCTCCGGGGACGGAACCGCGCGTCACGCCCTCGAAGGCTGGCGCGAAATCTCGCCGTTCCTCCTCGAACGAGAGAGGAACGTTCCGTTGACGGGCGTGTCGCCGTTTTTTTCTCCGTATTTTCCCCTGTTGTTCCCGAAGGAACGAGACCGTCTCGAGGGAGTATGCTCGAGTCCCGGATTCGTCGAGCGACTGCGCTTTTTCGACCTCGAGACTACGGGGCTTTCGCGCGGCGCGGGTACGGTCGCCTTTCTCGCCGGCGTCGGCAGGCTTGAACGGGACGGTAGCCGCGGCGGCCGTCGGGCGGGATATTCCCTCTCGGTGACGCAAATCATGATAACCGATTTCCCCGGGGAGTCGTCCTTTCTCGCGCGTCTGTCGGAGATTGTCGGAACCGGCACGACGCTCGTTTCCTTCAACGGAAAATGTTTTGACGCCCAAATCCTCTGGAACCGCTATCTCATGTCGGGCATTCGCCCCGATTTCCTTTCGCCCTCCGTCACGCATCTGGACCTCCTGTTTCCCTCACGCAGACTGTGGAAACAGTCGCTCGAGTCGTGCAGGCTGACCGCCATAGAGGAAGGTGTTCTCGGCGTTAAGCGAGTGGACGACGTTCCCGGAAGCGAGGCCCCAGAGGCGTGGTTTTCCTTCGTGCGCGACGGAGAGACGGAACTGCTGTCGAAAATCGCGGAACACAATCTCGTCGATTGCCAATCGCTCGCGCGCCTCGCGTTCGCGCTCGACGGCGCGATGGACCGCGCCGAGGGACGCGCCGGTCTCGTTCGGGCGCTGGAACTCCGCCGCAAGGGATTGTGGAGCGAGGCGGCCGAACTCCTCGATCCGCTCGCCAGGCTCGGCGACCCCGTCGCGACGAGGCTTCTCGCGATTGACTGCGAGCACCGCATCGGCGACTTTCCCCGCGCCCTCCTTTTGGCCGAGGCGATGGAGGACGCGCCGAGACGGGAGCGCGTCCTTTCGAAGATGCGGAGACAGGGGCTTTAATGAACGACCTTCCCATAACGCCACATCTCGGCGGAATCGCGGACGCGTTGCTCGGCTCCCGTTCGGCTTTCCTTTTGCTGACCGCCGAGACGGGGGCGGGAAAGTCGACGGCGGTTCCCCAAGCCCTGCTCGGGCGGGTTCCCGGAAAGATCGTCATGCTCGAGCCGAGAAGGGTGGCGACGGTCGCCATCGCGACGAGGATCGCGGAACTACTCGGCGAGCCGGTCGGAAAAACGGCGGGATACCGCGTTCGGTACGAATCGCGCGTCGGTCCCGATACGCGCATCGAAATCGTCACCGAGGCGATACTGACGAGAATGATTCAGCGCGACCCCGGATTGTCGGGGATATCGATCGTGATTCTCGACGAATTCCACGAGCGAACCGTGCACGGAGACCTCGCGCTCGCGCTCCTGAAAGACGTGACGGCGTTGCGTCCCGACCTTCGCGTCCTTGTCATGTCGGCAACCATCGACGCCGAGCGGGTCTCGGAGGTTTTGGGAGCCGAAACGCTCTCCGTGCCCGGTCGCGGGTTTCCCGTAGAGATCGAGTACGAACCACCGTTGAAAGTGAACGGCAGGCCGGAGCCCGTTTTCGTGACGATGGCGCGCGCGGCAAGAAACTCGCTCGGCCGCGCCGGAGGAAGCGTACTCGCTTTTTTGCCCGGATTGTACGAAATACGGAAAACCGCCGAACTCCTGTCCGGATGCGGAGCGGATATATGTATCCTCCACGGATCGATTCCCTTTCATGAGCAGAAAAGGGCCCTTGAGGATACGGGCGAACGGAGAGTCATACTCGCGTCATCAATCGCGGAAACGAGCCTCACCGTCCCCGGCGTTTCGACGGTCATAGATTCCTGCCTTTCCCGCGTCGGCGTCCTCGACGCGAGAACCGGCATGAACTCGCTCGTGACGGTGACCGAAAGCGCTTTTTCCGCCGCTCAGCGGGCGGGGCGTGCGGGCCGTACGGGACCGGGCGTGTGCGTCAGGCTTTGCTCGGCCTCGGACGTGCTGCCGCGTCAATCGACCCCCGAGATATCGAGAACCGATTTGCTTCACATCGTCCTTGAGTGCGCGCTTTGGGGAGTGAGCGACCCCTCGGGCCTTGCCTGGATAGATCCGCCCTCCGGCGCGGCATGGGACGCGGCGACTGAACTGCTCGGATGGATGGACGCGATTGACGGCGATGGCAGGATAACCGAACGCGGCAGGAGAATGGCCTCTCTCGGGGTTCATCCGCGAGTCGCGGCCGTAGCGCTCGCGGGCGGACTCGAAGCCGCCGTCCGTCACGCGATCGTTCCGGGCGGCGAGGAGGAGCGGAAACGGCTTTTCGCGGACCTCTCGCGCCGCGTCGTGAAGCTCGACGGCGCGGAACCGGTCGCGAGTAACCGCGCGCGCGTGTCCGCGTCGGGACAGTCGCCCGCGCTTCTGGCGGGTTTTCCCGACCGTCTGGCGCGACTCGGCGAGGGCTCGTCCTACCTTTTCCCCTCGGGAGCGGTAGCCTCGCTCGACGAGGAACTCGCGCGGTCGTTCGCGCGCCCCCCGAAATGGATCGTGGCGACCGACGTCGATTCCACGGGTCGCTTCCCGCGCGTCCGATCGATGGAACCGCTCGCGGATACGGACGCAAGCGACTTTCTCGAACGACACGCGAACTCCCGAATCGAGCTGTATTGCGAATCCGGACGCTGGTCGGCCCGGGAACGCGTAAAAAAACGCGAAGTCCGAGAATACGGAAAAATCAGGTATCTCGAACGGCAGCTCGCGCCCGAATCGACGGAAACCGCGTGTTTCGCGTGCGCGTCCGTTCGCGAGAACGGGCTCGGGACGCTTCCCTGGACGGCGGCGGCGGAATCGTTTGTCGCAAGGGCGCGATTCGCTCGCGCGCGCGACAACGGCTCGCTTCCGGACGCGCGAGAGGAAGTCCTACTCGACCGTCTCGAAGAGTGGCTCGTTCCCTTTTTGCAGGCGGACGGGCGTCTTTCGGAACGGGCCCTGCTCGACGCGCTCCGGTACGCGCTTGACGGAACGGCGGTAGACCGCCTGGCGCCGACCCGATTGACCCTCCCGAACGGGATTGAGCGACCGGTTTCCTACGAGGTGATTGATCCCGCGGAGGGGCCGATGCCCGTGATCGAGACGAGGGTACAGGATCTCTACGGCTGCGCGACGCATCCGGCCGTCACGGGAGTTCCCGCCGTCGTGCGGCTCCTCTCTCCCGCAAGAAGGCCGGTACACATAACGCGCGACCTTCCCGGTTTCTGGAAAGGCGTGTGGGTCGACGTTCGCAAGGAGATGAAGGGACGGTACCCGAAGCACCGGTGGCCGGAGAATCCTCTCAACGAACGACCCTGACGCATTCGACGAAGCGACGTACGGAGTTAATGATATACACTCGTTCGCAACCGGCGAAGTCACGGGGATACAGCGTCCGTTCGCGGATCGAGCCCGACGCAAGAAGCTCGTCCCTGAACACGCCGGGGAGAATGCCTGAATCCACGGGCGGCGTGTATTTTACGCCGCCCATCTCGAGGACGATATTGGCGCGGGAACTTTCGGTCAGTTCCCCGCGTTCGTTTATCATGACGACATCGTCCGCGATCCGCGATTCCCCGTCCGCGAGGCGGCGCAACGAGCGTTCGATCGGACCGCGAACGCTCGTTTTGTGCCGGAGAAAGGGATTCGCGGAGTCTACGTGATCGGTCGCGAGGACTATTCTATAGGGAGAGGGAAGTGGCGTCAGGGGCTCCGCGACGGCGTCGATCGCGCCGGAGGCGCTCACCGAGACCCTAACCTTGATGGAACCGGTCGCGTTCGCCCGCGCTATCTCGTTCAGCGAGTCTCGAACGCGCTCCGGTATCGGAGTCGGACGATCCGCGGAATCGACGGAAAAAAACCGTGGGAATCCGAAATACGAAAGAGATTTTTCCAGACGCTCCAGGTGCCGTTCCCGCAGGAAATAGGAGCCGTTCTCGAGAAGCAGGCTTTCGAATACGCAAAAGCTTCCGTTGTCGACCTCGTCGGTCACTATCTTCGCCTTCAGCATGCATTCCTCCCATTCGTCGATGTCGACGGACCCCCATACGATTCCGCCGCCCGCGCCGTATTCGACACTTTGATCGCGCCCGTCGAAAACGGCCGTCCGGATCGCCACGGAAAACCATGCGGATCCGTCCGGACGGACAACGCCAATGGCGCCGGTATAGGGTCCGCGCGGCGACGGTTCAAGCTCGTCGATGATTCTCATGCTGCCGACCTTCGGAGCCCCCGTGATCGAGGCGCAGGGGAAAAGGGCGCCGAAGGCATCGGAGAGCGACGCGCGCGTCTTCGCCGCCACCGTCGAGGTCATCTGGACGACGGTCGGAAATGTCTCGGTACCGAATAGGTCTCGAACTTCGACCGTTCCGGGGATCGCGATCTTTCCGACGTCATTCCGTATCATGTCGGTAATCATGAGGTTTTCGGCGCGGTTTTTCGGATCCGCTTTCAGGCGCGCTTCCGTTTCGTCGTTTCGGCCGTTCTCCAGTCGGGCGGTACCCTTCATGGGTTTAAGTACAATCTCCCGGATTCCGGCATCGTCCCCGTCGGGCGCAGACAGGGCAAAGAAAAGCTCGGGAGAAAACGAGGCGATCGACCGGGTACCGTCCCGTAAAAAGACGGTATACCTGCCGTGTTCCGCGGCGGCGCGCGCGAGAAACCATGCCAAGGTATCGCCGTAATACCGGGCGCGCAGTCTGAACGTCATGTTTATCTGGTATGATTCGCCCCGTCTGAGATACCCCTTGATGTCTCCGATCGCGCGTCGATAACTTTCTTTGTCCATCTCCGGCACGAAGGCGCTCGTGTCGCACGGCGATCCCTCGGGAGTACCGGTACGGAGACTACGCTCGGAATACAGGGCGAAACATGCGAAGGGGGCGCCTTCTTTTTCGGCGCCCGCCGTTTCGTCGGTACCCGTACGCGATGCTTTACCCCCGCAGAACGCCTGATCGAATCCCGGTGCGGCCTCGTACGAGACATAACCCACGGCATAGAGGCGTTCGGAAACCGCACGCGCCGACACGCGCGCCATCAGGGCGGAAGCCTCCGCCGGGGAAAAGGCCCGTTCGACGACAACGGGGTCGCGATACTCGAAGAGGAGTCCGTTTTCCGGCTCGGGGGCGACGCAATACATGGGGTCACTATACCGGAAATAAAAGGCTAAGTTCCATACCCGGCGTACCGATACTTTCAGTAAGGAGAAACGCCATGGTACGAGGTTGGTATACCGGAGCGAGCGGGATGAACGCCCAGCAGCGCCGTCTTGACGCGATTTCCAATAATCTCGCGAATGTCGACACCACGAGCTATAAGCGTGACGTCACGGTCAGCAAAAACTTCCCGGAGCTTCTCCTGCGGAGAATGGACGATGACGGCGTCTACAAGAATCCGTTCGGTTCCGCCGACGTCGCCCCGATCATCGGAAAGATCGGCCTCGGCGTAGAGGTGAACGAGCTCTTTACCGATTTCCAGCAAGGCTCCTTCAAGCCCACCGGGTCTTCGTCCGATTTCGCGCTCGAGGGCCGGGGATTTTTCGCCGTCGAAACGCCTCACGGGGAGCGCTTTACCCGAAACGGAAATTTCACCGTCGGCGTCGAGGGATACCTGATGACAAAAGAAGGCTTTCCCGTACTCGGCGAAAACGGCCGAATATTCCTGCAAGATTCCCTGTATACAGTCAATAAAAACGGCGAGGTCTACGTTCGCCCCATATCCAATACCGACGCGGATCCCGTGCTTCTCGACAGGTTGAAACTCGTTACCTTCGAAAACGACCGGTACATCCAGAAGCAGGGCTCGAGTCTCTACAAGGACACTCCCGTTTCGGGGCCGGCCATACCCGCCGAGGGAACGGAACGACCTCTCGTCACGCAGGGCTTCGTCGAGGCCTCGAACGTCAACGTCGTCAACGAAATGGTCCAGATGATCGAAGTCAACCGGGCCTACGAGGCGAACCAGAAAACGATCCAAGCCGAGGATACCATGATGTCCAAGCTCTGGAACGACGTCGTCAGGATAAAGTAAGGAGCTCATAGATGGTCAGAAGCCTTTGGACGGCCGCGACGGGAATGAACGGTCAGCAAGCGAATATCGATACGGTCGCTAACAACCTCTCCAACGTAAACACGACCGGTTTCAAGAAGCAGCGGGTCGAGTTCGAGGATCTCCTGTATCAAACGGTCAGGACCGCGGGCACTCCCGCGACCGAGGACACGATAACACCCGTCGGCGTGCAAATGGGACACGGCGTCAAGGTCGCTTCGACTTTGCGCATGTTCGACCAGGGGTCACTGCAAAACACCGGTAATATCAGCGATCTCGCCATTCAAGGCGAAGGCTTCTTCCGCGTCCTTCAGTATGACGGATCATACGCCTATACCCGCGACGGCTCGTTCAAGATCGACGCCGAACGTCAGCTCGTCACGTCCAACGGGCTCAAGGTGATTCCCGAAATCACCTTCCCCGAGGGTTACCGGCAGGACACTATCGCCATAAGCCAGGACGGAAGGGTAACGGTTCGCGTGGCGGATCTCGACGACCCCGTCGACGTGGGTCAGCTCGAACTCTATCGGTTTCAGAACCCGGCCGGTCTCACCACGGTCGGCGAAAACCTTTACAAGCAAACCCCCGCGTCGGGGTACTCCTTGACGGGCAGGCCTGGCTTCGACGGATTCGGAAAAACGATACACAAGTTCCTGGAGATGTCCAACGTCTCGACGGTTAGCGAGATGGTAAACATGATCGTCGCACAAAGGGCTTACGAGTTCAATTCGAAGGCGATTCAGACGAGCGACAACATGCTGCAAACCGCGGCGAATCTCAAGAGATAGCGTAGGCGAGGGAAGGCGAAATGAGTGATATAGGCGTAGTTCGGGGTTTCTCCTCAAAAGCGGGCATACTCGCGGGAAACGCTCGAGCGGCCGAGACGGAACGACGGTTCAGCTCGCTCATAGACGGGATCAAGGCCGGTATGGACGAAGGCCCCGGAAACGACGCCGCGTCAGGAAGCGCTCCGACCGTTCCCACGAAAGAACTGCACGATCCGCGCCTTCCCGGCGATTACATCAGCTCCCTCATCCCGCTCGAACAGCCGCGTAACGCGGCTGCGTCCCCGGCGACCGGCGCGGCGGCCAATTCGGGCCAGGCCGGCGTCGTCGACCGCACGAGCAAGCTCTACGAGCAGGCACTCGAGCTCGAGTCGTATTTCGTCAAGATCATGCTTTCGTCCATGCGCAATACCGTGCAAAAGGGCGGATTGACGGGAGATACGGGATTCGCCTCGAATATGTACGAGGACATGCTGTACGACGAGTTCTCGCGCACCGTTACCCGCGGCGCGGGATTCGGGCTTGCCGACCAGGTGTATCTGCAACTCTCCGCGACCTCGCTGGAATAAATACCCTCGTCATGGTATACTACCCGCGTAAAAAGATACCACGCGAGGTGCATAATGAATCCCACGTACGCCGTAACGGCATTTCTCGGAAGGCACGATTTCCAAGCCGGCGGACCCGCGGTTGACGCCGCCATCAACGCCATGATGTACGATATCGAGGAAGGTCTCAAGCGGGATCCGGCCTCGCCCCCCGGATCCGGACCTGCTCTCGACATGATTCCTACCTGGGCCGTACCGCCGGAAGCCTCCCCTAAAAACAAGACGGTTATCGTGATCGACGCGGGCGGGACGAACTTCCGTTCGTGTCTCGTTACCTTCGACGCGGAAGGCACGCCGACCGTCTCCGACATGCAAAAGACGGCCATGCCGGCGACCGATCGGGAATACTCGAAAAAGGAATTCTTCGAGACGATAGCCTCGTTTCTGGATCACCTGAAAGACAAGTCGGACCGCATCGGGTTTTGCTTTTCCTGGGCCATGTCGATCACTCCCGAAGGCGACGGCCGCGTCATCCAGTTTTCGAAGGAGATCAAGGCTAAAGAAGTCATCGGCTCGCTTATCGGCGAAAGCCTTTCGGAGGCCCTCGTCGCACGCGGCTGGAAGAAACCGGCCAAGATCGTACTTTTAAACGACACGACAGCCGCCTTGTTGGCCGGTGCCTCGGCCGCAAAGAACGGCAAGGCCTACGATTCGTATGTAGGATTCATACTCGGAACGGGGATGAACGCCGCGTATATCGAGTACGGCGAAATCGAAAAGATCAAGGGGAAACCCGGATTCTCCGGCAGGGAGCAAATCGTCGTGTGCGAATCCGGAAAGTGCAACAAGATAGCGCGAAGCGCCTTCGACGCGGAACTTGACGGAACGACCAACTCGCCCGGACTTTACGGCTACGAAAAGATGTGTTCCGGCGCCTATCTCGGACCGGTCGCGACGATCGCGCTCAAAAAGGCCGTTTCGGAAGGGTTGTTCGGCGCCCGCGCGACAGCGGGGCTGTCCGCGATCTCGTCCATCGAACTGAAGGACATGGACCAGTTTTTTTACGCGCCCTATCGCACCGACACGAAGTTGGGAAAGGCGCTTTCGGAAGGAACCGAGGACGACCGGGAAACCGCGTTCCGCCTCCTTGACGCCTTCGTGGAGCGTTCCGCGCGGCTTGCTGCAGCGAATATCGCCGCGGTGATAATCAAGTCTGGAAAGGGAAGGAATCCGGCACGGCCCGTTTGCGTCTTGTGCGAGGGCACGACGTTCCTCAAGACGCATTATC
Source organism: Spirochaetota bacterium (assembly GCA_023393015.1). Lineage (GTDB taxonomy): Bacteria > Spirochaetota > Spirochaetia > Treponematales > Treponemataceae > Teretinema. Next base: position 108,946 of record JAEWMY010000054.1, read on the forward strand.
TCAAGGACAGGGTTATCGGGTATCTTAACAGGGTTTTGACCGAAGAGCGGGGCGTGTGGTACGAGCTCGTCACCATGGACAACGCGGTAACCCTCGGTTCGGCGGTCGCGGGACTTCTCTGACACCTGTACTGCGGCACACAGCTATGGTACAATGAGGCGCGATGACACCATTATTGATTGCACTCCTTGTCTTGCCAATCCTCGCCCTGGTCGCGCTTCTGATGACGGAGCGCGGCCTGGACATCAAACGATACGCGCATTTTTTCGTTACCGGTCTCGATTCGGGCTTTCGTCCACGCCAGATCGCCTTTCTCGGAAAGATCGGCAAGGCCGCGGGGATCGAGGACCTTACGACCCTGTTTTGGTCGATCTCGGCCCTTGACCGTTGTACGGCGGAGATCGTTCGGAGGGCGCGACAGACGGGAACCGATTACGAGCCGGGGACGCAAGCTCTCTTGTCGTCGTTGTACGCATACAGGACCAAGGTTGAGCTCGATCAGTCGAAAAAACGACGCGGTCTCGGATCGACCCGCGACATGGACGCCAACCAGAAAGTACGAATCCTGCTCAGGGGCGTCGGCGTGTTTTCCTCGAGGGTTCTTCGCACGACCGCGCGGTACCTCGTTCTGGATTATCCCTCGCATCCGACCGTTCCCGCGACCTCCATCGATTGGGTAGGCAAGCAGATAAACGTGTATTTCTGGCGGCACGACGACGCGGGATACGTTTTCGACACGGTCGTCGTACCCGATCCCGTATCGGAAGGAAAGGCCGTCATCCACGTGGCACACACGACCGCGCTCGTGCGTTCCCAGAAGAGAAAGTCAGTTCGTGCGAAATGCTCGATCTACGCGCAGTTATACCTTCTTATGCCGGACGATCCCCTCGAGAACGCGCTCGAGCCGGAGCCGGGGATGAAATGCCTCATAGAGGATATTTCCGAGGACGGCGCCATGGTTACCATCGGCGGGCGTGCCGTCAAGGACATGAAGATCAAACTGCAGTTCATGATCAGGGACGTACTAATCGTGATGGCGGGAGTGATTCGCGCGGTGGAGTACAACAAGAACACGAACCAGTCGAGAATACACGTCGAGTGCGGGGAATTGAATCCCCGCATGAAGAACTCGGTGCTTACGTTCGTGTACAACGTTCTTCCCGAAGAGGAAAAGGAAGAACTTGACGCGATCAGGCTTACCGAAGAAGACGGGATCGCGGACGGCGATGCCCCGCGGGCGACGCCCGATTTGCCCTCTATCGACGGGGTCGCGCCGGGACCCGATTTACCCGATTTTGCGAGCAAGTAGTTCGCGAACAGGAGGTTGTATGAGAAAAAAGTATCTGTACCTGACCCTCGTCGCGAGCCTGGTTTTATCCGCGGGCGTCACAGGTCAATCGTCGGACCCCGTCGTGCTTTCCTATCAGCGCAATTTCATACGAGCGAGCATGGCAACAAAGATCGAGCTTCTCAACGACGCGTCCAGGATAACGAACGTCAACATGACCCCGCTGTACGTGGAATCGATAGAATTCGTCCTGGACAACCTGCCGATTCTCGGGCAGGACGCGCAACTCGTGGACATAGCGTCGGTATCAGCGTCGAAACTCGAGCAGTATCGGGACGCGTCTTCCGTCGATTCCCTGAAAAGGCTCCTCTCGTCGATGACGGACCCCAAGGTTCGGATTTCCGTCCTCAACGCGTTTTCCACGCTCGCCAAGGGCAGACAAGAGGACATCGCGTTTCTCGACTCCTGGTTTATCGGAGCGGTTGACGGTACGATTTCCGGTTCCCCGACCGACACTCGGGTTCTTTCCGCGTGCGCGACCGCCCTCGGTAAACTCGGCGCGTCCTCGTCGTTCGCGCCCTTGTTCAAGGCGTATACATCGAATCTCGACAGTTCCGTGGTTGTAGCGTCTCAAAACGCCGCGAACATGATTACCGAAGGTTATTCGAGTCAAATTCTGGCCATTATACGGGATAATCCCGTAAAAGACGTTCAGGCGGCGCTCGCGCTTTCGACAAGGAGAGAGGATTTGCCGAACGCCGAACGCGGGCAGATCGCCGAGGCCGTTTTCGTGAGATTCAGTTCACTCGAGGGAGATGACGCGGCGCGACAATCCACAAAGGATCTCGTGCGCGAATCCATGAGGCAACTCGCCGCTCTTTCCTGGTCGCAGGCGAGCCCCTCCGTCGTGAAGTTTTTTTACCGCGTTCAGGGCGAGTACAAGAACGGCCAGCCGCATTCGGACATGATGCTCCCCGTAATCGCCTGTATGGGTTCGATGGCGACGAACGAGGCGGCTCAAGCCCTTTCGATATTTCTCGGTCTGCTCAATTCTGAGACAGAGCAAAAAAAGACGTACAACGAGCAGTTGTTGCTCGCGGTGATTTCATCCCTCGGGGAGCTTGGCGACAAAACGGCCTTTGACTATCTCCTCTACGTGGGCTATCTCGAGTATCCGGAAACCGTCAAACAAGCTTCTCGCGACGCGCTCGCGAGGCTTAATTGGTAAGAAAAGACACGACGCCCCTTTCGTTTATCGGCCTCGTCGCCGCATCCTGTCTCGCGTGCCTGTTCGCGTCTCGATACGCCGGAGGCGGGTCATTCGCCCGTATCGCGTTTATCCTTTCTCTCGCGGTACTCTCGGTATCGTCTTCAGTCGACACGCTTCGACGTCTCGTCCGCGCGAACCGGCCTGTCGCCTGCCGGTTGCATCCGCCCGTCGCGGTCGCCCTGTCGATCGGGGCCATTCTCGGCATTGCCGCCCATATTCGCATCTGTCACGAGCGGAGTTTCTTTCAGTCCCTCGCGAGCGAGGAACGGGTAACAACCCTTTCTTGCAGGGTACTTTCCGATCCCGTGCGTCGAGGCGATTCATTCGCCTGTCGTGTCGTCCTGGAGGCGGCCGGCTACCCGGACGGGGCCTGGTTCACGCTACGGGGATACGCGCTCGCGTTACTGCCCGCGCCGCTCGTACGACGCTACTCGCCCGACGGCCTTTCTCTTGCGGGAAGATCGTATCGCGTCTACCCGGGATCGGAAATCGTCCTGAACGGTTCCTTCGTCCCGTATCGTTCGGGCGGTACGCGGGACGGACTACGCGTCTTTCGTGTTAGTTCGTTCGGAGACGGCCCGGTGGAAGGATCGCTTCAGCGATCGGGTCGTCCCGCGCGTTCGCCGCTAGCCTGGCTCGCGCGCGTCCGCTCGTCGCTCAGGTTGGGCCTGACAAGACTCCTGTACGAATGGGGAAGCGCGGGAGGTCTCTTGCTCGCCTTGCTGTCGGGAAACAGGGAATACATCGATCCGTCGGTATCCCTCGCCTTCAGGAACGCGGGACTTTCGCACGTACTCGCGCTGTCCGGGATGCACCTGTCCGTCATAGCCTGTTCCGTCGGGGCAGTCGGCCGTATGCTGGGAGGAAAGGCCTTCGCGAGATTCGTCTCGGTACTTTCCATGGTTTTTTTCGTATGGTTTGCCGGGAATTCACCGTCGCTGGATCGGGCGCTGACAATGACGCTTACGGCACTCTTCTTTTCGAGGATCGGAATCGATCGCGGACTCGCTCCGATTCTGGCCGTCGGTGCGATCGTTCAAGTCGCGCGCGATCCTTCAATGGCCTTTGAGTCGTCGTTTATGTTGTCATACGGAGCCCTTTGGGGTATCGCCACGACGGGCGCGTATCTCTCGGAGATATCCGCGCCCTATGCCCCTTCGTGGATACGGGAACCGCTCTGCGCGGGAGTCGGCGCGTGGAGTTCGACGGCCCTCGTATCGGCGGTCACCTTCGGCGAGCTTGCCCCGATAGGCATCCTGGCCTCGTGCGCGGTAACCCCGCTCGCGACTCTCTACGTCCTCGCGGGCGGTTTGGCTATCCTCGCGTCCGCAGCCTTGCCGCCCGCAAGCGCCCTCTGTTCATCGGCGATTCGACCGCTTTACGAAGCCCTCGTATCGCTCGTAAACGTCTTTTCTGGAGCACCGCACGTCAAAACGCGGGACTTGCCCGCGTGTGTCCTCGCGGGTATACTGTCGATCGCGGTCGTATCGCTCGCGCGGGTAACGCTCGCGTTCAACCGAAACTGGAGGTCTCCCGATGCGGGATTTGCCCGATTACGATTCACCCGGCGCTCTCAAGCACTTCCTCGAGTCCCGCGGAATGGCCATGCAAAAGAAGTTCGGGCAGAATTTCCTCGTAAATCGGAGCGCCCGCCAACGGCTCGTGTCCGCGCTCGGACTTGAACCGGGTATGAGCTGTTGGGAGGTAGGTCCCGGATTGGGAGCGATGACCGCCGATATCCTCAAGGCGGGCGCGAGTCTGACCGCCTTCGAGATAGACGCGGGATTTTCCCGCGCGCTGACTGACTTTTTCGGGGACGAACCGAACTTCGACCTCGTTCAGGGCGACGTTTTGCGCACCTGGAAGGCGGTGCGGGACGAACGGGGAACGCCACGCCGCTTTTTCGGTAACCTGCCCTATAACATCGCCGCGGCGATCGTCGGAGACTTCATTTCCGCGGGCGTTATCTTCGAGAAGGCCGTAGTAACGGTCCAAAAGGAGGTGGCCGCGCGCATGATCGCCTCTCCCGGCACGGAAGACTACTCCTCGTTTTCCGTATTTTGCCAATGGGCCTATCGGGTTACCACGGTTATGGATCTTTCGGGCGGTTCGTTTTGGCCCCGCCCGAACGTCGATTCCAGAGCCGTCGAGCTCGTCGGAAGGTCCGACTGGCCAGGATGCCTGAATCCGCGGATATTCCAGTCCGTTCTCCGGGCGCTGTTTTCCTCACGGCGAAAGACGGTACACAACAATTTCAAGGCATGGCTCGCGACGCGGGGCGCGAGCGGGTCGTTGGCCGGTAATTCGTCTACTGATTCCGTTCCCGATCCGGACGGAATGCTATCGTCCGCGGGAATCGATCCGGGGGCCAGGGCCGAGACCCTTTCTCTGGAATCCTTCCTGCGTCTCTCCGACACGGTGGCTGGCGTATGGACATAAGGGACAATCTTCTCCGCGTAACCGAGACCGTCAGGGAAGCCGAGACGGCGTGCGGGCGGGAAATCGGGTCCGTACGGCTCATGGCTATCAGTAAATTCCATCCGGTCGAGGCGATACTTCAGGCTATCGAAGCGGGACAACGACTCTTCGGCGAGAACCGCGTTCAGGAAGCCGCCGATAAATTCCCCGAAGTGATGGCGCGGTACCCGGATACGGAGCTTCATTTGGTCGGAACCCTGCAACGGAACAAGGTCGCGAGGATACTGCCGCTCGCCCGATGCGTACAGTCGGTCGACAGATTCGAAATTCTTTCCGAGATAGATCGCAGGGCCCGTGCCCTCGCTCTTGTCCGGGACGTTCTTTTCGAGTTGCATACCGGCGAGGAGTCCAAGGCCGGCTTTCCGGACAAGGACAGCCTGTTTCGCTCGCTCGACGGACTCGCGGACATGCAATCGGTTCGATGCGCCGGATTGATGACCATGGCTCCCTTTACCGATGACGAGCGCGCGATCCGGGCGTCGTTTCGGCTCCTTCGCCAGACGCGCGACGAGTGTTCCCGTCGGTATCCCAATCTCGATTTCGGCGTTCTCTCGATGGGGATGTCGGCCGATTACCGGATCGCGATCGAAGAGGGCTCGACCCTCGTGCGCGTGGGAACGGCGATCTTCGGGAGACGGTCATGAATACGAGGGTCCTGTGGGCGGCGACCTTATTGTGCCTCGCGTTCACCACTGCCTCCCCGGCGTTTTCGCAGGGATCCGCGACCGACGCGGAGAACGCGCCGCTTCCGTACAAGAAAGAGGAGTTTTCGGATTGGCAAAAGGACCTCAGGCGCGCGGAGATAATCGCGTTCGGTTCCCTTCCGTTCGTTACCTTGCTTTCGTCCCTCACGTACGATATCTACCGCTATTACGACCATGATCAGGACGAGCGTTACAAGCCCTGGCCATTTCGCGACTCGGCGATAGCCATTCCGAAAACCGAGGACGAGCAAAAGAGGGTTTTGCTGATCGCCGTCGGCGTGTCCATCGGGGTAGCGGTATTCGATTTCAGCTATCGCGCGATTCGGCGCTCGATTCGGAAAAGCAGGCTGGAAAGACAGAACGACGAAAACGTCCGGGCCATACGGATACTCGAGATTGACGGGACCGTTTCCGAACCCGACGGACGGGAACCGAACGACGTTCTGCCCGAAGACGGAACCGCAGACGAAGAAGGCGGTGCGGACTGATGCCGCGCGTCTCGTCGGTCGTCGACGCGTCCGTTGGCGACGGTATCAGGCTTGACCGTTGGCTTTCGTCGCTTCCAGGCGCCATCACGCGCTCACGCCTGAAAAACGGGCTAACCCTGCTGACCGTAAACGGTACGCCTTCAAGACTCTCGCGTCCGGTACGGGAAGGTGACGTGATCGTAGCCGAATGGGAGGACGCGGAAGCGGCCGGGATCGAGCCGGAAGAGATCGCTCTCGACGTCATTTACGAGGATTCAAACGTAACCGTGGTAAACAAGACCTCCGGCATGGTCACTCATCCGGCCGCGGGGAACTGGAACGGAACCCTGGTCAACGCCCTGTTATGGCATTGGGGACAGGGCGCGCGAACGCGCGCGGTGCCGGGATTGCGTCCCGGTATCGTTCACAGACTAGACAAGGATACCTCGGGGGTCATCATTACCGCGCGAAACCCCGAAACCGAGGCGTACTTGCAGGGGCTGTTCAAGTCGCGGCGCGTGAAAAAGACTTACCTGGCAATCGTGCGCGGTAAACCTCCCCAGGTCGAGGGGACTGTCGAGACGAATATAGCGCGCGACGCAAAATCGAGAAAAAAGTTCGCCGCGACGCCCCTCGATTCCAGGGGCAAACGCGCCAAAACCTCGTACAAGGTTATCGCCTCGTGGGACCGCCACGCCTTGGTGGCCTTCGCCCTGCATACGGGACGAACTCACCAGATACGCGTTCATTGCAAGTATCTAGGGTGTCCCATACTCGGCGATCCGATTTACGGCAAAAAGGACGCGGATTTTCCGTCCGCATCGCTCATGCTGCACGCGTGGCGTCTTACCCTCGTCTTGCCGGACGGCGAACGGCAAACGCGCTTTGAGGCCCCCGTGCCTTCGCGCATGAAGGCGATCATGGAAGTGCTGCGAGCAGCGGGAAAGCCCGAGGGCGGGTCGTGAACGAGCCGTACATCCTGCGGGAATGCGATGACTGGGCGGCGGTCGTGAAACCGCACGGCATGCCCTCGGCGCCGCTCCCCGGCCGCGAAGAAGGAACGCTCCTGTCCTGGTTCGTATCCAGAAGGCCCGAGGCGGACGCCGTCGTCGGGAAAAAGGCGATAGAGCGGGGACTCGTACATCGCCTCGATACGGCGACCTGGGGAATCGTCCTCGTCGCGAAAAACCAAAAAACCTACGAAGCCTTTCTCTCGTTCCAGGAGAGGGATTTCGTGAGAAAGCGATATATCGCGCTTTGTCGGAAAACGGAATCGACTTCGCCCCGCGCGCCCGTCTTGCGCGACAACGGCGCCTTCCCGCTGGCCGTACGAAGCCGCTTCCGGCCCTGGGGCCCGAAGGGACGCGAGGTACGCCCCCTTTTCCCCGGCGACAGGGGATACGCGGCCGCGTCGCGCGACTATGAAACGATCGTCGAGTCGATCGTCCCGATTTCGCGGGATCGCGCGGGCGACGGACTGTACCGCGTTTCGTGCGCCCTTACGCGGGGGTTCCGGCATCAAGTTCGCTCCCATCTGGCGTTTTCCGGCTTTCCTATCGTTTCCGACAGGGTGTACGGATTTCCCGAAGATCGGGGCGAACTGTGCCTCTACGCCGTCGAAATCAGCTTTCCGTCGCCAAACGACGGTTCTCGAGAAGTCGTTTCACTTCCGCCACCAGATAGAACGATCCCGTGACCAGCAAAGGTTCCCCGAGCCCGGTCGCGCGGGAAATTTCGGACGTTATCGCCTCGGTGAAGTCTTCCTCGACGCGCAACGCCGTATTACCGCCGGTGGAGGCGGCTATCGCGGTCTCGAAGGCCCTTTTGGCGTGGGCGAGGTCGCTCGCCTTCCGTTCGCCCGGTATCGTCAACGTGATCCGCTCGAACGAGCCGGAAGCGGCGATCGCAATCGTATCGACGTCCTTGTCGGCCGCGCACGCGAAAAGGAGCGACGCCGGACCCGCGGCGATCGAACGAAATGTCCTGATCGTCAGCATGACGCTCTCGGGCGTGTGTGCACCGTCGAGTACCAACAGCGGATCGGATCGAACAACCTCGAACCTGCCGGGAAGCCACGCGCGCGCGAGGCCTTCCTCGATCGCCGTTTCCGAAAGGGAAGGGAAAAGGAATTTCGCCGTGTAGGCGGCGATCGCTGCGTTACGGACCTGAATGGAATTGATGAGCGAAAGCTCTGTCCTGATCGGCCGCGAAAAGGTCGCGCCTCCGTGGACGTTCCTGAAACCGATGTCCACGCGCAGCTTGCCGCTCGAGAGAACGCCTTCCTCCCGCTCGATCGCGTCCTCCATGAAAAAGGCGGGAGAGCCGAGCCCGTACGCCGTTTCCTCGAACACCGCGCGTACGGACGGCGGCTGCCTGCCCACGAACACCGGAACGCCTTTTTTGATGATTCCCGCCTTTTCGCGCGCAATCAGCTCGACGGTTGATCCGAGATACTCCGTGTGCTCGAGTTCGATATGGGTAATGACGCACGCGCGCGGGGAAAGGACGTTCGTCGCGTCGAGCCGTCCGCCGAGTCCCGTCTCGACTACTGCCCAGGGAACGCCCGCTTCCCGGAAGGCGACGAAAGCGAAGAGCGTGACGAGCTCGAACCAGCTGGGCTCGAGGCCTCCCGGTATTGAGCCCGGGATTATCGAATCGACGAGCGGAACGAGCTTGTCGCACGCGGCTCCGTATATTTCCTGGGAGAACGGACCGCTCGCGGTGCCGACGCGTTCGGTAAAGTCGAGCAAGTGGGGGGAAAGGTACAGGCCGCAGGGAATCCCCGCCGTTTCGAGGATGCGGGCGAGCATGACGGAAACGGAACCCTTGCCCTTCGAGCCCGCGACGTGTATGGCGTCAAACGAACGTTCGGGCCGTTTTAGCCGCTCGACGAGATACCGCATCGTTTCCAGGGAGAATTCGCCGCTCTTCCGGACGCGTTCGTAGTCGAGGAATCCTTCGAGCCAGTCGCAGAAAAGCTCCGTTTGCCGCTTGGGAACCATCGGCGAATTATCCACGAAAAACACCTTGCGGTAAAGTACCCGTTTGGGTATTATGAACGCATGTCCGCGTTTACGTTTCCAGAAACGCTAAAAAACTGCCGTATTCATATGGTCGGGATTAAGGGAACCGGGATGGCCGCTCTGGCGGAAATTCTCGTCGCGCGCGGGGCCGCCCTCACGGGAAGCGACGTCCCCGAGGTGTTCTACACTGACGGCATACTGTCCTCCCTCGGCTTACGGCCCTTTACGTCCTTCGCCGCGGAAAACGTCGGGAAACAAACGCAACTCGTGATTCATTCTTCTGCGTACGACCGCTCGGTGAATCCCGACTTGCGCGAGGCGGCGAGACGGAAAATACCGACCATCAAGTACACCGAGGCGCTCGGTGCCCTTTCCTCGCTGTCGAGATCCACTGGCATCGCGGGAGTCCACGGTAAAACGACGACGACCGGTCTCGCAGGCACGATTCTCGACGCGCTTGAGTTGCCGTGTACGGTGCTCGCGGGATCGAGCGTCTCCGGTTTCGGGAACAAGTGCACGATCATTCGGGGCGACTCGTATTTCGTCGCCGAAACGTGCGAGTACCAACGGAATTTTCTCGACTTCAACCCGGTCAGAGTGCTTCTTACCAGCGTCGAGAGCGACCATCAGGACTGCTTTCCGACGTACGAAAGCATACTCTCCGCCTTCATGCAGTACATCGACAAGCTCCCGCAGTTCGGCGAACTCATTTACTGCGCCGACGATCCCGGCGCCCGGGAAGCCGCGAAAATGATTTTTTCCAGCAGGCCCGACATCGTGTTTACTGCGTACGGAGAGAAGGCCGACGGCGCGTTCAAGCTGAAGATCGCCGGAGTGAAAAACGAACGACTCGTATTCTCGCTCAAGGGCTTTGGCGGCGAATTCAAGCTTCGCGTTCCCGGTCGGCACAACGCGTTGAACGCGGCGGGCGCAATCGCGCTCGCGGTGAGCATGCTTCGCGAGGAGAAAGGAGAGGTATCCATATCCGACATAGGGAGGATACGGGCGGCCGTCGAGACGTTCTCAGGATCCAAGAGACGTTGCGAGATCAAGGGAGAGGCCGGCGGCGTACTCGTCATTGACGATTACGGGCATCACCCAACGGCGATCAAGACCACGCTCGCGGGTCTCAGGGAGTTTTATCCCGGTCGCAGGCTCGTCGTGGATTTCATGTCCCATACCTATTCCCGTACCGCGGCCCTGATCGAATCGTTCGCGGACTCGTTTTCCTCGGCCGACGAGGTTATCCTGCACAAGATTTACGCCTCCGCTAGGGAAACGCCCGACGGAAGCGTTTCCGGAGAATCGCTGTTCGAAAAGACGAAACGACGACACCGTAACGTCAAGTATTTCGAGGAAGTGCTCGACGCGCGAGACTACCTCTCAAAATCGCTAAAAAAGGGCGATCTTTTCGTTACGATGGGCGCGGGGGACAACTGGCGTCTGGGAGAAGCGGTGCTGGATGATCGGAGGAAACGGTGAAGAGCATGACCGGCTTCGCGTTTCGCGAGCGTACCGAGGGCGAATTGACCGTATCGGTAGAGCTTAAAAGCTATAACTCGCGTTTTCTGGACTTGTCCGTCAACGTACCTTCCTGGCTATCCCGTCTCGAGACGCGCCTGCGGGAATACGCTTCCTCGCGTATACTGCGGGGAAAGGCAGAACTTACGGTACGCGTCAAGGAACGGTCGTCAAACGTCCGCGTCACCGCCGACGTGCTGGCGGCGCGCGCGTACCTCGACGCGATCTCGTCGATCGCGGAGGAAACGGGACTCGCGGGAGAGGTCTCACTCTCCATGCTCGTAGCGCAGGAGGGCGTTCTCAAGTCAGAACGTCCTACCGATCCCGACTTTTTTTGGGACGCGATCGAGGTCGTCCTTTCAGACGCCTTCGCGGAATTCGAGGCGAGTCGCTCGAAGGAGGGAACGGCCCTTGCCGAAGACCTCTTTTCCATGATCGATCGCGTCTGTCGGTCCGTCGACGCGATCGAGGCTCAGGCGGGATTGCTCGAATCGCGTTTCCGGGAGTCGGTGGTTAACCGCTTCCGCGAGGTTCTCGGCAACGCCGTGGACGAGCAACGCGTACTCCAGGAAGTGGCATCGCTCTTGGTAAAATACTCCATCAACGAAGAGCTCGTCAGGCTTCGTTCGCACCTTTCGTCGCTCGGACAGGAATTGAGGGAAAGCCCCGCCCCGGGCCGAAAGGCGGATTTTATATGTCAGGAAATCAATCGGGAGATAAATACGATAGGCTCGAAAAACCAGGGTATCGAGATCGGTCGGGCGGTAATCGACGCGAAAGACGCGCTTGAAAACATCCGCGAGCAACTCAGGAATATCGAATGACGCGGGGAGGGACACCGTGTCGCTGAACGGATACAAACCCGCGCGGAGCGAACCGTTGCGCGTCGCGATCTCGGGCAGGTCGGGATGCGGCAACACGACGGTATCGCGGATGTTGGCGGATACGCTCGGCATTACCTTCATCAATTTCACCTTTCGGAGCCTTTCGGCCGAACTCGGGTTACCGCTCGAGGAAATACTGGAACGAGCCAAATCCGATTTCTCGTACGACAGGATGGTCGACACTCGGCAGGTTGAGCTGGCAATGCAGTCTTCCTGCGTGCTCGGTTCGCGCCTCGCGATTTGGATGCTTTCGGAGGCCGATTTGAAGGTATACCTTACCGCGTCGGAAGACGTACGCGCGCGGAGAATACTGACGCGAGAGGGCGGGACGCTCGAGGCCATTCGCTCGTTCACCGCCATGCGGGACGCGGAGGACACGAGAAGGTATCGCGAACTGTACGGAATCGACAATACGGATTTCTCGTTCTCCGACCTGACGATCGATACCGAGACCCTTTCGCCCGAAGGGATCGTTTCCGTGATTCTCGGCCGACTCGGGGAAAGGGGTCTCGTCGTCGGTGAGTAGCGATTCCGAACTTGACGTCCGCGGCTTTCAGGAGACTATCCTGGGACATTTCCGTACGGTCGGACGGTCGTTTCCCTGGCGTGAGACGCGCGATCCGTACGCGATTCTGGTGTCCGAGATGATGCTTCAGCAGACGCAGACCCAGCGAGTGGTTCCCAAGTACGTTTCCTGGTTACGCGATTTTCCCACCGCCGAAACGCTGGCAAACGCGCCCCTGTCGGCCGTACTCGAGCGTTGGGTCGGGTTGGGATACAACCGGAGGGCGAAATACCTGCATGAGGCCTGCAAGGCCGTCGTAGAAAAGGCTGCCGGCGTGTTCCCGAGCGCGCCTGAGGACCTCGAATCGTTGCCGGGCGTCGGCCCTTATACGGCACGCGCGGTTTCCACCTTCGCCTTCAACGAACCGAACGTCTTCATTGAGACCAATATCCGTTCAGTATTCCTCTTTTTTTTCTTCCACGGAGAATCCGGCGTTAAGGACTCGGATATACTGCCGAAAGTCGGGACGACCCTCTATCGCGACGATCCGCGCACCTGGTATTACGCGCTGATGGACTACGGCTCCGAGTTGAAGAAGAAAGTCGGAAATCCGAACAGGCTCAGCGGGCACTACGCGAAGCAATCGAGATTCGAGGGCTCGCTCAGGCAGGCTAGGGGAGCGATCGTTCGGTCAATCGGAAACGCCGGACGAAGGACGTTTTGCGAAATCGCCGCCGAGGAGGGCATTCCCTACGATAAAATCGCGGCCGCGGGAGCCGCGTTGGCGAAAGAGGGCATTATCCTCAGGGACGGAGAGTCATACCGGTTCCCTTGACATACCCCCCTCTTTTTGCTATAAGTACATCGTTCGGTGACGCTGTCCCGATGGAGCGGATGTCGTATAACGGCTATTACCCCAGCCTTCCAAGCTGGAGACGAGGGTTCGACTCCCTTCATCCGCTCCATCGGGATACTTTTTCAAACCCGCCTTGTCCAAATCAATCCCTTTCGTTGACAACCATTTTGCCGAGTGCTATCATTTACATCGTCAAACCGTTACGCCAAGGTGGATGTGAATGTCCGATTCCCTGTTGATTGAGACCTTTTTGGACGTCTATAACGGCTATTTTTGCGTTCTCGATTCAAAGGGCGCGATCCTGCGCATAAGCGAACCGTTCGCCCGTCTCATATCCGGAAAAAACAGGGATACGATCGTAGGCACGCGGGCCGTCGATTCCGTGACCGGTTGTCCAGAGTTGAAGACTTTCTTTTCGGACGTACTTTCTTATCTGGTTGATCCGGAAAAGCCGTCGCGAGTCGTTCAGCCGGTTCATCGCAACGGCGAAAAGCCCTTGTGGATCAAGATGGACATTCAGCGCGTTTCGTTCCCCGCTGTCGGCGAATGTCTCTGCGTTTCCGGCGCGGACGTGACGGATGAAGTCTCATCCTTCGCCGTCGCGCAAAGACAATCACGGCAAAGAAGCGATTTTCTCATGAAAATGGGACACGAATTGCGAACGCCGCTCAATGCCGTACTCGGTTACGCGAAACTGCTGTCGGATATCGAAGGGCTTCCGGTTATCGCCAAGAACTACGTCTCCACGATACTTAACCACGAAACCAACCTCCTCAGGCTCCTGGGAGACGTTCTGGAATACTCGAAATACGAGGCGGGAGATTCGTCCGCCGTCCTGTCGGAAACGGATCTCAAGCGCCTGGTTCAGGACGTGACAAACTCGTATATCGACCAGTTCAACGACAAACTCGTTTCGCTTACGGTCGAGTACGTAACGGATATTCCCGACTCCGTATTCACCGACTCCGGAAAGGTTACCCACGTTCTGACCAACCTTCTCGCCAACGCGCTGAAGTACACAAAGAAGGGAAACGTGACCGTTTCGGTATCATACGCGGATCGCGTGGTTATTGACGTCGAGGATACCGGTATCGGGATTCCTCCGGCCGACCAAGGCGGGATATTCGAGGTATATCCGCAAGACGAGACGTCCTCCGATATCTCCGTCGGCGCGATCGGGCTTGCCGTATGCAGGATATTCGCGAGAATGCTCGGAGGAGACGTAGTGCTGGTTCGTTCCGAAAACGAGCGGGGTTCCCTGTTCCGTTTTACCTTCGAGGCGACTACCACTCAAACGCAAAAGAGAAGTCGACAGCAAATCACGGACTATACCGAAATTCAGGGGATATCCCGTCAATGCCGTGTCTTGTTGGTGGACGACGTCGATATTAACCTCGCCATGCTCGAAATTTTCCTGGCGCCGGCGGGTTTCGACGTTAGCATAGCCTCTAACGGAAACGAAGCCGTAAGGATATTCAGGCAATTCAAGCCCGATATCGTATTCATGGACCTGATTATGCCCGAGAAAGACGGATTCGAGGCGACGCGCGAGATAAAGGAAATTGCCCCCGAAACACCCGTCATCGCCCTGACGGCAAGTATCGTCGACAGCGTCAAAGAACAGGCCCTTCTCGCGGGCGTAAACGACTTCATGTACAAGCCGTTTATCCCGGAACGGTTTTTCGAGATTATCGCGGAGCATACCGGTATTACCTACCGGCTAAGCTGAGTCCGTCAGTACTGAAGGCCGAGCCCGATAAATAGCTCGCGAACCGAGTTCCCGTCGCGTTCCGCGTTTCCAGAAAGCTTTCCGTTTTCGATCAGCTCGACAAGGTCGAAACCGACGCTCGCGCGGACGTAGATGCTTCTCATTTTCAACGGGTAGACGATTACCTCAAGTCCGGTCGAATACCATCCGTCTTTGAACGAGTAGGTGGTTCCGTTCGCCAGATCATGCGTAAGGGCCATGTCGAAGAACGGCGAGAATTGCATCTCGAAGCTTATGAATTTCGTCCAGTCAATGCCCGATATCTCCTGAAAATTGGCCCTGATCACCCGGACCGGGATGTCGAGATTGAAAAAAATCGCCGTGTCGGTGTTGACTCGCTTGTCGAGAATGCCCCGAAGGCGGTTACCGACATCCTCCGATACATAGTCGGAGAAATTATAGAACGCGTGCGCTTGCGAGGCCACTCCGATCCGGTCGAAGAAACTGTAATATCCCTGAACGGTTCCCGATATGCTTGCGTATGATTCGGAATCGAGCGTGAAGTCGTGGGTATACTTGTTCGTAATGCGAACGCTGGCGCCATGGCGGAAGTTCTGTACCCAATCCACGCGGCCGACCGAAATCGAATGGCTTACTACCAGGTCGGGTCCTTTAAGATCATTCGCGGTTATCCCCTCGGGCGACCAATTCGCCGAGATGGAAACTTCGGGAGTCCAGTAAACCTCCCCGAAATACCGGTGCTTGTACAGCTCTATCGGCAAATTGGCGTAAACCTTTTCGGTAAAGAAAAGCCGGTCGTCTTCATAGAGGATATTGTCGCTGTTTCGGGCGTTGATTGAAAGGCTTTGAACGATCCCGAAGTGCATGTCGGCGAAGGGAAGTGGATAGGTTACGTCGATACCGGTGGAAAGCTTGTATTCCGGGTCCTCACCGACGGGTATCTTCAGTGTCGAGGTGATATCCCACACCATTTCGTACCCCATCGCCATGAAGGGAATGGAAAACGAAAAAGTTCCCTCGAAGACCTGACGTTCGTTTTCATCGTATTCGTAACTGATGTCCGCGTCCAATTCCCGCATGGAGCCGAGGAAGTTGTAGTTCTTCAGTTTAAGTTTCATGAGGAAACCTGTATTCGAGTCGAACGAAGGCTTGGGTAAGATTATAATGTTAACCGTATCGATAGTTTTCATCGTAACGGATACGGGAGTGATTCCGGAGGTGTCGGGGGTGCCATACGTCGCGGTCACCTTCGTTTCTTCGAAGATACGTATGTTGGCGAGCCGCACTCCGAGGTCGGCGATGTACGCGTCCATGAGCTCGATCGTCGGAAAGACGGTTTTCTTGTCAACGTCCACCGCGAGCTTCAGGGCGTATTCCCTCGTCGAACCGGTAATGTCGTACTTAACGTCGGTGATTTTATACCCGACCGCCTCATTCGCGGAAATGAAGGACACGCAAAGAAAAGCCGCTATCAACGCTATTTTGACTTTCACGTTATTGTACTCCGTCAGAGGAAACTGTTTTGTTCCTGATTATGCTTAGATTCCATCGTTTCGGCCTTGAAAGCGCTTTTACGTAAATTGCGCCCTTCCCCGGAGAGAAGAGTTCAAGTTTTTGCAAGGGCGTCTTAATAAAAAGCTTCGTCACCATGACCCCGTATGCCTCATCGAATAGAAGAGGCGATATTTTTTTAAACCCAAAGCGAGTTTGATAATGTGCAGTTCCGATTTCGATAAACGCCTCTCTCGGTTTCATCATGTAGATATCCAGATCGGCCTGACCTTCCGAAAGACGGGAGCCGATTTCTAGATAGCTCAAGGATTGTATGGAAAGTATGGATAACACACGCTCACTGCCCAGGATATAATCCTTTTCTGCCAATCTGAGAAAATCCCCGTATATCCTAACCCTGATGTTTTTCGGCGTAATAAACCTGAATACGCAATCGATCAACTCGAAGACGTTTATATGCTCTGCCGCGGCGAGCTCGATAAGGCCGATGGTTTCGGCTTCTGTGCATTCGTGAAGCGTTCCCGCGGCCAAGGCGAGCCCTGAGAGGTATCGGGCCACGCCCGGCTCCGCGTGATCCGCCCCGAGGCGCTCTTCAACCGACGCGGAAAGGGGAGTGGGTATACTTGCGGCAAGAAGCCCGAATACAAGCAAAAATCTTCCAGTAATGTTTCTCGCCATCATGAGTCCTTATCGTGCCCCTTTCCCAGTCGCGACTACTCCAATTGTCCTGAAAATCAGCCATATGTCAAGCCACAGGGACCAGTTCTGGATGTAATAGGAATCGAACGCGACTCGTTCCGCATAGTCGGTGTCCGAGCGTCCTGAAACCTGCCACATCCCCGACAAACCCGGTTTGACCGAAAAGACATAATCGAAGTTGTCCCCGTACTTCTCAATTTCGTCCGTCGTTACGGGCCTCGGTCCTATGAAACTCATTTCGCCTGTCAGGATGTTCAATAATTGGGGCAATTCGTCAAGGCTCGACTTTCTCAGGAATTTTCCGATGGTGGTCACACGGGGATCGTCCTGTAGCTTGTGGCTACTGTCCCATTCCTCCCGAAGTTTCGGATTCGCGTTAAGGATTTCCGCGAGGCGCTTTTCAGCGTCGATAACCATTGAGCGGAATTTCCACACGCGAATGGTCTTTCCCCCCCTGCCGATCCGGGCATGACGGTACAGAACCGGACCCGGCGAGGTGATCTTTATCAGGAGCGCTATCAGGCACATTGCCGGACAGAGTAGCACGAAACCGATAAGCAGCATGACAAGGTCAAGCAACCGCTTGACGGCCATGTTATAGCCTTTGGTGAGATGATGGGTAGTGGCAAGACCGAGCGTTCCGTTTATGTCCTTAATCGTCATGGATATCGTGTTGTAGAAATTCAATCTCGGAATAATGATGTTGTACCTGAAATTCGAGAGCGTCGTAATGACGAGACGCCGGTATTCCGCGGAATTATCGTCCTCCGGGATAATTATCGCCATTTTTATATTCAACTCTGTGTTGAGCCGCTTGCTTTCCTCGATTGAACCGAGCACGGGTATGCCCCGGTAGGCCTCTTCGTCCGCCGAGTGTTCGGTTACTATCGCGACGGGATCATATCCCAGGCTGGGATTGTCGAGGAGATTGTCGAGTAGGTTCTTTACCATCTCCCCTTGACCGTACACGACGGCCGGTATTCCCCACCAGCTGAATTTGGAATACACCCATCTGCGGGCTATGCTCCTGCTGAGAGGCAGGGAGAACGTCGAAAAACCGAAGGAGACCATAAACGCCGCCGCGACGTACTCTCGTTCGTTCGTTTCGACGATTATGGAAAGCGCGATGCCCCCGAACATGAAGGCGTTGGCGATAAAAAAACCGCGAAGCTGCTCGCTCGCCACCATGAGGATGCCGGGGTAGAGTTTAAAGATGTAATAGACGACGAAAAAGAAGGGCAGATAGGTCCAATACGTAACGAAGGATTTGAAGTTGATGTAATGTCTGTCGACGGCGTTAACGATAAAGAATCCCGCTCCGATGCAGAGCATGATTGTCACGAAATCCGACAGAACGAAGGCAAACGCCGTCATAAAAGAGCTTGTTCTCTTATACCGCTTGAGAAACCATGGCTTGTATTCCTCGTACTTCATCGGAAACCTCTCATTTTCGAGCGCTGATGGTCTGAGCGAGCCGAGCTATATACTTATTAATAACACTTGAGTCCGAAAAACGTTCCACCGCTAAGCGTCGTGAACTCGCACCCATGGCATTTTTCGCCTCGGCGGGCAACTCGATGAAACGCCGAATCGCTTCGGTCAGACCGTCGACATCCCCGGGAGGAACGAGGAATCCGTTGTTCCCGTGCTCGACCGGTTCCCTCGTACCGATACTGTCAGCCACTATAAGGGGTTTCCCCATGGCCGCTGCCTCCAGAAGGGCCCGTGGTACTCCCTCCCGATAGCGTGACGGCAGTACCACGCAATCGGCGTTCCCGATCTCGGAACGGACGTCGGAAACCATGCCCTTGTACTCGACGACATCCCGGTTAACGGCCTCCACGAGTACCGACTCCGGCGCGTAAATCGGGTTTGCCGTGTCGTGTTGACCAATTATAGTAAAATGCGTGTGAGGATACAAGGTTTTAACGCGTTTTGCAGCTTCCAGATAGTCGAGTATCCCCTTCGATATCAGTAACCTGCCGCTAAAAAGAAAGCGACACGGGGTATCGGTCGGTTTTACTTTCCTGTCGGGCGGGGAGAAACGTTCTACGTCTACCCCGGAACCTGGTAATAGCCCGGTTCGAACGGCGGATACGATCCTTTTTTGCAAGAAAAACGACCGATCGTCGGCGTTCTGAAAGAAGACGAAGGCTCTCCGAGAGAAAAAGGCGAGACGGTAGAGGGAATAGACCGCGGCCTTTACGAACGGGGATTTTTCGGCAACAATACCCAACCCGGTAACGTTCGAGATTGACTCTATACCGAGAAGCGAAGCGGCGAGGGTTCCGTAAATATTCGGCTTGTTGTTCAGGTGGATCACGCATCGGGGTTTCATCGATCGGTACAGTCTCAGGTACTTAAGGAGCAAGGCCGCGTCCTCCCGAAGGTTCGTGCCGTCGCCTTTCATCGGAAGGGGTATAAACGATATGCTCAGCTCGTCCCGTATGCGCGACGAATATTCGTCGTCCGCGGCAAGGGTGACGAGCTCCCATCCTTGGTCGCGTATGGCCTTGAGAAGTCGGGATCTGGAATGAACGTTCCAGGCGGTATTCGCGGAAAGCATGACGAGCGGTTTTTCATCCGTTATTTTTCGCACCTCGTGCCTCCCTTGTCGGTAACGAGTGGAAATTATCGTCACACGACATCAGCGAAACTTAGAGAAGTCACATTCTCCCGAAGTACTCTTTCATCAATTCGGTAAACGCGCGCATCTCGCGTATCTGTATGTCGCCGATGTTCGCGATCCTGAAGGTATTCGCGTCCGAAAGCTTTCCCGGGTAAATGGTGAAACCGCGGTTTCTCGAAAGGTCGTGCAACGCGTCGAACGAATACGCCGTATCGGTCGGCTCGACAATCGCGGTAATGAGTCCCGATTGCGCCTCGCGGGGAACGAGCATCGCGAGGCCAAGGTCTTCGACGGCTTCGACGAGGACGTTCCAGCATGCACGGTACCGCTCGTATCTCAGTTCGACGGTTTCGACCTTCGTTTCCAGTATTGCCTGCCTGAGGGCGTACATCGCCTGCACGGGAGGGGTAAACCGGGTTTGGTGTGTCTTGGCGAAGTATTGGTACTGGTCCCAGAGGTTCAGGTAGTAGTTGCGCATGGGATAGGCGGATGTCGATTCAAGGGCATTTTTCTCGCAGAAAACGAAGGCGACACCGGCGATGCCCTGGATGTTCTTGTTAGACGTCGACGCCATGAAGTCGATTCCGTCGCGTTTCATGTCAATCGGAATGGCCGCGAAGGCGCTGACCGCGTCGACAATCGTGACTATTCCGTGATCCTTGCAAAAGCGGCACAATTCCGGAACCGGGTTGAGAAGACCGGTAGTCGTTTCGTGGTAAACGACGGCGAAATGCGTATAGCCGCCCTCGAGAAGCCGTTTCTTGAGCCCCTCGACGTCAAGGGGAAGATATCCGCTCGATTTCCACACGTCATGCGCGAGCCGGTATACCGAGGCTATCTTCGCGAATCTCGCGCCGTACGCGCCGTTATCCACGATGAGCAGCTTACCGGAATCTGGCACGCAGGAGGAAATCATTACCTCGTCTGCCGCCGTTCCCGATCCTCCGAACAAAACCGTCTCAATCTCTCCCGCCTTTCCGACGAACGAGGAAAGCTCTCGGGCGACCCACTCCATTACGTCCCCGAACTCGGTTTCCCGCGGGCAAATGTCCGCGCAAACTTGCGCGTATTTGACGCTGTCGGTAGTCGTCGCGGGGCCGGGGTTCAAAAGCACCTCGCGCCTGACGCGCCTGAGCGTCTCGCGCCTGACGATCTCCGGGAATACGCTGGTCGTCGCCATTTCGAGGTGCGACTCGTCGTCGATCTCTCGCCAGGCGTAGTCTTCGATCTTGAGGATGCCGATGGCGGATTCAGGATCGCTTCCGGAAGGAAGGCCAGCGGTCGTACTGGCGGCGCACATGGCCGATTCGTATTCCATGCGCGGTTGATCGTTCGCGTGGATTTCGCAATGGCGAACCATCGCGTCAAGGGCCGCCTTCGAAAGCTTCGTTATGCCGACGAGCTCGCCGCACGACGACTCAAGCTCCGAACGGTTTTTCGAATGCCGCGCGAGGTCTCCGTTACCGTCGCACTGAAGGTACACTTCGTCCCCCGATCGGGTGGCTCCCGAAGCGAGCAGGACGTTTTTTCTAGGGTCGTTGACGAGATTGAAAAGGCCGATGTCGTCGTAAACGAGATCGGACTCGAGAAGCAGAAAATCGCCGGTTACGCGCGGCGCGCACTTGAGGAGGGTTCCCATGCTTCCGGTTTCGGCGTAACGTTCGTTTCTGACGCAGGTGACCAGCGCGTTTTCGCGCGCGATCCGGTCATACCACTCGGAGCAATGACCGGTTCCAATCAGTATCTCCTCCACGCCCGCCTCGATCAGCTTTCGTATCGATCGCTTGACGATAGCCTCGCCGTCGATTTCGAGAAATCCCTTCGGCATCGCCTCGGTCCTGCCTTTCAGTCGGGATCCGAGCCCCGCCGCCAGTATCACAGCTTGTTTGATCATATCAGGCTCCCTTATTTACCGATAAACGACATGAAGGCCATCTTGTTCTCGAGCGGGCTCGTGGACGGTCTGCCCAAGTCCGCTCGGGCGCCTGTCGTGACGCGCGCCTCGATGAACTGGGGTCCTGGTTGGCCGGACGAAAGGGCTTCGTCCAGCTCGGTCGCCGTCGTAACGACCGAAACGGAACGGTATCCGCAAGCACGCGCTACCGCGGAGAGGTCAATGTCCAAGGCGACCGTCGGTTGGGCCCCGACGGATTCGTGCGCGCCGTTATTGAGCACGATATGTTGGAAGTTCCCGGGCTTCTGCGTCCCGACTACGGAAAGGCCGCCCATATGCATGAGCGTCGCGCCGTCACCGTCAATGCACCTGACGAGCCTGTCTTTCTTTTGAAGGGCGATTCCCAAGGCGATTTGCGAGGCATGACCCATGGAACCGACCGTCAGGAAATCGCATTCGTGACCCATGCCGTGTTTCTCGCGCAGTTCGTAGAGCTCCCTCGAGGCCTTGCCGGTCGTCGATACGAGGATGTCCCGTTCGCCCGAGGCGAGCAGCACCCGTTCGATTGCCTCCTCGCGGCCGAGACTCACCGTCGAAACCCTGGATTTCGAAAGTTTGTGCGGGGCGAAGGTGTCTTTTTTCACGATAAACGCGTACGGCGCGCCGGTTTCGGCGATCGAACGATAGCAATCGGCTACCTGCGATTCGAGTTCTTCCGGCTTGTCGGAAAGGATAGTCCAGGGAATCCCCATGGCGTCAAGCAATTCCCGCGTTACCTTTCCCTGTTTTACGTGCTGCGGTTCGTCTTTCACGCCGGGCTCGCCGCGCCAACCAATGACGAGCACGAGGGGTATGCCGTAGACGTCGGGATCAACGAGCGAAAGAAGCGGGTTGACCGCGTTTCCGATTCCCGAATTCTGCATGTACACGAGCGGGATCCTGCCCGTCGCGAGATGGTATCCCGCGGCGAGGGCGACGGCGCTTCCCTCGTTCGCCGGGATAATGTGCCGGTTTTCGGCCACGGTGTCGGTAATGTAGGCGCAAAAATCCTTGAGAAGGGAATCGGGTATGCCGGTAAAAAAATCCGTTCCGTTTTTTTCGAGAAGGCCGTGAAAAAAAGAGCTTTCAATCATGTTCGATTTCCTATTTCGTTCCGGGAATGAGTTCCAGTATCTGCTTGATGGGCATGCATTGTGTGTCGGCCTCGAGCGAACGCTCGTGTTCCAGGATGGAGCGGGCAACCGACATCATGGCGGGATAGGAGGCGCGAAGCATGTGGTTCGCGTAGATCACGATATTCGCACCCCATTCCCTGAGCTGATTTTCCGTAAACTGATTATACGTCGTCGGCACGAGCACGATCGGGACGCTCTTGTAGTCCTTGCGGAATTCAGCGCAGAATTCCCTTATGTCGTCCCCGGATTTATCCTTGCTGTGAATCATGACGCCATCGGCTCCGGCCTTGACGTAGGCCGAGGCGCGCGTGAGGGCGTCCGACACGGGGAACCCCGCGATGAGGCTCTCCAGGCGCGCGATGATCATGAAATCCTTCGTAACCTGGGCTTTTTTGCCCGCGCTGATTTTTTCGCAAAATTCCGGTATCTCGGCGAGTTGCTGCTGAACGTCGGTACCGAACAGGGAGTTTTTCTTGAGACCGACCTTGTCTTCGATGATGACGGCGGACACACCGTTGCGTTCGAGGGTGCGGACGGTAAACACGAAGTGCTCGGTCTTGCCTCCGGTATCACCGTCGAAGATGATCGGTTTGGTCGTACACTCGAGGATGTTCGTCAAATCCTGCAATCGTGTCGTCAAATCGACCGCTTCGATGTCGGGCTTCCCCTTGCAAGTCGAGTCGGTAAGGCTTGAAGACCACATGCCGTCGTAACTGTGGATACCGTCATCCTTGACAATCTCGGTGTTCTCGATGATGAGTCCGGAAAGGCCCGAATGCGCCTCCATGATCCTGACTATCGGTTTCGCCTGGATGAGTCGCCTGAGCGTTTTCATGCGTATCTCGGGCGTCGTTCCGAGCGACTTGAGCGTTTCGTTGAGCGCGGTGGAATTGATACCCTTTGTATACGGGATTTCGACAACCTCGCCGCCAAGTTCCTTCATCGTCGTCAGGACGTCGTCGCGAATCTTGCTTAACGGACCCGTTTTCCAGTCATCGCCGTGTATGATGCAGTCCGGCTTGTACTTTATCAGGTTGGGGACGTAGCTCCAATCCTCCTGCGGGACGACTCGGGCGACGCCCTTGAGGTTCTCGACAACCTGTTTGCGTTGCTCGTATGACAAGTACGGAAGGCGTTTGTGAAGGGCGATGGCCGAATCCGTCAACAACCCGACGGTGACTTCCCCGATTTTGGCGGCTTCGTTCAGGATATTGATTATTCCCGGATGGATAATGTCCGCGGTCATGCCGAGATAGACGGTTTTCATACATACCTCATCGAATAAAAGTCGGTCTTGCGCTGGACATAATACCCGTTAATTCCCAGGTTCGACAAGGGGCAATAATTGAGCAGTAAAACATCCCGTTCGCGCCATAAGTAATTGCAAATCGAAAAAAGATCGATTAATCATAGTGCCGGGTCAATCCTCGGGGAACAACTCGTCGTACGTTCCCCTCTTTTGAACGGTTCCGCGCTCGATCAGGAATATCTCGTCGCACCTTCTGAGCGTCGTGAGCCTGTGAGCGATCAAAATAATGGTCTTCTTTCCGGAAAGCCCGTCGATGGCCTGCATGACGTCCAGTTCCGTCTGGTTGTCGAGGGCGCTCGTCGCCTCGTCCATGACGAGGACGGACGGGTCGCGGTACAACGCGCGAGCGATTCCTATCCGCTGTCTCTGTCCGCCGGATAGACGAATCCCGCGCTCTCCTATGACGGTTTCATACGCGTCGGGAAGCTCGCGCGAGATAAACTCGTCTATCTGCGCGAGAGACGCGGCATTTCGCACGGCGTCCATGTCGATATCCTCGCGCGCTACTCCGAAGGCGATATTCGAGGCGATTGTATCGTTAGATAGATAAATGTTTTGCGGTACGTACCCGAGATTCCGCTGCCAGTTCCTGATATTCGCGGAGGATATTCGAGTGCCGTCGATCTCGATCGTTCCGCCCTGGGGAATAAGGAGTCCGAGAATGATGTCCACGAGCGTGGTTTTCCCCGAACCCGTCTTGCCGGCGAAACCGACCAGGGTATTCGCGCGTATCGTAAGCGATATCCCGTCGATTACCCGCTTGGCGGACGACGCGGCGGCCGGCTCCTCGACGCGGCCGTAGGAAAACGCGATATCCCTGAGCGCGATCTCGCGCGAGAATTCCATGCGTTGCGAGGCGGCGTCGATATCGTCCCTCTCGAGCGAGGAGAAGGCGAACTCGCTTACGATTCTCGTGGCCGCGGGCATGCTGTACTTGAACTTGCTGAACGCCCTGAACAGGTTCTGAACGGCTGGCATGAGGCGGTATCCGGCGTAGGCGTACACGCTGATGGACGAGATGATTGTCTTGAAATCGTCCGTGTTGCTGATCATTATCATGATGAAAAACAGTATGGAGCTGAACGATACGACCTCGAGGACGTACTTCGGCACGATACCGATGATTTCTTCCTTCGTCACGTTTCGCGCGAGCCGTTTCGAGGGCGGTACGTACGAAGAAACGAACGAATGCTCGCAACCGGATATCTTCGTCTCCTTGATTCCCCAAAAGGCCTCGTTCACGACCTGCGATTGGATCCGGCTCAACTCGAACCGCTCGGCGCCGAGTCTCCCGACCTCTTTCTTCACGATAAAATAAATGAAGCCGTACACGAACACGAGAAGCGCCGTTATGAAAAACGTCGCGAAGGGATTGATGTAAAAAAGAAAAGCGGTAAGTAGCACGATCTGGAATATGTAGGAGAGAATGATAACCATTTGCATGAGCGTGCCGGTAATCATGCGCTCGATCTCACCGTTGATGTTCTTTACGAAATCGTAACTGTTCTTGTTGAGAAAGAAGGGATATTTCTGCGATATGTAGATCCTGAGCAGTTTTAGCGACAGCGTGTGCCGTCGCATGCTCGTGAAGCGGTTTTGCATGTACGCGTAGAGAACGGAATACGCGTTGCGCAGGACGATAAACGCGAACATAAGCATGCCGAGGGCGAACAAAAAGGACCTGTGGCTGCTGAAGCCGAAGAATGAGTACGCCCAGGCGAGGTAGGAATTGGTTTCGATCAGTTCGGGCTGGGACGCCACGGCGATGAACGGCATAATGGTGCTGACGCCGAGGGTTTCTATGATCCCGAGACCCATCGCGCCGAGGCCGAGAAAGAAAAGGAACATTCTCTCCCTTTTTTCCATGAGCGAGACGATACTGGCGATTTGACGGTATATCGATCTCATATGGCCGATTCCCCATTTTTATCGAATGCTGTCACTCCTCGTCCTCCCATGAAAGCAGAACCTCGGGGCCTATTGACGCGTAGAGGGCGCGGATAAGCTCCGATGATCTCGCGTCTGCATCCTCGTAAAAACCAGACTCCCGAAGTTCGTTCGCCACGCGTTCCTTGAATACGCCTATCTCCTGCAATTTTTGCTCGGTCGAGATGGGAACGAAGAGGTTTCTCCTGATATCCCAGAATCTCAGACTCTCCACGTCGACGATGTTCTCGAGAATCTCCGAACGGGGCATGACGATGCGAACCGTGTCGTTCGGGGAATCGTACTCGACCGTGATTCGCGAGACGTCCCGTATTCCAGCCTTAACGATTCCCGAGAATCTCACGAGGGAAAAACTTCCGCCGCCGACGAAAAACGGCCTGTTCAGTTCCATTACGTCCGTGTACCTGTATTCGAGGACGGAAAGTTCCGCGATCCTGTCGATGGACGAAGAGGTAAGGTTGTCGAAGGCGCGCCGTTTGCGCCTTTCTTCGAATCGACCGTACGCCGAGCGCGCCGCGAACGCGGCGACCACGACGGCCGCGATACCGGCGAGAATGACCGTCCTGCGCCGTATCAACGGTACTTTCCGCCGTACCATCTATTGACCCACCGCGAAAAACGAGAAGCCCCTGCGTTCCATGTCGGGTCGTTTGTATACGTTTCGCAGGTCGAAGAATAGGGGCTTCGACAGGAGTCCCTTGACCCTGTCAAGATCGAGATTCCGGTATTGATTCCATTCCGTCATCAAGACGGCGGCGTCGGATCCCTTGATGGTTTCGTATTCATCCGAAAAAAACGTTACCGAATCACGTACCGACTCGAGCCTCCACGTAGCCTCGTTCAAAGCCGCGGGGTCGCAGGCGCGTATTATCGCGCCCCGCGCGACAAGTCCTTCGATTATCGAAAGCGCGGGCGCCTCGCGCATGTCGTCCGTATTCGGCTTGAACGCGAGACCGAGTACGGCTATCGTTTTGCCGGCGAGAGAGCCGTTTCCGCCGAAACCCGCCTCGATTTTCGAGACCATCCGTTCTTTTTGGCGTTCGTTCGCCTCTATTGTCGTTTCTACGATAGAGAGGGGTTCGCCCCAGTCGCGGCCGATTCGGGCCATCGCCTGCGTGTCCTTCGGAAAGCAGCTTCCGCCGTAACCGGGTCCGGGATGGAGGAATTTTCCCCCGATGCGGCCGTCACGTCCCATCGCCTTGGCGACGTCCTGCACGTTGGCGCCGACCTTCTCGCAGAGGTTCGCGACCTCGTTGATAAAGGTGATCTTTACCGCGAGAAAGGAATTGGACGCGTACTTGATCATCTCCGCGGTCTCTATGTTCGTCTCGATATACGGCGTTTCGTTGATATACAGCGACCGATACACGTCCTTCATGAGAGCCTTGGACCGTTCGCTTTCCGCGCCGATCACGACGCGATCCGGGTGGGTAAAGTCCTGCACGGCCGAACCTTCCCTGAGAAACTCCGGGTTCGATACTACGTCGAACGAAAGGGACGACGCGTCGGGCCGTTTCGCCAGTTCCTCCAGGACCCAGGCCTTTACTTTGCGACCGGTTCCGACGGGAACGGTGCTTTTATCCACGATTACCTTGTAGCCGTTCATGGCCCTCGCAACCTCGCGGGCGACCGCCTCTACGTATTTGAGGTCAGCGCTGCCGTCGTCCGCGGGGGGAGTTCCGACCGCTATGAAAACGACGTCGGAAGCTCGAACCGCCGAGGCCATGTCGTTCGTGAACGCGAGGCGGCCCGCCGCCACGTTTCTTTTCACGACGTCCTCGAGACCTGGTTCGTAAATGGGAATCGCGCCGGCCTTGAGCGAAGCGACTTTCTGGTCGTTGTTGTCGACGCAGATGACGGTATTTCCGAAATCGGCGAGACACGCTCCCGATACGAGTCCCACGTATCCCGTTCCAGCTACAGCTATCGAAGCCATGGTTTTCTCTCCTTGTACCAATCAGTAAATAACGCGATGCCCTCTTCGAGCCTGGTTGAAGGTTTCCAACCGAAATCCCGTTCGAGCGCGGACGTGTCGGCGGCGGTCATGTAGACGTCACCCGGTTGCATCGGCAGGTATTTCCTGATGGCCTTCGTCCCGAGCGATTCCTCGAGAATCCGTATAAAATCCTCGAGACGCTCGGGTCGCGAGTTTCCGATATTGTAAACCCTATACGGCGCGGACGACCGGTCTGGCGCGTGGGCGTCGGGATCGAACGTCGGGTCGCCCTCGGGAGGGCGGTTTGCCAGCAAGACAACCGCTTTCACGACGTCGTCGATGTAGGTAAAGTCGCGAAGGAGGTCGCCCGAATTGTAAATCTCGATTTCCTTTCCCTTCATTATCGCGTCGGCGAACTTGAAATACGCCATGTCCGGGCGTCCGTTCGGGCCGTACACGGTGAAGAACCTCATCGCCGTCGCGGGCAATCCGTAGAGGTGGCTGTACGTATGCGCCATAAGCTCGTTCGCGCGTTTTGTCGCCGCGTACAGGCTGACGGGATGGTCGACCGCGTCGCGTTCGGAAAAGGGAACCTTGCGGTTCATCCCGTACACGGAGGAGCTGGAAGCGAAGGCGAGATGCGCTATCGACCGATTCCGGCACGCCTCCAGCACGTTGAGGAATCCTTCGAGATTGGAGGAGGCGTACGAATGCGGATTCGTGATGCTGTACCTGACGCCCGCCTGGGCTGCGAGGTGTATGACGCGATCGGGCGGCGCCTCGTCGAAGGCCGCGGAAAGCGACTGTCGATCCTCTATCTCGATACGCCGGAAGGTCCAGGAACCTCGTCTGTTGTCCGGTCCGCGCGCGGCGGCCTCGAGAAGCGCTATACGCTCCTCCTTGAGGTCGACGCGGTAATAGGAATTGACCGAGTCTATACCGATCACCTCGTGACCGGTGCGCAAGAGTTCGGCGCAGACGTGGTAGCCGATGAATCCCGCGGCTCCGGTAACGAGATATCTCACGCGGGTGCTTCTCCCTTGTCTTGTTTCGGAAATCTCATGTCCATGTTCCGCACGATATCCGTCTTTCCCTTTCTCGACACGAGCGCCTTTCCGCCGTGAATGACCACGACGAGATCGTCGACGCCGCACAGCTGAACGGGAATATCGGAATACACGAAACAGTTTTCTGAATCGGCTCGCATTACCCCCGAGTCATGGGACGGCGAATACTTCGCGAAGGAATCCCAGGACCCGACGTCGTCCCAATGGAACGTAGCCCGCACCGAAACGGACCTCGCGCATTTTTCGCTGACCGCGTAGTCGATCGAGATCGACTCGACGGAGTCATACGCGTCGGCGACGGATCGGGAACGCGTTATAACGCGAATTCCCGACGGGTCGGTCGATTCGTCCGCCTTCTCGATTCCCGAAAAGGAGCGCGCGACGTCGGGACGATGCCGGGCGAGTTCTTCGAGGAAAAAATCGGCCCTGAACGCGTACATGCCCGAATTCCAGAAATATCCGCCGCCCGCGAGATATTCCGAGGCGACGGCGAAATCGGGTTTTTCCACGAACGAGTCCACGGTAAAGGCGGCGACGCCTTCAAGGCCCTCGCAAGGCTCGGGAGGGCCTGCCTTGATATATCCATAACCGGTAGCGGGGTAGGTCGGGCGAATCGCGAGGGATACGAGCTTTTCCGCCTCGGCGAACCGTGAAGCCGCCCGAACGTCGCGCACGAAACTTTCCATCGGCGCGATGACGTGATCGCTCGCCATCACGAGAATATTCGGCGTATACCCCCTTTCGAGGGCGAGAAGGTAGGAACAAGCCCAGGCGAGCGGCGGCGCGGTATTCCTGCCGACGGGTTCTCCCATTACCAGTACCTTTTCCGCGAGGTGTTCGCGTCCCGTATTCCGGAGCAGTTCGAGCGCGTTGTCGATGACCAAGGGAACCCAGGACTCGCGAGTGATTATTACGACCGTACCTTTCACCTCGAGCGCGAGCGCGCGGGAAAGGGCCGCTTGCAGGAAACTCGATCCGTCATCGAGCGTGATAAACTGTTTCGGACGGTCGGTGTCGGAAAGCGGCCAAAGGCGCTCGCCCGAGCCGCCGGCGAGTATGACGACATCCGTGCACTTCATGCGCGGCCTCCCAGCAATTCACGAATATGCACGAGCGAGTCTACCGTGTCGACCGGAGAGCCGGTAACGGATTCGGACACGAATACGAAGGTATCCTTCGGAATGTCTTTCTCCGTTTCGTACGCCTCGAATCTCATTCCCGCGCGCTGCGCAGCGTATTCAACGATAAAGTCCATATCGCTGATTCCGAGCAACCCGATGCGCGCGAATCCCCGGGCCTTCGCCTCCGATACGGCGCTGACGATCGATTCCTTGTAATCGACCACCTGCCGCATCGTTTTTTTAAGGTAACGATACGTTCTTCGGGCCAACTCGTTGACGCCGTCGGGCGTCAGCACGTACGTCACGTTTCTCGGAGAAACGCGCTTTATGAGGATATGGCCCTTCTGGGTCAACCGACGAACGAGTACGTTCGTCATACCGAGCGACATGTGTATGGCCTTCGCCAGTTCGCGTTGACTGACGCGGTTGCCCTCGGCAGAGAGTTGGTTGATCGTGCTCAAGAGGACGTATTCCGAATCTTGTTCCATATTTACGTTCAGCTACTGAACAGGATACCATACCCGACCGTGCTTGACAAGCTCATTAGTTACAAAAAAGGGGCGATGTGGTATAGTTTACCGTAAGAATCCGAAGGAGTTTTCATGCCGGTAGCACCGTACATCAGTGAACTAATGTCGTCTTCATCGTTTATACGCAAGATGTTCGAGGAGGGGATGCAGCTCAAGGCTCGTTTCGGGGCGGACAAGGTGTATGATTTCAGTATCGGGAATCCGGACCTTGAACCCCCGAAAAAAGTGAAGGAGATGCTCCGCGAGCTCGGGAATCTCGAGAAGACGGGGCTGCATTCGTACATGCCGAACGCGGGATACCCCGAGACTCGCGCGGCCATGGCCAAAAAGGTTTCGCGGGAACAGGGACTACCGGTAACGGGTTCAAACATAGTAATGGGCGTCGGCGCGGCGGGCGCGCTCAATTCCGTTTTCAAGGCAATCCTTTCGCCCGGAGACGAGGTGATCGTGTCGACGCCGTATTTCGTCGAATACACCCAGTATGTCAGAAACCACGGCGGCACGCTTGTTACCGTTCCGAGCGCTGAAGACTTTTCCCTGGACGTCGGGGCGATCGGTCGGGCGCTCACGAAAAAGACCGCGGCCGTACTCATCAACTCGCCGAATAACCCGACGGGAAAAATCTATCCGGAATCGGACATCAAGGCATTGTCCGCCCTCCTGGGACGTTTCCGAAACGAGGAAAGCAGGACGGTAACGATCGTGGCCGACGAACCGTATCGCGAGATCGTGTACGACAATCGTACCGTCGCCCCGTTGTTTCCCCATTGGGCGGATTCAGTCGTTTGCTCCTCGTTCGCGAAAAACCTGAGCCTTCCGGGCGAGCGAATCGGGTATACGGCGGTGAATCCCCAGGCGGCCGACGCCGCGCTACTCGTCGACGCGATCATCTACTCGACGCGCGTGCTCGGTTTCGTCAACGCACCCGCGACCTTCCAGCGTATAGTCGCCGAGTGTTGGGACGAGAGCGTCGACTATTCGTCCTACGAGATCAGGAGAAACAGCCTGACCGATAATCTCTCTTCCGCGGGAATAGAGTACGCTGAACCCGAAGGGGCATTCTATCTTTTTTGCAGGGTTCCCGCGAAACGCGGCGCCGGCGGCGCAGAACCGGCCGACGACGCCGCGTTTTGCGAGCACCTCAAGAAATACCGCATCCTGGGAGTTCCCGGACGGGGTTTCGGGAAACCGGGATGGTTCAGGCTCGCGTATTGCGTCTCGCTCGAGTCCATTCGCGGCTCGAAAGAGGCCTTCGCGAACGCGATGTCCGAGTGGATCTGATCAAGGAGAACCGCATGAAAATACTGATGGTAACGAGCGAGGCGGTTCCGTTCGCGAAAACCGGCGGTCTCGCGGACGCGGTTTCCGCCCTGTCCGTCGCGCTGTCGCGTCTCGGTCACGACGTCCGCGTCGTGATGCCGCGATACTACAGGATCGACCGGAGCAAGCTTTCCCTGATGGCGGGACCCATGGGCGTCCACTCGGGATATCAGGAAATATGGACCGCCGTATACGAGGGCGCCTTGCCCGGAGCGAAGGTGCCGGTTTATTTCATCGACCACGAGGAAAGCTACGGCAGGGACGGCGTATACGGCACGACGGGAGAAACCGACTTTAACGACAATCCACAGCGCTTCTCGCTACTCGGCCACGCCGCGTTTCAGTTGTGCAGGAAGATACGCTGGTTTCCCGACATCGTCCACGCCCATGATTGGGCCGCCGCGCTCGCACCCATATTGCTGAAATTCAAAGAGCGCACGGAGGAGTTTTCCCGTACCGCGAGCGTTTTCACGATTCACAACATCGGGTATCAAGGCGTATACAGCAAGCATCTCTTTCCCTATACGGGTCTCGGATGGGATAATTTCTACGCCGCCGGTTTCGAGGATTGGGACCGCATGAACTTTCTCAAGGCGGGCATCGTCTCTTCGGACAAGCTAACGACCGTTTCACCGACGTACGCGAAGGAGATTCAGCGGCCTGAATACGGCTTTCGTATGGACGGTATCCTGCGCTATCGCGCGAAAGACCTAGTCGGCATACTGAACGGCGTCGACACGGACGTCTGGAATCCGCAAACGGACCCGCTCATACCGTCGAACTACGGACCGAAGACGCTCGCGAAAAAGGCGGCCAACAAGGAAGCCCTCCAAAAGCGGATGGGCTTGCCTGTCGACCCCGACGTTCCCGTCGTCGGAATCGTCACCCGGCTCGCAGACCAAAAGGGCGTTTCGGAGCTTTTCGGCCCCGCGTACGGTTCGGCATGGAGAATATGCACGGAAATCAAGCTGCAGATGGTCGTACTCGGCGCGGGAGAGCAGTGGTGCGAGAACGAGATATCCTCGCTCAGCCACTCGCTTCCGAACTTCCGCGCGTTCATCGGATACGACGAATCCCTCAGCCACCTCATCGAAGCCGGTTCCGATTTTTTCCTCATGCCTTCCAGGTACGAACCGTGCGGCCTCAATCAGATGTATTCGCTCTTGTACGGCACCCTGCCGATAGTCAGGCGCACGGGAGGTCTCGCGGACACGGTCGAGAATTACAACGAGCAAACAGGCGAGGGCACGGGATTCTCGTTCGACAATCTGACGCCCCAAAGCATACTCGATACGGTCGGGTGGGCGGCTTACGCATGGTACAACAAACGCGAGCATGTCACGGCGATGCGCGTTCGCGGAATGAAGAGGGACTACAGCTGGGACGCTTCCGCGAAACACTACGAAGATGTCTATAAAAACGCCCTTTCGACCTTGAACGTCTGACGCGAACCGGAGGTAGGAATGTTCTCGTACATCAAGAAACTGATAACCGCGCTCAACTCGAACGCGCATCCCGGGGATATCGCGCACGCGGTGTCCTGCGCTTTGTTGTTGGCGCTCGTTCCGAAGGGAAACCTTCTGTGGCCGTTCCTCTTTTTCCTGACGATATTCATGCGAATGAACAAGGGGGCCTTTTTTCTCGCGTTCGTCCTTTTTTCGTTCGCCGTTCCCTTCGCTGACGTCGTTACCGAGCGCGTGGGCTTCGCGTTCCTGCGGACCGAAGCCTTAAGGCCGGCATTCGCGGCGATGTACGACGTACCTTTCGTCGGCTTGACGCGTTTCAATAACACGATGGTCGCCGGTTCGCTCGCAATCGGCTTGCTCGCGTACGCGCCGGCATATTGGCTTTCGCGGGCGTTCGTCGCTTTCTGGCGGTCGAAACTCCAGCCGCTGGTGGTCAAAAGCAGGCTTTACAAGGCCTTCCGCGGATTCCCGCTCGTCAAGCTGGTCATAAAGGCGGGAACCCTTTCCGGAGGCGAAAAGTGAAATTGCACAAGCTATACGGAAAAGCGTATACCGAGGCGAAATTCAAGAAGGGAATTCTCGGGAAAACGAGGATTGCCGCCGACAAGGCCGTCATCAACCGGCTCGTCGTCAAGGGCACGGATCCCAAAACGGGTAAACCCTCTTATTCGTTCGACGTGTCGAAGGTAACCGACAAAAAGACGGTCGCGAACCTCAACAGGATCGCAAAAGACATACGCAAACAGAAGGGGCGGGTCAACGTGGTCTCAATCGCCCTCGCGCTCGCCGCGCTCGCGGCGTTCGTCCTTCTCGTCGCGCTGTTTCGAAACGTCATCGCCAGAAAGGGAATCACGATGGCCCTCGAGGGAGCATTCGGCGCGCGGTGCGACATCGAGAGGGTAGACGTCGGTTTCTTCGATACGAGTTTTCGGCTTGAGGGACTTGCCGTCGCGAACAAGGACGAGCCCATGAAAAACCTCTTCGAGATCGGGGAGTTTTCGCTGGAGTTCGATTTGCTCGAACTTACACGGGCGAAGCTCGTTGCCGACGAAGTCAGGATCAACGGAATAACATGGAATACCGACAGGACGGTATCCGGATCCCTTCCCCCAAACAGGCGGAAAAAGGCGGCCGCTGGCGGCGCGCCGAACCCGGTACTCGCGTCCATTCTCGCCGAAGCGGGGAAGGTAACGTCTGGCATTTCGATAGACTCGGGACTTGCCGCCGTACAGGATCAACTCGATCCCGTCAAGATCATAGAACGCGAGCGCGAACGACTCGCGTCTCCCGCCGTGGTCGAAAAAATCTCCGATACGATTCCGAAACTGACCGAAAAGTGGGAGACGAAGGGAACCGAGGCGAGGAAAGTCGCGGATTCGACGAAGGAGACCGTCGCGGCGCTGTCTTCCGTCAAGGTCAACTCGATCAAGACGGTCGACGAGGCGCGGGCCCTCGTCGCGAAGCTCGACAAGGCTTCGAAGGACATCAAGGAATCCGTTTCCTTCGCTAAGACGACGTCGGCCGAGGCAGATCGCGACGCGAAAACGGTGAAGTCCTTGACCGCGGAAGCGGAGTCGGCGCTTGCCGCCGACAAGGCGCGACTCGTAAAGTTGGCCGACGGGATCAAGTCGATTAACGTCGATACGGGAAAGGGAATCGTATCCTCCGCGTTCAACTCATTCTTCGTGTCGGCGCTCGGAAAGTACTATCCGTACTTCGACAAGGGCCTTTCGCTCGTTCGCGAGTCGCAAGCTTCCAAAAAACGCGAAACCCCGAGAACGCCTGAGAAAAAAAACGGCGTCGTCGAACGATTGCCGGGTCGCGATATTACCTTCGGTACTGCGTCCTTGCCGAGCGTTCTCTTCCGCGAGATCGAGCTTTCGGCAGAAGACGCGGCCTCCGGAATCTCCGGAAACGGCATCGTGCGCGACCTCACCAATGACGCCGACAGACTCGGCAAGCCGGTCTCGTTCGAACTCGGGGCACGGCACGGAAAGATGGCCGAGACGGTATCCGGAGTGATCGACGCGAGAACCGGAGCCGAAACGATCTTCGACGCTTCGTTCGGCGTAAAAGGGTACGCCCTCGCGATCGACGCGGGATCCTCCGCCGGCATGCCGTCAATCGCGGGAGACTCGACGATATCGGGAAAAATCGCCGTCAGGGGAACCGACGAGGTGTCGATCAACTCGCGTATTGCGGTCGCGAACGCGCGTATGTCCGTCAACTCCTTCAGTCCGTCGTTTTTGTATCGCGCGAGCAAGGACGCGCTCGCGGGAATCCGCGACGTCACCTTCACCGCGAAACTGACGATATCGCCGAAAGGGGAGTTTTCGCTGGCGGCCGGAAGCGATATCGACGAACGGCTTAACCGAGCCGTTCGCGAAAGCCTCGCGGGAAAGGTTGCCGAAGTGAAGGCGGCAATCAGGAAAGAAGCGAACTCCTACGTAGACGCGGAGCGGAAGAAATACCTTTCCCGCGTAAACGCGTTCACCGCGTCTTCGAAGGAATCGCTCGGGGCGATCAAGGACATCGAAGCGGGCGAAAAGTCACTTGACGCCAAAAAGAAGGAAGCGGAAAAACGCCTGAAGGAACTCGTTGCGGGGGCGATCGCCCCGAAGGGCGTAGATTCCAAAAATCCGGCGGGAAGCCTTTTGAAGAAACTTCCTTGACGGTTATCTCCCCCCCCGATGCGTTTTTTTTTTGGGGGGGGAAGAACCGTTCAGGGTTTTCTGATCAATTCGAGGATAGGTCTGACAGGTCGGTCGCCCTCAGAAGGCGCATCGCTCCCGACGAGTCCTGCACGAGTATGCCGCTCGGCGTGGGCG
Organism: Spirochaetota bacterium; assembly: GCA_023393015.1. GTDB lineage: Bacteria > Spirochaetota > Spirochaetia > Treponematales > Treponemataceae > Teretinema. The sequence goes on from JAEWMY010000054.1 coordinate 145,104, forward strand.
TTATGGCGGTGTAGGGCAGCACCTCTATCGTCGATTGGGCCTTGAGCGCGAGACCGGAATCGAACCTGCCGAGAAGTCCTTTCGAGCCGCGGTCGAGAATCGCGTAATAATCGTTGCCGCTTTTTACCAACATGCTGCTTTCCGCGATCTCGTCGGTTCCCTGAACCTTTATGTCAAGGCTGACGGGATCGATAAGTACGAGCCTGACCGCGCCCGATCCGCCTTTCTTTCCCGCGACGGCCATGTATCCTCCTCCCGCCTCGAGGATAATCCGGTTCCGAACCGTGTTGAGGGGCGAGGATTTCAGGACCTTTCCGTCGGTGAGGTTCACGATGACGAGATCTCCGAGGAAGGAGGAATCGGCGACGCGAAGCGCGAGGGCGGGTTTGGCGCTCGCGAGGGCGGCAGCCTCGGCCCTGCGGGCCTCGTCATCCGAACGATCCTGTTCCTTTTGCGCGTCAGCCGCGATCTCTTTCCGTTCGGTTCTTGATTCCTGCTGTTTGAGATCGGCGAGTTTTTGATCCTGTTCGGCCTCGCTCTCCTTTCGAGCGGCGGTTTCCGTCGCCTTTCGGGATTCCTCTGTCTTCTCCTCGGCGACACGTTCCGTAGCTGCGGCCTTTTCCTCGGCTGCTTTTGCCTTTTCCCCGGCGGCGGTATCGCCCGGTTTCTTGTCCGCCTCGGCCCGCGCCTTTTCGGCTTCCTTGCGCGCTTCATCGGCTTCCTTGCGCGCGCTCGCAGCCTCCGTTTGCCTTACGGTCGCCTCGGATTTTGCCGCGGTTGCCTCTTTTTGCGCCGTTTCGGCCCGCTTTTGCGCTTCGTCGCTTTCGCGTTCCTTCAGTTCGGCCATGTCCTTGCGCGCCGCGGTTCCCTCTTTACCGTCTTCCTTGATCCGCTCGGTAACGTCCTTCGAGGTAAGCGCGCTCGTGTCGACCGTACTGATGGTTCCCGCGAGACGTTGGTCGCTCAGGGGTATAACCAGCTGCGTCTTGCCGGGCCATTGGTCATACCGGGTCGAAATACCCGCTGATTCCGCGGTCAGGTTTTTGGTGACGACGGGCTTATACCTTTTCTCGAAGACGTCGAGCTTTCCCCTGTACACGGCGTTGTATACGGTGATAAACCGCGCGAGTGTCGCGGCGTCACTATCGGAATACCCGTACGCGGCGGAAAGAAACGACGAAACGATCCTTCTTACGTTGTCGATGTGGTCAACGCCCGCTCCCGTGCCGAGGAACAGTATATCGGCGTCGAAACCGGTCGCTACGGACGGATCCACCGCGTGGATGACGAAGTAGGTCGCGCGTGAACCGGCCGCGTCCGAGGTACGTATTGCACGACCGAGCGCAGAGCCGATCCCGCGAATCTCCTCGGCCGTGTTGACCGTCGAATGCGGCCCGACGTAGTTGATAAACTCGATCGGGGCGGAGGAATCCGCCTCCAGTTCCTTGCGGTCGACTTCGAGGGCGGTAACCCGGGCGAACGCCAGGACCGAGACACACAGCGCGAAAAGGATTCTCTTCATTTTGACCTCCAACGATCTATTCAAGTAGCGAAGCGAGCAGGGTTCGCGCGTATTCGGCCGTTTGCGCGCCGTACGGCCGCGCGGTCAAGGCGATCAACAGCGAAATAGCGTCGCGTGACACATCGCCGGTCGAGTAGCGGGCGACCGCGTACAGGGCCGAACAGGCGGAACGCTGAACCGTCTGGCTCGCGCCTCCCGCGACGCGCAGTATCCGTTCGACGGCATCGAGCGTCCTTCCGTCGCGATCTGGTCCGAGCAGCGAAAGGCCGTGCAATACGCCGATGGCGATTGACTCGTCCATCGGACCGTACGAGACGGAAAGCAAGGGCTCGCGGTATTCGGTCGAAGCGATCGCGCCCAGAAGGCTTGCGGCCCGCCCGCGTTCATGCGGATCGAAATCGCGGGGAAACATCGGATCCCCCGAATCGTTCGAGAGAACGTCCACGAGGCGGCGAGCGTACGCGACCTCGTCAGATCCGACGGTACCCTCCTCGAGCCGCGACAAGACCTCGGAGAAAAAAGCCGCGATCGCGTCCCTGCCCGAAAAGAAGGCCCCGCCGTACTCGATCGACCTTCCCTCGAGTATACCGTACTTCCCGTGATTTGCGTGCCATTTTTTGCCGCCTATCCGGGTTTCCGGGCGAAAACTCCGTACGGCCCAGTCCGCGCCGGGAAGGAAAATCTGACCGTCGCGGGACAGGGCAACCCCGGGGCTTGTCGGTGCGTAGGCTATCGAGTAGAGAACCCGCCCCGAGTCCGTCAGGGACACGGCCGCCGAGGAAGCCGCGAAGGTAAATTGCCCGTAGGCCGTGGACGAGGTGACGGACGGACCGCCGAGAGCCGCTCCCCGAACCGACCAGAGGGGGGTACCGTCGGTCGCGTTGAGGGCGTCAATCACGCCCGACTGCCGCGCTATTGCGAGCGTTCCGTCGAGATACGACAAGGCCCTGCAGGGATCCCCGGCGGCCGAACGCCAGAGAACGGCCGATTCCCTTCCGGGTGACGATAGCCCGGAACGAACATGGCAAAAAACGACCGAACCGTCCTTGAAACCCGCGAAAAAACCGGATGGGGCGCCCGCGAGACAGGTTACGGGCGCTTGTATCGCGATTCGCTCGAGAAGCTCGCCGAACGGAGAGACGCGCGCGAGAAAGCCGTTTTTCGTGGAGACGATCAGTTCCCCGTCGCCCGTTTCGCCGATCGGTTCCGAGATAGCGAATTTAACCGGCATCGACCACTTCAAGCCGCTCGACGGACCCACGCAGGAAATCCTGTTTTCATACAGGACGAACACGCGACCGTCACGCCCGGCAAGCGGGGGGACGGTCGGTTGGGACGAACCGGAAAGGCGCCAGAGAAACCTGCCGTCAGGGTTATACGCCGCGATCGATCCGTTTCTCGTCGCGACGACGAGCAAACCCTCCGGGACGACGGAAAGAAAGACCGCGGGCCCTCCCGGGACCGGGCGACTCCAGAGGAAGTTCCCGTCGGAGGACAGGCAGGTAACGCTCCGGTCCGAGGTTCCGAAGAATACGCGGTCATCGATGGTAACCGGACCCGAGGTGACGGTACCGGTCAATATCCGCGTCCATGCGGGTTCAAGCGCTGAAAGCCGCTGTGTAAGGGCGAGTGCCGCGACGGTCACCGTTACGAAGCGAGTGACGACGAGCGACAAACGGCGTACTCGGCGCGTCATAGGGTAAACTGCCCCAACGTCTCGACGTGATGCGTTTGCGGATAAAAATCGTGCATTTCTACCGAGGCGAGCCTATAGCCGTTTTTCGTCAGCGTCGCGGCGTCCCGGGAGAAGGTAACCGGATCGCAGGAAACGTACAGGATGTTCGGTATGCCGCTTGAGCAAAGCCAGGAAAGTGCTTCGCGCGAAATTCCCGAACGGGGAGGGTCGACGATCGCGGCGTCGAAGGGCAGGGAGCTTTCCCGCGTCCTCGGCCAGAAATCGTCCGAAACGGCGCATGCCGTCGCGGGAATTCCCGCGCGTGAAAGGTTTTCGCGGGCGTGGGCCAGCGCCTTCCTGTTTCGCTCGACGAGTACGGAATGCGCGAAAAGCGATCCCGCGAAAAGGGAAAACGTACCGACGCCGGAATACATGTCGAGAAGCCTCTCCCGTTTCCCGCCATTCTCGAGGAGGCGAATGACCGATTTTCCGAGACCCTCGAGCATCGGTATGTTCGACTGGAAGAACCCCCCGACGTCGAACGAAACGCGCCTTCCCGCAAGGTCCAGGTCGACCCGTTCGTCGCGGTCCTCGTGCCAAAGCCGCCCGTCGTACGCGAACACGTGAAAGCGTTCCCCGTCGGCGCGCAACGAGCTCATGGAAGCGAGCGTTCCGTCGGAAAGCGCCTGCCGTATCTCCCTCACCGCCACGGGGCAGTCGCGCAACGGGACGAGTTCAGTTGACTCGCCCTCCCTGAGCGCGATCTCCGTTCCGGCGCGATGGAACTGGAACCTGGAACGATACGCGCGCGGAGTACCTGATACGACGGACGGAGGAGCGGAGACCGGAACCCGGAACCGTTCGAGGGCTTCCGTCAGTATCGAAAGGCGCAACTCGGTCTGATACGAGTCCTCGGCCATCTGGAGGGAACATCCGCCGCACGAGCCGAATAGCGGGCAAAACGGCTCGACGCGCCGACTCGAGGCCTTCACGATGCTGGTCGCCCGGGTAACGACATAATCCCTTTTCTCCGAGACGATCTCGACCTCGGCGATCTCGCCGGGAAGCACCCCGCGGACAAAGGCCGCTTTTCCGTCGATTCGGGAAAAACACATCCCCCCGGGAACCACTTTCTCTGCTATAATTTCCTTTATTTCCATCGAATCCGAGTATAGCATATCGGGGGGAGGCATGTTTATGGAGTCGCGCTCATTCGTCCTCGAGGCATCCGACGGAGTCCCAATAACGATCCACGCATGGGATACGCCGCCGGGCGTCTCGACGCGCGCGATTTTCCAAATCAGCCACGGCATGGCCGAGTTCGCGCTCAGATACGACGGCTTTGCCTCGTACGCGACCCGGCACGGCTATTTCGTATACGCCGCCGATCACCGGGGACACGGTCAAACCGCCGGTTCCCTCGGCAAACTCGGACATTTGGCCGATCGCGACGGGTTCGTCCGGGTCATGGAGGATCAACGCGAGCTCGCCCTTGAATTGGGTAAACGCCATCCCTCCCTCCCGATCGTCCTGTTGGGCCATTCCTTCGGTTCTTTTATAGCGCAAATGATCATCGAGCGGCACGGAAACCTCTTTTCCGGGTGCGTTCTGTCGGGTACGCGTGGGCCCGACCCCGCGCGCGTGTTTGCCGGCAGGGTTCTGGCGCGCGTCGTTTCGCTCGTATCCGGCGGACGAACTCCTTCTCCCTTCCTCACGAATCTGTCTTTCGGATCTTACAATAAAAAGATTCCGGACGCGACAAGCCCGAATTCTTGGCTTTCCCGCGATCCTGCCGTCGTCGAGGAGTATGACGCGTCTCCATGGTGCGGATTTCCCTGTACGGCCGGATTTTATCGAGACCTCATGGACGGGCTTTCCGCCATCCACAAGCCGTGGGCTATCGCGGGCGTTCCGCCGGCACTCCCCGTTATGCTCCTGTCGGGGTCGGAAGATCCGGTCGGTTCATACGGAAAGACGGTCTCGCGTCTCGCGGAGCTCTACCGGGAATCGGGCGTTTTCGACGTTTCGCTCGTAATGAACGAGGGGGGGAGGCATGAATCGCTGAACGAGACGAACCGGGATGCCGTCATGGCGGATATCGTTGCATGGGCGGACCGCGTTACGGGCAAGAAACCTCTATGACGGGAGTACGCCGTTGACACGTGCGTCGTTTCCGTAGAAAATGATCAAAACATGCTAATACGATACAGCCAGGACGCGAGAGGCAGGGCGGTGCGCGCGGCGCTCGTGTACACGAAGCGCGAGCACGGGATCGATCCCGCGAGAATAGACCCGGAAGCCCTCAGGGTAGTTTCCCACCTAAAGAACTACGGTTTTGACGCGTATATAGTCGGTGGCGCCGTTCGGGACCTCCTGATCGGCAAAGAACCGAAGGATTTCGATATCGTCACGAACGCGGAACCGACCAAAATCAAGAGGCTGTTCCGCAACTCGCGTATTATCGGAAAACGTTTCAGGCTCGTTCATATCTTCTTCGGAGACAAGATATTCGAGGTTTCCACCTTCAGGTCTACGGTAGACGGCACGACGGGGAACGCGTTCGGCACGATCGACGAAGACGTGCGTCGCCGAGATTTTACCATGAACGCCCTGTATTACGATCCAATCAAGGAGCAAATCGTCGATTACGTCGGTGGAGTGAAAGACATACGATCAAGAAAGATCAAACCGGTCATCCCTCTTTCCCTCATCTTCAAGGACGATCCCGTCAGGATGCTGCGCGCGGTCAAATACGCGGTATCGACCGGGTGTTCCATGCCGTTCTCGCTTTCGCGCGCCATCAGAAGGGACTCTTCGCTGCTCGCGCCAGTATCGCCGTCCCGTTTGACCGAGGAGATCATCAAGATACTCAACTCGGGAAAAGCGAACGCGATCGTGTCGATGCTCCTGAGGTTCGACCTCTATATGTACCTGCAGCCCTCGGCGTGCGCCCTGATCGACGATTGCAAGGGCTTCTCCGCGGAGTACGCCAAAAGCCTCGCGGAGATGGACGAACTCGTCGCGGCGGAAACCGACGTCAGGCTCGGGAAGAAGCTCGTGTTCATGATACGGGATCTCGTAAGGATCGTAACCG